>CALVDX010000001.1 GCA_944326425.1 Candidatus Gastranaerophilales bacterium
CTTTTGTACTACGGATATAAAGACGTAAAATTTCGTTTACGGGATTACAATCCGCCGATACACAACCGGATATCCGCGTTTAACGCCCGAGTATGCAACGCCCGTGACGAACCGCATTTGTTTGTAGATAAACGTTGTAAATGGCTGTTGTATAACATAAACAATTTGAAGTACAAAGAAGGCAGCCGAATAGTGGATGTACCGACGATAACCAGTCATCATGACCTGCAAAACAACGATTGTCAATCTCCTTAGACAGTAATGCGATTGAAACTGCCTTTGTTAAGCAATTTTAGTCTGCTTAACGAGAGGCCGGAGATTAGTTTTGCAGGTATGACGTCTGACGTCTTTTTGTGTGGTGAAAGCATGCTCTTTTGATATAATAGATGCATTCTTAACCTTTATATGTATTGATGATTGATGATTATGATATGAGTCACTATAGTGTATTGAGTTTATACAAATTGAGGGGGTAGTATTATGAATGCTCAAATACTTTGTTTTTTCTGTTTTACACCAATTTGTCATTTGTATAATATTCCCCCTGTATGTTTCTACTACTCATATAATTATAATAAAACATTAATTAATTATTTTATGTATATTTAAAGTGTACATTAATAATACATTATAATTTTATTATATGCAATGTTTTTATAATTATTAACAAAAAAACTATTAATACTTTACTACCAATTTTGTTTGTATAATGTTTACTTTAATAATTATACATATATTTATTGTACGATGCATTAATCTGTAGCATAAAAAATCTTATTATAATAAAATGAATAAAATTAAAAAACTTTTGGGAATAAAGATAAAAAATATACGTTTAGCATATGGCCTTACACAAGATGGCTTTTGTGAAAAAATAGGAATAGAGATTCCAACGCTTAGTAATATAGAAAATGGAAAAAGTTTTCCGTTAACATCTACTTTGATGAAAATTATAGAAGAATTTAAAGTCGAGCCTAATGAATTGTTTAATTTTAGTTATTTAGAAAATGAAGAATTATTAGACAAGCGCTTTTTAGAAATTTATAATAAATTACCTTTAAGTAAGAAACAATACTTATACAGGCTTGTCAACTTTTTATTTGAGTTAGGAAAATAGAATTACGCAAGGTACAAGTTTCTATCTAATCAATTATCTTTAATCTGCCGACCTGATTAATTTGAACAGGTTCTTTTTTCTCTTTCAGGTATTGGCAAACCATTATATCTTTGTCATAGGGATAGATTTTATATGCTTGATTGATTTTATCGAGCATGGGGATATCATCCCCGCCCATTGTTATGAACTCGTCAGCCGCAACTTTATAAATTTTATTAGGATCCGGGTTATTTATATCAATAGGAATAATATTTCCTTCTTTATCAATGAAGTTCATTTCTACAAGCTCTTTTTTGCTCTTGCTTACAGTGTAATTAAGACCGGACACTGCATATAATCCGGGCTTATGGCTGGCTCTTGAAAGAGTTCTTTTTGTAACAAGCTTGAAAGCATCAACCAATTCTTTTTCGGTTACAGGAACTACTGTCATATCGTCAGAAAACGGTGCAATGTCTTTTACGTCACGATTATTTATATGCCCAACGTGAAAATAGTTTCTTATTCCCGAGTTGTTCCATAGTCCTATATCAGCCCCGGTTACTTCTCTTATTGCATCGCAGACAAAATTTGCGTGAGGGTTTTCGGAAATGTAAATATTTTCCGGCGGATCCATGGCTTCGCTTACTTCTCCTACAATTTCCGCTTTGCCTAAGACCTGATTAAATATATATTCATGGACATAGCTTTTGGGGTAATTGTGTGTACTATGAATGTTATTTTGCGCTTTTTTTATAACACCGTCTTTATCAAATTCAAGGTTCAACAAACCAAAATTGTGCCCGTCTTTGCCGGCTTGTGTTATTATAACGGGCTTGCCCGACGGTGAGTAAATCAGATTTTCACCTTCTTTAATGTCTTTAAGTAATTCATGTGTGTGTCCGCCGATAATTACATCTATACCGTCGATTTTTTCTGCGATATCTTTATTCTTGTTATGTCCGAGGTGTGACAGCAGGAATATTTTATTTATGCCGTCTTTTGTAAATTTGTCAACCTGATTTTTTATCTTTTGTAATGTTACATAGTAATTGTCTACTTCGCAGTCTTTGATATATTCAGGGTTAGTTACCCGTTCAAAGATATCGTTTGGGCAGGCTCCGATTAAACCAATTTTTTGCCCGTTTACTTCTATAATTTCTGCCGGTTTTAAGAGATCATTTAAATCTGTTTTATCAGCCCTTGTCGGCTTTTCCCGGAAATTAAGCGCGAGGACTTTGGTTTTATGGTTACGATTCAGATCACAAAAATCATCTGTCATAGTATCCATTTCATGGTTTCCCATGGCTCTGGCTGCAATTTTTGCAAACTCCAGAAACAAAACAGTTGCGGCATTTGACTTGTGGTTTTTTTCATTACCAATCTGGTCGTCGCCGCCCGAAAACCTGATATCCCCTTCGATTCCGGACAAGATTCTAAGCTGATTATTTGTTTGTCCATGCCCGTCATTTATATAACCAACAGAGAGTTGGAAATTATCTTTATCTTTCTTTTCTCCAAAACCGTATCTTTGCATTAATTCCTGTGATTTGAAATTTGGAGTATTATTTATATTATTAAATCTTATCATACAGACACCTTCATAGAGTTTAAATCAAATGAAGATTTTTTTTTGCCCTGATTATAAGAAATCTTAACGAAAATTTACAAAGATAAAATTGTTAATACGGCCCTTAATACTTCTTCCTGAGTTTCTCCTTGTTTTACGGAAACTTTTTTAAATGCATCCTGGATTTCTTTATCTTCATATCCGAGTGATTGGAGAATAGAGACCGCTTCCCCGTATTCTGCAGGAATATGTGAGTAGGTTTCTGCAACATTTCCTGCAATACTCACTTTCATTAGTTTATCTTTTAATTCAAGTATAATTTTCTGTGCAAGCTTTGGTCCTACACCTTTTGCTCTTGTTAGTTCTTTATAATTTTGTGACTGTACAAGAGAGATTAATTCATACAAATCAAATTCTCCGAGAAGGGTAAGTCCCATTTTGGTGCCGACTCCTGACACAGAAGTAAGGATTGTAAATATATCACGGGTTTCGCGGTTTAAAAAACCGCATAAATACATTGTATCCTCTTTATGTATCAGGGAAACAAAAATTTTCATTTCGCTGTTTTTATCCGGCAGTTGTTCATAATCACTTGATGGAAGTTCCAGCCGGTAGCCTATACCGTTATTATCAATCGTGAGGAAGCACCCCTTTTCGGTTTTTCGTTTATCATCCAACAGTCCTTTAATATAATCGAACATCTATTTGCTCCGTTACTCCTGTATTTGTCCGAATAGTGACAATTGCGGTACTGTTCCCGCTTCCTCCAGGGCTTTTTTCTTGCCGGCGAGGTTTTTAGCCATATCTCTCTGCATTCTTGCCATTAAATCTTCAGAGCGTTTAATTACACTATTAGGAAGTCCTGCCATTTTTGCCACCTGTATTCCGTAACTTCTGCTTGCGCCGCCTTGAACAATCTTTCTTAAGAACTCAATTTCTCCATTTTGTTCCTCGACTGTAACTCTAAAGTTTTTAATTTGCGGATAGTTGTTTGTCATGACATTCAATTCATGATAATGGGTTGCAAAGATACACCGTGCCTTAATCTTTGTTGCAATAAACTCTGCAACAGACCATGCAATTGCTACCCCGTCATAAGTACTAGTGCCGCGTCCGATTTCATCTATCAGTATAAAGCTTTTATCGGTTGCAAAATTTAAAATATAGGCGGTTTCGCTCATTTCAACCATAAAAGTAGAACGGCCGAAGGTTAAATCATCACTGGCTCCGACACGGGTAAATACTTTATCAACTATACCGAGTCTTGCATAGTCAGCGGGGACGTAAGATCCTATCTGGGCAAGAATTACTATCAGGGCATTTTGCCGCATATATGTTGATTTCCCTGCCATATTAGGACCGGTTAATATCATAAGCTGTGTTTTTTCGGTGGTGTTAGCGGTTAATTCCAAATCATTACTTACATAGGCTCCAAGAGGCAAAATTCTCTCTACAACCGGATGTCTGCCGTTTTTTATCGAAAACTCCAGTGTTTCATCTACCTCGGGTTTTACATAGTTGTATTCAACCGCAACATTTGCAAAAGAGAGGAGACAGTCAAGCTTTGCGATTGCTTCGGACAGGTCGCGTATTATGTCTACATACTCTTTTGTGTATACTCTAAAATCAGCAAAAAGTTTTTTCTCCAGTTCTACAGACTTCACCTGAGCTGAAAGAACATCGTCCTCGTGCTTTTTTAATTCCGGTGTAATATACCGTTCGGCATTAGCAAGAGTTTGCTTTCTGACATAGAAATCGGGTACTTTTTGTGCATTTGCGTTTGTTACTTCAATATAGAAGCCAAAAACTTTATTGTAATCGACTTTTAAAGTACTGATTCCTGTTTTTTCCCTTTCTTTGGCTTCAAATTCCGAAATCCATTCTTTCCCTTTAGTTAATAAATCCCGGAAGTAATCAAGTTCTGCATTGACGCCATGGCGCAGCATTCCGCCTTCCTTCATCGAGAGAGGTGCATTATCATCAATTGTTCTTAAAATAATATCATATAAATCTGTGATTTTTTCTCTGTAGTGGAGTACGTTGTCAAGAACGGTAATTCTTGCCTCCATTACCGTATCGAAAAGTTCAGGAATAACGGCAAGCGAATTCCGTAAGTTTAGATAATCTCTGGGTGAGCCGCTTTCATTACTCAATTTCGTTGAAAGCCGCTGAATATCATAAAGTTCTCCAAGGAGTCTTGTTAATTTATCCCGTGTATCATAATCATTTATTAATGCTTCTACTACATTTTGCCGTTCTTTAATTAAATCAACACTCTTAAGCGGCTGGCAAATCCAGTTTTTTAAAAGCCTTGCGCCCATATTTGTTAGAGTCTTGTCTATGGTCCATAAGAGTGTTCCTACCCTGCTTTTATCGCGCATAGATTCTACAAGTTCAAGGTTTCTGCGTGTTGCAGTATCTAAAAGTAAAAAGTCTGATAACTCGTAGGTTTTAACAATATCAAACTTAGGCAGACGTCCTTTCATGTTTTCCCAAACATAAGCCAGAACGGCGGATGCTGCCCTGTATGCCAGCTTGTACTCATTATAGCCTTCCCAGGCTTCTGAAAATGAAGGATATACACTTTTTAAATTATTTAATGCAAATTTTTCTTCAAATACTTTAGCAGGAACCTTTGAGCAATTATAAAGAGAAGTAATATCTTCTGGCAGATTTAAAACTTCTTCCGGAACAATTTGAAACGGCTGAAGTTTTTGGTTGGCAGACGGGCCGATAACTTCTGCCGGATGTATCCTTGCAAGTTCTGTTCTGACAACGCTCAAATTTCCCTGTGTGGCTTTGAACTCCCCTGTTGAAATATCGGCATATGCAAGCCCCCATTTGCCTTTTTCTTCAAAAACAGCACAAATGTAATTGTTGGTATTATTCTCTAAGTAATCACCTTCAATAATGGTACCGGCGGTAATAGTTCTTACAACTCCGCGTTTAACGATTTCACCTTTAGCTACATCTTTCGGATCCTCTAATTGTTCACAGATAGAAACCTTGCGGCCTTTTTCTATAAGTTTTTGCAAATACCCGTCAACAGCTTTTACCGGTATTCCTGCAAGCGGCACCCGTCCGTATACTTTGCCGGCATCGCGTCCTGTGAGTGCGATTTCCAAATCTTTTGACAGTGTTACTGCATCTTCAAAGAACGTTTCATAAAAATCTCCAAGGCGGTAAAGAAGTATAGTTCCCGGATTTTCGCGTTTTATTGTTAAATACTGCTGCATTACCGGAGTTGTATCTTCAAAATTGACGTCGGCAGAATTAATATAGTTGATTTCATTTTTTATCATAGTTATAATTTTACAATAAGGGTAGACTGGGGCGCAAGTAATGTTTAGATTAATTAAAATAATATTTAATGCTGTAATTTTAGTTCTGGCAATAATTGGTTTTAATACCATAGGCGGTCAGAAATATGTGGATGCGCTTGTTAAAAACGTATCATCATTTATCAGGGATAATGCACAGGAAAGTGCAAAAGAGATAGGTGATTTTTCTAATGTTGATAAAGAGTTTGAAATAAATAATACGTTTAAAATTTTAGGTTATAAAGGTGTTTTATCCGCACATAAGGCTTCCGGTCAAAGGCTTCTTGTTCTTAACACAGGGAAAAAGCAACTTCTTTCACAAACAGATATTCAAAGTAAAGATATTGCAGATAAGCTTAAAGACATATTTACAAAAACAAAATATCAGGCAGTTACTATAGAAGAACTTAAGGTTACGGAACGCGGCATGATTACTGCAAAAGGTAAAAATGTTCCTTATGCTAAATTTGATGCAAAGATTTCCAAACTGCCGGTAAAGGATTATACCGGCATGATTGCTGTTATTACAACTAAGAGCGGTAATAATGAGATTTTAGCAGCGGTGAATGAGAAGAAGAAGTATTCCCAGCTTTTAACTAAGGAATTTTTTTCAAAGATACAGGAAAATGGCTAAAAAATACTTTTCCCTGTCAACAATTGGTTATTTCCCGTCATATTCGTAGCTATATAAGTTTTGTGTATTATTTTCAAAATCAATCCGGTCACCGGCGTTGAGATAAACTTTGTTTAGTTTAGAAAATCTTTCGCCGGAAATTTCTTCACCCACTATTATTCTGTCATTATCAGTATTTTGTGTATTTTCTCCAAGATTGAATGTGTTGCGCATTGTTTCTTTACCGTAAATCCTGAATACATCCTGAGATCCTTCTACTCCTGTAATATCGGAAAATAGCAAATTATGTAAAGTTACAGAGCTGTCATCATTTAAAAATACAGATGCTCCGCTTGCATTATTGGCGGGAATAGCGGTATCATTTGCATATATTTTAACACCGTTATTAAGTGTTACTACATAAATATCTTCGCGTTTATGATACTCTCTGATTTTAATTTTTTCAAAATTTTTAATATCCTTTGTTTGGAATTTTATACCGCCGTAAGTAATATAATCCTTTTCGCTCATGATTTCTCCATACTCGTCTCTTACTATAATAAAGTTTTTTTAATGCTAAAAATTTACTTTTTTCGCTGCAGATATTACAACTTTGTTACAAAGCTGAACACCTGATTGAAACAATTGTTTCAATCAGGTGTTCTCAATATTATCTTATTAAGAAATAATCTTAGCTTCCTATGTTCAGGGCTGTTTGTGCCATTGATTTTGAAATAGTTACCAGAGCAACGTTTGCTTCATAAGCTCTTTGTGCGAGAATGGCATCAGCCATATCGACCATGGCATTTACATTTGAGGAACGTATATAACCGTTGGCATCAGCATCCGGGTGCCCCGGAGCATAAATTCTGTCTCCCGGAGTAGGATCCTCAACGCATCCGTTCATTACTACTCCGCCCTGTAAATAAGGAAGTGTTCCTATACCAAACACATCGTTTTTCATTACGTTTAACAAGCCGTGAAAGGATATATCTTCACTTGCATTCAATACAGGAATGCGCCTTACATAATTGGGCGTATCGATATTTGCAATGTTTTTTGCGTGAATATCAAGCCTTAATCCATGCGCTTTAAGTGCATTTTTACCGATGTTAATTGATTCCATTATACTCATAAGCTCTAACCTCCGCCTACATTAAGAACTGTCCGCATCTCCGTAACAAGATTTGTCATTCTTTTTGTTGCCATTGTGTAATAAATCATGTTTTTCTGGACTTCTGCGAGTTCCTGTGTTATATCTATTTCTTCCTCGCGCCGGTCCTCAATCATTCCCGAGGGCCCCAGTTTTGTAGAAAGCTTTGTTTCCAAAGGACTGTTCATACTGCCAAGATACATACCAAAATCTATGTCGCGTCTGACATACCCCGGTGTATCCATATTGGCAACATTAGAAGTTAATGCCCTCTGTCTCTGCGAGACCAGGTCCATCATTAAATTTACTTTTCCAAATGAATCAAGTGCCGTAAATGTCATCGTTTATCCTTTCTTTTTTGAGGCCGGATAGGGAAAAATTTCCCCTGCTTATTATTTTTAAGGGTGCAGCCCTTTGTATTTTATTATGGTTTTATGGAAGTAAATATTTATTTCCCACCTATTCTCTTATATTAATTGCCTTGTTGTACATATCATCTGCAACTTTCATAAGGTTTAAACTTGCAATCATAGAAGCATTAAGCCTTAACATCTCATTAACCTCATCAAACACATTTGTATTTGAAGTTTCAATCTGGTGCTGAACAATATAATTATGTTCCCCGATTAATCTTGGCGGGCCGGATTCTTCTGTCGGCACCATTTTATTGTTATGCCCCTGATCCAAGCTTTCGGGCGAATCAAATTCCACGATAGGAATATGCCCGATTAATGCCGGTTCTGAGCCTGCATAATCATAACTGTACACATCTCCGTTAGGTGAAACTGTAAATTTATAGCAGTTAGCCGGAATTTGTATGCCGTCACCAACCAGCCAGCCGTCGCCTGTCATCAGGTATCCGTCCTGACCTCTTGTAAAAGCTCCGTCACGCGTATATTGAATTTCTCCCTCAGGAGATATGACAGGGAAATAACCGTGCCCGTTAATTGCCAGATCATAAGGGTTATTAGTGACAAGTAAATCTCCCTGACGTGCGTCTGTCCTTAATACACCGGTTAAGTATCCATCTTCTCTCAGCATTTGTTCAAACTTGGTTACTTTATATGCATTTGTCTGATAGTTGGATACATTGTTTGCTACTTGTCCCAAACGTTCAAACTGATATGTTGCGCAATTTATATTTTTTCTTATGATTGCCTGTAAACTATACATAATTTACTCCTTATGATACTGAGCCAAGTTTGCTTATTACGTTTTGTAAGTTGTTGTTTTGCATAATAAATATTTGCCTGTTTGCTTCAAAGTTTCTGACAACAGGTTTAACTTGCAAAAACTCATTTTGAAGCGAAACGTTAGAATATTCATTATATCCTTGTTTAACATCAGGATTTAAAACAGCCATACCGTTAGAATCTACGACTCCGATGACTCCGCATTCTTCCATTTGCCGGGTCTCGGGATTAAACACACTAACCTTACCGCGTGTATTTACAACTACTTCATCCGGGGAACGCGGGATAATGGTTAATTGTATAGGGACTCCGCTGTCGGATAATACAGGATTATCTTCAAGATTTAATAAATTGCCGAATTTGTCATATTTAAACCGTCCGTCGCGTGTTAAAACGATACCATCCGGAGTTGCAATTTGAAAATATCCGCGGTTTGCAATTGTTATATCAAGGGGATTGCCTGACGAAATAATACGTCCCGGCTGGTCATCTATTGTAGAAGATAAACCGTGTACGCCTAAGAATTCAGTAAATGAAGAAACAACAGGTTCACGCCGCTGGTATCCGACCTTATCGAATCCGTTAACATTTTCCGTCGTTATTTGTAATATGCTGCTTTGCAAATGCATTGCTCTTATTGATGCCCTGATTCCGGGTTCACAAAATCTGACACCGCCGTTTATCTTCATAGTTATACCTCTTTTTTATTATTAAATCGGATGTTTTTTGAGTTTGCTTAATAAATTCAAATAAAATCATCCATTTAATGTAGTATTAATTACTTAATAATGATTTTTTCTTTGTCAATTTTCGCGAGGGTTTTAATTCAATTATTTTTCTTTTGTCCGGAGAATCGACGTATTATAACGTTTATCCTGAAAAAAAATATTATTTGCTTGTTACAAAACTTTACAAATTGTGCAAAAAAGGCAATTCCCAAACCTCAAAATACTTTATATACATGTAGGTTAATAAAGGTTAGTACAGGTAGGTAGAAAATGTTTTTGCTATTGTATAGACAGATGTCTTTAATAAGACAGCGAAATAGCTTAATAAAGCAATTGATGGATGAAAAGCAAGAGCTTTATGACATTCAATCATACGCTGCTACCTTAGGTCAGGGGAGATTGACGCCGGCATCAATTGCATCATTGCCGGGGTCTGTATTTGGTGATGGTTTCAGGTTTATGAATATGAGCAATCAGTTTGCTCTTCAATCTGCTGCTCAGAAATTCAGTATTTTTGAACAGGCCGGAATGATGCCTCAGGGGGGGACACCTGCTCAAACACAGCAAATGAGAAGGTATTACTTTAACTGTTTTGCGGAACAAGCCTTCCAGCAAATGAGAAAAAGTAAAGAAATAGAATTGAATAAAATGGAAAAAGAAATTGATTTGCGCTCAGCAAGGATTCAACAGCGGCTGCAGGCAGTTGAAGCTGAATTAGACAGTGTAAAAGGTGCAGTAGAACAGAGATCTTCGCAAGACGCACCTAAGTACGCATAAATAGTGTAGAATGTTGATGAATGTGTAGTATACCTTTATTAAGAAACTCTCTTTTAGGATTTCTCCTGAAAGAGTTTTTTTTATTTCTTTGCACAAATCAGGACTGCGTTTGTTTTTAAAGATATTTCTTTTCCTGTAAGGAAGTTTTCAACATCTTTCATAAATTTATTAACGACACTTTCCGGGAAATACATAAGGAATCTTTCTTTTGTGCATTTTGTTGTCGGGGATGGCGGGGTTGTAAACCAGGCAGGAATCATTTCACGTTGTACAACGTACTTTGATTTGACTACCTGTAAATTGACTTCCGGATTTTCAAAGCCGGCTTCTTCAAGGTTTTTCTTTAAGGTTTTGTCGTCAAAGTTAAAGAGCGGATCAAGCGGGTCTTTTGAAAATTCTTCTTCTGCCGCTTTAAATTCGTCATATCTGTCTATGAATTCCGGGTGAAGTAATTCCCAGTATTTTGTATTAGAACGGATAATCGGTTCAAAAGCGCAATACAGCCCGCCGTGTCTAAGTACTCTGTAAACTTCATTTATGGCAGCCTGTTTATCTACAATATGTACCAGCACTGAACGCATAAGCGCTTTAGTGACGGTACATTCATTAAGAGCAATATGTTCACACTCAGATAGAAGAAATTCATATCCTTCAGTAATATCATTTTTTTCAAGAAATTCTTTGCAGCTGTCGAGACAGTCCTGAAACTTGTCCGAGAATATAACTTTGCCCTGACATTTTTGCATTTCGAGGGCTTTCATTCCCAAAAGTCCTGTTCCTGTTCCTATGTCAAGTACTACATCATTTTGTGTTATTTGGGCATAAGTAAGGATTACATCCCGTACTGCTTCAAGCCATTTCATGTTTTGGGCTTTCATCTCGTCTGTGAGAGCCGAAAATCTTGTTTCATTTAACCATTGCGACCAGTTTTGACATATTGGTTTCATACTTAATTCCTCTTGATTGTAACCGGCGGCGGCTGGATATATAACGGCTTAAGGTGCTGCCAGATATCATTTGCCCCGGGTGTTTTTTCTGATATTATTTCAAACAGGACTTTACCAAGCGGTAAATTTTCTTCCTGATATGATAATACACTACTTCCGACATCTTTGTATCGTTCAAATAATGTGTTATCTGTTATAATGTTACGATTTTTTGCTATGGTATCTATTTCGTCAAGTAGTAATGCCCCGACAAGTTTTTCATCCCAAACATAGCACATGTTTTTACGTGCATCAAGTATTACTAAAGGTTTTTCCTGCTTTGATGCTTTTGCAAGAATTTCCAGTGAAGAGACGCCGAAAACGTTTGCTCCTGTATCCTGCGCCATGACGCGGGCAACAGTTACCCCCGCTCTTATACCGGTAAAACTTCCCGGGCCGATGTTTACGCCGATAATATTAATATCTTTTGGTGTCTTACCATTCTTTTTAAGTATTTCCGCAATTGTAGAAATTAAATACGCGGAGTGGTAATTTTTTTCATCAGATTTTATTTCTACTGAATCAAGGATATTTTTATTTTCTCCGAGAACTATATATGTCTTATCAAGACTTGTATCAAAACTAAGCGTTAACACAGTTCAATTCCTCTATTATATTTTTGTAGGTGTCTCCTTTGCAGGAAAATTCGTAGCATCTTGAATCGTCATCAGAGTATGTTACATTTATTTCTATTCTGTCAAACGGCAGCGCGCCGGAATCAAATTCAGCCCACTCTACCAGTGTAATTTTTTTACCGGAGGTGTACTCCCTTAATTCATCTTCTATTGTTGAAACTCCTGCATTCTCAAGCCTGTATAAGTCAAAATGGTACAACGGAAGTTTTGCACTGTGATACTCGTTAAGAATAACAAAACTCGGGCTGGTAACTTTTTCAGTGACACCGAGTGCGGCTGCTAGCTTTTTTACAAATGCTGTCTTACCTGAGCCGATTTCACCGTACAGGCAAATAAAAGCACCGTTTTGTATAAGCTTTGCAAAATCTTCTGCCAATTTTGCAGTATCATCAAGTGTTTTACAAATTCTTTTATACGTTTTCATTTATTTCAACCCTGTTCCTTCCGTTTCTTTTTGCCTGATAGAGGGCTTCATCCGCCTTTATGTATAATTCTTCCGGTTTTGAACCCGGTGTATATTGAGCAGCTCCGATGCTTACGGTGATTTTTAAAACGTGTTCTTTTTCATCGATCATAACCGGAACTTCGTGTTCTTCAATTCCTTGTCTAACACGTTCAGCAACCTGACGAGCCTGTTCTAAATCGGTGAAAGGCAGCAGGGCGCATATTTCTTCCCCGCCGTATCTTGCAGGAATATCCGATTCTCTTAAAGTTTTTTTGACTGTATCGGCGACTTCTTTCAGTACTAAATCTCCGACGGCATGTCCGTATGTATCATTAAAAGATTTAAAGAAGTCAATGTCAAGCATTATTACAGAGAGCGGGTGTTTTTGGCGCTCAGCTTGCGAAGTTTCCTGTTTTAATCGGACTTCAAGCTGTCTGCGGTTGTTTAATCCGGTCAGCGCATCAAGTGTTGCGTACTGCAGAACTTCAGAATATGAATTGGCCCTGTTGATTGTTATTGATGCCTGTTTGGTTAATTGTTCAAGATAGTCAATTTCGCGGGGTTTTAATCTTTCTGACAAGCTCTTTGCAATAATGCAGCCAAGCAGATTATTTTCTGTTGTCATTGCAAAAGCTCCGAGTTTACCGTCATCAGACAGAAGGTAGGTGGATTCGCTGTCAAGCTGCTGCATTAGTACTTTTGCCCGCTCATCGTTACAGGATTTAGGCCAAAGAAGGTCAAATTTATCATCGTGGCGCAGGAAAATATAAATAAGATGATCTTCTATAAATCTGTCAAGCATTTCTCCGATTAGGGGGATAATGTATGTTAATTCATACTGGGTCTCAATTATTTTTGCGATACTTTTCATTGAGTCATAAAATTCAACATTTGTATGCATTTTTTCATCGAGAACAGTGTTTTGAATTTTTAAAGCTATTATTGATGAAAATATTTTCATTACGTGCAGAAAAGAGAGCATAATTTGTGTTTCTGATTTGAAAATAATTTCTATAACTCCGCAAATATCGTCTCCTTTGTAGATAGGTAAAGCAAGACTTTTTATTTTAATACCGATTTCTTCTATATTTTGCGGTAGTTTGTAAGCTTTCTGATTAATAATAAAGTCATTAAACCAGAATTCATCAATCATATTGTTGTATTCGACTGCCGTTTCATCCTCATAGATTTCCTGCAGCGGTTTCATATCGGTAAAACAGTCGCGAAGAACTTTGGTATTGTTGTCCAGCAGAAAAATATGAAGTTTTTCCAATTCCCCGAACAGACTGAATTCTGCTTTAATATTCTCTTCAATTCCGTCCAGCGGTTTGTCGGAATTTATTAAACGGGTTATATTTTCTAAAAATTTTATATAATTAATCATCATCATTCTCCAGGAAAATTATTTCTCCGGCACATTTCTTGAAATTGTTAAGGATAGCTTTATCAAGTTCTTCTGTCGGGACGAGTTTCCCGCCGACATAGGTATAACTGTATGAGTACATCGGTTCATCTGTTAAGTGTTCTATTACATTTTCTTCACTGAAGATTAAGAGTCTGGTTGCTTCGTTAAGCAGATTAAATACGTATACTGCCTGATTAGTCGCATTAGGGTCTTCTGAAATTATCAGAGCGGCTTTTTGAAATTCATCCAGTGATTCCTTGTAATAGTGGAGTTGTCTTAAAAGTACTGCTAAGTTGTAGTGGGCTTCAAAACTCATAGGAGAATATTCTATTGCTTTACAATAGTTTATTGCTGCATTAGTGTAATCTCCGTTAACGTGGTAGGCGAGTCCCATATTGTAGCTGTTAGCGTAATCTTTTTTTAGATATTTTTGTGCCTTTTTGTAGGACTGGATTGCTTTTTCTACAAATTCTCCGGCAAGGTGTCTTTTTTCGTCCGGCAGATAAATTGATTTTAACCGAAAAGCCAGTCCTCTGTTATAGTATGCAACCCCGATGTTTTCTTTTGTACTTTTTTTGTTGTTATATACTTTGGGGATGTAGAGAGTTCTGTATTTGTTTTTTATTATTGCATCATACTGTTCAATAGCGGAGTCGAAGTCTCCTAAGTCCTCCGAGTAAACAATGCCGAGATTCATTCTTGCAAGGATGTACTTGGGGTTGTTTTTAATGGCCTGCTGGTAAGCTTCAATGGCTGCAAAATAATCTTCGTGTACAGCATAAATATTACCGAGATTAAACCAGGCTTCATAGTGTTCGGGATAAAGTTCAAGTCCCTTTTTGTAATAGTAAAGGGTCTTTTTCATATTATTTTTAAAATAAGCTTTGTCGCCTTTGTAAATATAATAAACTCCCTGTGCGTGATGGAACTGTTCCTCCAGAAAGCCCCATCCGAAAAAGCAGGCAATAATAAGGAGTATAAGAACGAGTATAAACAGTAGTGTTCTAAATCCGCGTTTCATAAAAATTATTATACCAGAATAATACAGATAAGTTAACGGTTTACACTAATTAATGCAGGGGGATACACCCCAGAATAATTTTTCCCGCAAAACGTTATAAAAATTATTATCATTAAGGAATGCAAGTTTTATTTTACAGCCGGATTTTTTAATTGTGACTTTGTTAGAATTTATTTTTAGGTCGCATCCGTCTGCAGCAACTGAGAGCGGGCAATCGTCGGAGTGTATTGTTAATATTTCGTTGTCCGGAATTACAAGAGGACGGGCCGTGAGTGTGTGAGGGCAGATAGGTACTATCGTGAATGCTTCAACCGTAGGCGCCAGTATCGGGCCGCCTGCTGACAAGCAGTAAGCAGTCGAACCTGTCGGGGTTGAAATTATAAGCCCGTCGGAAATATATTCACAAACAGGTGCACTGTTTATTTCCAGCCCGAACTTTGCGGCTCTTGTGCTCTGGCAGCTTTTTACTACAAAATCATTTAGAGCAATATGTCCGTTGCATTCAAGCCCTATTCTTTCTTCTATCTTATATTTTCCTTCTGTGATATCTTTTAATATTAGTGAAAACATATAAAGGTCTGCTTGAGACAAAAATCCAAGCCTGCCAAGGTTTACCCCCATAACCGGAATATTCAGCGGAGCATAAAATTTTGCAACATTAAGAATAGTTCCGTCACCGCCTATTGCAAATACAAAATCGAAATCTTTGCCCAGGTTTTCTGAATCAGATATTACATATTGTGCATTGCTTGATTTTAATCCTGTTTCAAGAATATGGATAATTTCCTGAATATTATTAATATATTTATTATAAACAGCGCAGATTTTCATAAACTGATTTTAGCATAAAAACTAAAATTAATTTATATTACAAAATATTAAGCAAAAAATTTAATGAATATTACAATGTAACAAAATGTAAATTAAATTTATATTTTGCTGTAACAGAGTTATAATGCCATGTATGATATGATGGGATGGGATGTTATTCTTTTGTTAAAGTTTTTTAGAAAGCTGCCGTTATACATTGTATAATCCGCACCGGTTATGCCGTAAGGATTGAGTATTCTTTATAGTAAATAGAAAGGACGGTAATTTATGGGAATTTCAAGACTCCACATCAACATTTTGAAGCGGGACATGCAAAACACTCCGAAACTGCCAAAACCAGATGAACTTGCAGCAGAACGCACTCAGGTTCCGGGGAAACCAGATGAACCGGCAGAACCTCAGGTTCCGGGGAAACCAGCAATTGATGCTGACGCCGTTGCAGAATATCAGGCGATGATTTTTAAAGAAATTATTACCAAAAATTTTGAAGAGTCTAATAAAGATATTGCTCAAACATTTGAAGAGTTTAATAAATAATAATATTTTGCCTAAAATACCGCCATTTATATAATGGCGGTATTTGATTGCTTAAAACTTAATCAGTATTCCGACAATTGCTGCAGACATATAGCAGGTGAGTGTGCCGCAGATTAATGCTCTTAGAGCGAGTCTTGCGAGGTTTTTTCTTTGATTGGGTGCAAGTTCTCCGATACCGCCTATTTGAATAGCAATAGAGCCGAAATTCCCGAAGCTGCATAACGCAAAACTTGCCAGCATAAAGCTTTTTGGTGATAAGGTGTCTGCAATGTGTGTTAAATCAACAAAAGCGACCATCTCATTTAATACGATTTTTGTCCCCATCAATGCACCGACAGTAGAGCATTCATTTATTGGAGTACCTATAATCCAGGCAAATATGGCAAATATTTTACCTAAAATCATATTTAAAGACAGATGCTGAAAATCAAATCCGAGAACAGGCGCTGTAAGGTGAAATATTTTATAAATAAATAATCCGATACCGCCTAAAATATAGTCAATCATTGCAACGAGTGCAACCAGCGCAAGAATCATTGCGGTAACACTTATTGCGACTTTCATACCTTCCGATGCACCGCTTGAAATCGCATCAAAAACATTGATGTGTGTTCTGCGTTTGCTTATTCTTATTGCATCCTTAGTTAGCGGTGTACCTGTTTCAGGATAAACAATTTTTGATATTATCATGGCCCCCGGCGCTGCCATAAGAGAGGAGGCAAGGATATAAGGTGCAGGTATACCCATTCCAATGTAAATTGGCATCATTGCCCCTGATATGCAAGCCATACTTCCGGCCATTGAGGCTAAAATTTCAGAACGGGTCATTTTTTCAAGGTACGGCTTAATCATAATTTGTGCAACGATTTGTCCTACAAAAGAACTTGCAACGTTGGAAAGCGCTTCAGCACCTGAAACCTCCATTACTTTGTTCATCGCTCTTCCTAAGAAAGAAACAACCCGCTGCATTATATTGTAGTAATAAAGAATATTTACCAGTATCATCATAAAAATATTTGATGCGATTAACTGGAGGGCAAAGATTCTGTTTTTACTGCCAAACAGCTTATCAAATATATCTGTATCCATCAATCCGCCAAAAACAAAGTGTCCGCCAATGTATGCAAAATCCAGAATTTTTTGGATACAGTGCCCGAAGAACATAAATATCTGCTGCCCCACAGGTACTTTAAAAATAAATACGGCGAGTAAAATTTGCAGAATAAAACCGGTAATAATTGTTTTGTAATTGATTGCTTTTCTGTTGTTTGACAGAGCAAAAGCAATTGCAAAAATTATAATAATACCGAATATTCCAAAAAATCTTTCCATAATGCCGCCTTAATTTTATGTATGTTAAATATATTATGTGTACAAGTTTATCATGAACACATTTAAACTAAACCGGCGGAATTTAGTAAAATCCTGCTATTACAGTTATTAAAGGAAATATTTATATTTACAAAACTTAATTTCCCGCTCCGAAAAAGTTAAAAAAGGGGATATTGTGGTATATAATTAATATATATGTATATCGTCAAAAATTTAAAGGATTTTAAACTATCGGAGAAACAAAAAGTTTTTGCCGGCTATATAAAGGATCGCGTGGATTCGTTTGTTTGCAATGAAAAAATAACAAACCGTGCGGCGATGCGTAAGTATTTGCTGCGGGATAATGATTTTGTAATCTATTCAACAGCAGTGGCCGACCCTGCGCTGCTTGTTCCGAGATATAAGGCAGGTTGACCTTTTTGTTGATTAAATACTGTTAAAATGTTATAATCCACCTATACTATGTTTGATAAAGAGAAAGTACTAGAAACCATTGATATGATAAGGCTTCACAATTTCGATATCCGGACTGTGACCTTGGCAGTAAGTCTCCGCGATTGTATTAGTGAAGACATTACACGAGTGTGTGATAAAATAGCGTTTAAGCTTAAGTCCTATGCCGAAAATCTGGTAAATTATGCTTCAATTATCGAAGATAATTATTCTATACCTATTGTAAATAAAAGAATTTCGGTTACACCAGTTTCTATACTTGCAGAAAGTGCACTTGAAAAAGATTATTTGAAAATTGCTAATACCCTTGATAAGGTAGCCGAGGATTTAAATATAGATTTTATAGGCGGATATTCTGCTCTGGTTGAAAAAGGGTTTACCTCAGGAGACAGGGCATTAATCGAATCTATTCCTGAGGCTTTAAGTACAACCTCGAGATTGTGTTCCTCTGTTAATGCAGGTTCTTCAAAGGCGGGCATTAATATGGATGCTGTTCTTGAAGTAAGCAGGATAATTAAAGAAGCTGCTGAATTAACCTCGGACAAAGACGGATTAGGTGCTGCAAAATTTGTTTGTTTTTGTAACTCTGTAAGTGATAATCCTTTTATGGCGGGTGCATACTGCGGATACGGGGAGCCGGAATGTGCTTTGAATGTCGGTGTTTCCGGTCCGGGAGTTGTAAAAAATGCAGTGGCGCAGCTTCCTAAAGATGCAGATTTATCGGAGCTGGCTGTAAGAATTAAACAAACAGCATATAAGATTACTACTACCGGAGAATTAGTAGGCAGGGAGCTTGCACAAATGCTGGGGGTTCCGTTCGGTGTGGTTGACCTTTCTTTAGCGCCTACACCCAAAGTTGGTGATAGTGTTGCTGAAATTTTTCAGGCGATGGGCTTGGAACATGTCGGGGCGCACGGAACAACGGCGGCACTTGCAATGTTAAATGATGCAGTAAAAAAAGGCGGTATAATGGCAAGTTCCAACGTAGGCGGTTTGTCCGGCGCATTTATTCCTGTATCAGAGGATGCGGGTATGATTGAGGCCGCAGATAAAGGTTATTTAACCTTTGATAAATTAGAAGCGATGACATCTGTCTGCTCGGTAGGGCTTGATATGATTGCAATACCCGGTGATACTCCCGACACTGTTATTGCAGGTATGATTGCCGATGAAATGGCTATTGGTATGATAAATAAAAAGACTACGGCTGTAAGAATCATTCCTGTCCCGGGAAAGACGGTCGGCGATAAAGCTGTTTTCGGGGGGCTGCTTGGAGAAGCCCCTATAATGGATGTTGGAAATTTAAGTTCGGCAGATTTTGTAAACAGGGCAGGACATATTCCTCCTCCGCTGCATAGTTTAAATAATTAGTTAGGAGATTTTATGGCAAGTTTTAGAGAATTAGAAAATAATTTAAAGTCATATTTAATTGATGTGCAGTCTGACGCGCACAACATTAAGACTATGCAAGCCTCCAGATATAATAATATAAGAATACAAATGGAGCCCAGAAAGTTACAATCTCCGCACTTTACTGTGAAAATGGGGATGTCGGAAGCGACATTTGATTTGGCATCCTGCGAAAAGTTAAGCGGGGGGCTCGGTTTTGAAGAAAGATTTATTCATCGCTGGTATGAGCGCTCAGGAATCAAGGCTAGGTTAGAAGAGTGCTGGGAAAGTGAAATAACCCGCATGTAGTTAATAGTTAAAGCAGCTTACATAGTGAAATGGCGAGACTTCAAGTAAAGATGGTGTTTGTGCAGTGCAGACACCATTTATACATTTTTCACACCTGGGGTTAAAACGGCATCCTTTAATGTTTTCAAATATAGACGGCGGAGCGCCGGTTATTGTGTAAAGTTTATCTTTACTGCTGCCGGGTAAAGCTTTTAAAAGTGCTTTTGAATACGGGTGGAGCGGATTTCTGAAAAATT
Organism: Candidatus Gastranaerophilales bacterium; assembly: GCA_944326425.1. Classification (GTDB taxonomy): domain Bacteria; phylum Cyanobacteriota; class Vampirovibrionia; order Gastranaerophilales; family Gastranaerophilaceae; genus CALUTH01. The sequence goes on from CALVDX010000001.1 coordinate 20,027, forward strand.
CTCTGTTTTGTGCATTTTCAACAATATTCCCTGCATACATTACTGAAACTTCATCTGCATATTGTCCGATAAGGTTTAAATCGTGTGTAATAACCAGTATACTAGTATTAAACTTGTTTTTTATCTCATCTAAAAGTGACATTATTTGTGCTTGAATTGTAACATCGAGAGCGGTTGTCGGTTCGTCAGCGATAATGATTCCAGCATTAAGCACCAGTGCAGTTGCAATAATTACCCGCTGCTTCATACCGCCTGAAAGTTCGTGGGGGTAAAGAGTCATTTTCTTTTTTGCTTCAGGAATTTTTACTAAATCAAGGAATGTAACCGCCTGATCTACAGCCTCCTGCTTTGAAATATTTTTGTGGCATAGTATAGCTTCTGTAATCTGGTCGCCGATAGTGTATAAAGGGTTTAGCGATGTCATCGGGTCCTGAGGGATTAAAGCTATTTTTGCCCCTCTTATTTTTCGCATTTCTTTTTCTGAGAGTGAAAGAATATTTTGTTTTTCAAAGATTATTTCACCTGATTTAATTACTGCATTTTTAGGCAGCAGCTTTATAATACTCATTGCAGTAATGGTTTTTCCGCAGCCGGATTCTCCGACTATCGCGTGCATTTGTCCGGGTTTTAACTTTAACGATACATCAAATAGAGCAGGTCTGTAACCTTCTTCCGTCATAAATCCTAAATTCAGATTTTTAATTTCTACGTGGTTCATTTGCTCTATTATAATTAAATATTGAATTAATTTAATCCCTCTTTTATGCGGTTTAATCTTTCGCAAACTCTTTTTATTGTGTCGTCCCACATATCCTGATGTTTGTTTTGATAAACCTCTATACTACCGTACCAATTAGTCGCGGCACCTCCTTTCAGGTCATACCAACGGTATTCCGGATATAGGTTAAAAAGACCAAGAGTTTGTTTGCCTAATGCGCCTGCAAGGTTGAGAACAACATTGTCTGCAGAAATAATAAGATCAAGTCCCGTAATTGCTTTTGCTGTATCGCTAAAGTTATTAAATTTGCTCCCTAAATCAATCAGACGGGAATCCTTAATAATTTCTCCGCCGGCTTGGAGCGAGTAAAACTGAATATCATCAATATCCAGTAGCGGTATAAGAGCATCGAAAGGTATATCTCTTGCTGATTCTTTTGATTTTTCGTTTCCGTGCCATGCAATACCGACTTTGAGTTTTTTATTTGTAATAAAGTTTTCTGCCGCTGATGTCAAATACCCCTGCCTGTAAGGAAGGTTATCAGGATTTATATCCATAAAAAGCGGTAAATCAACGGTCGTTGTAAAATAATCATAGTCAAGGTTATACAGCCCGAATTTTGTTGAATAAACTTCAACCCCTAAATTAGAATTGTTTATAAGATCAAACAGTTCCTCCTGTACTACAAAGTAGACTTTTGCTGCTTTTTTTGCAAGTTCTTTAACAAACCGTGCGTACATAATTGTATCGCCAAATCCCTGTTCACAGTGAATAAGAAGTTTTTTATGTTCAACCGGTTCTCCCTGCCAGTATTTTGTTTTATCAAGAACAGCAGGAATAATTGATTTATCATTTCCTTCTTTTTCAAAACGGTGTCTCAGGTGCTTATACCCTTCTTTAAACTGTTTTTGATTAATCAGGAAACAGCCGTAATAGTAATAATCGGCATGCTCCGGAGAGAGTTTAAAAAGTTTTCGGTAATATTTTTCAACTTCTTCATATTCTCCGAGCCTGAACAGTGTAAAAATGACGTTTCTTATATATAAGCGTGTATTTTTTTTGAGGTTATGAGCCGTTAAAAAGTACTCCTTTTGCTTTTCTAATCGGGTATCCTTGTAATAAAGCGAATACAGGTGCCCGAGTATATTATAAACTTCATCATCCTGTGTGAATTTTGAAATAAACTCTTCAAAGTACTTGATAGCGCCCGGAATATCGTTTAATTTATGAAAATAAATATTTCCGATTTCTTTTAGTGCAAGCAGTTTATTTTCTGCTGATTTTTCATAACGTGACAAGAACTCTTTGCCTGCCTCCGGTTGGTTTAATTCTATAAGACAAATACCTGCCTGCTTATATTCTTCCGGTTCAAGGGTAGTATTTTTGAATACATCAAGATATTGAAGGACTGCTTCGTTATACTTTTGGTCCTTAAAATCTTTTGCGGCATGCTCTTTTACGTATTCGATAAGATTTTGTTTGAGCTTTTCGGAAGGTAAAACAGAGCGCTTCATTATATCTTCATACAGATTAATAATATTTTCTTTGTTTCCGCTTAGCGCAAGCCCTGCGGCTATACCAATATTTATTCCTAATAGAACATCTTCAACATTTCTCATAAGTAAGATTATATTCTACCCGGGATATTAATTCAAAATGTAAACAAATTTTTATAAATCGTACACTCATGATATACTTATAGTTGTTTGGGAGGAAAAATTTTGAGAGCAGAAGATTATTACAAAGACGGGTTTTCTTGTTCTGAAAGTATCGTTAAGGAAGGAATAGATAGAGGCTTCTGCCGGCCTGACGTTCTGCCGGTTGCAACTGCATTTTCAAGCGGATTGAGTTCCGGGTGTTTATGCGGAGCGATAGCAGGTACACAGATTGTTATAGGAGCGCTTTACGGCAGGAGTAATGCTAAAGAAAATGTTCAGATAGCTAAAGATAAAGCAAAAGAGTTTGTTGGAGAATTTAAGGATAAATATAAATTTACCTGCTGTCGTACTTTATGCAAAGGACTCGAAGGAGAAGCCCGCAAGGCACATTGTATGGAAATGGTAAAGTTTTGTTCTCACGAGCTGGATAAATTAGTCGAAGTAAAGGTAGATGGATAATAGAGCGGGATACAAAAAAAGAATACTGTTTGTCGGCATACCTGATATGGCGTATGTCGGTTTAGACGGGCTTTTGATGTCAGGGATTAATGTAGTCGGTGTTTTGGGTCCTAAAAAACGCCATCCTATGTATTATAATTTTAAACGGTTTGTTGTTGCGAGAGGGTTAAATTTTATAGAGTATGACGAACTGGATGAGACTGAATTGATAGAGACAGTAAGGGGATTGAATGTCGACCTTGCTGTTGTATGTTCGTTTAATTATAAAATTCCAAAAGTTCTTTTAGAAGCTGTAAAAGACGGTTTTATAAATGTTCATCCGTCGCTTTTACCGCTTTACAGGGGCGGAAATCCTTATACAAATGTACTTTTGAATGGTGAAAATGAAACGGGTGTAACCATTCACTTTATGGATGAAGGGTTTGATACGGGTGATATTATTATTCAAAAACGCTATCCTATTCATCCTAAATCAACAATGGGTACTTTGTTTAACGAATTAAATGTACTCGGGATAGAGCTTTTACTTCTGGTACTAAAAGAGTATGAAAAGAGAGAGCTGCCAAGAAAGAAACAGCCGGAAGGGAACTTTGTAAAAGGTAATACACTTCCGGAAGAAGCCCTGTATATAGATTATACTAGAAGTGCGGAGGATATAGAGAGGTTTGTAAGGGCTTTAAATCCGTTTATTCTTGCCTCCACTATGTTTCGCGGAAACTTAATGAAGATTAGCAAAGTAGAAGTTGCCAGTGACACGCTCTGCATGCCGCATCCGCCGGGGTGTGTTTCTAAGATTGAGGATAATAAGTTTTTTATTGCGACATCGCGCGGGTTGATTGTTCCTACAGTGCTGCAGTTTGGAAACTTTTTTATCGGCGATTCTGCAGATTTTATCAGGATTGTTAACCCCAAAATCGGAGAGGAATTTAAATAATGGATAAATTGTATTTTTTGACTGCCGGCATGCCTTTAAGAACGGGTAATAAAGGTTATGACAGAGCGTTTGAAATCCTTGACGAAATGGGATTAGACGGACTTGAACTGGAGTTTGTCCGCGGGGTAAGGATTAGCGATAAGAGCAGGGAAAGCGTAAAGAAAACTGATAAAATAATTACCGCGCATGCTCCGTTTTATGTAAACCTTAACGCTGCGGAACCTGAGAAGGTTGAGGCAAGTGTTCAGAGGATAATAGAAACTGCAGAGGTCGCAAATGAACTCGGCGGGTATAGTATTACGTTCCATGCCGGATATTATCTCGGTCAGGAAAAGGAAGAGGTTTATGATAATATTTCAAAGCAAATAAAAATTATAACAGAGGCTCTTGAAAAATCCGGCAATAAAATCTTTATCAGACCGGAGACTACCGGAAAAGCTACACAGTGGGGCGATGTTGATGAGATTGTGAGACTATCCCAAGAGTATGAAACTGTTTATCCGTGTGTGGATTTTTCGCATCTGCATGCCAGATATGCAGGAACTATGAACACTTATGATGAATTTTGTTTAGTGTTTGAAAAAATCGGCAATGAACTTGGAGAATTTGCGCTTAATAATTTTCATGCGCATATTGCAGGAATTGAGTATACTGCCAAGGGCGAACGCCAGCATTTAAATCTTGAAGAATCCGACATGAATTACAAGGATTTGTTGAGGGCATTCAAAGCTTTTGATGTTAAGGGTGCAGTAGTTTGCGAAAGCCCTAATATAGAGGACGATTGTAAACTTTTAAAGGAATATTATTTAAGTTTGTAGAAATTTTAATGGATTTTGCCCATCGGTATTATAGCGGATAATTATTGTTACTGTCATCCTTAACATTTTTCACTGCTGTCCAGGATAAATTATTTTGTCATGCTGAACTTGATTCTTGCTCACTCGCGTTAAACAAGCCTGCGGGCAAAGGCTCACGCTTTGCCCTCCGCTCTCTGCTCGTTCGCGCTTCAGCATCTTACTAACTTGGCGCTATACTGGGGGGGCGGAAAATTCACCATTTTTCGACACCTTACGGGCTGGGTTCGCTTTCGCTCACACGGCGCCATTCCGTAAATCTGCAAATTCGGGATGACATTGTTATATGAATAATTAATGTAAAATTATTCATATAATAGTCCTTTTTTTATTTAACCCTAGAGCATTTGGGCACGGAGTTCTTCGCCGGATTTGGGGCTTAAATATGCCGGCGCGATATCAAATACGGTTTTACAGCCTGTTGCTCCTTCTTTGTTCAGCCTGAAAGCGGCTCTTGCGTATGCGACAAGAACACTTGATGTGAATTCAGGATTTGAATCAAGTTTCAGACTGTATTCAATAATATGATTATTTTCGTTGTGCCAGCCTGTCTTTCCTGAACGTAGTACAAACCCGCCGTGCGGGATTTTGCTGTGTTTTTTTATCAACTCTTCTTCAGATATAAAGTGGACGGTTGTATCATAGTCTGCAAAATAGTTTGGCATGGTTTTAATTTCATGTTCAACTACTGCGGGGTCTGCATCAGGCTCTAAAACGACAAAACATTCTCTTGTGTGTTTTTCTCTTGTTGTTAAATCAGGGTTTTCGCCGTTTCTTACTTTTGAGAGTGCAGTTTCAACCGGTATGGTGTATTGCTTGGCGTCCTTTACCCCTTTTATCCGTCTTATGGCATCGGAGTGTCCCTGACTGACTCCTTTGCCCCAGAAGGTGTAGTCTTTTCCGTTTGGGAGTATTGCGTTGGCGTACATTCTGTTAAGCGAGAACATCCCGGGATCCCAGCCCACGGAAATTATTGCGGTTTTATTTCCTTCTTTTGCTGCAAGGTCTACGTTCTTAAAATGTTCGGGAATTTTAGCGTGCGTGTCAAAACTATCTATTACATTAAAAAGTTTTGCAAACTTGGGTGTTTGCCCGGGCAAATCTGTGGCGGAGCCGCCGCATAAGATCATTACATCAATTTTATCGATCCAGTTATTTATATCGGCAATATTTATTACACTTACATTTTTGTTTTTAGGGGTTAGGCTTTCAGGATTTCTTCTGGTGAAAATTGCAGCAAGTTCCATGTCCGGATTCTGGTTAATAGCGCATTCAACGCCTTTACCTAAGTTCCCGTATCCTAAAATTCCGACTTTTATCCCCATAATTTACTCTCCTTTTTTACTTTATAATAGCATTTCTTGATAAAGTAATCATTGTTGTAAATTTTTGTAAAAACAAGGGGGTAAAAACAACAAATAAAATCTTTAGGATTGTTATGATAAAGGTAAAACAAAAGGAGTTTTTAATAATGCCTGTTGTAAATAATGTAAGTGTTTCTGATTTTTCTGCAAAAACTAAGAATATGAATAATAATATTGCACAAACTCATGCGTTTTTATCTAACCCTTTAGCGGACGCTTTTGTCTGGGGCGGTATCGGTGCGGCTGCTGGTGCAGGATACGGGTTGTACTCGCAGCATAAGCTGCTGAAAGATAAAACGCGGGTTGATAGCGCAATTGAGGGAATAACAAGCCAGATAGAAGCTTATAAAAAATGTAGCAAAAATACGAGAAAGCTGGAATATTCGCTTAAATGTTTAAAAAATAACAAAATTAATTTAAATTCAGTAAAAAACTGGGCAATTGCAATCGGTATAGTAGCTTTAGTTCCGCAGTTGATTTGTAATACGCTTATGTGGGCAGGTAAAAAGGGTTACGATAAAATAACCGGAGCGGAAGATAATTAAAAAGACCGGAACATTGTCCGGTTCTTAAGTTTATAATTTTTTAAAAATCTCGTACGCTTTCTCCGGGGAATCTACATTCTGAACTTTCTTTTCCATCGGGCATAAATCAGTTTGTGTCTGATTCATGATATTATCGACGACTTCATCTGCCGAGTACTTAACGTGGAAAGCCTTAAAAACTTCTATAGCCGGTTTTGATATTACCGGAGTGTAAACCTTTTTAACTTTTCCGTAAACTAGCAGCAGTGCGGAAGCTCTGCCGATTTTTTTATCACCAACAATTGTAGCGTTTTCAAAAGTGCTGCCGCTTTCAAGATATCTTAAGAGCGGGCTTATTCCTCTACCTTCGTAGCAGCTCATTTTATTATCTTCTATAACAACAAGAGAATGAGTTTTTAATTCCTCTCTCAAAACTTTTTCTGTATCATTTTTCTTTGCCTGCGCCGAGTTAAAAGCAAGAATTACAGCAAGACCGCAAAGTAAAGTACTTTTTATAAAGCTTCTTCTGTTCATAACATACCTCCATTTGATTATATTTTAACATGAAAGTTTTATTTGATTCTTTTAACTCTTTTAATTTTGAATTGTATACCAAGGATGGTAATTATTTTTTTGTCTTTTAAACCTGTATTTTTAACGGAAAAGATATTTCTTACCAGTGTTCTCACCCATCCTGTAGGGTAAAGGATATTAACCGGCAGGTATAAAAGGGATTTTAATTTGTATTCTGTTATAAAAGATTCCCAGGGGGTACCTTTTAATGCCTCAAAATAAGCCTTCCCCCAATGAGTTACATTAAGCGGTTTGTATAGTGTCCATGGCTTTTTAGGGCCGATAAAGTGCAGAATAACCGGATCTGAAATATTGCAGAATCTTTCTTGATTTTCTCTTTCAACCTGCGTATTATAGATATCGTCTATATATTTTATTCTGCCGGCGAGTACCGAGTTAATAACATCCTGTTCGTGGCATTCAATTTTATCCTGATTTTCCGCAATCCAATTAAACATTTTTTCAACAATATTTTCGTTTCTCATTTGTTCGGCATTCATTAGTATTACACCGGCATTTATGTATTTATCCAGCCCGAGTCTTTTGGCGCTGTTTTTAGCCGCAACATCTTCAACCCCGAGTATAATATTGTTGTCAAAATCCTTATTATATAGTTCCCCGAGCGGTTTTCGCACTATAATATCGCAATCTAAATAAATTATTCTGTTTTCTGCAGGGATAATTTCCGGAATTAAAATTTTATTATAAGTAGCAATAGAAATATGGTTACCTTTAAAAGTCATGCAATTTTTAAGTTTTTCAAAATCCGGTTTTACAAAAGTCAACCGGCATGCATATTTGCTTTCAAACTCTTTTAATTTTGCCTGGTTTGTTTCGCTAATACCGCCGTCAATGATGTATATGTTAATAAACTCGTCTTTATTTTTGTTTTTCAGTACGGAAGCAATTGCGGCCCCCATGTGCTGCGCATAATTGTTGTCGCTGCTTAAACAGATTGCTATATTATTCATTCTTAATTCCTTTTGTTTATCAATACTTTTTATACAAAATGTAGTGATAATTCTATGTGTATATATTTTACCATAATTATACCTGTATGAACATGTTTACCTATTCTATATTGATATTACCCAAAAGCTTATGTACAGTCGTTGCACTACATTTTGTATAAATTGTATGCTTATCTCCTGACATAATGAATTAATATAGGCGGGCATGCCCTGTATTCCTTTTAGCATTTACTGTTATTGGTATTCTCTGCTAATATAAAACAAAAAATGGACATTTTAACAAAATAGTTCATAATGTCTGATACAAATATTGCAGGATTTGAAAATAAAACCGGTGTGCGGTAGAATACCAGAAGGAGGGTATAATGAAAAAAGTTTTATTATTAGCGGTTATTATTTCAGGACTTTTATCCGGCTCTGTACAGGCAGCAACACCTGATGAATTATATGATTGTGTATGGAAACTAATTAATAAAAAGTACGTTGACCCGACAAATAATTATCAGGACTGGTCTATATGGAGGTATCGGTACAAAAACAAATTAAATACTTTTGATGACTGCTATGTGGCGATTGATACGATGCTGGCAAGTCTTAATGACCCTTATACACGATTTTTGGATGAAAAAGAGTTTAATGAAGAAACAACTTCAATAAAGGGATCTTTAAAGGGAATAGGAACACAAATAGGTATACGTGACGGTAATCTGGTTATTATAGCGCCTATAGAAAATTCTCCGGCAGAATTGGCGGGGCTAAAAGCCGATGATTATATCCTCGAAATTGACGGAAAAAGCACCAAGGGCATTTCAATAGATAAAGCTGCGGACAGGATAAGGGGTGAAAAGGGAACAACAGTGAGCCTTCTTATAAAACGAGGTGACGCAGAGCCAAAGCTTTACGTTATCGTGCGTGATGAAATTGAAATTAAATCCGTTTCTACCAAAATGCCGATAGAAACTCCAATGCCCGACGATATTCAATATATCAGGCTGAGTTCTTTCATTAGTAAAAATGCTTCAAATGAGATACAGACTATTTTAAGAAATTGCGGAGATAAGAAGGGTATAATACTTGATCTTCGTTCTAATCCCGGCGGTTTGCTTTCAAACGCAATTTCAATTTCTGACATGTTTCTTAACGGTGGTGTAATAGTAAGTACTGTCGACAGAGACAGATATAAAGATACAACACGGGCAACTTTTGCAAATCTAACTAATAAGCCGCTTGTTGTTTTAATAAATAAGGGTTCTGCTTCTGCAAGCGAGATTTTAAGCGGAGCTTTAAAAGACAATCATCGGGCTGTTATTGTCGGTGAACAATCATTTGGCAAAGGACTTGTTCAGGAGATAAATAAACTGCCGAATAGTACAGGTATGAATCTTACTATTCAACGTTATTTAACTCCCAGCGGATCAGATATTAATAAGAAAGGTATTACGCCTGATGTAGTTGTAGAACTTACGGAAGAAAATGTTGAAGCTAAAAATGATGTACAATTAAAGAAAGCAATTGAAATTATACAAGGGATGACATGTATATCACAAAAGAATGGATAGCTCAGGACAAATTAGATAAAAATGAGCCGCTATTAAAGCGGCTTCTTGCTTTGCGGGGAATTACGGGGGATGAGGAAATTCACGATTTCCTTAACCCGATGGAAATAACAATAACTCATCCTAACGCTTTCTGTGGAATGTCTGATGCTGCAGACAGGATTATGAGTGCCATTGATAATAAGGAAAAAATTCTTATTTATGGTGATTTTGATGCTGACGGGGTTACTTCAACATCGCTGCTTTTAAGAACCTTAAGAGAGCTTGGTGCAGATGTTGACTATTATATTCCGGATAGAGAAAATGACGGACACGGGCTTAACACTAAGGCTCTTGTCAAAATAATGACAACAAAGAAGCCTAAACTGTTTATTACTTGTGACTGCGGAATAAGTAATGTTGAGGAAGTAAAATTTATAAAAAGTTTTCAAAAAGACGTAATAATAACCGACCACCACGAGGCGCCGGATGTTTTGCCGGATGCGCTTGCTATTATTAATCCTAAGGCGCCGTTTGCTCTGGATGAACGTTTGACTGCTTCACAGATTAATAATCTTACTGCGCTTGCCGGTGTGGGAGTTGCTTTTAAACTTGCACAGGCGCTGTTAGAAAGAGTAAATAAACTTGAATTTATATACGAAATTCTTCCTTATGTTGCGGTTGGAACAGTTGCTGATGTAGTTCCGTTAATAGGCGAGAACAGATACTTTGTATTAAAAGGTCTTGAGCTTATATCAGAGGGAAAACATTACGGACTGAAGCGGCTGCTGGAGTCTGCCGGGTATAATTTAGATAACGGGATAACTGCGGAACAGATAGCTTTTGGAGTTGCACCACGGATTAATGCGTCGGGCAGGCTTGATACTGTTGATGCTGCTCTTAAACTTATGATTTCTGATAATAAGCAGGAGATAGAACTTTCGCTTATAACTCTGGAAAATTTTAATAAAATCAGGCAGGAACTTACTTCACAGACCTATGAAGAAGCTGTTGAAATGTTAAAAAACGGCGGAAATTATAAAAATGCAATAATTTTATATAATCCTAACTGGCATTTGGGAATTATTGGTATTGTTGCCGCAAAGTTAGTGGAAACGTTCTATAAACCGGTGTTTCTGATGACGTACTCAGAAGAAACAAAGCAAGTCCGGTGTTCTGCAAGAAGTGTTGAAGAAGTTCCGCTGTATGATATGATATCCAATATTTCAGAATTATTGGACGGCTTTGGCGGTCATACAATGGCCGCGGGATTGTATTTTTCTACGGAGAAAACCTCCTTAGAGGAAGTTGCAAAGGGGCTTTCTCAAACAATTGATGAATATCTGGACGGCGTGGAGTTGAAGCCTGCATTAAAAGTTGATATGGAGCTTTCTCCGGATGATATTGATATAAATCTGATTAATGATATTTCCCGTCTTGAGCCGTTTGGCGCAGGTAATCCCCCGCCTGTTTTTGTAATGAAAAATTTGCAAATTAAACAAAAGAAACTAATGGGCGCAAACAAAGATCATTTAAAATTAACAGTTCAATCAGGAGAAAGAGTATTTGATTGTATAAGGTGGTCACAGGGTGATATTGCGCTTGCAAACGGCGATTATTTAGATATTGCATTCTCTCCGCAAATCAATGAATTTAACGGAAACATAAGTATACAGCTTATATTGAAAGATGTTCACTCTGAATATTTGAAGGCGGTTGAGGCTCCTGCTGTTAAAGTGTACGATCACCGGAAAAAGACAAATATTCTGAATATGGTTGAACAATACGTTAATGAAGGAAAAATTAAAATAGAGGTTTTTGCTGAGGACAGATCGGTAATAGATGCATTAAAACCTTACCCGGGTCTTTCCTCCAGAGTGGTTTCAAGATTAAATGTTTCAAAGTGTGACGGACTTATGTTTTTTGACTACCCTGCGGATGAAAGCATATTTAATACTGTTATGGAAAAGGCATCACCTTCGGCAGTGCATTATATGAAATATGACGGATATAAGCTTGATGTGCCGAAAATTCTTAAAACCTTTACAGGCATGATGAAATATGCTGCAAACAATAAGAATGGAGAATTTAATATTTCGGGCTGCGCGGCATTTCTTTCTGTTTCGGAAACTCTTGTCCGTACGGCACTGGAGCTGTTTGCTGATACAGGGGTTATTACTGCTGACGGGTTGGATAGTGATATTTGTTCGATTGAGTTTTTAGAACAGCATGCAGGAGAAAAACAGCTGGTATTATCGGAAAAATACAAAGAATTGATTTCAATATCCTCAGAAATAGAGGAATATCGAAAAAGGCTTTTAAAACAAGATTTGCAGCTCTGACAAGAAAAAATTCGGACAAAAATTTTTACTCAAAAAATATTACTAATTGTTAAGATTTTATGTTTATGCTAGAATTCATGCATAAAGTACTTTTCTGTATTACAATACGAAGAATAAAGGAGAATTAGATGGCAGAGAAAAGAGTATGGCTCTTTAGGGAAGGTAACGCAAATATGCGTAATCTTCTCGGCGGTAAGGGCGCAAATTTGGCAGAAATGACCAATTTAGGGTTACCGGTTCCTCCGGGGCTTACAATCACAACCGAAACTTGTATGGACTACATCAATCATGGCAATCAAATGCCGGCAGGCTTGATGGATGAAGTAAAAGCAGCGTTGTTCGATGTTGAATCACAAACAGGTAAAAAGTTCGGTGATTCTACAAATCCGTTATTAGTATCAGTTCGTTCAGGGGCAAGAATTTCAATGCCCGGTATGATGGAAACTATCCTCAACCTCGGTTTGAATGACGATACTGTCGAAGCGATGATTAGATTAACTAACAATCCGAGATTCTGCTACGATTCTTACAGAAGATTTTTAACAATGTTTGGTTCTGTAGCATGGGAAATGGACAGACAAAAATACTTTGAATCAGAAGTAGAAAAAGTTAAGGAAAGAGAAGGCGTTAAGTCTGATACGGAAGTTTCAGCAGATGGCTGGAAATCTTTGATTCCTATCTACAAAAAGACGATCAAAGAAGTTACAGGCAAAGAATTTCCGCAAGATCCGTACGTTCAGCTTCAAGAAGCAATTGAGGCGGTATTCCGTTCCTGGAACATTCCGCGTGCGGTTGCTTACAGAAACATGAACAAAATCGATCACAATTACGGTACAGCTGTTAACGTTCAAACAATGGTATTCGGTAATATGGGCGACGATTGTGCAACAGGTGTTTCATTCACACGTAACCCTGCAACCGGTGAAAACAAATTCTACGGTGAATACTTAACAAACGCTCAAGGTGAAGACGTTGTTGCAGGTATCAGAACTCCAAAACCGATTGCTGAACTTGAAACAGAAATGCCTGACCTTTACAGACAATACGTTGATATTGCTAAAAAACTTGAACTCGGTTACAAAGATGTTCAAGATATGGAATTTACTATTGAAAAAGGTAAACTCTACATTCTTCAAACAAGAAACGGTAAGAGAACTGCAGCCGCTGCAGTAAGAATTGCCGTTGAAATGTGCAAAGAAGGTATTATTGACAAAGAAAGAGCAATCCAATTGGTTGATCCGTATGCAGTTAACCAAATTTTACTTCCTTGCTTTGATGCTAAGGCAATGGCTGAAGCGCACAAAATTGCTCACGGTGTAAACGCATCTCCGGGTGCTGCAGTTGGTAAAATCGTATTTGATACCGAAGAAGCAGCTCAAAGAGGTGCAGCAGGCGAAAAAGTTATTCTTGTAAGAATTGAAACCTGCCCGGATGATATCCATGGTATGGCAGTTGCTCAAGGTGTTTTAACACTCAGGGGCGGTGCTACTTCCCACGCAGCAGTTGTTGCAAAAGGTATGGGCAAACCATGTGTTGCCGGCTGCGAAGATATGAAGATTGACCTTGAAAACGAAACATTAACAGGTGCTGACGGTACTGTTTACAAGAAAGATGATATTATTTCTTTAGACGGCGGTACCGGTGTTGTTATGGATGGCGCTGTTAAACTTGCTGAAGCAAAAATTGATGAAAACTTCACAACCTTCTTCAACTGGGTTGACGAAATTAAAACATTACATGTTGAAGCAAACGCGGATACACCTAAAGATATCGAAAATGCTAAGAAATTCGGTGCTGAAGGTGTAGGTCTCTGCCGTACGGAACACATGTTCATGGATCCTGACAGACTTCCTTGGGTTCAAAAGATGATTATTGCAGGAACTCCGGAAGCAAGAAAAGAAGCATTAGACCACTTACTTCCAATGCAATACAGCGACTTCTACGCAATGTTTAAAGCATTAGGTAATGATAAACCGATGACAGTAAGACTTCTTGACCCGCCGCTGCATGAATTCTTGCCTTCTAAGGAAGATTTGATTGCAGAAGTTGCAACACTAAAAGCACAAGGCAAAGATGCAAAAGAAAAAGAAGACTTATTGAGCATAGTTGAAGGTCTGTCCGAATCTAACCCGATGATGGGCTTAAGAGGGTGCCGTCTCGGTTTAACTTATCCTGAAATCAACGAAATGCAAGTAAGAGCAATTTTTGAGGCTGCTTGTGACGTTAAAAAAGAAGGTGTAAACGTTAAACCCTGGGTAATGATTCCGCTAGTAGGTCACGTAAACGAACTTAAAGTTGCAAAAGAAACACTTGAAAGAGTTGCGGAAGATGTAATGAGAGAAAAGAATGTTTCTCTTGAATACAAGTTCGGTACTATGATTGAAATTCCGCGTGCGGCATTAACTGCTGACGAGATTGCAGAACACGCTGAATTCTTCTCATTTGGTACAAACGACCTTACACAAATGACATTCGGCTATTCAAGAGACGATGCGGAAGGTAAGTTCCTCAAACGTTACGTAGAACAAAAGATACTTCCTGCTAACCCGTTTGAAACACTTGATACAAAAGGTGTAGGCTTATTAATGGAAATGGCTATGGAAAAAGGCAAAGCCGTTAATCCTTCACTTCTTGGCGGTGTTTGCGGCGAGCATGGCGGTGATCCTGATTCTGTTAAGTTCGCACACAAAATCGGACTTGATTATGTATCTTGTTCTCCGTTCAGAATTCCTCAGGCAAAATTGGCTGCAGCGCAAGCTGTCGTTGAACAAAAATGCCTCGTTAAATGTTAGGAATTATCTGAAAAGAAAAATTGAGCGGGCGGTGCAGTTTCTGCACCGCCCGCTTTATTATAGGTTTTGCAGAGGAAAAATCGAAAATTTTACCCAAAAGTCGGTGGGGAAAAGATGCAGTTGTTAGTGTACACCTGCAATTGCTGCTCAGGAATAATAGCATTGCATTACTATATTTTTTATAAAGCTAACACTTCTTTATTTGAATTGCTTAAATAGCTTTTGGGTGTGTATATGTAAACTTTTGTAACGAACATGAGGTTTCTCTGAAAAATGATAATTTAAATGAACTTTATATATATGTAGCTTTTCTAATAAAACACAGGAGACGTTATTATGACAATCGATGTTACTTCCTTAAATTATTCGGATGCCGTCAGGTATCTGGAAGATTATCTCTCGGAAGCTCCTATTTTTGGGCTTACTGAAGATGATTTTTACTGTATTTCTCTGGCATACAATTTGGACACATCTTGTATTGCAAAGGAAAATCAAAATCAAAATATTTATTTGATTTAAAAGAGGCAAAGATTTAATCTTTGCCTTTTCAATTAATGTAATATAAGTGGAACGATTTATGCTTGAATGTAAATTTTTGTAACAAATATTTTAAAACGCGCAATTTTGAGAGACAGATATACTTTATATATATGTAAGCGATAAATAATAAATAAGCATACAACTCCAAACCTTTCATACAACCTACACACTAACCTTCTACACATGAGGAATTATTTAAAAAGAATTCCAAACCTTTCTTCTCAAAAGAGAGGTTTTTTTTTGCTCTAACTTTTATACGAAACTTTTTTATGTTAAGATAATGCCTGTTAAATAGAGTGTTTAGTGGTGTTTTGTATGAGCGAAAAAGAAAAAATGCTTGCAGGTGATTTGTATGATACTACGGATACCGTTTTAAATAATGAACGACTAAAGTGTAAATCCCTTTGTTATAAGTACAATATGCTTTCTCCTGAAAAAGCAGGAGAAAGAAGAGAGTTGTTGGCAAAAATTCTTGGCCGGACGGGGGATGATGCATACGTAATAGAACAGCCTTTTTGGTGTGATTACGGTTACAATATAGAGGTTGGTAAGCATTTTTATGCAAATCATAATTGTATTATTCTGGATCCTGCAAAAGTAAAATTTGGAGATTATGTTTTCATAGGCCCAAATTGCGGGTTTTACACTCCCCAGCATCCTTTGGATGTTGAGACAAGAAACGGATTTTTAGAATATGCGTTTCCGATAATCGTAGGGAATAATGTATGGTTTGGCGGTAATTGTGTTGTTCTTCCCGGGGTTACAATTGGTGATAACTCGGTTATTGCTGCCGGAAGTGTCGTAGTTAAAGACATTCCGGAAAATGTAGTCGCGGCTGGAAATCCATGCCGGGTAATAAGAGAGATTACACCGGAAGATAAGTTCAGGTTTTGTAAAAGGAAATAAATATATGGTCTGATATTCAGGTTTGCAAAGGAGATAGTATCAAAATGAATAGTGTAGAAATTTTGGAGTTGATGGTTGAAGATTATAAATCTTTAGACGGGGTGACAGCGATAGTTTTGGGCGGTTCATCAACGGCCAAAACATCTGATGACAGGTCTGATTTTGATATTTATATTTATACTGATAAAGAACCTGACGTTGCTAAGCGGACAGAAATTGCTGCTAAATATGCGGACTACTATGAGGTTGATAACCATTACTTTGAAACGGGGGATGTTTATACCCTTAGGGAAACCGGTAAACCTATTGATATTATGTACCGTTCTCCGGAATGGATAGAGGGCTGTATAAAACGGGTGTGGGAAGAAGGATGCGCGTCTATGGGATATACAACCTGTTTTGTAGACAATGTTAAAAACCCGAAAATCCTTTTTGATAAAAACGATTGGTTTAAAAATTTGCAAAAATCTCTGGACGCTCCTTATCCCGACAAACTTGCTGATAATATTATAAAAAAGAACTTTACTTTTTTAAAAGATGCAATGTATTCTTATTTTGACCAATTGGCATCTGCTGTTAAGAGAAACGATTATGTAAGTATAAATCATAGAATTGCGGCGTTTCTTGCAAGCTATTTTGATACACTGTTTGCATTGAACAGGGTTTTGAATCCGGGGGAGAAAAAACTTGTTGAATTTGCAAAAAATAATTGTAAAATACTTCCGGATAATTTTGAAGCTGATGTTAACGGGCTGGTTATTTCTTTACCAGATGAAAAACTATCTTATGCAGAGAGACTTGTCGCGAATCTGAGACGGTTATTATAATTACTCTTTAATAATGACTATATCGCCGCGTTTGACTTCTTCTGCAAGCGCTTTAATAATTTCATTATCCATTCTTACACAACCGAGAGAGGCATATTTCCCTATACTTGCCGGGTTGTGATTCCCGTGGATAAATTGCCCGGTGCTTCCTTTTTTGCCTGTTTCGGGGTCGAGGGTTTCAAGACAGATTATTTTCGGACCGTAATCCCATGGCTTTCTGTAGCGGCGTGTGTTTTCCGGAGCGGACTTGTATGGATAGCTTTCGACATGGGATACTACTCTTACGCCGGTTTTTGTCGGGGTAGTTTTTTTACCGCTTGCAACCCTGTACGCCATTACGGCCTTACCATCCTCATTATATTTATATAGGACATTTGTCGATAGTTTTACGACGATGCGTGCGTTTTTTGCTTCTCCCTGAATCTTTATTTGCGGTGATGGAGCGCAAAGCATAATAGAGTCCTCCGCTGTTCCTGTTGGAGGAATATTTACGGCAGACGTTGAAAACGTGTCTTTTTGTAATGTTTCCGGATTGTTTTTTACTGCTTGTGCTGTAGCTGTAATACTTCCTGCGACTGCCATTGTTAACATTATTTGTCTAATATTTGGATGCAAAAATATTTTCATATAATTGTTAAAACATGAACATAAAAAAATTTGCCTTTTTTAAAACGCACATTCTAAATTAGAGTGTGCGTTTTAAAATTTATTATTTTGTTTTTCAGCGGTGCTGCTTGCGGATTATCTATGTCCTCTTTCAAAACTCTTTTGCCCGTTTTGTATGCTGCGGTGATATCCGTTATTTTGATATTTATGTTCCTTTTTTAAATCTTTTGTTTTTTGTTTTTGTTCTTTTTTTATGTTTTTAATATTTTGCTTATGATTTTTTTTATTAAATTGTTTGTTATTATCCCATTTTTTCATGTTCTGGTTATGGTGCTTGTGAGTATAGCTTCCGGGAGCTTGTTTGAGTCCAAAGTTTGGTTTCCCTTGTTCTCCTTTAAACTCCGGTCTGTGCTGTCCGTTCTCAAATTTTCTTTTGTCGGGGCCTCCTTTAAATTCCGGTCTGGCCTGTTTGTTCTCAAATTTTCTTTTGTCGGGACCGCCTTTAAATTCCGGTCTAGCCTGTTTGTTATCAAAGTTTTCTCTGTTAGGGCGGCCTTGTTTGTTGAGTATTTTTTCTTGAGTGTTATTGCTTGTTGTATTGCTGCTTTCTTCTGCGAAGGTTTGTGTATTAAAACCTATTCCGGTAATCAAAACACCGGCAATTAAAAGTGATAACATTTTTCTTTTCATTCTTTGTATCCTTTCTTCTTAATTCCTGTTTTGCGCGCTATACTATTATAACGAAGTGAGAGAAAAAATGTTCAGTTTTTTACAAGTTTCTTTATAGTTATAACAAATTATTATAAATGTGAGTCTATCGCTTTAAGAGCATGGGATTATTATAGAAATAAAGCTTTTTGTAGATGTAAAAGACGCTTATCCGGCCGTTTGTTTGATATTAAATTTTCTTAATAATTTGTGTATCTTAGTGAAAAATTATCTTTTTCTGATAATATGTTTATATATCACATTTTGGATAAAATGTGTAAAAACATGGCTTTATTAAGAGTGGTAAATAGAGAAGTGATTATTGATATACTGCTAAAGTGTCAAATAATTAATAGAACGGGTTTCCCGGAAGTTTTTCCTGCTGTTTGGACAGCGGTAAGGGGTGATTGCAATGGTTAAAGTATCTGTAATTCTCCCTGTATATAACTGTGAAAAATATCTTGAAAAATGTTTGGACAGCCTTGTTAATCAAACACTGCTTGATATTGAAATAGTCTGTGTCAATGACGGGTCTACTGATAATTCATTAAATATACTTGAAAAATATGCAAGACTTGACAATCGGGTGATTATTATTTCTCAGGAAAATAAAAAACAGGGTGCTGCACGAAACAGAGGAATGGCGGCAGCCTGCGGAGAATATGTCGGGTTTGTTGATGCTGATGATTGGGTAGACTTAGATTATTATGAGAAGCTTTATATGGCAGCAAAAAAATACGATAGTGATATAGCCTTGGCTGCTAATATTCGTATAGGGCATGGCAGGACAAAAAAGCGGTTAAATATATCTTTAGAGAAATTTGTTACTAAGCTTCAGGATAAAATAGATATTTGCAATCAGCCGGAAAACCCTTGTCCTACTAACAAAATTTATAAAATGAGTATGCTTAGAAACTACGGAATAACCTGGCCTGAAGGTTGTTATTGCGAGGATAAATTATTTACTATTAAGGCTGTGTACTATGCAAATGGTATAACAGCAGTACCCGGGGTTAGTTACTATTACTATAGAAATCCGGATTCTACTGTGAAAAAACAGACCAGAAAACTCGAGGCACGAAAAGGAAAGCTAAAGGCTAACCGTGAGGTTTTAGAGTTTTTAAAACAGCATAATGCTGATATAAGAGACAAAGATTTCTGGGCTGTTATTGAAGAAAAATCATTATTTGGAGTTGCTTATTACCGTGTTCAGGAAAGTTTGCACACAATAAGAACAATGCTTCTGGGGATAAAAATTAATGAAAAACAAATAAAGGAGGATAAATGAACACTCCTTTAGTTACTGTATTATTAATAAGTTATAACCATGCAGATACTTTTGAAAAATCTATTCAGAGTGTATTGAGTCAGAAAACAACGTTTCCTGTTCAAATTATTGTATGTGACGATGCATCAACAGACGGAACATTAGAAATAATAAACAAGTACAGTAATTTAGAAAATGTAACCTGCATTTTACGGGATAAAAATGTCGGCGGACAGAAAAATATTTATGAGGCATTAAAACTTATTAATACAAAATATTTTGCAATACTTGAAACTGACGATTACTGGTGTGATGATACGAAACTTCAAACCCAGATTGATGTTCTGGAAAATAATCCGGATTGTTCGTTTTGCGCTCATAATACACTTGTGAATTATACTTTTGAGGGTAAGACAAAGAAATTTCTTAATGGTGTAAAAACGGGTAAATTTACATTTCCGCCGCGGAAGATTACTAAAAAATATTACATAGAACCGCATACATCATCGCGGGTATGCAGAACTGAGGTTATGAATTTAGAGGAGATAAAGAATACATCAGTACTTTCTTCTGATATATCTTCAAATTTTTACTTTTTAACAAAAGGAAGTTTGTACTATATAGATAAATTTATGTCTGTGTATAATTATACCGGCCGGGGGATATATTCAGGTGTATCATCCTACAGACAGCGGTATAACAGCGCATTGAGAATTAAGGAATTGAATGCAGCGTTCGGGTATAAATACAATAATTTACTTGCAAGATTTTTTCAACGAGACTGAACCTTATTTTTTTCAAATATTTAAACCTTAAATATACAAAGAAGCCGGAACTGCTGGCGAAAATGTATAACGGTATATTAAAAGATTATGAGCGGAAGTATTTAAATAATCGGGAGAAAAAGCCGGTATTTTTGCTGGATTTGCCATTGAATAGAAAAACGTCATTAGTGTTTGAACTGAGAAGGGAGAAGGAAAGAGTATGAAATTACTTATAACTGGCGGAGCCGGCTTTATTGGTAGTTGTTTTGTAAGACATATTTTGAATACTTATCCTGATTATAAAGTGGTAAATCTGGATGCGCTTACCTATTGCGGGAATCTGGAAAATTTGTCGGATATAGAACATAATCCTAATTACAAATTTGTATACGGAAATATTTGCGATAGAAAACTTGTCCGTGAAATTATAAGTGAAGTTGATTGTGTAGTGAATTTTGCTGCAGAGTCGCATGTTGATAATTCTATAAGGACACCGGAAATTTTTGTAGAAACAAATGTTCAGGGAACTCTAAATCTTCTACAGGCCTCGAAAGAACTCGGAATTGAAAGATTTTTACAGGTTTCTACTGATGAAGTTTACGGTACTCTTGGATGTGACGGGTATTTCTATGAAACAACCCCGCTTGCACCAAACAGCCCTTATTCTGCTTCCAAGGCAGGTGCTGATATGCTTGTCAGGGCTTATTATGAGACGTATAAGCTCCCGGCGTTAAACACAAGGTGTTCAAATAATTACGGCCCTTATCAGTATCCTGAGAAACTTATTCCATTTTTTATTTCGCGCCTATTGAAAGGTGAAAAACTTCCTGTTTACGGTGACGGGTTAAATGTTCGCGACTGGCTGTATGTTTACGATCATTGTAAAGCAATAGATGTTGTTCTGCATAAGGGCAGGCCCGGAGAAGTTTATAATATCGGCGGGCATAATGAAAAGACTAACCTTGAAATTACCCGCTTAATACTGGAGAAAATGGGAAAAGATGACTCGTATATTGAATATGTACAGGACAGACCGGGGCATGACCGCAGGTATGCAATATCAAACGACAAAATTACCTCTGAATTGGGCTGGACACCATCCGTGACATTTGAAGAAGGTATTTCAATGACAATTGACTGGTATTTGACCAATCAGGAATGGATAGAAAAGATTAATTATAAGCGGGGGGTATTAGTATGAAAGGGATAATTTTAGCCGGCGGATCCGGTACGAGATTGTACCCGACAACACTGGTTACTTCCAAACAATTGCTGCCGGTCTTTGATAAACCAATGATTTATTATCCGCTTTCGGTTTTAATGCTTGCCGGAATAAAGAATATTTTGATAATTACAACCGAAAAAGATATGCCTGATTTTCAAAAATTATTGGGTAACGGGGAACGTTTCGGGATAAATTTATCTTATAAGCCCCAGACAAAACCAAACGGGCTGGCTGAAGCGTTTATTATAGGCAGCGATTTTATCGGTGATGATTGTGTGACGCTGATACTGGGGGATAATATTTTCTTTGGTCCGAGATTTTCAGGTACTCTAAAATATCGTACAAAGTTTATCGAAAAACATGGCGGTGCCTGTATTTTCTCATATCCCGTAAAACAGCCGGAACGGTTTGGAATCGTAGAATTTGATGAGAACGGAATTATTTCTATAGAAGAAAAACCGGCGGTGCCAAAATCAAATTATGCGGTAACAGGACTTTATATGTATGACAATTCGGTTGTCGGGTATGCAAAGGCCTTGGAACCTTCGGCACGGGGCGAACTGGAAATAACAGATATTAATAATATTTATTTGAAAAATAAAAAACTAAGTATGGAGAAATTGGGACGCGGGTTTTCGTGGCTTGATACAGGTACACACCATTCTTTATTACAGGCAGGGCAGTACGTTCAAACTATTGAAGAAAATCAGGGAATAAAAATGGCCTGTCTTGAAGAAATAGCGTTCAGGATGAAGTTTTTATCAAGAAATAAGATTTTAAACAATATAAAAGATGTAAAAAACAATGATTACTATGACTATATTAGGAATTTAGTAAAATGACAGCAATAACAAGAGAAAAAATATTTGTAACAAAACCGTATCTTCCCCCGCGGGAGGAGTACAACCGGTACGTTGACCGGATTTACGAAACGGGGCATCTGACTAATGAGGGGCCGCTGGTTAAAGAACTTGAACAAAAGCTGGCAGAGTATTTGGGTGTAAAGAATTTCCAGTATGTAACCAATGGAACTATAGCTTTGCAGCTGGCTCTCAAAGCTCTGGGTATTGAGGATGGCGAGATTATAACCACACCGTTTTCTTATGTTGCAACTACTTCATCAATTTTATGGGAGAGATGTAAACCTGTTTTTGTAGATATAGAACCGGATAATTTTACAATTGATGTTACCAAAATAGAAGCGGCAATAACACCGAAAACGAGGGCAATAATGCCAGTTCACGTGTTCGGCTATGCGTGTGATGTTGAAGGGATACAAAAGATTGCGGATAAGTATAATTTAAAAGTAATATATGATGCCGCACATGCGTTCGGCTCTGTTTATAAGGGAAAATCTCTGGTATCTTACGGTGATATATCAACATTATCATTTCATGCAACAAAATTGTTCCATACTGTAGAGGGCGGCGCGTGTATAGTAAAAGATGAGGAAGTCGCCGGAAAACTGGATTTGATAAAACGCTTCGGACATAATTGCGATAACCATTACTGTTTAGGTATAAATGGCAAACAATCAGAGTTCCATGCAGCAATGGGGTTAGCTAATTTTAAACATATTGATGATATTATTGAAAAACGAAAAATTATTTGCGGCTACTATGACCGGCTCCTTGACGGCAGACTGGGACGCCCGAAAATACAGGAAGGGTTGGAGTATAATCGGGCATATTATCCGGTAGTTTTTGAAACGGAAGAACAACTGCTGAGGGCTTTTGCTGCGTTGAATAAAGAGGGCATTTACCCGAGAAGATATTTTTATCCGAGTTTGAATAATCTTCCGTATTTGAAGGAAAGAAAAGTGTGTACGGTATCGGAGGATATATGCTCAAGGATAGCTTGCCTGCCCCTGTTTGTTGAACTTACGGCTGAAGAAGCAGGATTTATTGCAGAAATTATTGTGGAGGTATTATGAAAAAAATAGCAATAATGCAGCCGTATTTCTTCCCGTATCTGGGGTATTTTAGCTTAATAAAAAATACAGATTCATTTATTTTGTTTGATACGGTTCAATTTATACGTCACGGTTGGATAGAAAGAAATAGAGTGTTAAAACAAAATGAAGGGTGGCAGTATATAGCGGTTCCCTTACAAAAACATTCTAGAGACACTTTAATAAAGGATATTAAAATTAATAATACTGAAAAATGGAAAGATAAAATATTTGCGCAACTGACTCATTATAAGAAAAAATCACCGTTTTATAAAGAGACTATTGATGTTTTAAAACAAGGATTGGATATTGATACAGACAGTATTACGCAATTGAATTATTCTACTTTAGGTGCAGTTTGTAAATATTTAGGAATTACATTTAATTGCCAAATATATTCTGAAATGGGTTTAATTATAGATACGGTCACCGCGCCGGATGAATGGGCGTTGAATATATGTAAATCATTAGGGGATATTGATGAATATTGGAATCCAGAGGGCGGTGTCGAATTTTTTGAAACCAGCAAATATACAAATGCCGGTATAAATATAAAATTTATTAAACATAATTTACCCTATTATTCACAAAGACGTGGAGAGGGAGTTTTTGAACCGGGGCTTTCAATTGTTGATGTGCTGATGTTTAACCCGCCGGAAAAAATCAGGGAAATGTTAGATTATTATGAATTAGTTTGATGGCAATAGATAGTAAAGGTGTTATGTTAAAGGAAATTGGCGGATATTTAGAACTTGAAATAGGATATCAGTATGACAATATTGGTAATAGTATTGCGCTTAATAGTGCAAGAAACTGTTTACGGTATGTGATTAGAGCTTTTAATATAAAAGAAATCTATGTACCGTTTTATACCTGTCCTGTTGTTTGGCAGGCTGTTGAGCAGGAAGATGATTGCAGTGTAAAATTCTATCATATTAACGAGTCTTTTATGCCGGTGGATGATATTAAAGAAGATGCTTATATTTTATATACTAATTACTTTGGAATATGTGCAAAAAATGTCAAAAATTTAGTAAAAAAGTATAAAAACTTAATTGTAGATAATTCTCAAAGTTTTTATATGCCTCGCTATGGTATTGCATCATTTAATTCACTCCGAAAATTTTTTGGAGTTCCGGATGGAGCATTATTACATACTAAGCAAAAATTAGATGTTAATTTTAATAAAAGTACTTCCTGGCAAAGAAGTTTACATTTATTAAAACGATTAGATATATCGGCTGCATTCGGGTATCAGGATTTTATTGATAATGACGCAAGTTTAATTGGAGAAGACATAAAATTGATTTCAAATCTTACTAAAGCAATTTTTAATACTATTGATATTGCTAAGGTAAAAGAAAGGCGGCTCGAAAATTTCAAACATTTATGTATGGCATTAACTGGGATAAATAAGTTAAATATCGTATTAGATAGTGATGATGTTCCTCTTTGTTATCCATATATGGTTGATGAAGCTTTTTTGTTAAGAAAACGACTTATTGATAATAAAATTTATATTCCAATATATTGGGAAGATCAGCAAAAAGGGACTGTTGAGTATACTTTCAGAAATAATATTTTACCATTACCTGTAGACCAACGATATACGGTAAAAGATATGGATAGAATTTTGGAGGTTATAAATGGCTAAAATAAATGTCCTTGTATTTCCCGCCGGCGAAATTAACTCTATCGAGTTACATGATGCTCTTTCTACATGTGTCAATATTGAACTATATGGTGCGTCTTCTATTGATAGGCATGGAGAATATGTTTTCAAGAATTATATTCCGAATGTACCAATGATTAATAATCCGGATTTTCTTGAGAAATTTAATACAATTATAAAAGATAAGAAAATTGATATAGTTTTTCCTACTCATGATACGGTCAGTGAATTTTTTGCTAATAATATTAATAAATTATGTACAAAGATTATTTGTGCTAATCAGAAAACGTCACAAATATGTCGTGACAAAAGAAAAACATTTGACCTTTTTTATAATGATGATTTTTGCCCCAAGATTTTTAACGATTTTAAAAACTTACCTGTTTTTATAAAGCCCAATAAGGGGCAGGGTAGTATCGGAGCTAAACTAATACAAAATAAGAAAGATATACCTTTTAATATAGATATAAATGAATATGTTATCTGTGAATATTTGCCTGGCGAAGAGTATACAGTAGATTGTTTTACTAATAGAAACGGCAGATTGCAAGCAATTCTTCCACGTTCAAGAAAAAGAATTTTGGCTGGCGTTTGCGTTTCCGGTCAGAATGAGAAATTGACAGATGAAATAAAAAAAATTGCAGATAAAATTAATGAGAAATTATGCTTTAACGGATTATGGTATTTTCAAATTAAAAAAGATATTAATAATAAATTTAAGTTGCTTGAAATTTCTACAAGATGTGCTGGAACAATGTGTTTATCAAGGGCACTGGGCGTAAATTTGCCTCTTTTGAGCGTGTATGATGCTTTGGGGTATAATGTCGAGGTCTTTGAAAATCTATACAATGTAAAAATGGATAGAACATTGATTTCAAGATATAAAATTAATTATGATTATAAAACAGTATATTTTGATTTTGATGATACTTTGATTATAGAAGGTAAAGTTCATTTACCGGCGGTTTGGTTTTTATATCAATGCAAGAATTTATGTAAAAAAGTTATTTTACTTACTAAACATGAAAAGGAAATTTATAAAAGCTTAGAGTATTATTGCATAGATAAAAATTTATTTAGTGAGATTATCCATATTGCTCCTGATGATAACAAGGCTGATTATATTAATCCTGACGGGGCAATATTTATAGATAACGCATATCAGGAAAGGTATCAGGTATACAAGAAATACAATATACCTGTATTTGATGTAGACGGAATAGAAGTATTAATGGATTGGAGATGTTAAGATGAAACTTAAAGATTGTTTGAAACCGATTTTTTCAGTTACTAATGATTTAACTCGCAAACATAAAGTTATTACTTTATTTGGTTTCATAAAATTTAAACTAAAGCTTAATCCTATAGATGATATTGTGCGTGGCGGTCGCGATAGAATTATAAGCGAGTTGAAAGTAGTTGTTTCTGCTCAAAATTTACATGCAAAAGTTTTTCCTAAATATAAAAATATAAATTGCGGCAAGGAAGTAGTTCTTGTAGCAACAGGACCTTCTTTAAATGATTATATACCTATTGATGGTGCTATACATGTTGGGGTTAACAGGGCATTTATGTGTGATAAAATTTGTCTTGATTATTTATTTATGCAAGATTACCTGGCTGTCAAAGATTATATAGAAAAATCTTTTAATTATAAAAATAAAAATTTAAAACGTTTTTATGGTATTATGCAACCCGAATTAGTTGACAATTGGGTTATTCCAGAATCTTGTGCTATAAGACATAGTGCTGAAAGATATTATGCGTGTTCTCCTTGGGATCCAAAATCGAGTAAATACAGCTATGATTACACTTATGATATCGCCAGCCTTCCGCTTGTGTGTCATGGTACTGTAGCGTTTACTGCAATGCAGTTTATTTTATATACTAATCCGGCAAAAATTTATTTAGTAGGGTGTGATTGTTCAAATAATGGTTATTTTAATGGTCCTCCAATATTTCAAATGGACCCCAAACGAATACGTTATTACTGGAATAAATTAAAGTATTTTGCAAATATGTATTATCCAGAAACAGAGATTATTTCAGTCAATCCGGTTGGATTGAAAGGATTGTTTAAAGACATATATCAGTAAGTAAATAGGCATATTGATAATAATAAAAGAATATAATGGATAGTATAGCTAGAAAGGGTAAATTAATAATGAAAGTGTATGCATTTGTACCGGCAAAGGGAAGTAGTGAAAGAGTAGAAAATAAAAATAAAAGATTTTTGGACGGGGAGCGCCTTTATGCAAGAGCGTTAAAAATATTGTTGCAATGCAAAGAGATTGATAAAGTATTTCTTGATACGGATGCGGAGGACATGTATAAAGATATTGATTATTTGCCTGTAACCTTTATGAAACGCAATCCTACACTTGCCACTAACAAAACTGACGGGCATAAAATGTTTATGAATGAATTAAACTCATATCCAGATGCAGATATTTATGTTCAATTGTTGTGTACATCACCATTCATTAGACCGGAAACTATTGATAATGCAATTAATATTTTAAAAAATGATAATAATTATGACTCAGCTGTATTAATGAAAAAAGATAAATTTTATTTTTGGGAAAATGGTAGGCCGACATATGATATTAATCATATTCCAAATAGTAAAGATTTACCTGAAACAATTATTGAATCAATGGGATTATATATAATCAGAAAAGATACTGCAAAAAAATTAAATAGGCGTTTTGGAGATAAGCCATATTTAATATATGGTCAGTTGGAAGAACTAATTGACGTAAATACGCCGGAAGATTTGGAATTTGCAAGTATATACGCAAAAGGAGTAAGGCAGAAAGAAAATGAAAAATTACATTTAATGAAACATTTTATATCATCACCTGCATTATCTGATTTATTAGACGATATGAAAATAGAAAAGGGCGAAGATTGTGGAGTTGTAATTAATAACTGGTGTTCCAATATCTCTGGCATAAAATTGTTAGGACGGGCGAATACCCTTCGGCTGCGAGCGTTAAAGGATGGAGAGGATTATAGAGGAATATATAAAGCGATTGATTCTTATAAGGGTATAGCCCAAAATGATATAATAATTGTAGAAAATGAAATTAAGGATTATGCTTACTTTGGCGATTTAAATGCACGTCTTGCAATTAAAAATGGCGCCGCAGGCGTTGTAGTCGATGGAGCAACAAGAGATTTAAGGCAAACACAAGTATTAAATTTCCCTGTTTTTTGTAGAAATTATAGTGCTGCAGATGTTAGGCGGCGTGCAACTGTTGATTATATTAATAAACCAATAAAAATTGATAATAAAACTGTTAATCCGAGAGATTTGATTTTTATTGATGAATGTGCAATGGTTGTAATATATCAAAAATATGAGTCAGAAATCATTCAACGTGTTTTAAAAATAGTTCAAAATGAAAAAAATATAGTTAATGATATTATTTGCAACAAGTCAATAGATGAAATATTAGCTGTAAGAGGAGCTTTTTAAATGAAAGATATAGTATGTACTGTTATTTGCCTTACGTATAACCATGTTCTATATATAAAGCAGGCATTAGATTCAATTCTTGAACAGAATACCAATTATGGTTTTGTTATACATGTTTTTGATGATGCCTCAACAGATGGAACTTCTGATATTGTGAGAGAGTATGCGAAAAAATATCCTGATAAAATTATTCCGTTTATTGCTGAGTATAACCAAGGTGTACAAACGAATGCGTGGAATGCATATAAATCTGTTAAAACAAAGTACGTAGCTTTTTTAGAAGGTGATGATTACTGGTGTGATAAGGAAAAACTAGAGCTGCAAATAAAAGCTTTAGAGGCACATCCGGAATGCAGTTTTTGTTCTACAAATAATATTCAATTAATTGTTAAAGAAGTAAACGAGACACTTACTTATAAGAATGGTCGTAAAGATATTAAAGAAGGAACTTATACGAAATCCATAATAGACTTTTCTGATGTAGAGAAAATTAGATGTGCGTATACTACTCATCTGTCAACTCGATTAATACGAATGGATTGTGTTGATATGAATAATATAAAGCATAAAGAAGCATTTCTGTTTGATGTGGCACAGTTTTATTACTTATTTAGCAAAGGTAAAATGTATTGGATTGATAAAGTCTGTTCCGTGTATAGAAAGGTTGGTGGTGTCTGGAGTGGTGCTAGTCCTGAAAGACGTTTAACAAATATATCCCGGGCGTTGTTGGATGTAAATGAAGAAACTAATTTTATCTTTCATCAAAAAATATGTTCACAATTGGTATTAATTATTTCATACTGGGCAAGTTTAGCGGCGAACGCAAATAACAAAATTGTTAAACAAAGTATAAAGCATATTGAAAAACCGGTTTCTGCAAATAAAAAGAATAGAAAATTAAAAAAAATATCTATAAAAAAAATGAGGCATTATTTTTTGCCGCCATTTCTGATTGATTTATCTCATATTCCTCGTGATGCAATTAGATATTTAAAACATAAATTTATGTAGGAATCAAACAGGAAGCTGCTTACACAGCGGCTTCCTGTTTTTTGAACTGCATATCGTACAGCGCTTTGTATTTCCCGTTAGGGATAGCCATCAGTTCTTCGTGATTCCCGAGTTCTGCCAGTTTCCCTTCGTAAAGAACCGCAATTTTATTGGCATTTCTTACTGTTGAGAGCCGGTGTGCTATTACAAATACGGTTTTGTCTTTCATCAGGTTGTCTATTGCTTTTTGAACAATTGCTTCAGCTTTGTTGTCAAGCGCGCTGGTTGCTTCATCAAGGATTATTATCGGCGCGTTTTTCAAAAAAGCTCTTGCTATTGCAACCCGCTGTTTTTGACCGCCGGACAATAGAATCCCTCTTTCTCCAATCTGGGTGTTTAGTCCGTCTTTCAGTGTGCTTACAAATTCATCCAGATAGGCCATTTTAAGAGCGTTATTTAACTCTTCCTCCGTTGCGTTTTCGTTGCCTAAAAGTATATTTTCTCTTATTGTTCCGGAGAAAAGGAAATTATCCTGAAACACAACAGCAATATTCTGGCGCAGCGAACGAAGCGTATAATCTCTAATATCCACATTATCAATCGTTATTGATCCGGATTTTACATCATAGAATCTTGGCAGCAGGTTAACAAGAGTAGTTTTGCCGCCGCCGGAATTTCCGACAAGTGCTATCGTTTCACCTTTGTTGATTTTCAGGTTAATTCCTTTCAGTACAGGAACATTTTTAACATATTCAAAACAAACATCTTTAAATTCTATATTTGTATGCCCGTTTTTAAGTTCAATAGCATCTTCTTTGTCACGGATTTCCGGTACTGAGTCAAGAACTTTAAAAATTCTTTCTATTGCATAAAATGAGAATTGTACAGCATTAAGGTTATTTCCTATGTTTTTAACAGGTGTATACAAAAGGATTAGGGCTGTAATAAAGGAAACAAAGTTACCGCTGGTAATCTGTCCCGACATAATAAGGTGCGACCCGTACCCGATTGCCGCTGCGATACCTACTGATACAATTACGTGCATCAGCGGTGACAACCACTGGGTTTTTTGAACCATTTTTATTCTAAGTCTGAAAATGTTTTGTAAGATATCTAAAAATTTATTTGTTTCATTTGTTTGCAAGTTATATGAAATTATTGTCTTGTTCCCGTTAAATACTTCATTATATTCTGTAATAATTGAAGAGTCTGCTTTAACGGATTTATCCATAACGGATTTTATTCTTTCCTGAATCTTAGCAACAGGTGCGAACGCGCAGCCAAGAATAACAACCGCTATCAATGCAAGCTGCCAGGAATTATAGAAAAGAACGCATACAAGAGAGATTGAAGAAAAGATTCTCTGGGTAAATATGCTCAAATTGTTAAGTAATCCGTTGCAGGCAACGTCTGCCTGATTATTAAACTGATAAACAATATCTCCGGAATTACGTTTGTCAAAGAATGAGGTTGGCAAGGTCATAAGCTTTTTGAACATATCAATTTTCAGCCCGTTTGTAATCCGCATTCCAACCCAGGTGGAAAGGTATGCTGAAAGATATTTAAGCCCCCCTTGAATAGATGTAAAGGCGACAATTCCTAATGGTATATACCAGGGCGAAGCGATGGATTTTTCAACCATAACCAAATCCATATAAGGTTTTAGGGCAAGGGCTATAACAGCGTCCAGCGAGCCTATCGGAATGCAGATAAGCATTGAGCAGAGTGCTCTGAACCAAACAGGTTTTACGTACGGCCACATACGCATATAGTTAATATAAACTCTTTGAGAAGTTACTTTATTTATAAGCGTCTTAAACATATTATCCTTTTCTCCGAAATTTTTCTTTTATTAAATCAATTCCATAGGCGGCTAATGCCAGAGGAATTCCAATGAATATTTGTTCTAATTTTCCTGTCAGCGGGGTTGACGGTGCTAGTAATTTAGAACAATGTTTTTGCACTCTAAGGTAAGAATACCCCGGTTTATCATCTTCAAATATCGGCTTTGCTGCGGATATTTGGTAGTTATTATCACAGTATTTTTTGTATTCACTTTCGTATTTGTAGAAATTATAAAGTCCTATATAATGGTGTGGGTTTTTATTTTTACTGAATATGTATTTATTCAAATAAATACCGGATTGTTCATAACCTAAGATAATAAAGTTATTAATAATGCACTCTCTGGATTTTTCTGTAAGCGACTCAGAAATATCAGCAGCATCGTTCATGTGTATGTCATTATAGTTTCTGGCAAAGCAGGAATAGCAGAAATATTGTTCCGGCGGGAATTTAAAGGTTGCTCCGCCGTATGGACTGATTTTGTTTTTATTTTCTGCGAGCGTAAAGTAGTCTGTAAACCCGGGCTCTTTGACGAGCGATGTATCTGCAAAATAGGTGATTAAGTCCTCTCTCAGCCCGAACAGCCACCAGTCAGAAACGTGGAAAGGTACAGGTATATTATTTTTTAATTTTTTGCATCTTATACAAAACCTTGTATAAAAAACATCTGCCAGAACTTTATGTCGAAAAAGGTTATAGTTATTTGTTCGTGCAGGGAATTTATCGAAGTATTCCAAGAACTTATCACCGGTAAGGATTAAGTCGCTTCTAAGTTTTAGTGCATATTTTCTGTTGGCCTTTTTTAAACCTTCCTGAGTTGATAAAAGCTGCCTGTTGAGGTTATTATAAAAGAGTTTTCTTTTAATAGGCATAACAGCGGTTCCGGGGTCCGGGCTTTTGACAAGGACATCATAGTCAAGCCCTGAAACATCATCTTCTTCCCAGGTAGATAGAATAATTTCAGCCTCCGGCAGGTATTTCCGGATACTATTAAGACATTGCGGAGTTTCAACGGAATTTATTTTCCCCTGTACAATGACGGAAATGTCCTTGCTGTTAATCATTCAACTTTCCTCTTTTAAAAAAATCCTAAAGTTAAATCCAATATAACAAAAACAAACTACCTAATCTATACCCGGGTTGATATTTTACAAATGTTTATTTCGTTTTGAATATAGAAAAAAGAAAACCTACTAAATAAAAAATAATAGAAAAAAATTCTCCAATCCAAGATAGGATGTTTTTAAAAGGATATAGAAAGTTTATGGTGTGCTTGACCAGTTTATTTTTATAGTTTTTGTTTTCTTTTGATATTTTATATAAAGGATCACAGTATTTCTTATATTGCTTTTGAAAATGCCGGTATGTAATTAACCCTTGGATTTTTGTTTTATTTTTAAGCGCCCAGGAATGTTTTGGGGAATAAATACCAGATTGTTCATAGTCCAGAAAGATGAAATTGTTATATAGAATGTTATTTGAGAGTTCTATATTTTGGGGGGTCCAGTCACTCCAGTCATCAAATTGCATATTAGGATAATGTTTTTTAACCCAGTTAACACAGAAAAACTGTTCCGGTGCAAAACGCCATAACATAGATGAATATGGTAGACGGTTAGGATATTTAAAACTCCAGTTGCCGGCTTCCTCATCTGTTTGTTTGGGACAGCTGTTAAAGTACTCTTTTAAATCTTCAGTTAATCCAAAGAACCAAAAATCTGACGGGTGAAATGGTGTTGGAAGACTGTTTCCCGTTATATTACAAGAATATTCTCTTGAATAAATAGAACTACACAAAACTCTATGCTTAAATATCTTGTATTCTTCATTCTGTTTATTAAACTTATCCCAGTATTTTAAGAAATTAGAATTATTAAGCACTAAATCAGAACGAAGTTTCAAACAATACTGACGGCTTGATTTTTGAACTCCACTTTTTGTAGAAACAAGCTGTCGATTAAAATTATTAATTGAACTTTTCTTATTGTATAATGCAAAATCATGCTTGTATCCGCCGGGATCTTGATTTAAAAGCAAAATATCATAGTCTAATCCTTCTGTCTGACTGCCTTCCCAAGTCGAAAGTATTATTTCAGCGTCAGGAAGGTGTTTACGTATGCTTTTTAAGCAAAGCGGAGTTAAAATTTGGTCTATTGCACCTTGGACAATTACAGATATATTTTTTGTTTCTATCATTTTACCCACCATATAAGTTTATAACTATTAAATATTATTTTAAATAAAGTTTTATTTTTCTTCTATTTATTGATATTTGTATGCCCATTGTATTATCCTCATTTTTATCATCAAAGAAATTTTAGCAGTCCCCAGTTCTACTTTCAACTTGATAAAAACACATTATTAGTCGTTAATATCGTTTATCTTGAATTATTTTAAAATTTAATTCATCAATTTTTTTATGAACAAGAAAATAAGGTAAGATTTTTAATAATTCCCTTAAGAATTTTCTATATAAATTTCTTCTAATTTTTTCCGGTTTTTCTATTGATGCATCTTTTATTGCAGGAAGTTGTGAATAATTTTTTATGTCTCGTATCAGGTCATAATCGGAAAACTGAAAGTACTTTAACTTGATTAATTCTATATTTAGCATTTTCCAATAAAACAAATATAGTATTTCCATTGAATAACTGTTTTTTATGCACCATTCCTTGGTTAGTTTATTGCTAGATAAATCAATGTAAAAATTATTTATTTTATTCATTACATCAGGGAGTGCAAAAATAATTAAATCTATGCTGCATAAAAAAATGTCTGGCTCTATTGTTCCGCGACGAAACGGTATAGATGTAACAAATAAACCATTTTCCGGTGGTTTTAACCCATATCTTTCATAACAAATAATAAAATTTTTTATATTGAAAATTGTGTTAAACTTCAAGTCGGGTCTTGTTTGGATAATCCAATCATATATTATACTATTTTCATTTTCATATATTTTTCGTAATTGATTTACCCGGTATTTACTATATGCTGAATTAATTATGGCCGAATATTGTCTTGGTACTGACATGAGAGATTCTATAATTTCAAAATCATTATCAATGATTAATTGATCTTCCACTAATAATTTAGCAGGTTTATATAGCTCTTTAATTTCTTTAATATCTTTATCACTCAGTTTATATCCCCTCTTGTAGCCTTCTCTATTATGCCATGATTTTTCAGATGTATCAGATTCTGACCAGGTATGAATAAAAATATCAACTTCATATCCGGCTGCTCTTAAAGGATTAATACAGTTAGTAAATAAACTTTTATATGTGCTTTTATAACTTCTCATGTGACCACATAGTTGAATCGCAATTCTGGGCATTTATTATCTCCTTATTTTGTCCAATGATCAAAATCTTTTTGTATTCTTCTTTTTCTTATCAGTTTAAAATATCTTATTATATCTTTAAATAATCTTGAAAAATCTTTTATTAAAACTACAACAGAATTTTGTTCTATATTTCGTTTTAATTCAGAAATATCTTTATTTTCATGTTTTAAAGCTTTTCTAAATTTATAGTAATCATCTTTATAAATTGTATGTTTAAGATATTTCCAGTACTGATAATGAGAATGCAATATAGGAAAATTTTCAATTTTCCATGGCTTAAATATGAACGTATAGTGTAATATAACGGGATTATCCATTGCTTCCTGCTGTTCTTGTCTAGAATAAGTGCTAGAGTTATGATTGTCATAAGCGGCTGTAATTAAGTTAAATTTTAATGGTAAAATTAACTTCTTCCCCCTGCATATTATATTTATAATATCCTGGTCTGTTTGGGTATACACTTTATAATTTAACTCTTGACTTAGTGCGAAAAACCTTTCCGGTATGTGCTCATCTCGTAGGTTTTTACAGTTTAATAGCAGAACTCCTGTATTAAAATAGGGGTCATACTGCCCCCCATACATTAGTGGCTTTAAGCTTTTAAAGGAAATACCATTATGCACATCCTCAACTCCTCCGATATAGTTTGTACCCAAATCAATATTATAAAGTTCATACAATGATTTTGTGACTACAATATCACAATCTAGATACAATGCCTTATCAATATCAATATATAATTCAGGTATTATAAATCTGTATAAAGCAGCTTGAGAATTATTAACAGCATCTTCTGCTTTAATGTCATTGAAACGATTTATATCAATCTCTTCAAATTTATATGAAAAGGTTTTAATCTTTTGTAAATATTCTAAAGAGTCAAGCATTTCTTTGGTCGCTTGTTTACATAATATATAAAAATTGAAAGTATCATCGGGGTGTGCATTTATTAAAATAGATGCAATGGAGACCGACAAGGGCTTGACTACGTTTTCATCTATTGCAAAAAAGATGTTATAATTTCTTGTAGGATTAACAACCTGAATTACTGGTTTATCATTAAAACATTTGTATGTCATTTTCCCTCCCTTATTTTTTTTCGTAAACTCTTTATTGGAATTAAACATGATAGCAATTGTCGTATGACTTTTAAAAAGTGTTTCTTTTTGGGTACCTTTATTTGTTTAAGTTCATTTTCAATATTAAGTATTCTTACTTCTAATTCATGTTTTACGTATTGTATGTAATTGTTTTGTATTTTGGGGTTGTTAATTTCCCAATCCCAGTAACAATCAAGAGAATTTCTTAAAACATTTGTTTTATTGTCAAAGCTAAAATTTATACATTGCATAGTTTCTAATATAGGACTGAGAATATCAGCCCAAAAAGAAGGTGAAAAATAATCATTATTGATTAAAATAAAATCATTATCATTATTACCATCAGCCCAGTCATAATTTACAAAGTTGTGTGATATGGTATGTGTTTTTTTTCCAAAATACTTAGCTTCCACTAACGTCCCCGATGATAATGCCGCTACAGCTGCAATATTATCATTTGATATCATTTCATAAAAATTGCCACTTATTTTTTTGATATTTTTAAAATTATTTAAAAATATTTCATTTGGATGTGATGAGGTTGAGTATGGATGAGGTTTGTAATAAACATTTGGATATCTTTTTATCAATTCAGTAATCTCATCTTTAAAATCACCGAAGTTTATTATTTTTCCATTTTTTACAAGAGATAAATCCACATCTGATTGACCGCATAATAGCAAGCTATCGGCTTCAATATTCCCCAACCGTTGCTGCCATTCCCTTGTTGAATAATATGCCTTTAGCCTATTCGCATACAGATACAAAACGGATTCATCAATACGATATCGTTTTAATTCTTTTCGTATATCTGGATTGTTGGTCCTAAAAGCAAAATGTATATCATCCATGAACTTCAGAGCCGAGACATAAATATCGATATACTGAACTTGTGTCAAATCCATAAATTGTTTTAGAGCTCCACCAACCTGTGTTATTAATAGACAATCTTTAAAACATTTTGCAAAATAATCAACAGCTTCTTTAGTGTAATTACCGCATGCTATCGTAAGCCAGTTCTCAGTAGTGATTTCATTATAACCGCAAAGTTTGTAAAAATATTCTCGATCAAATATATTCTTATCGGCGCCCAGGGCTAATTCTGGCTCAAAGCTGGTTGCTAATTTTATTTGTTCTTTTAGATTATAGTATTCCCATTTTAAACTTCGGTCTGCAAAATAATAAGCATGCGGTTCAGTTCGTAACAGGTCTCCAATAAAAATGATTTTTTTTATCATAGCAGTCCTCTTTTTTGTACTTTTATTCCTAAGCCACTGCAGGTACCACAAGGAGGATATGTTAACCTGTTGCAATTCCAATTTAGTTTTTCAGGGCTCTCCCATAATTCTTTAATAGTATGATCTTTTATATTTCCAAATGTTGGGGTCATATGCCAATTTAAATGGCATGCAGACAAATTTCCTAAGAAATCAAAATTTACAATTTTCATATATTGGTCACACTCACTTGCAGTTTCAAAACTTTGTAACTCTTTTTTGACTCCAGCAAAAGCATGTGCCGTAACATGGTTGACAAAATCAACACCGATTTCATCAAAAAATTTTTTAAATTCGGGGAATTGACCAGCATTAAGTTCATTTTCAGTGAAACGTACGCGTATTTCTGCAACGGCACCATGTTCTTTTTTATATACAACCATTGCTTTAATATTTTCGATTACCTGTTGCATATTCTTGTGTCCGTGTATTTTTTCATAAATTTCCGGATTGATGCTGTCAAATGATACGCTAAACTCTGTACAATTGTTCAATAATCTTCCTATATTTCTTTTATTCAATGCCAAGCCATTTGAATTAATTGAGATTTTATAAAAATGATGCTTTTTGTATGCATATTCAAAAAAATCTTCGATTCTATCATTCATTAAAGGTTCACCCATTGGACCGGACCAACTTAACCATCTAACACTGTCATATTGACAAATATCATCAATTATTTTTTTGTATGTTTTAAAAGGCATTGTATGATTATTTTGATACTTTGTACTGATTTCTTTAACCCGGTCAGGGTAGTTTGAACGCCAGCAGAAACTGCAACAATTATTGCATAATGCAGTAGTATCGATAATTATGCCGTATGGGTCATGGATAAGTCTTTTTTCTTCCATAAATAATTTGGGCGTACTCAGGATAATTTTTCCAATAGTTTTCATACTGTACCCAACGACTGATCCTCCTTCAGATAACCAGTGTAAACTTTGTTTTAGGGGTTTTCTAAAAGCATCATAGTGTTTTTTTAATTTATTTTTGTACTTTTTTATCCCCAATATTTCAGATTTATCTATGAACCTAAGCGGCATTTTAAATTTTGGATCACAATATGTTTTGTAAAGCTCAAGATACTTTTTATATGTTAATAATCCTTCATAATTATGTATTGCATCAGGTTTTAATTCTTTAATACCGCATTCATTTTGTTCTATTATAATCAGGTTATTAACAAATGTTTTATAAGTTTCATCAATTAAATAAGGGCTGCAATGCTTATAACTTTTACATTTACAATCTAGCCCGTGTTTTTTTAGAAACTCTATCCAGATATATTGTTCAGGCGGAAACTGCCATAATAAGCCATCATCGAAGTAGTTTGTGTCTTTTTCCGTTTGTAATCTTATATCATATATATCAAGGAGATCTTCTGTTAAACCGAACCACCACCAATCGGCAGGATGTAAGACAGCTTTCCATTTTAGTTCTGGATCCCGAACAAAAGCATTCCCCTGAACAACACGTTCTTTTAAAAATTTGTAGGACTCATTATATTTTTTAAATTTCCCAAAATATTTTATGAAATTAGTATTAACTATTTCAAAATCCGTACGTATTTTTAATGCATATTTTCTACTTGCAACTTTTAATCCGTTTTTTGTAGATACTATTTGCCGGTTACAATTATTTGCGATTGTTCTTTCCTTTGTTGTGTATGTAAAACCGGGGTCTTGATTTAATAACAAAACATCATAGTCTAATCCAGAGACATCCGAATCCTGCCAGGTTGACAGAATGATTTCAGCTCCCGGCAAATATTTTCTGATACTTTTTAAACATATATTTGTTTCATTTTTATAAATAGGGCCTTGTACAACTACTGATATATCTTTAGATTTTATCATTAAATAATCCTCCTTTATACTGACTTATTTAGTTAATTTATAGGATAATTTGTTATTAATGTCGCTAAAATATTTGCAATTACACTGATACCTAATGATTGTAAAAAAGTTGTAATTTTACTTAGTTTTTCATTTTGCGGTATATTTGCTTGCACAATACTTTCAAGTTCTTTAACCTTTTCTTCATCTAATTTATCCTTTATCAATAACCATAAATCCGTTTTTTGTATCTGGTTCATTGTATTGTTTTGCTCCTGAGTATTTGTTTGGGTAAATACGGGCGCTATTGTTGGATTTACTTCAATATGTAATTTATCCGAGGGCATATTTTTACTCCTTTCTTTTATATAAGAAGTTACGGCTTCTTCTCCTATATTTGTTAAAAATAATGTTTCTCCGTGCCCCTCTTTGTACTCAAAAAATCCTTCATCATCCATTTGTTTTAAAGTATCATAAAAATTATCTTGAACTAATATATTAGCTTTTTCATATGCAAAAATAAGCCATTTGTTATCAATATAGTGTCCTGCTCTTAGTTTATACTTTTCAAATATTTGTAAAATATATGCTCTTGTTTCATCCATGTTATTCTCCTAAGTATTTATCATTATTGGCGCCGGGATATTTGACAACTACGTTCTTTGTTCCGTCCTCAAGACACTCAAAATCAGTTGCTTCATTAGGCTCCATAACCACAATATCACCGGCTTGATATTCAACGCCATTCATTTTAACGCGTCCGTTTACAATAACTGTTATTTCCGTTGCAATTTTATGGTAGTGCTTACCTTCGTAATCGCCTTTTTTATAACTCTTTACTGCAACTTCTACATCATTGGTTTTCAAAAGTGTCGGTTCAAAATTTCCGACAAACCACCCTTTTATCATATCTTCTAATTTAGCAAATTTCATAATTTAACCTCACTATATTCCAGTCAAATCCGATTATAACAAGGGCTTTACCCCCCCCCCCCATAGAACTTTTGTATATTTTTCTGCAAGGAACTTCTATCGCATGATATGCAGCAACTCCTAACAGTATGGAACATAAAAGATATAGTCCAACATAGGTATAGCCGTTAATTTGCTTGGTAATATGTAAAAATACTGCTGGAATTGTTTGCATAATATATATTGAAAAAGCATATTTACCAATTGAATAAAAATTTATACGATTTAATATCATTGATAAGTATCCACAGTTATTTACAAACAGTACTACAATAGTTGAAAATATTATCATATATGAAATTAGATTTTGTATTGCTTGGGTTATTGGAACAAGTGTGAAGTATATAAGAATATATGCAAGAATAAAGACTTCAATTGCTGTAAATATGAGATGGCAAATTTTAGGTTTGCGAAAATTGGGATTATAAAAATGTAATCTGATAATAATACCAATACCGACACCAGCTAATCCTCGTAAAACACCTGTATTAAATACCTGGTATGCATTTATATTATGTCCGTATGCTCCATTCGTTAAAATAATTAATGATGCATAAATAATAATTGAAACAATAAAAGTAAATATTTCTTTATTTTTTATAAAATTTAATAAACAATAATAAAAACAGCATACCCAAAATAATACATACAAAAACCAACAAAACCCACAAAGAACTATGTTTTGATAAAATCCAACACTGTTTAACAGCATAAAATCCGGTAAAAGTTTATATAATGGTAGGTGAGAATGAAATATATTAACAAATATTGTTACTGTAAAAACAATTGGAAATAATCGTATTATTTTTTTTAGTGCAAACTTTTTAAAACTGATTTTGTTATATAGAATATTTGGTAAGAAAAAGCCTGCAATAATGAAAAATAACTCTACATAGTAGCCACCCGTTCTACAATATTTATAAATTTCACAATGTTTATCAAGAAAATAAAAAGCATGAAACACCAGTATCAGAATTACACCTATAATCCTGAGCAATTCAATGGAATTAAGTTTTGAATCTATTTTCTGTACTTGCTCCATTTATACCAGTGCTCCCTGTTTATCTTTTATCCCGTTTATATACTTATCCAAATCCTCAGGTGTACCTGTGCCGTGCATTTGGGTTTTGTCTATAGAATAAATCCCAAATTTTTTACCTTGTTTAATCGCATAATTATAAACCGGAGCAACATAAAACTCGTTATTTACCCGTTCGTTTCTTACTATCATGTCAATCGCATTTTCTACAAAGTCTCTGCCTTTATTAAAATAATAAATTCCGACAGTCGCATTCTCTGAAATTACTTCTTTTTCCCTGATTTCTGTAATAAAACCGTCCTTATCCAGTTTTGCATAAGACCATTTTTTGTCGTTATCTTCAAAGCAAAGTACAGAACCGTCCAGCCCTCTGTTTTCACTGTCATTAATGTAATCTTCAATATTCATATCCACAATC
Source organism: Candidatus Gastranaerophilales bacterium (assembly GCA_944326425.1). Classification (GTDB taxonomy): domain Bacteria; phylum Cyanobacteriota; class Vampirovibrionia; order Gastranaerophilales; family Gastranaerophilaceae; genus CALUTH01. The sequence continues at coordinate 61,520 of CALVDX010000001.1, forward strand.
TGGTCAGAGTTTGCGATTAAAAGCGGAGTGTCATTGTTAATCAAACGATGTGCGTGCAATACTGTGCAGGCTGCGCCTTCGGTCAGTTTGTCAATCAGAACAAATTCAACATTGTAATTCGCCTTAATCCAATTAACCGTTTCCTGTTCGTTGTTGTAATGTTCGGCTCTTGCAAGCAGAATAAATTTTGCATTTTTCATATTCAGGTTGTCCAGAACATGGCATATCATCGGCTTGCCAAGTACATCGATAAACGGTTTTGGCTTTGTATATCCGGCTTTTGCAAACCTGGATCCGGCACCTGCCATCGGTATTACAATATTAATCATTTGTTATTCTCCTTTATTCTTCTATATTTTTCCTTCACCAGAATTTCTAAGTTCAGTTACGTTCACTAAGAAATTTTCCCCTCTCCCTCCTCGGTGCGAGGGGAAGGAGGGTTATCCTCTTCTATGTGTAACGTAATCTTCATACATCTGGTAACTGGAAAATGTTAAGTAATCTTTTTTCGGTATTTCAAAAATTCCGATTTTTTTGTTGTTTAAAATCATTTCATTAAATGCTGCGCTTATGTAATAAATTCCCTGAGTGTTTACGTTTTTTTCTATAACAGCAAAAGCCGCATTAACAAAGTCTTTACCGTGTTTAAAGTAGCAGCAGCCGGTAGAGGCAATATTAGAAATCGGTCTTTTTTCGCTTGTTTGTACTACAAAACCGTTTTCATCAAGAAGTACAGAGCTGTATTTCGGATGAATAGCGTTTATGGTGACTATTCCGCCGTCAAGATTTCTTGTACGGAAGTCTTTGAGGGCAGGTGCAATATCAGTTTTAATTAACTGGCTTCCGTTCAGGATTAACAGTTCATCATCATTATTTATCTCGTCGATTGCAAACAGTGCCGAACATACCGCCCCTTTGGTATCTCCGGCAACTTCTATAATCTTGCTTTGCGGACAGAGGATTTTTAAAGTATCTCCCAGATAATACTTATCCTGGTCCTCTTTTCTTATTATGCTGATAATATTGTCTCCGATATTTTTAAGAGATTCTATTGTTCTTTGAATAATAGGCTTGTTTTGAATTTCAATTAAATATTTAGGGTATCCTTTTTCACTAAAATCACTGGCGGAGCCTGCCATTAAAATGATTATATTCATTATCTTACCCCTCCTGTACTAATTCCTGCGGGAATTTTTATATCTTGCGGGGGATTATTTACGCTAAGCCCGCTTTCTTCTATTTCTTTAATTCTGTTTTTAATATTTTGATAAGTAACATCATTTACTGTTTCAACTTTTAAAAGGTGAGCGCCGCTCGCAAGAGCTGCTTTTACACCGTTAGGATTATCTTCAACAACGAGGCACTCCTCAGGGCGCAGCCCGAATCTTTTTATTGCTGTTTGATAAATTTCGGGATCCGGTTTTGATTTTGTAACGTCCTGGTTAGAGAGTGTGAAATCCAGATATTTTTGTAAATCAGCTTTTTCCATCATCATGTCGATAGTTACTCTTACGGAGTTAGAAGCAAGAGCAAGTCCGTATCCTTCATTTTTAAGTTTGGAAAGTGCGTATTGATGGCAAAACATTGGTTTACATTTCATATAAACGTGTTCCATTGTGTAAATTTGTTTCATGTGGTTTATAAATTTATGCAATCCCTGTGGCAGCCCCTTTTCAATAGACAGCATTTCAAGTTTCTTTTTTGTCGGGAGTCCGTCAAAAGTTACAAGGTGGTCATATCTTGAAATTTTGAACCCGAATAATTCAAGAGCCTGGTTTAATGCCTCGTAATGCCAGTCTTTTGCATCAATAAGGACACCGTCCATATCAAAAATTATTGCTTTAATCTTTGTCATTAAAAAACTCCTTTGCTTCATTAGGATAATCTGTACAGACCATTATTCCGGGGACATTTTTATATCTGCCCCAAATCTTTTTGTATTCCCGTTTATGTAAGTCCGGTGAAACAATGCAGACTTGTTTGTTTTTGTTGAGAATTTCAGTAATTTTTTCTTCACCGAACCAGTCAGAATTGAAAGAATCCAGCCAAACTCCTTTTGCTCTTTCAAACAGTACAGGATTAGGTACAATGTCACTAATGCCGGTAAATACATTCAGCCCGAGCTTGTGCTGATAAACCATTTCCGGAATACTCATGTCAAACGTGAAATAGTTTGTATGATTGTATTTTTCAAGCAGCCTTTTTATTTCATCTGCAAGTCCGTCGGCTTTAATATTTAGTGCAATCGGCAGGTTTCTTCCATTGAGCAGCTTAAGAAGTTCTTCAAAAGTCATTTCCCCGCCCTCCGGCATATTATGGGAAATAACTATTTCGCCTGTTACATCTCTTAAGTCTGTTTCTATGCCGAATCCGTTGTCAAAAGCCCGCTCAAAAGCGCGCTTTGAATTCTTTTCCTCTTCCTTTATCCACCATCCTCTATGTGCCAGGATTGTTATTAAGTCGTTTCCCATCTCTATAATACTACCCCTTCTCTGCAGCGTAAATTCATGTTTTCCTGAACACCGATAAATTTTAAAGTTAAGTTAACTGTCGTCTGGTTAAATAACCATTGAAGATAAGATAAATCTTTGTATTTCTGGTAATGGTGGTAAGCAAAAGTTTTCCGCCAGGATGCAACTGATATACAGTCCGGAAGTCCCAATTCTTTACAGATGTTTTTAAAAGTATTAAGTACACTCCAACGGTCTAGTTTTCCGCCGTTTTTTGATTGAAATAAAAGCTCGTTATTTTTTTTGTCTGCTGTAAATTGTAAAATTAATGTTTTAAGTTCATCATTGAGCGGCACGGATTTGTTTTTATCCAGAAGCAGGTATTCTTTATTTTTAACATCTCCGACTTTTAGATTGAGCAAATCATTAAGTGCCATCCCTGTATTTATGGCTAATGTAAACAGCAATAAATCTCTAATTAGCCCTTTTCTATTATATAAATCTTTTATTACATTTATATTTTGAATATCTGATATCGGAACGCTAGTCGTCATTACACGCCTCTAAAAATACCTGATTTTATCATTACTCGCAAAATGTTCAATACATTTTTAGTATTTTGTATTGAATATTATCTTTTCTTAAGGTTAGCACGAACATATTATTATGAAAAGCTTTTTTAAGTATTGTTAAATATGTAATTATAAAAATTTTATATATTGGATTTTATTTGTTAATTTGAAGCTAATAAGCAAGTCTTGCCCGTACATTTACCCCTTCAATACAAAATACTAAAAATGTATTGAATTTGAATTACAAAATAAAATTAGTGTAACATTTATCAATCATGTCTTGTTCTATTCCGATGTATCTTAGAGTAACTTCAGGTGTAGAATGATTAAATAATTTTTGAAGCATTGCTACGTCTTTATATTTTTTATAGTGGTGGTAACCAAAAGTTTTTCGCATTGTATGTGTGCCGAATTTATCATCAAGTCCTGCTTCTTTGCAGGCCTCTTTTACGATGTAATATGCGGCGACTCTATCCAGTCTGTTATGGAATTTTGTCATAAATAATGGGGCGTCGGATTCTTTATCTTTTGTATAATCATCCAGCATGGGTCTCAGCTTTGAATTAATTATGAGCTTTTTAAATTTTCTGGTTTTCTTTTCTGTAATTTCAATATAGTTTTTCTTTTGTACATCTTTTACATCGAGGGCTAAGATGTCGGAAATCCTTAATCCGCAGTTTATGCCGATTGTAAAGAACAAAAGATTTCTTGAATTTTTACTAAGAATTTTTTCAACTTTTCTAAGGTCTTTAATTTTTCTTATTGGTTCTACTGTAGACATTTTTTTGTATCCTTTCTTTTTATTGCGGGTACAAATATAAGTCAGGAAAATTTTTGGATTTGTCTTTTGTAGAATTTTTTGCGCGGGGCGGCATTTGTATTCTAAAATTATACGGTGGCAAGTTCTTTGATATTAGTCCTGGGCAGGTTCCCAAACATTTTTTTATATTCTCTGCTGAATTGTGTATTGCTTTCATATCCGGCTGTTGCTGCGTCATATTTACCTGATAACATAAGTCCTTTGGTGCAGATATGCCGTACAGCATATTTTTGTTCCCTGCAACGCTATGATACGGCTTTGTTTGTAAAAAAAACGAGAAAGACTGTAGGCTGGTTTTTCGGTACAATTCTTGCTCCTGGAATAGTAGCAGGATAATTTCAGGGGCCGGAAATATGTTTTAAGATTATGTCTCTTATTTCAGTGTATTTTGAAATCATTTTTCCAGACATATCTAAACTAAACGTGTTTGTATAGTTGACGGTAATATTGTATTGGTTATGGCAAATCTTTCATTATGTCGATTGATTTATAACCGGTTTGCTTTCCCAATTTATCAAAATCCAATATTTCCGATGCATATTTTGTGTTTTTTGTAATTCTGTAACTTCCGTCATTATATATATTTTTGAAGGTTTGGGCTTCATAATAATAATCATAATCTATATAAGTAACTTCACCGTTTTTATACTTAATTTCTTCGTGTGTGATTTTGCCGTTAACGTTAAAATCTTTACGGCGTATTAAAATAGGATCTTTAGGGTTATTAACTTTTATAAAATATTGGCTCAATTTTAAGCCGTTATTATCATAAACAGTTGTATGATGTAATTTCCCTTTTGAGTCAAAGCAGTCTGCGTTAATTCTCATTTCATGGCTTACCGGATCAAATATCCGTTCAAATATTTCTGTAGAGCCGTCTTTTGTGTTTTTTACTTCAACTCTTTTTGAGAACTTCTCATTTTCTAAAAACATTTTGAGGGCTTTTTTCTGTGTACTTGCTTCAATCGGACGAGTCACCTGCATTATGTTTGCAATATTTGCTTTTACTTCTTTTACATAGCTTTGTTTTTTTAGTGAAAGTTTAGAGTTTATAAAAGCTTTTAGTTTCTGAAAAAATTTTGGTTTAATGTGCATTGGTATGATGCCTGTCATAGCAGGAGAAGTAGTTGTTTTTTCCTTTTTTACCGGAGTATAAAAAACCGGTGCCGTAGTTTGTATGTTTTGTATTCTCATATTCTCATACTCCTATCTTTTTAGGCATTTTAAAACTGAAAAATAAAAAAAATTGCTTAGATTTATTAAAATATTAATTTTTATAAGTATGTTTTTAGTGGGATTGTTTTGATTTACCAGCTTTGTGGAAAATTTTCCATCTAAAAGATTTGTAAGTTTTTTCCATTTCCTGCCAGTTTATTTCTACCTGATAGTTGTGTTTGTGTCTTTCGGATTCCCATTCTTTTATGTAGTCTATGCAGGCATGATCTATAAAATGAAGTTTATCAACGCAAAGTATTATTTTTTTATCTTCAGGTAATTGCTCTAAGGTTTCAATCAGTATGGGAAGTTGTATAAAAGTGATATTACCGTATAATTTTGCTGTGATGGTGTCCCCGTTTTCTTCGGTCTCTATGTTTATTTTAAGTACTTTGTAAGCACTTTTGATAATTGCGCATATAAAACCAATAATAATTCCTTCAAAGAGATTTGTTAAAAGTATAGCAATTAGTGTTATCAGGTAAATAGCAAATTCGCCTTTGCTTAGTTTAAGTATATATTTTGCCGCATTTATGTCAACCAGTTTATATCCGGTGTAAACGAGTATTGCCGCGAGTGCAGATATTGGAATATAGTTTAATATCCCCGGGAAAAAACTAACAAATAAAAGAATCCAGACTCCGTGAAGCATCGCCGAAAACCTGGTTTGCGCGTTTGCGTTAATGTTTGCGGCACTTCTTACAATAACTCCTGTTATCGGCAGCCCTCCGACAATTCCGGCAATAGAGTTTCCAACACCCTGGGCAATAATTTCTTTGTTGTAATCGGTTTTTGATTTAGGGGTCATCTTATCAATCGCGGTTGATGTTAAAAGCGTTTCTGCACTTGCAATGAAGGTTATTGTTATTGCCGCAATAATTATTTTAAAGTCAAATGAGTGTTTTAAAAGAGAGATATCAAGAAAGTTTATATTTCTCCAGAAATCATTTCCTATTTTTATATACTCAATATTAAAATTAAAAACGTTTGCAGTTAGCGCGGCTATAATTACTGCTATCAAGGCTGCCGGAATAGCCTTTAGCCTTTTAAGCGGCAGCGATTCCCAAATTATAACAACCGATATAGTTATTATCCCTATAAGGCAGGCAAGGTGGTGAACAGAGCCGTTAAGCGGCAGAACGGAATTATAGAATACACTCCACAGGTCGGATATATTACCCCAGAAAGTGTTTTGCGGTGTACTGTCTAGCATTATATGCAGTTGTGAGAGAAAAATAGAAATCCCGATGCCGGCTAACATACCTTGAATTATTGCTGGAGAAATGGCACGGAAGAATTTTCCCCACGATAGCAGACCGAAAATTATTTGTATAATCCCGACCAGAAAAATAATCAAGAAAAGTTTATCAATTCCCATCGTGCCGATAATATCAACAACAATGAGGATTAATCCTGCGGCAGGTCCTGAAACCTGCAGGGAATTCCCAGATAAAGCGCCTACAATGATACCGCCGACGATACCGGATATAAGTCCGCAGTATACGGGGAGTCCGCAGGCAATGGAAATACCTATTGCAAGGGGGAGTGCAACAAGGAAAACAATTACGGACGCAAGCGTGTCCTTTTTTATTGAATCAATGTTTATCATTGCTCCTCCTGTGTGTGTTGAATAATCAATGTTTCGGCTATTTAAGTGTAGCATATAAACCTGAAAGCGTCAATATTTCTGATGTCCTATTTGGTTTGTAAACAGTGTAATTCTTTTTATTTTATGCTATTGTGCAAGTATGTTATTTAAATATTGTCCTATTTGCGGAAATAAATTAATTGATAAACAGGCTGGCGATGACGGATTAATTCCTTTTTGCGAACAATGTAATCGTTTTTGGTTTAATTTGTTTCCAGTTTGTGTAATAGCACTGGTTGCGAATACGCGTAATGAGGTATTACTGTTAAAACAGTCATATTTATCAACTGAATACTCTACTTTTGTTGCCGGCTATATGCAGGAGGGTGAAAGTGCAGAAAATTCAATAAAAAGAGAAATAAAAGAAGAAGTCGGTTTAGAGATTTCTGCTTTGCATTACGTTACGACCCGCTGGTTTCATTTAAAACAAATATTGATGATTGGTTTTATTGCAAAAACATGTAATGATAATCTTGTGTTATCGCAGGAAGTAGATTCGGCAGAGTGGGTTCCGCTTGAAAAGGTTCCTGAAAAAATTTATCCTGATTATCCTGATAACGTTGCGTACGCCTTGTATAGAGAGTATTTGAAAAGTTATAATACAGAAAATGAAGTGGTGATAGCAAATTAAGGGAAATATTTACTTGTAAAAATAATAGGCTTTGTTATTTGCACAAGCCGGGAAATAGTCGGGAAAAACTCTTTTCCCCTCAAAAAAGGGCTTATTCCTAAGCCCCTTCTATATTTCTTTAAACCGCGCTTGGAGGGATGCTCTTGCTCGGCGGCGATAAACGAGTCTGTGGGCAAAGTCTCCCGCTTTGCCCTCCGCTCTCTCTTGCCCGCTTTGCGTTAAACGGGTTCGCATACGCTTTTACCCTCTGCAAAGTGGGCGTTCTGCCGCCTCGCGCTCGAACTTTTGCAGGCTGCCGCCTGCTGGGTTCTCATCCCTGTTTCCAGATAAAAAAAAGAGATAACAAAGTTATCTCTTTTCTAAAAACCGCGCTTGGAGGGATTCGAACCCCCGACCTTTTGGTTCGTAGCCAAACGCTCTATCCAACTGGGCTACAAGCGCCTATCACTTTCAACAAATACTAATATATCAATAACATAATACTTTTTCAAGCATGTTTTTAAATACTTTATAGAAACTTTACTGCAGTTTTTTTACAGCACTATACTGCAGTATATAGTACTGTAAGTTTTATAATTCAGCAATACCAATGTTTTTACCACATTTAATTGAAATTTTGTAATATTTCTTTACAATTGATTACTAAATGGCAATTTCTTTTAAGAGAAAAACTTTATATATATGTAAGGAAAATGGTTTTTAAAAGTTATGGGAATTAATCAATGAAAGGTAAATATAATTACATAATAAGACTATAAATTTTCTTTTTATACTCTCTCTCTTAATATCCTCGTGTTTATTTAATGTTTGCCATTCTCTCTTTGGCAAACTTTTCTTTTGTATAATGGGCTTTGGACCGATAATCTTTGTATAAAAATTCCCGGATTTTTTATTTTACCGTAATTTTGACGCACTTATGACGCAGTAAAATTAAATATTTAAATTCTCCATAGTTTCTTCTAAATATACTTTGGTTGTATTAAGAGCCTTTGAATATAGTTTGTCATTATTCCAAAAATCAGGACTGGATATATATTGTTTAACAATTTTTCGGGCATAAGAACCTACTGCAATACCGTGATAGTTAACACCGCAAAGTTTTGCAAGTTTTAAGGTTTTTGTATTTGTACCGCCTGACAGAACAATATAAACCGGTAAGTTTTCGTTTTGAATAATTTCAGCCATTGCAACAGCTTGAAGCGTTGTTTTATAGCTGTCATCGCTTCCGCTCATCGGGATGCCGTCCGCTTGAATAATTGTTGTGTAGGGAGCTCTGTTTTGTATCAATCGTTTTATGCGTGCAATTACCTGTTTGTTGCCGAGGTTTAATCTGTCTATACAAATTGACAGCATTCCGTCATAAAGACTATTGATAATATTCCACTTATTGTCTGTTTCTTCTTCATTCTCAGTTGTTGCGTGGAGTTCAATACAGTCTATACCGTATGGCAAAAGCTTTGGCAGTACCTGTTTTAAATCAATATCTTTTGATACTAAATCTATCGCATTAACTGGACAGATTTTAGCGCATTTCCCGCAGCCAAGACATCGTTCTTCCGTAATTTTTGCGGGATTGAGCGTAATAGCATCGTTAAAACAAATCTTTGCACACTTTCCACAATTTATGCATTTTGAATTGATATTAGCTTTAAGTACGTGCGGATCGCCTTTTATACCGACACTTACGCATTTATATTTTGCTGCCGTTGCCGCGTCAACAACTTCCGGCTTTGCAGAAAGGTCAAAAACTTCACATCCTGCATCTGAATATAACTTAACAAGTCTGCGGACTTCTTCAACGGATTCATTTCCGGCACCGCAAACTAATTTGAAAAAACGTCTATTTTCAAGAAGTTCTTTCACGTTTTACTTTTTGCCTTTGCGTTTATAAAAATCTTCAATAAATCCTGTGTTGAAGTTTCCGCTGATAAAGACATCATCCTCAATAATTTCCTGATGGAAAGGAATGGTTGTATCGATACCTGTTACGACATATTCTTTTAAGGCCTGATACATTCTGCGGCGTGCTTCATTACGGGTGTGTCCCCAACAGATAAGTTTGCCGATCATACTGTCATAATATGGCGGTATTGAGTATCCCGGGTAAACATGGGAATCTACTCTTACACCAAAACCTCCCGGTGCAAAGTAACCGTCAATTTTTCCGGGGCAGGGCATAAAATCTTTATCCGGATTTTCTGCATTAATTCTGCACTCAATTGCGTGACCGTAAAGCCTTACTTGATCCTGTGTAAAACTCAGCTTTTCTCCGGCCGCAACAAGTAACTGTTCGCGCACAATATCAATTTGGGAAATCATTTCAGTAACACAGTGCTCAACTTGAACACGGGTATTCATTTCCATAAAATACCATTTACCATCATGGTCAAGCAGAAACTCACAAGTCCCTGCACCCTCGTAATTAATAGCTTTTGCTGCTCTTACAGCAGCTTCACCCATTTGTTTGCGTGTTTTTTCATCTATAGCCGGAGAAGGTGCTTCTTCAAGAAGTTTTTGGTGTCTCCTTTGTATTGAACAGTCACGTTCTCCGAGGTGTATAACGTTTCCGTAGCTGTCGCCGATAATCTGAACTTCTATATGGCGCGGATTTTCAAGATATTTTTCAGCATAAATATCCGGATTGCCGAAGAACTTTTGCGCTTCTTGCTGACAAAGATTCATATTATCTTCAAGTTCTTCATCGCTCCTTACAATACGCATTCCCTTGCCGCCGCCGCCTGCGGTTGCTTTAAGTATAATCGGGTAGCCTGCTTTTTTAGCAAAAGCTTTCAACTCTTCAACAGAATGGATAATGCCGGTACCCGGAGTAACAGGAACATCATTTTCAACCATTGTTTTTCTTGCTGTTGCTTTATCTCCCATTTTACGCATACTTTCAGCACTGGGCCCTATGAATTTAATTCCATGCTGGGTACAAATATCAACAAAATCAGCCCTTTCAGACATAAATCCATATCCCGGGTGAATAGCATCAGCACCTGTCATCATAGCTGTAGAAATAATTGCCGGAATATTAAGATAACTTTCAGAGCTTGGAGCCGGTCCTATACAGTATGCATCAGTTGCAAGCCTTACGTGAAGAGAATTTGCATCGGCCTGAGAATATACTGCAACAGTAGGTATCCCCAGTTCTCTACACGATCTTATAACTCTTACTGCAATTTCACCGCGGTTTGCGATTAAAACTTTTTTAAACATTTATACTCCTTAGTGCAAAAATCAGGGGCATATATTGCCCCCGGTTTTATTTCTGTCAACTATTCTACATACATTAAAACTTGTCCGTATTCAACGGGTTCGCCGTTCTTCACACAAATTTCAGTTACTTTACCTGATACTTCGGACTCAATTTCGTTCATAAGTTTCATTGCTTCAATTATGCAAACGGTATCTCCTTTAGAAATTGTTTTTCCAACCTCTACAAACGGGGCTGCATCCGGTGCAGACGCCGCGTAGAAGGTGCCTACCATCGGTGAAGTTATTGGTGTACCGCTTGCTTTGCAGTCGCATTTTGCAGGCGCTTCTGCTGCAGGCATAACCGGCGGGCAGGCAGGTGCTGCCTGAACGGCTGCAATCGGTTGAACGGCAACTTCCTTAACTTCTTTTCTTAAACTTATAGCTTGTTCTCCGTCCTCAAGAACAATTTCGGTCAAGCCTTCTTTAGAAAGGATTTTTGCTAATTCTTTAATATATGCTATATCAAATTCCATTTTTATTCCTCGCAACCATCTAACATCTGTCAAGATATTCATTTGTTCTGGTATCGACTCTGATGATATCACCGTTGTTAACAAAGAAAGGAACGTTTACAACTGCTCCGGTTTCTGTTTTTGCCGGCTTAGTACCGCCTTGTGCTGTATTTCCTTTTTCTGCCGGCGGAGTATCAATAACTTCCAATTCAACGTGTGCAGGAAGGTCAACACCGAGTATCCTTGAATCGTGCATTAAAACCTGTACGATTAAATTTTCTTTAAGGTATTTAACACCGTCTCCAATCTGATCTTCTGTTAATTGTACCTGTTCATAAGATTCGTTATCCATCATAACGTATTCTTTGCCCTCTTTGTAAAGGTATTGCATTTCGCGTCGGTCGAGCATTGCCTTTGCAACTTTTTCACCGGCTCTGAATGTTTTTTCTATTACGTTTCCTGATTCTACATTTTTAAGCTTTGTACGTACAAATGCGGCGCCCTTGCCGGGTTTTACGTGTAAGAATTCTACAACAGTCCATAAACCGTTATCTAAATCAAGGGTTAAACCGTTTTTTAAATCATTTACAGAAATCATACTAACTCCTATATTCTAATATTACTTTTATTATTTTACTTTAGATATTAACACAAACATGTATTTTTTCAAACCGCACCTTATTTTCTTAGGGGAAAACGGTATTTTATCTATGTGTTTCGGTCTTATTACTGGGTTTTATCCTCTTTTCTCCTGTTAATTTTTTGTAATATAATTTTTATATGAGGTTTGCAAAACAGAAAATAGCGTTTATTTTAATACCCGTGTTGTATCTCGTGCTATTTTGCATATTGTGCGGGAATTTTAAACAGGATTTTTCAGCTGTCCAGAATCACGCTTATCCCGTTATAAATCTTTTATACATTATATTTTCTGATATTGTGTTATCGATATTGATTCTTGTTTTTACATCAAATCTTTATTCCAATATAGCAGGCGGCTTATGGTTTGTTTTGTGTACGGTTTTATATATGCCGTTTAATTTGAAATTCGGTTTGTTTTGTGATGCGGCGCCGCTTGTTGAGTCTATGCTTGTAACTTATGTGGCTGCTCTTCTTGTGAAATATATACTTAAAAAATCTAACAAAAGGCTTGTTAACGCGATAGTTGGTGCTTATTTTTCAAAAAAAACGGGTAATAAAATGCTTTCGGGGGTAATTGCCGAGTGCGAGCCTGTAAAAATGCCGGTTACTATTTTAGAGTGCTCCGTTAATAATGTAGAATCAATTATAGCGAATAATTCACCAAAGGAAGTTTTCAGCAAGATAAATTTTGTACTTGATGCGGTGATAAATAAAATTATTGAGAATGAAGGCCGAGTTGATAAGTTTATAGGCACCCGTATTTACGCATACTGGGATAAAAAGGACAGCGCATATCTTGCAGTAAAGGCAGCTATGGAGGCATTGGAATTCCTTGATGCTTCAGCCGGCGAAAAAGATATAAAGCTTAGTATCGGAATCCATCATGACGAAGTTCTTACAGGTTTATTAGGAACTCCTAAAGTAATGAACTATTCAATTGTATCATCAGCAATAGAAGTTGTGGATACAATTGTAGCAACTTGTTTTATTTATAATAAACGGCTTTTGATATCCAGAGAGGTTTACAAACAGGGGTGGCGCAGGCTTTTGGCAATAAAAGCAGCTACTATTAATATAAGAGGAGCTGCTATGTATACAGATTTATACGAACCTGTTGAAGTAAAGTCCGGAAAGGCGGGACGTAGCCGTGCTTAATATCGATTACCTTACGCTGCGGGCTTTTTTAAATGAAAATATGGATTTTCTGGTGAATGCCCGTATTCAAAAAATACGCCAGAGTACGCCGCGGGATCTGGTTATTGTTCTTCGCAACAATGGTCAAAGCCGTAAATTATATATAAACATTTCCCCCGATATTTATCATATTTGTTTTATGTCTGAATCTACGGAGAAAAAGAGACATCTGATTTATCCTAAAAATCCTCCTATGTTTTGCATGCTGCTAAGGAAATATCTTGATAATGCAAAGATTACTGCTGTTAATCAACCTTATTATGAACGGATAATAGAATTTGAACTTGAGGCAAAAACTGATTTTGACGCAAACAAAAAATATATTTTAGCTGTAGAACTAATGGGAAAACATTCAAACATTGTTCTTTATACAAAAGAAAATTCTCTTATTGTTGGCTGTGCACATAATGTAGGAGAGAACAAAAGTAAAATTCGTGAGATGTACGGCGGGATACCTTATGTTTATCCTCCGTCCGCTCAGGGGAAGAAGGATTTTCTGCGATATTTTGGTCCGGTAAATTATGATACTATGCCGGAGGATTTTTTAGGTATATCAAAATCATTTGCAGATCTATGCCGCGGCAAGAGTGCGGAAGAAATAAAAGACTGTCTTGAATTAAAAAATATTAAACCTGCATTTGGTAATAATGTTTATTCAATATTTGGCAATCTTTTACAGGGAGAAAAAGAATTTACAAACAGTGTTAATGAGATGATTGATCGGTACTACGCAGAAGAACAGTGCGAAAGACAGGTTAAAGTCCTAAAAAATGCTTTGTCCGCAATTATTCTGGCACGGTATAAAAAGGTTAAAAATTCGCTTTCAAAAATTAAAACACTCAGAAGCCGCAGGGATAATACGGAGAAGTACAAATCATACGGCGAACTTTTAACAGCTTACGCTTATATGAATAAGAATTATGTTAAGGAAGTTATTCTGCCTGATTATAATACAGGAGAAGATATAACAATACCGCTGGATGAAACTTTAACTATGATAGATAATGCAAAGTGGTATTTTAAACTTTACACAAAATCAAAAAGAACACGGGAAAAGACTGAAAGTTTGATGAGTGCTCTTGAAACAGGCAAAGAATATCTTGAAGGGGTAATTTACAGCATTGAAAAGGCAGAAAATATTGAAATACTAGAGGAAATTAAAGAAGAACTTCAGCCGGAGGATACAAAAGAAAAGAATATTCGTACTGAAGCAGTACAGTTTAATATTTGCGGGTATACCGTTTTTGTCGGCAGGAATAACCGCCAAAATGATTATATAATTTCAAAACTGGCAAAAGAGGATGATATCTGGTTTCATATTAAAGGTCATGCCGGCTCGCATGTTCTCTTAAAGAATATTGATAAAACTGATCCGTCCGAAAATGTGATTTTTGAATGTTGTAAGCTTGCAAAAAAATATTCGTCAGTTCCAGAGAATGAAAAAGCCGGTGTAATTTATACAAAAAGAAAGTATATAAGAAAGCCGCCCGGAGCTAATCCCGGGTATGTTACTTATAAAAACGAAAAAGAAATATACATTTAACGGGATTTATGCATGTTTAAAAAAATTAATAAAAATTTAATACACAGATTGATATGTTTAATTTATAATATATACCGGAAAGACTTGGTAATGAGATGAAATACTCACGGTATTCAGTAATAGTTATAGGCAGCGGTATTGCCGGCATGTATTCTGCATTAAAGTTAACCGAGCATACAAATATGCCGGATGGTATACTTTTGATGTCAAAATATAAACTGGGCGACGGCAATTCTAAGTTTGCGCAGGGCGGGATTGTCGGAGTGCTTCGTGAAAATTCTGTTGATTCTTGTGTATCGCATATTAATGATACTCTTAAGGCCGGAGCCGGATTAAGTGATATTAATGCTGTCAAATTTATTTCCGAAAGTTCGGATGAAGTTATTCATGACCTTATGGGATATGGTATTGAGTTTGATAAAGATAAAAAAGGTGCCCTGAGTTTTACTTTAGAAGCGGCGCACAGCGTCCGCAGGATTCTCCATGCAGGGGGTGATGCAACCGGCAGAAAAATTGATGAAGGGTTATGCAAGGCTGTTTTAGAAAATGATGATATAACTATATATGAAGATACGCTTGCTGTTGAATTGCTAATCAGCAAAGAAGGAGAGTGCCGCGGAGTTATAGCGTATAATACAGTATCTGATGAGTATGAAGTAATTTATTCTGCTCATACGATTCTTGCAACCGGCGGCACTGGGCAATTGTATAAGTATACGACCAATCCGGCCGGCGCAACCGGAGACGGGCTTGTTCTTGCGTATAATGCCGGTGCGGAACTCAGAGATTTAGAATTTATCCAGTTTCACCCGACGTCGCTGGCGGTAGATAACGGCGAAAACAGATTTTTAATTTCGGAAGCTGTCCGTGGTGAAGGTGCCAAGTTAATAGATAAATCAGGCAATGAGTTTATGGCAAAGTATCATGATAAACGCGAGCTTGCGCCGAGAGATATTGTTACAAGAGCTATAAATTCCGAAATGTATAAAAAACACTTAGACAAAGTTTATTTACAGACTTCTTGCATTGACAGGGCTACGATATTAAATCGTTTTCCTACAATAGCCGGAGTTTGCAGAAAAAACGGTATAGATATTACAAAATCTCCAATTCCTGTATCTCCTGCTGCTCACTATTCCATGGGCGGTGTGAAAACTGATTTGAACGGCTGCACGACAATTAAAGGGCTTTATGCTATAGGGGAGGTTTCTTCTACCGGACTTCACGGGGCAAACAGACTGGCAAGCAACTCTTTGTTAGAATGTGTAGTCTGTGCCTGGTCGCTTGCCGATTATCTTTCATTTGTAAATCTTGTGGCGCCGCGTAAAATTGACGGAACAATTAAAGAAATAATTGAAGGATATGAACAAAATATTGATGATGTAATTTACGATACGGATAATTTAAAATCAGAGCTTCAGCAATTAATGTGGGATAATGTTGGTATAGTTCGTTCAGAAGAAGGTTTAAGTGAAGCGTTGAATAAAATAAAATTTTTAAAATCAACCTTCAGGACAACAAAGCGCTGCTTAAATACAGATGAATACGAGTATAGAAGCATGCTTGAAGCTGCAGAATTAATTACAACAGCAGCACTTAACAGACGGGAATCAAGGGGGGCGCATTACAGGAAAGATTACCCTGATACGGCTGAATGCGGCGAACACAGTATTATAAGAAAAGGAGATGTTCAGGTTGCTTACCAGATTTTACATTGAAGAACATGTTAAAAATGCCCTTCAGGAGGATTTAACTTTTGGGGATATCACAACAGATTATCTTACAGATGAAGAAGATATTATGTCTTGTGAACTTAATACCAGAACGGACGGAATTTTTTGCGGCCGCGAGGTTTTTGAAACGGTTTTCAGGCTGCTCTCTGATAAAGTTAAGGTAACATTTTATGTTAAAGATGGTGATGAAATAAAGAGGGGACAAAAACTTGCAGATATAACCGGTCCTGCAAGATATGTATTAACAGGTGAAAGAACGGCATTAAACTATATTCAGCGTATGAGCGGAATAGCAACAGAAACAAATAAGTATAAAAGGGCTATTGGTGAATATAAAGCAAAGATAGTTGATACCAGGAAAAACACTCCGGGTTTTCGTGCCTTCGAGAAGTATTCGGTAAAAGCAGGCGGCGGCAGTTTACACCGGTTTAATTTGTCAGATTGTGCAATGATTAAAGATAATCATATAAAATATGCAGGTTCTTTAACTAATGCTGTTAACAGATTAAAACAAAATATTTCGCATGCTCATAAAATTGAAGTTGAGTGTGATACACTTGCACAGGTAAAAGAAGCACTGGACTGTAAAGTAGATATAATAATGCTTGATAATATGTCTTTGACGGAAATGCGGGAAGCTGTAAAACTTATTAACGGAAAGGCTGTTGTTGAAGCAAGCGGAAATGTAAATTTAAATACTGTTTGTGATATAGCATCTACAGGAGTTGATATAATATCATCGAGTGCCATTGTTGCAAAAGCCCCGACTTTGGATTTGGGACTGGACGCTGTATAAAGTTTGTGTACATAGCCGGTAAAGTATGCTATACTCTAAATAGTGGTAGCTTGGATGTTAAAATTCCTGTATAATTTATATTGGATAGTGATTGGAGAAAAGTAGTATATGTCTAATGAAGAGAATGCAAAAGATTTTGCGAAAAGTCAGGGTAATAAAAATCAAAGCGGCAGTTCTTTGGTCCTCAATATTGTATCAATGCTTATTATCGGTGCATTAATAGTTCTTGCTAATTATTTTTTATTTAGTTCATTTGCGGATAAAATAATTTCAAAAGTTAATACCGAACAGTTAGAGACGGAAGAAGAAGTTACCGATGAGATAGAGCGAGGAATCATTGTTGATTTGGGCGATTTTATTCTTAACCTTGCGGATGATAGCGCCAGAAAGTATTTGAAAGTCAATGTTGCGGTAGAAGTTTCTAAAAAAGAATCGGATACCCCTGCAGAAACGGCTCAGCCGAGCGGCGGGCATGGCGGACATGGTTCGGCTCCTGCTCCGGTTGACCCGATGGAGGCTATACAAAAAGAAATGAACCAATTTAAACCGGCAATAAGAGATGCGGTAATTACTAATTTAACAAGCAAAACTTCTACCGAACTTTCAACGACTGCGGGTAAAGAACTTGCTAAAGAACAAATAGCGGATGAAATTAATTCAATATTTGCAGGCGAAAGAGAAGTATTAAGAGTATCGTTCGGACAATTTATAATTCAATAAATTAAATAAGGCGGATAATGGCAAAACATATTGATGGAGATATAGATAAGAATAACGCATCGCTGGCACAGGATATCAATGACCTGGAAACAATGGTTCAGGATTCCTCTTTCCGCAGTTATAAACTCTACAACTTCAGACGTCCGGATAAGTTCTCAAAGGATAATTTAAAAGCGTTAAGGGATATTCACAGAGAGTTTTCCAAACAAATTTCTCTTATTTTGACCGGCTATTTACGGATGAAAATAGATATTGAGACGGTTTCTGTTGACCAGCTTACTTATGAGGAATTTGTCCGTTCTATGCCGTCGCCGATTACTGTCGGTATATTTGAATTTGAACCCCTTCCCGGGCAGATTTTATTGGGGATCAGCTTTGAAGTAATGTTTTCAATAGTAGATAGAATGCTCGGCGGAAACGGTACATTTGAAGGTAAAAACAAAGAATTAACCGATGTGGAAAAGGCACTTGCAAAAAAAATAATAAATGTAATTATAAATACGCTAAAAGATGCATGGAATACAATTATTCCGGTTAATTGCAAGTTTATAAGTCTTGATGACGGTTATCAGTCAGTTCAGGTAGCAACTTCGGGTGAAATTGTGGCGCTTTTGACTTTTGAAGTTCAAATTGGCGGCAAGCATTACGGATTATTCAGCTTATGCCTTGCTTACTCAGTACTGGAATCTGTCCTCGGACACCTGTCAGCGCAGCATATATTTCAGGTCAAAGGGCTTGTAGCCACTAATGATGAGCGCCAAAAAATGATTACAAAATTAAATACCTCTCCTGTGGATGTCAGAGTCCAGTTTGGAAGCTGTGATATAACAATGGAGGATTTTTTACAGTTGACGGAAGGGGATATTATTAAACTGGATAATAAAGTCACAGATGATTTAATTGTGCAGGTAAACGGTAAAAAGAAGTTTTTTGCCCGTCCAGGAACTATCAAAAATAACATTTGTGTTAAAATAACAGATGTTTATGATGAAATGCAGGAATTGTTAAGAAAGTACGTATAAAGGAGTTTCAATGCCAAATATAGATGATGAAAATTCTATGAATAATATACCGGAGGAGCCGGAGGCTGCTTCTGAAAATCCCGGTGCAGATTTTAATTTTGAAGATATGTCATCAGATGAAGCGCATACCGCAGCAGAGACTGGTGCGGATATTCCTCCGGAAGCTAATGTTAATACTGGTGAAATCCCACATAATCAGGAACATCACAGTGAGTCGGTTGTAGACGGAACTGTAACGGCTCAGCCTGTAAAATTTGCTTCTTTTGAAGATTTGGATTCCGCTCACGGGCTTGCAAACCAAAATCTTGGTATTTTGCTGGACGTTAAGCTTCAATTAACAGTTGAACTCGGAAAAACAGAACTCCCGATAAAAAAGGTTTTAGAATTAACTAAAGGGTCAGTTGTTACTCTTGATAAAGTTGCAGGTGAACCTGTTGAATTATATGCGAACGGAAAACTGATAGCGCATGGTGAAGTTGTTGTAATAGAAGATAATTTTGGCTTAAGGATTACACACATTACTCCGCCGGTAAAACGTATCGATACATTCTCGCACTTGCCGCATGAAACACTTCAACAACAGTAGAAAAGGGGAAACAATTGACAGTAAAAATAGCAATAACGGGTAAAAGCGGCAGCGGGAAAACGACTATAACTAAAGGTTTTTTAAGGGTTATTCAGGAGTATTTCCCGGATAAGTCTGTTCTTTTATTTGATAATGACCTTACAAGCGAACTGGGACACACGTTCGGGCTTGATATCAGAAATACCATTTATGGTATAAGGAGCGGGAAGCACGAGTATAATACAGGTATTCCCCAGCACATGACAAAGCAGGAATATGTTGAATGGGCAATGGAGGATATTATTGTAAGTCTGTCCCCGAATGTTGATATAATAGTATCCTGGTTTGTCGGGTCAAAAGATTGCAGGTGTCCGATAACCGGTCAGATTAATGATGCCTGTCTTAAACTTTTTGAACGCTATGATTTTATTATTTTTGATTGTGAATTTGATTTAAAATATTTAAACCAGCTTGTAGATACTGATATTGATTTGGCGCTTATTGTTGCTAATCCCGAACTTGATTCTTTAAATTTGGTGAAACGTATTGAGGAGTTTAGTGCAAAATATGCAGCCGGCGGCCAATTAGGGGTTGTGCTTAATAAAGTTGCAAACGCAAATATGCCTTCGGTTTATAAAATGGCAAAAGAGTTTGATATTGATATTTTAGGTGTAATTCCGTTTGATGAAAAAATTTCTGAAAATCCGATGGAGCGTAACTCGGAAAAAGTAGTAGATGCAATAAAACAGTTTTATTTCAGGCTGAATTTGCCGCAGGAGGGCGCGTGATTTTAGATGGCAAAGCTGTTTCTGCAAAAATTATTGAAGATTTAAAAACGGAACTGGCAAGAAAGGGAACTACACCTCATCTGGCGGTAATTCTTGTCGGTGATGATCCTGCAAGCCGTGTTTATGTACGCAATAAAAAGAAAAAAGCCGAGTATATCGGCATTAAGGCTGATATTTTTGAGTATCCTGCGGATGTTGAAGAAACTGTTATTCTTAAAAAAATTGATGAACTTAATGAAAATCCTGAGGTAACTGCAATACTTGTTCAAATGCCTCTACCTGAGCATATTTCAAAGGAAAAGGTTATTTGCAGAATTTCTCCTGAAAAAGATGTGGATTGCTTTACACCGGAAAATGCCGGCCGGTTGGCAATTGGTATGGAGCCTTATTTTTATCCTGCGACACCTCAGGGGGTTTTAATGCTTCTGGATGCTTATGGTATTCCTATTGAGGGTAAGCATGCTGTTGTAATAGGACGTTCCAATATTGTCGGCAAACCGATGGCGCAAATGCTTTTAAGACGTAATGCAACTGTCACAATGTGCCATTCTAAAACACAGAATCTCGAAGAAATAATAAAAACCGCAGATATTGTAGTGTCTGCGGTTGGAAAAAAAATTGTAAGATGTAAGATGGTTAAAAATAAACCTGTAATAATTGACGTTGGAATATATAGGGATTCTAACGGCAATTTGACCGGAGATGTTGAGTATGCGGAGGTTGAACCGCTTGCCGGGTATATTACTCCGGTGCCGGGAGGAGTTGGTCCTATGACTATAGCCTCCCTTATGTTTAATATTGTTAAATCTTAGCCTGCTAACAGACCGGTATCTTGAGCACTTGTTGAAACTGATTCGTTGTAGCTTTCAATCATAGCGCTTAATTCTTGAACCATTGCATCATAGGTTGTAACCATCAAATCGTATTCTGTGTCTAAATCAGAATATTCTTGCATTGCTTCAGCGTTGTAATTTGCTGCTTTTGCATCTGCGTAAGCTGAGAATGCGGCTTCGCTATGGCATCCGGTTTTAACCGTGACGCCTTTGCAGGTAACACTTTTACCGTCTTCGCCGTAGTACCCTTGGTCGTAAGCAGAGTCGTAAGCGGCTAACCATTTTTCTTCAGCAGACTGTTGTGCGGCTAATTTAGAAGCATTTGCTTCTTGTTTAGAAGCCCAGAGTGTTTGTTGAAGTACTGCGAAGTTGTAATCAGCTTTGCAATTTAAAAGATTTGATAATAATGCTGCTGTGTTTGCCATCTTTTTAATCCTCTTGGTTCATCTTACATATATATAAAGTATTTAAAAAATATAGAATTTCACAAAGGTATTTATTTGTTACAATTCTTAACATAACTTTCTGAATACTGTAAAAATAACGGGTTTCAGCTAAAATGTAACAATTTATATACATATCAATGACAAGATTATATTATTAAGGTATTATGGTTGTGGAGATGGGGTATAATTATGTCTGATACTAAAAAACTTGAAATGATAAATCCGATTAAGAGCAGCTTTTCCAATGATCAGGATATGTTTACTTCTTTGTCTACGTCTGCGCTTCTTGCAAAAAGTGCTGTACCTTATTCTCACCGGAGGGTTGCCGATAATTACGTTATTATTAAGCGTATATACAAGTTTCAGGCTGTTCAGAGCAGAATCACCAATGCTGAAATTGCATTATTGAAAAAGTATGATTTTAATACTCTTGAATATTCAACAATAAAACAAATTAATGATGAATTAATGTATTTAAAAAAATGGTCAGCTTCAAATAACCCTGCCTTAAGGAAGGATGCGGATACGCTTATACAGATACGTGCAAAAGAACTTAAATACATTGTTGCAAGCCGTTATTCCGGCATAACTAATGAAGTATACAGCGGGTATAAAGCATTAGAACGTTATTTTGAAGAAATAACAAAATTCTATTCACGGGTTTGTTAACAAACGTAACAGTTTTTTTATACAGGAGCAAAAAATAACCTTGAGTTGTTTTATAGAGGCAGGAAGGTGAGAAAAGAATGTCTCTAAGCGTAGCAAACATAAATTCAAATATACCCCGGGTGCCGGATAATGCTTTCGGTTCTTTGTACCCTACGCACAAAAAAGAAAAACTTGTTGATTCCGGTTTGTCAAGAAGCGAGCGTACAGGGGTTGCTGTTTCTTCCGGACTGGGGGTTGCCGCAGCGCTTGCAATCCTTGCTAAAACTGCGACATGGAAACATTTTTCGCTTAATCCTAAAAAAATAATGAATACAAGGATTAAGGATACTTATTTATATCAGGCTAAATTTGAAGAAAAAGAAATTATAACAATGGCTGCAGGTTCTATTGCGGGCGGGCTTGCAGGCGGGTTAATTATTGATGACCGCTCAAACAATAATAAAGCGGAGGTAAAATCAAAAGTCGGGGAAGCAATTATTCAGTTAGGAAATGCTTGCGTTCCGATTCTTACTGTAGGGCTTGGAGCAAGAACAGGAGATAAAATAGAAAAGAAAATTTTAGCGACGAATACGAGGAAGGGGTATGATAAGGCTTTGAAGTGGTTTGCTAAATTGCCTAAAATCTCAATGATATTTGCGGGGCTTGCGGTAGGTATGGTTCTTGGCAATATATCAGCCAATTATTTAAAGAAAGAACTTTTGGATTCTAATGAACACAGAAAAATAAAACCGGCGGACATGTTTATGCACTGGGATGATTTGTGCGTAGCGGCTTCGTTTTTATCAGACGGACCTGTTGTACAGGGCTTTGCAAGACTTGTACCGCTTGCAATGTTGATGGCTGGATATCAAGTCGGATGTAAAGGGCTGGAACATCAGTATCTTCAACCTCGTCCTCATAAACTTGATGAAAAAGGAGAGACTCCAGAGAAGATTACCAATCAGCCGCAGGAAAAGAATTCTGTTGAAAGTAGCCAGCAGAATATGAACACTGATATACAAGAGAGTGCGGCATCTAATGCGATTAAGGAAGACGTTACAAGATAAAGAATTGAAAAAAATAATTAACTTATTTTATTATATGTAGGAGTTTTAATAGATAACGTCCTGCTAAAATAATTGCGCCGGCGCTTACTATACCTGCTGTAACTTTACTTGTTATAATTTTTTTACATTTGTTCCAAAATGTTTCATTGTTTTTTGGGGCTGTATCTTCATTGGGCGCAGCGGCATTGCCGGAAGTTGTTTCAAACATATCCCTGTCCAGCTGGTCCCGTATATAACTCCCGTCTACACGCGCAAAGCGGTTATCAGGTATGAATATATCCTGATTAGGATTAGGAATTACATTGCTGGATGTTCCGTTAATATAATCTTTGGGATTATATTCAAGGATACCTTTTTTATAGAGATTTTCTAATGCACTAAATTCCGGCATACTAACTTACCTTTACACAGTTATACATTTATATAAAGTTATTTCCCTAAAAAAAATTGCTAATAAACGGTCGTTTTGTTACAATAATTTAAGTGAAATACTTAAATAATAAAATAATAATTCCGGTTATATGGCTCGTAGTTATTAGTATTTTTGTAATAACGTACGGCAAAACGGGTTCTCCGTATATTGACTGCGGGAGAGAAGCATATATTCCCTGGCAGATGTTAAAGGGGGGAGTTCTGTATCGGGATATTTTTAATATATATGCTCCTGGTGCGTATTATTTTAATGCTTTGTTATATAAAATTTTTTCTCCCGGTTTGAATGTTCTATATATTGCGGGGTGTATAAATTATGCGTTGTTTCTGTCTCTGCTTTATTTAATATCGTGTTTTTTCTTATCAAAACAGCGCTCGGCTCTGTTAATACTGTTTACTATAGCTGTTACTTCTGTCTCGGGGAATGTTTTTAACTTCATATTTCCATATTCTTACGGGATGGTGTACGGGTTAACTGCTGTATTGGCCTCTTTGTATTTCCTCATTAGAGGGAAAAAAAATTCTGATTATTATATTGCAGCGTTTTTAGGCGGAGCAGGGGCTGTATGTAAGTATGAATTTATCCTGTATGCCGTTCCGTTGATTTTGTTTTCAGCAATACATTTTAAGTCGGTATTAAATTCTTTTAAAGTAATTTTATTATATGCCTTTGTGCCGTTATTGTGCTTTTTGTGTTTAATTCTTCAGGGGCTCTCTTTCTTTGATATAAGTAAAGAGTTTTTCATATTAAAAGAGATGCTGCATTCAAAAACAATGTGGTATTTTTATAATATCACAGGCATTTCGTTTTCTCACAAACATATAACCCTTATTCTTTCTTCTGCATTAACCTTTTTGGGTTGTATGTTTTTAATCGGCGGGAAAAGTATTGCGGTTAAACTTGTCAGGTTAGCTGCGGGATTTGTCTGTGGTTATTTCTTATTTAAATTTTTTAGCTATACGTTTTTTGTATTTCTCCCTCCCTTTATATTATGTTTGTTTATTTACAGGTATAGAAAAATTGATACAAGAACAAAAATACTAACAATTTCTGCGCTGTGCATCTCTGTAAAAGTATTTTTTTCAATGATGCTGTTTAGTTACGGGGTATATTTTTTAGGATTAATATTCTGTGCAGCTTGTGTATTAATCCCTGTAAAGTTCAGGAAAAAATATTTGACATCATTGTTTATATTTGTATGTTTTTTATCTTTTATGGCTGTTCAAACAATACAAATAAAGACAGGGAAAATTGATACTCCGCGCGGAGTTTTATATGCAGGAAAAATTCAATCAGAACCGTTTATGCAAACTTATGAGTACTTGAAACAAAAAAGCAATCCTGATGATAAGATGCTGTGCCTGCCTGAGGAGCCGCTTATGAACTTTTTACTGGATAGAGATACGGATAATTATCTTTACTCGGTTATTCCGATGTATGTTGAAGTTTTTGGAGAATATAACATAATTAACAGGATTGCAGAGTTGCCGCCGGAGTACATTGTTGTTTCTGATTGGGATAATAACTCGTATTACTTTCGTTTCTTTGGCAAGGATTATGCATTTGGTATTATGAACTTTATTAATAATAATTATGATAAAGTCTTTGAAACAAATTACGGTTTAAAACATATAGTTTACAGGAGGAGAAAATAATGAAATTTTTACACACAATGATAAGAGTAAAAAATCTTGAGGAGTCACTAAAATTTTACGGACAGTTGTTAGGTATGAAGGTGGTAAGGACAAAACGTCTTGATGACTGCACTCTTTATTTTCTGGAGGATGAAAACGGCTCTCAGATAGAGTTGACCTATAACGACGAAATTCCGGAAGCCGGTTATGCTAACGGTAATGCATTCGGGCACTTTGCTTTTGCTGTAGACTCCTTTGATAAATTTACGGAAAGATTACATTCTCTTGGA
The DNA here is from genome assembly GCA_944326425.1 of Candidatus Gastranaerophilales bacterium. GTDB lineage: Bacteria > Cyanobacteriota > Vampirovibrionia > Gastranaerophilales > Gastranaerophilaceae > CALUTH01. The sequence continues at coordinate 86,920 of CALVDX010000001.1, forward strand.
TATGAGTATTTATATGAACCGTTTGATCTGGATGGAAAAGGGTCTATGATAGCCTTTATTAAAGATCCGGACGGGAACGAAGTGGAACTTGTCCAAAACGTTGTTTGGGATTAATGATAAAAACAGACGCACCTTGCGTCTGTTTTTTTACCCCAGAATAAAAGTTACCGGACCATCGTTTATAAGCGAGACCTCCATCATTGCGCCGAAAACACCGGTTTTTACTTCTTTTACGGAAGCTCTGAGTAATCCGGTAAAATACTCATACAGTTTATTTGCTTCATCCGGCTGGGCTGAATTGTCAAAACTCGGGCGTGTTCCCTTCTTACAGTTCCCGGCAAGTGTAAACTGCGACACAACCAGTATTGAGCCGTTAACATCATTTATGGATAAGTTCATTTTATCATTTTCATCCGGGAAAATTCTTAGCTTTATTATTTTGTCCGCGTATTTTTCTATGATTTCTTTAGTATCGCCTTTTTCTATGCCGATAAGGATTAAGTATCCTTTTCCTATGCTTGAATATACTTCATTAGAAATACTTACAGACGCTTGTTTTACTCTTTGAAGAACAATTTTCATTCTATTTCCCCTTTCAGCATTGTTATATCGTTGTCAATAATTTCATTAACAGCACTGATTTTTTCAAGGGCCTGATTTAAATATTCGCTCTGAAGTTCAGCGATTTTTAAAGCTGCCGGAAGATCAATATTTTCCGCTTTTTTCAAGAATGTTTCAAAAATCATCTGTTCTTTTTTCGTAATAAAGTCGTAAACCTGATTTTCCTGACCGTACTCTATGGATAGCCATGTATAGTTGCTTATAATTTTTTTCAATGTTGTCAGCATATCTTTTGTCAAAGATTTGCCGCGTTTATATTCTGTTTTAAATCTTGATAAAAGTTTTTGGTTGGCATTAATTTTATTCACTGCAGTATTGAAACTGTTTTTAATTTCCTTTAATTGACTAATAATAAAATCGTTTTTATCAAATGTAAGAGATGAAAAGTCTTGTTTATTGACCGGTGTAGAATTTTCAAGCGCTTTATCTAACGGCATATTTTCAAATCCGTCTAACTGGGCACCTTTCATAGAAGTATTAATATACTTTTTCCCCGGATAGCGGGTTGTGTATTTTGAAATATTTGCGGCAAAAGTCGTGTAGACTGCTTCGGTCGGAAGAAGTTCGCCGGTTATACTTTTTATTGTTGTTATTTTACCCTTATATCTTGCTAAACGTCTTTGGGCAACGTTAATTGAACTTATGGCGGCAGCATAGCGCTCCATATCTTCTGCAATTACTTCGTATTGTTTTGTTTCGTCATTAAATACAAGTTTTAAATCTCCATATATGGAATCTTTGCTGTATAGCTGCTTGTCGATATAAGCCAAATCTTGTCCTACAAGTATAATGGGGTTACATCCTAATATTCTTGCACTATTTAGTGCACAGTATGACACTGTGCCCTTTGAGTTGTACTCATCAATATTTACCCCGGAAATTTTTGCCCAGATACTATTAGGCGGAAGGTTATTTGATATATGCAGGAAATGTTTTTTGGGCTGCATTTTCTGGAAGTTAATATTTGTATAAGGTTCTAAAATCATATTAACATCAGAAATATCAAGTCCTCTTATTTGTGCGGTACAATTTCTGTCCTCTATTACGCATAAGAAATCCGGTTTAACACCAGCCTGTACAAGTGACTTGTAAGCCGGACCTACACAGATAATTATTGCATTATTCTGGTATTTTTTTAGTGTTTGAATGTTTTCATGTAATGTAGGACCTGCAGAAACAACGACAGCGGGTATGTCCTTATAACAATCCCGGATATTGCACAGCGGAATTTGGTTTGCAATATATGGAATATTCTTAAGTATAGAGGTTGTTACAGGATAATATTTATTCTTTGTATAGTTGCAGTCAAGTGTTATTCCGCCGATTAGGACGGCCAATTCTTTTTGTTCTTTTGCTATATCATCTTCAAATATTTTTTTATAAGAAGGCAGACAGCTGACTGCAGGAAAATTATCATAACCCATATTATTTCTTAATATTTCGTTTAATGATTCTTTATCAGTTGTTACAAATACATTATTTTTTACAAGCTCATTTGAAAAATCAACAAATGTGAAAGCTGTTTTAAGTATATCGAGATTTGTTTCATAGAGTATAACAATACCTTTAGAATTAATGGCTGTGTATTGGAACAGATATCCCAGACCGATGCCGTAAATTATGTTTATAGAGTTTAAAGATGTATCCATTGTTTCATATATAGCTTTTGCTTCGCCAAGCGGGGAAGCTGCATTATGAAACAGGATGCCATTATAGGCTAAATTGTAGCCGTTTGTATTTTTTACTTCAATTTTTGCAGTTATATTGTGGTTTAAAATAATATCTTTTAAATATTTACTTTTTAAAGCATTAAGATTTTTTCCCAGGATAGTTTCTGTAGGCATATTTAACCTCTTACATTTTAACTTTTCCGCTCAACTGTCCGCATGCGGCATCAATATCAGCCCCGCGCTCAAGCCTTACCGTAACTTTTTTGCCTGAATGTTCAAGTACGTACTTAAATTTCATAATGTCGTTTTTGAGCGGCTTTTTATAGCCAGTTTCTGTTACAGGATTGTATGGAATAAGGTTTATGTTGCATTTTATATCTTTTAAGAAAAAAGCCAGTTCTTTTGCTGCTTCAAAAGTATCATTAAGTTTATGGATTAAAATGTATTCAACAGTTACACGGTTGCCTGTTTTATTAACATAATTTATTAAAGCTTTTTTAAGTTCATCAATCGGGTATTTTTTTTCAATCGGCATAATTTGACATCTTAAAGCGTGGTTTGGAGCATGCAGAGATATCGCAAGTGTAGACTGCATATTAAGTTCTGCAAGTTTGTTTATTTGCGGGATTATACCGCTTGTTGAGATTGTAATTCTTCTTGCCCCTATACGAAAATCATTATTAAAAATATCAAGTGCTTTTAAGACGTTATCAAGGTTTAACAGCGGTTCACCCTGTCCCATAAAAACTATATTTGTTACCTTGAGTTTTGTGTCGCGCTGGATTGTTAAAACCTGTTCAAGGATTTCTTTGTAGTTAAGATTTCTTTTAAATCCCTGTTTCCCTGTTGCGCAGAAGGAACAATTTACGGCGCATCCTACCTGAGAACTGACACAGGCTGTGAGGTTTGCTCTGTTATCAAATCTCATAAGCACTGTTTCAACCCGTTCGCCGTCAGGATATTCTATCAGGTATTTAATAGTACCGTCCGAACTAACCTGCTTTGAAACAACTTTTGTATCTGTTATGAGAAAATTATCTTTTAAAGTTTGTCTGAAGTCTTTGCCGAGATCCGTCATTTCATCAAAACTTGAAACCGATTTAGTGTAAATCCAGTTGTGAATTTGTTTTGCACGGTACTTAGACGCGCCGAAAGCGTTTGTTATATTTTCTATTTCTTCTAAAGATAAACCTGATAGTACTTCCATAGATTAACTCAATTTATTTTTATAAAACTCAATTAAATCCATTTTAGCATGAATAAGCATAGCGAGTTTATTTGCGTCCTCTCTCCATTGATAATATCCGCAGGTAGAAGGAAGTATTTTTAGCGGATTATAGGGAAACTGGCGGCAAATATCCGGACGATTTTCATAATCTCCGCAGGTATTATCATCTCTCAGTTTAGGACAGTAATAAAAATAGACCTTTTTATTTTCTGCAAGAGAATCCAGCAGCTCAAAATACTCCGGAAGCGCGGAACGAGCCTGGATTTCTGTTGGATAAGGTACAAATACCGATGTAAACTGGATCGCAAATTTGTCTCCGCGATTAGCCATTTTTTTTAGGTCCTCAAAGGAATGTTCTGATACTGCAAGTTTGCAGCAAGCGCCGCACTTTGAACAGCTGTACTCTTCTTTCTTTTTCATAATGCTTTTTTGCATGTTTTTAAGTGATTGTTTATAATCACTGTTTAAAAAAGCAATGAATTTGATTTGCCAATCTCTGTACGGGCATTTAGCCGGAAAAGTATCGAATATTGAAAAATTTAAAGGTTTGTCTTTGCAATTTACAGTGCAGGAGTTGCATGAAACAGAAGGTTTCATCTTATCGGCTTCCATTCTTATACTTTCTGCAGCCTGTATAAAAATTTTTCTGTAATTTTCTTTAAGGTCATTATATTGGGCGTTGATTGCTTTGTTAAAACTAAACTCTTCCATAGCTACCATGCTACCATAAATTACCCGTGAGGGCAATGAAAGCGGGGAATGTTGTATTTATACTGTTGAGGAAAAACAGGAGGTGAGATTTGATTAGTGAAAGAATTATTAACATCATCAATGAGCAGATTAACAGGGAATTTTATTCAGGGTATCTATATTTGTCAATCTCTGCTTATTTTAGGGAAATCGGTTTATTCGGTTTTGCACACAGAACAAAGGAGCAGGCGGCGGAGGAGATGGAACATGGAATGAAACTGTTCGGATTTATAATTGACCGCAATGGAAAAGTAGAATTAAAACAAATTGCAACTCCGCAGTTTGAAATGGGCTCTCCTGTTGAAATATATCAGAAAATTTATGAGCACGAAAAAATGATAACGGAAGCAATAATGGATGTTGCAAGATTTGCGGAGGAAGAATGCGACCGGACAACACTTTCATTTATCGACTGGTACATAAATGAACAAATCGAAGAAGAACGCAGTGCTCTTGATATAATAAAAAGACTAAAAGCCTTTGGCGACGATAGGGCGTCGCTCTTCCTTATGGATAATGAACTAAATCAGTATTCAAGGAATTAATTTACTGTTCAACAACTTCACGTTCTTTATAACGTGCACGTTTCGCATTAACTGCCGAACAGACCATATTCAGTTTTTGAGAGAGCATAAACATATTACGTTGAATGGTTGCAATGTCATTCATTGTCTCAAGCATTTTGTTCGGGTCAACCATTGATGTAACATTTGTGTGATTATCAACCTGTTCATTTGCGTACTTCTTAACCAATAGTTTGTCGATATAATCTCTTGCACCTATAGACATACTTTTAATTCCTCTTTAAAATTCCCCTGTATATATAAAAAGCAATTTTGAAAAACAAAATTGCTTTTTGTTTACAAATTGTTAAGAATTATTTACAAAATATTTTGAGGGTTTTGTACCGCATAGTCCTATAATCCTTTACTGACTATATACTGACAGGGAAAAATTACGAATTTATCCCCCTTTATTTACTCCTTACCCCCTAAATTGTGCAGAGGTGTTTGTTTGCATAATCAATTCTTCCTATAAGCTTGTTAAGGTTTGTCATAACCTCCCTAAATTGCGGAATAGAGAGACTTTGCGCCCCATCGGAGTATGCTTTGTCCGGATCGTGGTGAACTTCCATCATAATCCCGTGTGCACCGGCAACAAGCGCAGCTTTGCTCATCGGCTCTATTAAAAATCTTTTTCCTGTTCCATGTGACGGGTCAACTATTATAGGAAGGTGAGAGAGTTTTCTTATTAACGGAACGGCTGCGATATCAAGAACATTTCTTGTATAGGTGGAATCAAAACCTTTTATACCGCGCTCGCAGAGAATTACCTGCTCATTCCCGTTTGCAAGGATGTGTTCTGCAGCAAGTAGAAATTCTCTTATGCTTGCTGCTCCGCCGCGTTTAAGCATAACAGGTTTTCTACACTTGCCTACCGCTTTTAAAAGCTTAAAGTTCTGCATATTTCTTGCGCCTATCTGGATGATGTCTGCGTATTCCATAACAAGCGGCAAATCCAGTGTATCCATGACTTCTGTAACAACAAGAAGCCCTGTTTTTTCACGTGCTTCTGCAAGGTACTGAAGCCCTTTTTCCTCCATGCCCTGAAAATCGTAGGGTGAAGTCCTTGGTTTGAACGCCCCGCCGCGGAGAACTTTTGCACCCATTTCTTTTGCCGCATAAGCCACTTCCAGAAGCCCGTCAATTTCACGTTCGACGCTGCAGGGCCCTGCCATTATAACCGGACGCTCGTCTCCGCCTATTTTTAGTCCGTTAGGAAACTCTATTACCGTGTCTTCTTCTTTTGTTTCACGACTTGCAAGTTTAAACGGCTCCTGTATTATTTTTACTTCTTTTACACCGTCCAGTGACGATATTGACTGCGGCTGGATTAATCTTTTATCTCCCAGTGCCGCTATTACAGTGTATACTTCACCATGGTTAAGATTTATTCTGAAACCAAGATTTTCTAAATGCGTACATACCGATTTTATTTGTTGTTCGGTAGCATTTTTTTCCATTATTATAATCATTTTAAAACCTCATTTCTCCCTGATACATTATTAATAATAGTACAGAAATAAATGAGTAAAAGGGTAAAAGCAGATTTTGTTAAGAAATAATAATACCGGTCCGTTAGAAAACGGACCGGTACGGTTAAATTATTCTCTATCCAGCGCTTTTTGGGCTTCGCTGTTAAGTTCACCTCTTGTTCCGCCTACAATTTGAACGGTTTTTTCCTGTTTAGCAGCATTCATAAAACCGCTGGTAATATTACTCCAATTGTTATAAACAAAGTAGCAGGCTCCTGCAAGGATAACGATAATAATTAATCTTAACATAAGCATTCTCCATTCTTCTCTACAATATAAATAGTACATTTATTTTTTGATTAGTGCAATAGTTTTTTGATATAATTAGAACAAATTGTGGAGAGCTAATGAAAAAATTATTTGTATTACTTTTGCTGGTAATTACATTGTGCGGGTGTTCTGCTAATAATGACGATCGGGAACAGCTTACTGTCTGGACGCTTCAGATGGGTGATTTTTCAGAATACATGGAAAGGATTATTTCGGGCTATGAAAAGCAGCATCCGGAAGTTGATATTGTGTGGGTTGATGTTCCGTTTTCTGAGGGTGAGAAACGGACACTGGCTGCAGTACTTGGAAATAATCCTCCTGATTTAATCAACCTTAATCCTGATTTTTCTGCCTTATTGGCGCAGAGAGGGGCTCTGGAACCTGTACCTGCCGGAAAATTAAACGCCTATAATCCGCAGATTGTTGAGTCTTTAAAGTATAATGGGGTACTATACTCTGTTCCTTGGTATGCAACATCCTCAGTAACTTTTGTAAATGATGAACTTATTAATAAAACAGATGTCGGCAGGGAAAAAGTAATTGAAAAAAGAGTATTAAAAAAGGTTTCGCGCCGCTATAAATGGGTTGTTGAAGAAGAAACTAAAATCCCGTATCCGTATCCTGTCTCGTATACCCAGATGAACAGAAATGCTCAAAGAATTAAAAATTTAACAGGCGCGTATATTTACACCCCAAATCTTGTTGATAACGATTCTATGCTTAGGATTTTAAATAAATACGGAATAAATTCTCCGGAAGATGTAAAATCAAGTGAAAGTGTTCAACTTTTTGAACAATTTAGAAAAATTTATCAAGAGGGTTTTTTACCTAAAGAAACTATTTCTATAACGCATAGAGAAGCTTTTGAACAGTATATGTCAGGTAAAAGTGTGTTTTTTCAGGCCGGTGCAAACTTTTTAAATATGTTAAAAGAAAATGCCCCCGGAGTTTATGCGGTGACAAGTGTTCGTCCTCAGCTTATAGGCAGTCTCGGGCAGTATGATTTTTCTCTGATGAACTTTGTCATTCCTGTTAAGGCAAAACATAAAGAACAAGCTCTGGATTTTGCGCTTTATCTTACAAATTCAAATCATCAGCTTGAGTTAGCCCAAATGACTAATATTATTGCAACTACAAATAAGGCATTGAATTCGGCCTTTTATAACGATTATTCTACACTTGAAGGTGAAGCACGTTCTGTTAGCGCTAAACAGTTGAGGAAGATAAAACCGGTAATGAGGCAGGTTAGAAATCAAAAAGAGTTAAATACACTCGTTAATACAGCTGTACAAAAAATTCTGACAGATAAGGATACTCCTGTACAAACAATTCTTAATAATCTGGCTGATGATTGGGCACTGTTGATATATGACGAATAAAACTTTCTTTATTCAGTTTATAAATTAAATGGTACATTTCTTTGCCTTTTACATTTTTCGTGAAGCTGCCTGCGATACGAGCGTTTAATCTTTCTGCAACCTTTCGTGAGGCCGTGTTTTCCGGACGTATTTCTAATATTATTTCCTGTAGATTTAACCTGTAAAAAGCATATCTGATAAGGCTTTTTGCACATTCAAAAGCATATCCGTTATGCCAGAACTGCTTTTTCAATATGTAACTGATTTCATAATACTCATGATTGTTTACATTCGTTGGAGCAAGTGCAGTCAGCCCGGTAATATTGCCTGAGAGTTTCTCTTTAACTATAAAATATCCGAGGTTATATTTCTGGTAAAGCATTAAGTTTTTATCAATCCAGTTTTGTACATCTTCATCAGTAAATTGATATTCCCAGGCATACATTACGTTACTGTCCTGAAGTATATCTTTTAATTCTTTATAATCGTTTTGAGTTATGTATTTTATAATTAACCTGTCTGTTTCCAGAAATATTTTATCCATAAAATTTATATTACCATAAACTTGTATGGCAGCTTTTCTTTACTAACTCCCGTTGAAATATAATATTCAGCGTATATGATAATAAGTGTAGATTTTACACTAGGGAATTAAAGATATGGATAATAAAAAAATACGTAATATAGCGATAATAGCGCACGTTGACCATGGGAAAACAACACTTGTTGACTGTATGCTTAAACAAGCAGGTGCCTTCAGAGCAAACCAGCACATGCAGGAACGTGTTCTTGATAGTAATGACCTTGAGCGTGAGCGCGGAATTACTATTTTGTCAAAAAATATTTCAATCAATTACAAAGATTACAAAATCAATGTAGTCGATACTCCGGGGCACGCAGATTTTGGCGGAGAGGTTGAGCGTGTATTAGGGATGGTTGACGGGGCTTTATTGATTGTTGATGCGGCGGAAGGACCTATGCCTCAGACTAGGTTTGTTTTATCAAAAGCTCTGGAATTAGGCATAAAAATTATTGTCGTTATTAACAAGATTGATAAACCGGCCGCAGACCCTGACAGGACTCTTGATAAAGTTTTTGACCTGTTTACAGAACTTACTGATAGAGAAGATTTGATTGACTTCCCTTATATTTACGCAAGCAGCTTGAACGGTTTTGCAATAAAGAACCTAAATGATGAAAGAAAAGATATTGTACCGTTACTGGATTGTATTATTGAAAATATTGCTCCTCCGGCGGGTGATGCCGCAAAACCTCTTCAATTCAGGGCAACAACACTTGATTACAACGATTATGTAGGACGTATTGTTATTGGAAGAATTGCTAACGGGAAAATATCATCTCAGGAAACTGTAACTTTAGTGCACGCTGACGGCAGTACGGAACGCGGTAAGATTACAAAACTGTTTGGTTTTAAAGATTTGGGCAGAGTTGAAATTGAAGAAGCTTATGCAGGTGATATTGTCGGAGTTGCAGGTTTCTCAGATATTCAGATAGGGGAAACTATTTGTGATTTGAATAATATTAATCCGCTCCCCTTGATAAAGGTCGATGAACCTACTTTGCAGATGAATTTTTCTGTAAATGACAGTCCGTTCGCCGGTGAAGAAGGCAAATTTGTAACGAGCCGCCAGATTCGTAAACGGCTTTATGACGAACTAGAAAAGAATGTTTCTATGCGCGTTGAAGATACTGATAGTACGGATATGTTTAAGGTTAGCGGAAGGGGTGAACTGCATTTAAGTATTCTTATTGAGACAATGCGGCGTGAAGGATTTGAGTTCCAGGTATCAAAACCCGAAGTTATATACAAAACTATAGACGGTGAAACCTACGAACCTTTTGAAAATCTAACTATAGATGTTCCTGAAGTCTATGCCGGCTCCTGTATTGAGCGTCTTGCAAAAAGGAAAGCAAACATGCTTGAAATGGGGAATGCAAGCAGCAGAACGCACATAAGATTTTCAATTCCTGCACGCGGCTTGATAGGTTTTAGGACTGAATTTATCAGGATGACCCGCGGCGAGGGAATAATGTACCATACATTTGATGAATACAAACCGTTTGCCGGTGATATTTCCAGACAAAGAAACGGAAGTCTTATTGCTCACGAACAGGGAGAAGCAGTGCCATACGCGCTTGCCCAGTTTGAGGATAGGGGAGTATTCTTTATAACCCCAAAGACCAGAGTTTATCGCGGTATGATAGTAGGCGAGGGTAATAAACCGCAGGATATTGTGGTAAATGTTTGTAAAACCAAAAAACTTACCAATATGCGGAGCGCCACAGCAGATGTAATGGTTACGCTGCAAGCCCACAGGGAATTATCGCTGGAGGATGCTCTTGAATATATCGGGGATGATGAACTGATGGAAGTTACCCCGGAGAATATAAGACTTAGAAAAATGGATCTTGTAAAATTTAGAAATATATAATAAAAAAAACGGGGCTGTTAATTAAATAGCCCCTTTGATATATATTACCCCAATTTATTTCTTTCTTCTTATGTGGTTATTATAAAAATTAAATAAACCTCTGGAAATCAAAGCAAGAATGACGCCTGCAGCCGCCCCCAAAAAACCGGCTTCCAATTCTGAATCTTTTATTAGAGAATAAAAATCATCGACGTTCTCTTGTATTTGTTCCAGTTCTCTGGTTTTTGCCTGAGCCTGAGGCAGAATTTCCTGTGCTTCATTAATAAATTCGGTCATTTCTTGTATTTTTTTACTATATTCATTTATTTCATCCTGTTCCAGGCTTATTTTGGTTTCGTAGCGTTCAATATCGTCTTTATACTCCAGATATTCTGCGTATTTTTTCTTATAATCCTGATATCTTACCCATTGGTGCCCGAAATTATCCTTATAAATACTTTGTGCTTTTATAACAGGTGACTGTTTTAAATTTGTGAGTTCTAATGTTGTTTCATTTTGCGGGGCATAGGTATCTTTTGATAATGAGCCTCCTGCCGCAATGGTTGATAAAAGTGAGAGCGAAAACAGTGCAGAGTATGCCGTATTAGCGGTTGGTTTCAACTTTGTAAAGTTTTTAATAGCTGCTGTCTGATGTATTTTCATATTTTGCCTTTATTTCCTCAAATAATTGTTCTTATCATCCATTTTGCTTAATTTCCTTATTGTACCGATTCCCAGAGTCAATGCGAAGGCAGGGAAAAAAAACATTAAAAAGTTTTCTTTTAACCTGTCCAGCTTTTCAATAATTTTATTTCCTGTAAAATCTATCATATATTGATAAGAACGTTGATTATCAATCTCTGTTTCAATTTCTTCTTTTAGTTTGTTATAGGGTTCTTCCAGGTCGTATGCGTAGTCTTCAACCTTGTCATTCATATCGCAGATTTGGTCATAAGAGAGTTCAAGCTCCTCTTTTTTCGTTTCGGTCTCTAAAGTTTTTTCCTCAAGGTTCCGGTATTCAGAGTAGGGTACCCAATGGTTGCCCCACATGTCTGTATAAACACTTTGAGCCTTAATAACACGATTGTAGTTCGGCTTAAAAGTACCCGGTTGTTCTGTATTTGACTCATTTGATTTAAAAAATGTATCTTGTATGATGTTATTTCCTGCGGAAAGCAGTGTAAGGGTAAACAGAGCAGAATAAGCTGCTTTTGCTGCGTTGCTTGGAACTATTCCTTTGAAAGTCTTAACAGGCTGCTTCCCGTTGATTGCAGATACTTTCATTAATATACTCCTTGAATGTTATCTTATGCCCCGTATATTCTTAATCGTATATTAAATATGATATATTGCAATAGAATGTTAAGAAATGTCAGGAAGAATACTCATCCAGTTTTTTAAATCCTGCATTAATAACTGCTCAAATCCCCGGCTGCGTACGGTTAGAGAGTGAATATGTTTTACCGGTAAACCGCAGATGGAGTAATTTTGTTTTTTATTTGCCTTGTTTTTATAAAGTAAATAATTATCCCCATGTACAATTTTTAATGAGTCCGGAATATTGTAATAATTTTCTTTTTTACCGATAATTACACATCCCCAGTCTGAGAGAGTATCAATATCCGTTAAAGGCTTAAAATCGAGTTTTGCAAGTTGCGGAATTTCCGGTGTTGAAAGTTCATCTTCATCAACTCCGAAATCCGGCATATACGAAAGATTCATGCCGAGTAAACCTGTATCCGGTTTCTGTAAAATCCCGCTATTGATAATATTTGTACAAAAATTTTTGCACGGAACAATATCGTCATTGAGCAATCCGAATATTTCGTTTTTAATAATGCTTATTCCAACATTCCAGCTTTTGTTTACGTAAAGATTCTCTTCCTGATTGAATATTTTTACAGTTTCATTATTGTATTCAAAACTTTTTTTAGGATTGTTATTTATAATAATTATTTCGTCAACCGCACAATCACAAAGCAAAGTGCTAATACAAGCCTGCAGGATATCATCACGTCTGAGCAGTGTTGGTATAATAATTGAAATTTTATTTTGCATTAAAAACCCTTAAAACATTAATCTGAATAACAAGAAGCGTTTATTTAATTTTTCCGAGAATTTTCTAAGGTTTGAAACAGATACGGAGGTATCATTAATTATCTGCTCCAGATTTGTTTTGTCTCCTGCTTCAGAGCAGCTGTTAAGAGAATCAAGAGCAATATTAAGTTTTGCAAGCGCAAGATTTATATTATCAATACTTGAGACTATCTTATCTTTAACCTGTTTATCGCTGGTCAGTGCGTTTACTGATTGGGATATTTCATTCAGGTTGTGCATAACAGCATTAAGGTCGCTGGCAAAAGCTTTGCTGTCAACGGAACTTAATATCGGAGAAACACTATTTGATAATTTTGTGACGGCTTCTGTCATGTCATACAATGCGGGTTTAAAGTTTTCATCGCCTATTATACCGTTAATATTTACAGCGAGTTTATTGAAGTTTGCAGAAACATCTTCCATCATGTCCATAAGAATATCCAGATCTTTTTGAGAAGATTCAATCAAAGATTCAGCCTTGCTGAGTGTTGATGTTGCCTGAGCCGTAAGCCCTTTGAAATTAGTTACTGATTGTTTCAAATCTGCAACCATGGCATCATTGAAGATTTCATTAATAATTCTGTTAGTTTCAGTGAGTCCTTCAGCTGCTTCATATTGAAGTTCAAGAAAGTCTGCAATTCTCATTGGTTCAATAATTGTATATGGCGAAGTTTCTGTAGGATACGGTATAGGTGCATTATCCCAGGGGAAGATTCTTAATTTTTTCTTCCCGTTAATAGTAACAATTTTACCGGTCATAAATTCTGGAAGTCTTAACCCCGGCAAATCTACTACATAACTGATTTTATAGGCATAAGGGGTTTTAATATTTTCTTTAAATTTTAAAGGAACTAATTGGGAAGTAATAATTTGTGATTTTTTTACCGCACCCACATCGTAGTATTTATCATCCAGTTTAATTTCTACCGGAACATTTGCCGGCAAAACTTCTTTGTTAAATACCGGCAGAAAGAGGGTTCTGTGGCTTGGCGGGGTTATTTCAAGAAATTGTTCGCCGATAAGTCCGGATTGTTGAATAGATATTGCAGAGGCTCTCGGAATTGAAATATCCGGATTAGTGATAACAAACTTCAATTTTACATAACTTTCCGAGCCGTCAACAACAGGAGTAATTTCTTCCACCTGTCCGACCCGAAACCCCATCATTTGAACTCCGGAGCCTGGGCGCATACCGTTAACATCTTTAAATCTGATTTCTATACGTTCGGCTGAGGAGAATGAACGTCCTTTAACCCAAAGAATGGTCATAAAAAATATGGTTAAAGCTATAAGTGCTAATATTCCTACTTTTACTGATGATGAAACCTTCATTCTGCCCTCATTCCTTTATAATTGTACCAAAAAACAGTTATTCTGCAAACATTTTCATTGGTCCGTCTAATGTTGCATTTACAAACTGTTTTGTATAAGGTGTTTCTTCTTTTTGCAGCTCCTCCGGAGTACCTGCAAATACTATTTTACCATTATATAACATTATTACTTTATCTGCCGTGCGTTTAATTGTGGACATCTGGTGTGTAACAACGATGGATGCAGCGTTTGTTTCGTTTTTTAATCGTACTATATAATCCTCAATAAGAGTTGATGATATCGGGTCAAGCCCTGCTGTTGGTTCGTCGTATAATATAATCTGCGGTTCTGTTACTATTGCACGTGCAAAGCTTACGCGTTTTTGCATTCCGCCTGAAAGTTCGGAGGGAAATTTGTCCTCTATACCGCTTAACCCGACGAGTTCAAGCTTTTCTTTTACAATTCGTTCTAAATCTTCGTGTGTATATTTTTTCCTTAAATCCTTTCTTTCTACAAGTGCAAAGGAAATATTATTAAAGACATTTAATGAGTCAAAAAGCGCAGAGTACTGGAACACCATTGCAATATCGCCGGTAGTGATAATTTCGCCGCTGTCCGGAGTAATAAGTCCGCTTATTAATTTTAGCACTGTGCTTTTTCCGGATCCGCTAAAACCAACGATTGCTAATATTTCGCCGTCGTTAACACTAAATGATATATCATCGATTACTTTCTTATTGTCAAATTCTTTTATTAAATTTTTAACCTGTATACCCATTTTTTCACCTATATTAAAAGAAAAATGCTATAGCAAAAATCATATCAATAAAAACAATTGCAATAAAGGACCATACAACAGCTTTTGTTGTTGCGTCCCCTACTCCTTTTGCACCGCCGCTTGCGTAGTATCCGGAGGTGCAGCTTATAAGAGCAATTACAAATCCAAAAACAGCTGCCTTAAAAATGCTTATATACATATCCCGAACATAAAGCCCGAACCATACGGAATCAAAAAATGCCCGGTAGGAAAGACCGCTTGACAGGTTAGAAGCTACGGCGCCGCCTATTATACCAAACAGTGTAGCAACAATAACAACAAGAGGCATCATTATTATCCCGGACAGGATTCTTGGTACGAATAAGTATCTTACAGGGTCAACCTTAAGCACTTTCATTGCATCTATTTGATCAGTTACTTTCATTGTCGCAATTTCTGAGGCGAGTGACGAGCCTATCATGTAGATTATTGCGAATCCGGACATAATAACGGCTTCTTCTCTCACAAGCAGAAGAGAAACAAACATTCCTACATAGTTTCCGCCGCCTTGTTTAATCATTTCTCCTGCAACCTGTGTTGCAACAATAATAGATGACATACCTACAATTGAAAGAGTTATAGGCAGAGAACTAACTCCGAAGCGGGCGCATTGATACATAAGCTCTTTCATATCAATATCAAGTTTAATAATCCGCTTAAGAACACTCCCCATCATAATAACTATTTGTCCTAGTGTAGAAAAAAATACTGCTAAATACTCCTGAAGAACCTGCAGAAGTTTATAGCTGAAAGTATTCTTAAAATAAAAGCGCTCCATAATGAGTATTATATCAAAAAAATAATTTTATCCTATACAAAATAGATTTTGCATGATATTATAAAAACAGATGTAGTAGAAAAATTTTTTGATAAATATATGCGATGAAGTTGTTTAAAAAATTTTAAATAATATTTCGGTAGGTTATATGTACCGAATAGTTGCGTATAGATAAAAAAGAATAGAAAAGGACAAGGTGCAGGTATGATATTAACCATCACAGCTGCGATTGTATGTATAGTACTGCTGGCATTAGTAATAATTCAGCAGGTAAGGTACAACAATCTTTCGGCACTGGCTGAACAAAGCAAAGCAGACTTAGCCCAAAAGGAAGCACTTATACATAAAGAAGCCCTGATAAAAGCTAAAGAAGCGCTTCAGGCGGAGAGTGAACAGATTAAAGAGGATGAGAGGGAACGGAGAAGAGAACTTTCTGCTCTTGAAAATAAATTAATTAAGCGTGAAGATTTTCTGGAAAATAAGATACAGGAAGTTACAGATAAAGAAATTGAGCTGGATAAGTTAAAAGACCAGATTATAGATAAAGAAGATATTCTGGCAGAAATTATTCAGAAGCAGACTTCTGAGCTTGAACGTATAAGCGGACTTTCAACAGAAGAAGCAAAGAAAATGTTTCTTGAACAGCTAAAAACAGATTTAGCACAAGAGCAAATGCAGCTTATAAGGGAAAATGAAGCCAAAATAAGAGAGTCTGCGCTTGAAAAATCAAAGGAAATTCTTTCTACAACAATGCAAAGGTGTATGATTGAGCAGGTCGTAGAATCAACGGTTTCGGTTGTATCTCTTCCAAATGACGAAATGAAAGGCCGGATTATAGGGCGAGAAGGAAGAAATATCAGAACTCTTGAAACACTTACAGGTGTTGATCTTATTATAGATGATACCCCTGAAGCTGTTGTTCTTTCATCTTTTGACCCTGTCCGCCGTGAGGTGGCCAAACTGGCGCTTGAAAAACTTATCCAGGACGGTCGTATTCACCCTGTCCGGATAGAGGAAATGGTAGAAAAAGCAAGAGAAGAAATTGATAAAAAAATCATGGAAGAAGGGGAGAATGCTGCTCTTGATGTTGGTATAATCGGACTTAACAAAGAATTAATCAAAAATCTCGGCAGATTATACTACAGAACAAGTTACGGGCAGAATGTTCTTAAACATTCTCTTGAAGTCGGGCATATTGCCGGCATGCTTGCAGCTGAACTTGGAGCTAATGTTTATGTAGCAAAACGCGCAGGACTGCTTCATGACATAGGAAAGGCCGTTGATCAGACTCAGGAAGGTACACATATAGAACTTGGTGTGGAACTTGCCCAAAGATATGGTGAAAAGCCGGAAATAATTCACGCAATAGAAGCGCATCATGACGGAGTTACCGCAAATACTGTTGAGGCTGTGCTTGTAAAACTTGCAGATGCTATTTCTGCATCAAGGCCGGGTGCAAGACGTGATACTCTGGAAATCTACATTAAGCGTTTGCAGAAAATTGAAGAAATTGTAAACAGCTATGAAGGTATTAAGCAGTCGTTTGCAGTGCAGGCCGGGCGTGAAGTACGTGTTATCGTCCAATCAGAAATGTTTGACGATCTTGCTTCCCAAAAACTTGCAAGAGATATTGCAAACAAAATTGAAAATGAGCTGGATTATCCCGGACAGATTAAGGTTACTGTAGTAAGAGAATTCAGAACAACGGAAATAGCAAAATAAAACAATGTCAGACAATCAGTTTAAAGTATTATTTTTTGGTGATATTACGGGCAGGCCGGGGCGCTTAGCCGTCCGTTCTTATCTGTCCTCAATAAAGCCGGAGGATAAGCCTGATTTTGTGATTGCAAATGTTGAAAATGCTTCTCATGGTTTCGGACTTACCAAAAAGAATTATGATGAACTATTGTCTTATGGTATAGATTGTTTCACATCCGGCAATCATATTTGGGATAAAAAGGATATTTTTGAGTACATTGCCGATGATAAAGTTCTGGTTCGTCCGCTTAATTATCCTGAACAAACACCCGGTACCGGCTGCAGAATATTTGAGAAAAGCGGGAAAAAGATTGCAGTTCTTAATGTCCTCGGACAGGTTTTTATGCCGCCCGTTAATTCTCCTCTTGAGGTGTTAATTCAGAAAATTGAAGAGATAAGAACTTGGGTTGACTATATTTTGGTTGATTTTCATGGAGAAGCGACTGCCGAAAAAATAGCTATAGGCAGGTATTTGAGCGAACACGGCATAACATTTTTTGCCGGAACACATACACACGTTCAGACAGCAGATGAAAAAATTGTTAACGGAATGGCATATATTACTGATGCCGGTTTTTGCGGAAGTATAAACAGTGTTATAGGAATGGATTATGAAACATCTATTAAACGCTTTTTAACAGCACTGCCCGTAAGGTATGAGGTAGCATCTGCCGATGAAATTCAGGTTAACGCTGTAGAGGTAGTATTTGATGCGGGCTTTGCTGTTTCAATCAAAAGAATCAATGTTTGTTACAAAAATGCGGGAGACGATATAGTTTTGCTCTCTGAGACTGGCGGTGTGTATGAAGGCTGATTTTCATATTCATACATACTATTCTGATGGTGTATTTTCTCCGGAGAAAATAGTAGATTTGGCTGTAGAGGCCGGTCTGGAGGCAATTGCGCTTACCGATCACGATAATGTTTTATCGTATGATGTGGCAAAACGTTATATAGATGAAAAGAATATAAACCTTAAAATTATACCGGGGATAGAGGTTAATACCCTGTATAAGGATTATGAAGTACATATTTTAGGGTATTTCCCGGATGTGACAACGCCGGACTTTATTTCTATGCTTAAGACACAGCAGCATGCAAGGCTGAAACAGACGAAAGAAATAATAAGACTGCTTAATAAAAAAGTGGGAATAAAAATATCTCTTGAAGATATTAAGAAAATGGTAGCAGAAGGCGGAAGTATAGGCCGCCCGCATATCGCAAAAGCTATTACGAATGCCGGCGGTACAAGCGGGGTTATTGAAGCCTATAATAAGTATATTCATAAAGATTCCCCGGTCTACGTTGAGCGTAAAACCGTTTCTCCCTTCGATGCAGTAGAGGTTATTTATGACAGCGGCGGAGTTCCTGTGATTGCTCATCCGTATGATATTGATATTGCAGAAAAACTTATAAAAGAACTTATGAATTATGGTTTAAGAGGAATAGAGGCTTATCACAGAAAGCACTCTCCAGCAATAGTAGAATATTTTTCATCAATGGCAGAGGATTTGGGGCTCATTGTTACAGGCGGATCTGATTTTCATGCCCCGAATATTATGAACGGACAGATTATTCTTGGTAAGAATTTTGTTCCCGATTGGATTTGGGATACCCTGATTAATGAGAAGAAACGCCTTGATATGGCGTAAGGAGATTATTATGAAAAAAGGATTTACAATTGTAGAAATAAGTATTCTTGCAGTAATTCTTATTATTGTAGGATGTTTAATAATACCGTTTTCAATAAATGATACAAAACAGGCATCGCATGTACTGGAATGGAGGGCTCTGCAGGATCGTTTGAACCATGCTTTTTCTGCGGCGGGTGCTTATGGCGCAAAGGATAATAAAGAATTGGAAGATTATATAATGAAATCTATTTCTGATTCCGAGTACAAAAAAATAGAACCTTATAAAATAAGGTATATGAATGGCCGCCCTGCTGCAGGTATAGGTAATTTTACCGGAGTATATGAAGTTGGTACGGATAATGTTATAGGTTTTAGGTGGGAAGAGACGTCCCAAAACGGAAAAAATGGTGTAATGTTTTACGATATCAATGGTAAAAAGGGTCCTAACAGGTGGGGAAAAGATGTTTTTGGGGTAAATATTTATCCTGATCGTATAGAACCGCTTTGTGCAAAAAAATCCCATGAAGAAATAAAAGCAGATTGTTCTAAAGGCGGTACAGGCTGCTGCTGCTCATATTATTATCTTGTAGGGGGAAATTTTTAAATGATAAAAAAAGTTTGTGTCTTTGCGTCCTCATCATCTATATTGGATAAGTCATATTTTGCGGATGCAGAACGCCTTGGAGAATTACTGGCTAAATCAGGTTTTGATTTGGTATACGGCGGGAGCAACCTCGGATTAATGTGGGCTTCTGCTTCTGCAGCAAAAGAAAACGGTGCACGGGTCACCGGAGTAATGCCGGAAAAATTATATAAATTGTGCGTAAGCAAAGAAGAAGCCTGTGATGAGTTTTATGTGACAGAGGGTATGCGCGAGAGAAAAGCTAAGCTTGATAATTTATCTGAGGCTGTAGTTGCATTGCCGGGAGGCTTTGGTACACTGGAAGAACTTTCTGAAATGATTGTACAAAAGCAGCTTGGATATAATAAAAAAGCAATAGTTCTTCTTAATACGAATGGTTTTTATACCAAATTAAATGAGTTTTTTGAAGTTATAATAGCTGAAAAATTTGCGAAAGAAAGAAGCAGAGAAATGTATTATATTGCAAATACTCCTGAGGACGCAGTGCAATATTTAGTGTCTTATGTTGAACCTGAAGCGGTTGAAAGCAAGCTTGATATTTATCAAATTAAAACTTAATTTTCTATTATTGCAGCAGCAATTGCTTTTTCTTTTTCATGAGAAATACTGATATGTATATTTTTATTAATACCCTGCGGAAGTTTTACATAAACAGCACCGGATTTATTTTTAAGAATTTCAATTGATTTATATGAAGAAATATTTATACCCGCTGCGGAAAGTGCTTTAAAAACGGCTTCCTTTGCGCAAAACCTTGCAGCAAAATGCGGAGCAGGATTTCTTTTTGATAAACAGTAATTAATTTCATTCTCTGTAAAGAGTCTGTTATAAAAGGCCTCCGGTTTATCTTTAAATCTTGAAATATCTTCAATATCTATTCCTATCATGATTTTATGATTTTACGATAAAAAAAATTTTTTTCCTACTTTATTCATAAATGTATTTATGGTATGATTTTATATAATAGCTAGGTGAGTAAGATTCTTGAATAAACAGTATTCAAAGAGAGTAATAAGTATAATTTTGGGATTTTTGTTATTAGGCACACTCCCGGGGACTTGTGCTGAGGATTCAAGTGTTGTAGATACTTCCCAATTAAGTGAAACAAGTACAATAAATATCGGTACCCCTGTTCAACCGGTAGAATTTAATACTGTTTATATTAAAGACATAGAAATTTTAGGCTCTAATATTATCCGCCCTGAAAATATAAAAAATGTAATGCAGCTAAAAAAAGGCGATGTGTACGATGAAGAATTGCTGCAGCAGGATTTGTCCAAAATTTTTAATATGGGTTATTTTACGGATAACATGAAGGCTATTCCTATACGTTCTGCTGATGATACTGTTACTTTAAAAATTCTTCTGGAAGAAAATATTCCTGTAACTGATTTTACAATTGAAGGAAATACGGTTGTTTCAACAGAGGAATTAATGCCTTATTTACTTCCATTAAAAGGAAAACCCCAGAACATTACCACTATAAATGAAGCTATTGAAAAAATTAATGATAAATATTACTCAAAGGGGTATATTCTCGCACGGATTGATTCTTTTTACGATGATCCGGACGGTGTTCTTAATTTAAGAATAAATGAAGGCCGTATTAATAAGATCATGATTGTGGGGAATGAAAAAACAAAAGACTACGTTGTTGAACGTAATATTATGACAGAGCCGGGAACGGTATATAACGAAAATCTGGTAAAACAGGATCTTGTTAAATTATATTCAACTCAGTCATTTAAAGATGTTAACCGTCAGGTTGATGTAAGTGAAGAAAATCCGGATTTATATGATGTTACAATAGTTTTAAAAGAACAAAGAACAGCTTCCGTATCCGTAGGCGGCGGTTTGGATTCTGTAACCGGTGTGTTCGGTTCGCTTGGTATTGCAGATAATAACTTCAGAGGATTAAATCAAAGGGTATCCTTATCAGGTATGATAGGTACCGGTGTTTTAATGAGCGATGCATCCATAAAAGATCACATGAATTTTCAGGCAGAATTAAGCTTTTTTGAACCATATTTTTTGAATGCTGATACCTCTTTAATGAGCCGTGTATTTTTCAGAGATTTGGGCAGCTATCAGGTTCCGCTGGCTATTGAACAGCGTCTGGGTGTTGAAGCAACTGCCTACCATCGTTTGAAATTTAATGAACATTTGCAAAGTACCTTTACTCTGGGGATAGAAAATATTAACTTAAAAGAGGGTGCTGCTGATACAATTGCTTCTATGTATGCTGCAAATAATATTCCTATATCAAGAAGGGCTGAAGAACTTGCTGATGGGGCATTCTTTAATATATCTCCCGGACTTATATATGATTCCAGAGATACGAACATGAATCCCAGAAACGGGGTTTTGGCTTCGGTTAGATTTGATGAAGCACTTGGCTTGACTGATTTTGAAAAAACAAACGGCAGACTTTCCGGTATGGTAAAGAAATATGTTCCTATATTCAAAAAGTCTGCATTATCATTTACTGCTAAAGGCGGTTTGAAAATTCACGGTGATGAAATGCCTGAAGTTATGGCGTATAAGCTGGGCGGCCCGTATTCAATCAGAGGTTTTAAAATTAACGGGGTTGGTACCGGTGAATCTTATATCATGGGTTCTGTTGAGTTAACTACTCCAATACCGTTTTTTGACAGGCTTAAGTTTAAGTTCTTTGATAATATAAGACTTGCATTCTTCGTTGATGCAGGTAAAATCTTTGATCCTACTATTGCTTCAACTCTGTATGACAGGCCGTTGTATGCAATTACAGCCGGTGTAGGGTTAAAAGTTTATGTTCCCGGTGTTGGTCCAATGTCTATTGATTATGGTATTCCTCTTACCAATTCCGGTGATTACGGCTCACCGAACGGATACTTTACGTTTGGTGTAGGCGATATGATGTACTACTAATTTAAGGAGGTCTATATATGAAGAAAGTAAAATTGTTTGTTGTAATGGCTGTATTATCATTACTTGCAGCACCGTGTTTTGCTGAAGGACTCGGGTATATTAATTATGAAAAAGTTATTGCTAATTATGATGCAGCCAAAACTATAGCAAAAGAACTTGATGCAAAGGGCATGGAATTACAGCAGTATTTGATGGACAAGGAAAAAGAATTCAAGGCAATTGATACTCCTGTGAAAAAACAAGCGTTTAAAGATAAAATAGCAAACGAGTACAAAGCTAAAGAGGATGCATACATTAAGTATCGTGTAACAAAGGAAAAAGAAGTATTTACAAAGATACAAAATGTTGCAAAAGTTATTATGTCGGAACAAAAACTGGATGCGGTTGTCGACATTAAAGCTGTATTCTGCGGCGGTGTAGATATTACAGATATTGTTATTGAAAGATTAAAAGGAATTAAAAACTAGTGCGTGTAATAGATATTATAGAAGCAAAAAAGCAGGGGCGCGAGCATACAAAAGAAGAGATTGATTTTTTAATTGATTCTCTAATGGATGGTACAGCTGCGGATTATCAGGTTAGTGCCTGGCTTATGGCAGTTTATTTTCAAGGAATGACAGATGACGAAACGGCATATTTAACTGATGCTATGGTTCGTTCAGGTGAAGTTATTAATCTTGGGGAACTGGCAGGCTCTGTTATTGATAAGCATTCAACAGGCGGTGTCGGTGATAAAGTTACTATTACTTTAATTCCTCTCCTTGCTGCCTGCGGTGTTCCGGTTGCAAAGCTTTCAGGAAAAGGTCTCGGGCATACCGGCGGAACGATTGATAAACTGGAGTCTATTCCAGGTTTTAATACGGCACTTTCTATTCCTGATATGATAGCGCAGGTCAAAAAAATCGGGGTTGCAATCGGGGCGCAAACCCAAAAACTTACTCCTGCTGACGGTAAACTTTACGCACTAAGAGATGTTACAGCAACGGTTGACAGCAGACCGCTTATAGCTTCATCTGTTGTATCTAAAAAAATAGCCTCCGGAGCGGATAATATTATTTTAGATGTGAAATACGGGGCAGGTGCATTTATGAAAACCCCGGATGATGCTGTTAAACTCTCTGAGATTATGGTTAAAATAGGCAAAAAACTAAATAAAAACATAACGGCCGTAATTACTTCTATGGATGAACCTTTGGGACGTGCTGTTGGAAATTCGGTGGAAATAATTGAGGCTATTGAGTTTTTAAAGGGTAATATTACGGATGGTGATATAGCGGAGCTTACGTATGATTTTGCTGCTCTATCACTTGTGCAGCTTGGTAAATACCCTGATACAGAAAGCGCAAAGAAGTTTATAAAAGAGGTTATATCATCGGGTAAAGCGCTTGAAAAATTCAGGGAGTTAATAGTAACGCAGGGCGGAGATGCCGGCATTATAGATGATTATACAAAATTCCCTCCGGTAAAATATACTTATGAATTAAAGGCAGATAAAGACGGATATGTACAACATATTGATGCCCTTAAGATTGCTTACGGGTGTAAACTTCTCGGTGCCGGCAGAGAAAAGAAGACGGATGAAATTGATTACGGCGTAGGTATTTTCCTTAACAAAAAGACGGGCGAAACTGTTAAAGCCGGTGATACTCTATGCACAATATATTCTAATGATGAAGCTAAAACACAAAGTGCTGTTAAGTATTGCAAAGAAGGAATTTTGTTATCTGATACCAAACCTGTGGTACATGATTTAATATATAAAATTATAAAATAAAGGCAAATAGATATGTTTAGACAGAAGATGCAATATATGATAAAGTCGGCACCATTAGAGGAACGTCAGGAGCTGGAAGATTTATTGAATGAGATGTCTGATGCCGGCTGGGATTTGTATGGAATGCATGAAGTTGAAAAAAAAGGCGGAATTTATTTTGATTGCATTTTTTCACGTCCCAGAGAGGACGAAGAACGACATGAATTTGATGATGTTGTAAAAATTAAAAGTTTTAAAAACCAGATGGAAAAAATGTTTGCATCTACTCTGTCTCCGTATGCAACGTGTAAAGAGCTGCAGGTGAAAATTAAAGAGCAAAAGGAGTTGATTGCCAAAATTAAATATCAACTGGATAATGATGCCTTTACCCTAAAAGAAAAAGAACTTTTGAATAAACAGCTTTCTGATGAGATGAACAGGCTGGATTTTCTTAAATTATCTCTGATAAAAGAAATATCTCCGGATAATATGTATTCCTCACTTTCTCAGGATAAATTTGTTATAAATCTTTCTGAGGAATTAATAGAAACGGTTATACAGGATACGGAAGAAAATCTGCTGGCAGAGACTGTTAAAATCCGCCAAAGACTGGCTGATACACTTGGATATGTAATACCTAATATAGTGTTTTCAAATGAAGATCCTCTTGAAGCAAATGAATTCAGTATAGTGCTGCATGGAATAGAAGTTTTTAGAGCTTCCGTTTTTCCTGAGAAGGTTTGTATATTTAAAAACGAGCTTGAGGGGTATAAGAAGAAAAAAAGTGATATTCATACAAAAGATGCTATTACAGGTAAAGATATTTTCTGGATTGATGAAGAAGTTGCAAGGGATTTCTGGGTTAATAAACTTACACCTGTACAGTATATTGGCCGTGCTTTAGAGTTTGTATCAGTAAAACAGGTTGATGAAATTCTTGATTATAATGCGGTTAACAAGTATATGGAAATAGTTCAGGAAAATAATTCTTTTTTAATTAATAATATTTATCCTGATTATATGTCTGCAGCAGAAATTAAGTATATACTTTCATCTTTAATAAGAGAAAGGGTTTCTGTTAAAGATATAGTGTACTTGTTTGAAAAAATTAACGATTTTTCATCTGAAGCATCTAAGGACCATTTAATAGAAAAAATAAGACTTTCACTTGCAAAACAAATATTAAAGGATATTACAAAAGCAGATGAACCGTTGAAAGTTATAGAACTTTCTTCAAAAACAATTGAACATTTTTACGAAGCGTCATTGTGTGCAGAGGATGAAGGGGTTGTAAAAATGGATGGGGCTGATGTTGCAAAGCTGGTTAAAAAAATAAACAAATTGGCAAAAGATGCAGGAATTGATGAAATTATACTTCTTGCTCCTTACGAAATACGCCACATGACATTCCTGATTTTTGCGGAATTTATAAATAATATTCGTGTTCTTGCATTTGAAGAACTCGGTCAGGATATAGAAATAGAGACGATTGGTGAAGTTTAAATAAAAACGGAGTTATATTTCAAAATTTTGTTTGCCATTGAGGGTGCAATTGCTATTTGATAATATATATTTTGTCACAAATTATATTAGAAGTTTGTTTAAATCGGCAATTTGCTTTGTCACATTTTCATCTGCGGGATTAAGTTTGTATGCTTTTTGTATGGCTTTGTTAGCCCTTTTCAAATTTTTCTTTTCTCCTGTTTTGATATAAAGGCGTTCTTCTGCGTATGAGTTGTATAAATAGGGAATATAACTATTTGTAAGTTTTCCGAGTTTATTAAAAAATTTAGCTGACTGTACCATGTAATCTTTTTTGTAACTGATGTAAGCAAAACGTGTTAAACGCTGCACAGTATTTTCGGGGATATAAAAATCTTTTTCTTTTTTTGCGCGCGGAATAATAAAAGAAACTCTATCAGAGGATTTTTTAGGGATTAATACAGTACTGTTGTAAATGTTTTCCCTGCCTTCATAAATCCAATCGGGATTGACCATTGTAAGGTTTTCTTTAGCGCTTTTTATTCTGTTTTCCCCTAGAGGATGTGTTCCGTTGATAACACTGCCGGATAAGGAGCTAATAAGGGTTAGAGCTTCCATTGCTTCGGAGGGTGAATAACCGGCTTTTATAAGTAAAATTATAGCTTCAGAGTCCGCCATATATTCCATCATTTGTAAATTATGTTTTAATCGGTTGTATGCAAAAATATTCCCGTCAGTTTGATTAAAAGCGGCGTATGCGGCGGCCGTTCGTCTTTGGTGTCCTAAAATTTGGTGAGACATTTCGTGTGCAAGTACAAATGCCAGAGCATCGTTGTTATTACCTAAGGAGTCATATAGTGCCGTATTGATATATATAAAGTTGCCATCCATAGTAGCCGCATTAACTTTATCAGGGGTTTTCCTTATGGATATCCGCCAGTTTGCATAATCAAGATTGTTTGCACGTATTAGTTTTTCTGCAATACGATAGACATTGTAATATTCAACGGATGATTTGCTTGCTAATTTAGGCTTTACTTTAGATTTATATATTTTTTCATCTTCTGCTAATTTTGTATTAAAATCTTTATCATTTATCTTTTTTTTATATGCAGGAAGAGTTATTAAGCCTGGATCTTTTAAATCTTCAATTGGTTTTATTGATATATCAATAGTATCAGCGTAATTGGATTTATATATGTTTATTGATTTATAGTAGGTATTGTTTTGTACATCTTTTATTTGATTATCAAGGAATGATGACCCAAAAGCATTTGCCGGTAAAGACAAAATGAGTGTTAATAATAGAATAAAAAGCTTTTTCATAATTCTTCCGCCTTTCCTGTATACGTTATAATATTTTATGTGAAAAAGAAGAATTATGCAATCTACTTAGTCTATTTTTTAAGAAAACGGACAAATTGATAATCAACTTGCCCGTTTTTCTATAAATTTACTGCTTGTAAAGCCGACTCTACCCTACCCGGGAGTCTTACTTAACAAGTTCTTTGAAGTTTTTACCTGCAGAGAATGCCGGAACTGTTTTTGCAGGAATTTTAATAACTTGGCTTGTTCTCGGGTTGCGGCCGGTTCTTGCTGCTCTTTTACGGGCTTCAAAAGTACCAAAACCAACAAGAGTAACTTTTTTACCTTTAGAAACTGTTTTTTGAATAGTGTCAATCCAAGCTGATAAAACATCTGCGCTTGTTTTTTGTGACAATTTGGTTTTCTTAGAAATCTCTTTTACTAACTCTTCTTTGTTCATAATAGCCTCCTTGAACAATTGTAATACATATAACACCAACCATTTGCATAATTGATATTCTTTATTATACACATATTTCCGGATTTGGCAAGTTTTTTTTCTTAGAAAATACCGTGTCTACTAAAATATAGCCTATGTGGGGAGAAAGATTGATATAACTTATTTATAGACGTCCGGATTTAGGCGTGCAAATTTAGTATTTGCGTAAAAATACTTCAAAATTTGATAACTATTGTACCCTATTTTGGCTAAATTATTTGCGCCATGCTGAGACATGCCCACCCCGTGCCCTTTCTTTTTAACATTTTCATCGTATGAAGGTACTGAACGTGTAAAGTTTACGTCCATATTCCAAACTTCTTTTGCAGTAAGCGTTCTGCCGCCTGCTGAAGCAGAATAGTATGCAGGGATAACTTTGTTATTACAAATAAGTACGATTCCTTTTGTTGCTTCTACAGCGTTGTTTGTTTGTGCTGTTTCTGCAGAGGCACCGTTATAGACCTGGTCTTGTTCAGTATCGTTCAAATCGTAGCCATATTTTGCCCGTTTACCCATGTTTGCTACTGCATAGCTGCGTGCCGCAATTGCCTGCGCTTTATGTGCATCAAACTCCCAGCTGGAGGGCATTTCCGAGGGAACTACACCCATAAGATATTTCTCAAGTTCAATATCATTTATAACAGTAAGTCCGGCACCTGTATTTACTACCCTGAAAAATCCGCGGTACCATTTTCTTTTAACAGTTAAGAATCCGTCCGGCGCTGTTTTTATAACGATGTTATCTGTTGGCAGTTTTGTCCATTTTCCGGCCAGTTTTACTGTCAGATTTCTTCCGTCTGTGCGGAATTCATATCCTTTCATTTTACTCATTGAAAAAAGAAGTTTGTTTGTCCGGACATCAATAACATCGGCCTGTTGGGAAGCCCCGATATAAGCCCGGTTTGCGTCTGTTAAAAGCCCTATTTTTATTGCATGTGCCGGCATTGCAAAGAATAGAAATATAATTAATGTAAAAAAAATCTTTATCAACTTCATACTATAAATTATACTCCGCGCGTTTTTGCCGGGCAAGCGTAACAATATATAAATAGTATAAAAAACGGAGTTTTATATCTTGTATACATAAGTTTATAAAAGAGGAGTTACAAGCTTAAGCAAATCGCTAAAAACCGCATCAATACTTTTAGCGGCATTTAAAACTTTAACTCTTTCGGGTTCCTGCTTTGCAATTTCAAGATATCCGTTTCTTACACGGTTAAAAAACTCCGTGCCGGAGGTTTCCATCCTGTCTTTTTCACTGCCGACTCTAGCCATAGAGGTTTCTATATCAACATCAAAAACTACCGTTAAATCCGGCTTAAGTCCGCCGGTTGCGAGATTGTTAAGGTAATTAATTTCGTTGAGGTTTAATCCGCGCCCGTACCCCTGATACGCAACAGTTGAATCTGTATGACGGTCGCAAAGCACAATTTTACCTTCTAAAACTGCAGGTTTTACTATTTGTTCAATATGCTGCGCTCTGTCTGCAAGGAACAGGAATGACTCACAGCGAGGCGCAATTTCTTCGTCGTAGTTTAAGAGAATTTCCCGGAGTTTCTCTCCGAGTCCTTTTGCTCCGGGTTCACGGGAGATTAGTACTTCTCTTGATTGCCTTAAATAATCGGCAAGCAAATTAAGCTGTGTTGTTTTTCCGCAGCCGTCCGCGCCCTCAAATGTTATAAATAAACCTTTTTTCATTAACTCTCTTTAACAACCTCAATAAAATCGTAATCTTTGAGGTATGGCAGATGTTCTTCGCGAATAATTTCCCCCGGTAAAAGTATTGAAATTCCCGGCGGGCATTCTGCAATAACTTCTGCTGCAATTCTGCCTATTGAGTCGTGTTTTGATACGGTTTCTTTGGGAGAGAAGAACGCATCACGCGGACTCATTTTGATTTGCGGAACAACCAGCGGCATGTGTTTTCTGTTTTCTAAATAATACAAATCGGTATAATTTGTTTTAGAAATTTTTTCCAGAGAATCCGCAAGGTATTTTACATCATTAAATGAGTTGCCCTGATTAACCAGAAGTAAAACACCGACATCTGAAGCTGATTCAACTTCTATGTTAAAGTCAACTTCCAGAATAGTTTCAAGCCTTTTGCCGGAAATTCCGTCCATTCTTACAAATACTTTTGTAACATCGGTTAAAAATCCAAAGTCCGGCTTTAACTGATGAATTTTATCCATTGAGTCTATACGTTTTCTCAAATATTTTGCATTCTTAATCATTCTGGCAATAAGTTTTTTGCCTTTCGGGCTTACAAGGTTTGCTCTTGCTGCATCAAGGCTTGCAAGCAGGAGCATAGACGGGCTGGTTGTGTGGAGAAGTTTAAGTGCTTTTGCAACTGCCTCAGGGTTAATCAGTGAATTTTTAGCAATATGCAGCATTGAACTCTGGCTCATGCTTCCGCCTGTTTTGT
Organism: Candidatus Gastranaerophilales bacterium; assembly: GCA_944326425.1. Classification (GTDB taxonomy): domain Bacteria; phylum Cyanobacteriota; class Vampirovibrionia; order Gastranaerophilales; family Gastranaerophilaceae; genus CALUTH01. Next base: position 116,756 of record CALVDX010000001.1, read on the forward strand.
GGAGAGAATGAAGGACAGCATCCGCTCCGAGTTTGAGTGCTGTTTCAGGAAGCTGGTTACTGAAATTCCATAAACACCCATGTGCTTCGTCAACTATTAACGGTACTCCATGGCGTTTGCATATTGCAGAAATTGATTTTATATCTGATACAACACCTTCATAAGTCGGGTTTGTGATCCAGACCAGAGAAATGTCATTATTGTTGTTCAAGGCTTCTTCTATGTCCTGCGGCGAAATACTGCCCCAGATGGACCATCCGTCAACCTGTTTAGGTATTGCCCATACCGGTTCTGCGCCTGAAAGGATTAAACCGGTGAGGATAGAGCGGTGGCAGTTTCTGTTAACAAGAACTTTATTTCCTTTTTTTGTGCAGCCTAAAGCCATCGCAAGATTGCCGACTGTTGAACCGTTTAGAAGGAAAAATGTTCTTTGCGCACCGAAGGCTTGCGCCGCTAATTCCTGTGCTTCTTTTATGGGACCAGTAGCCGGATGAAGCGTTCCCAGATTATCAAATTCATCAGTGGTATCAAGCGACAAAACTTTTGTTCCTGTCAGCTTTTTAAAATCATCGAAAATCGCATGGCCTTTTGTGTGTCCGGGAATATGGAACTGATAGGTCGGATTTTCCCACGCTTGCCTCAGCGCGTCAACAATCGGCGCCTTGACTTGTACTCTTGTTTTATCGTCTTTTTTAACCTTTAATAATTTTGCCACTGACCTTTTCCTGTTAAAACTTTTAGTATCAATATATTACAATAAAAAAATCGGAGGTACAAAAAATTGCTTTTTACGTAAAGATTTGTTAATTTTTATAAAATATTTTCATCGTATTTATTTCTTGTAAAGAATTATTAAATATATATTTTAAGAGGCTTGTGGGGATTTTTTGTGAGTGCTAAATTTAGTTTATAAAAGGAATGTATCTTATAGAAAGGGGTTAAAATATGAAAATTTCTCCGGTGTCTTATCAAAGTTATCAAAGAAAAAATCATTTACAAACATCAGTCACAGACGGCTGCAACTACCAGACAAGTTTACGCAAAAATGCCGGTATTAAAAACTCATTACAAACGAAGCCTGTTTTTAAGGGCGACGGCGGTGCCATTAAAGGTATAGTTGGCGGCGGGCTTATTGGGGCGGCCGCAGCCGGGGCCATTATATTAGCAGGGGGACTTGCGGCACTTGCTGCTGCAGGTGTAACAACTGCTGCAGCACTCGGATGCGGTGCAGGATTAGGCGCTCAGATTGGCGGTATTATAGGCGGTATAAAAGATGACAGCAGTATTGAAGATTTAGAAGATCAAATTGGCGATGCTATAAAAAAAGTTAAAGACAAGGTAGGCATAAAATAAAGTATGATAAAACCAATATCACAATACGATTTATCCAACAGAGTTTATCCGGGGTTTAAAAATAGTTCATCTGTATCTAATCAACTTAACGAAAGACCTCATTTCTTTTTTGATAAAAGGTTTGAAAAGATTAAAACGGATGATGATTTTAGAAAAGCCCAGCTTGATCAGGCAGAACGTTCAATTATTTTATCGGCAGCTACAGCGTTTACATTAATTGCGTGTGCTGTTATGTTTCTTTTGGGCAGAGGAAAAGTCACTTCTAAAACCGGCGGGCAGGAATTCGCAGCAGCCTGTTTTAAGGGCTTTGAAACCTTGAAAGATAATCCTAAAATTCCTACTCTTGATACCTGTAAAAGTATAAATAAGGATTTACTCGAAATTCTAGAAATGCAGGTAAGACAGGCTAAAGCGGGTGCCGATGTTGTTAAAGAATCGGGAGAAGCTGCTGCCTCTAACAGACTTCTGCTGTTTGGACCTGCAGGAGTCGGCAAGTCTTTTTTTGCAAAAATTTATGCCAAATCTCTTGATGCAGAGTATATGGAAGTTTTATATTCTGATTTTAATTCAAAATGGAGCGGGGAAAGTGTAGAGAATTTAAAGTATATTTTTGAAAAAATTGTTGATACTGCTGCCAGAAGGCCTGATAAAAAATATGTTGTAACGTTTAATGAAATAGATGCAATAGTTATGCCTCCGGAAAATTTCTCCAGAGGCGGCGGGCATGTACTGTCAAAACTTGAGGACAGGTCGGTATTTTTAAATTACATGGAATTGTTAAAAGAGAAAACTCCAAATGTTACAGTAATAGGTACAACAAATATATCCCCTAAGAATAACGGTTTGGACAAAGCCGCAATGAGCCGTTTCTTGAATATTATAGAAGTTTCGTATCCTGATAAGAACTGCCTTTATGAGGCAATGAAAATGAGTTTAAAATCCATAGAGGATAGTGAAAAATTTATAACGGACAATGCTAAAGAACTGCAGGAACTGGCAGAAGCTATGGCAAAACGCAGGTTCTCTTTCCGAAATCTTGAAAATATTGTTAATCAGGCAAAGCAATACCATAAAATAGATATTATGGACGGCAGCAATAAAGGGTTTAAAATTGATTATTTGAAAAAAGGCGAAAAATCCATCAAGTTTTCAGACGGAGAACTTGATATGCCATAATTTTGTCATGGTATTTTAAGCGGGTTGGAGAATAGAACAGCCGGGCAGTCATTCTGTTATATTTCTCTGTTTTTTCTTTCGTGTTATACTTATATGGTATTTAAAATAAGGAGTGTTTTTTATGAAAATCAGAGCAAGTCATATTTTGGTAGATACAGAGGATGAAGCAAAAAAATTAAAATCGGAAATAGATAACGGTGCGGATTTTGGTGAACTTGCGAAAAAATATTCAAAATGTCCTTCAGGTCAAAACGGCGGTGATTTAAGATATTTCGGCAAAGGAATGATGGTTAAACCATTTGAAGATGCCGCATTTGCTCTTAAAAAGGGTGAAGTATCAGACCCTGTTGAAACACAGTTTGGATGGCACCTGATTTATCTTACAGATATTACCGAGTAAGGGTTTTGATGGTTGTTGATTTAGAAAAATTAGGAGTTGACTATCTTTTAGTCAATTCTACAAACGAGTTTCTTGCAGAGTACCCTGACTTAAAAGAGAATGCACGTTATTCTCTTACAAAGTTCAGCGGGTCTACAGGTGATGCTCTGGTTTGTGCTGACGGCAGGATTTATCTGTTTGTTGATGGCAGATATCATACGCAGGCAGAAAGAGAAACCGGTGAAAACATTACTCTTATAAAACTCCAAACGGGGCAAAAGCAGGACGATGAAATCAGAAAACTAATTCCTGACGGGGCAGTCTTAGGTATTGTTGCCGAGAAAAACCCGCAGTCACGGGTTGATAATTTTAAGGGGATTAATATAAAACTTCTCAATCTTGACCCTGTTAATTTTTATACGGATATTAATTTCAACAAAATTGAACTTTTGCCGTTAAATCTTTCCGGCAGGAGTTTTGAAGAAAAGACAGCCGGTATTCCGAGGCCGTTTTTTATATCCAATCAGGAGGAAGTTTCCTACCTTATAAACGGCAGGGATTTTTCTAAAAATTATTCGTCAAAAATTCAGGGCAAACTTTTGCTGACTGAGTACGAAAACGTACTTTTTACGAATATGGACGCAGATAAAATTGCTGTAAACCTTGAAATTTTGCCGCTTGATAGGTGCGAAGAAATCCTAGGTGCAATTGATTATCCTGTTTATGTCGACAAATCCTCAACCAATGCAAAAGACTATGCGGCATTAAGGTATCCGAAACATAGAATTTCACCCGTTAGGGAAATGAAATCAATAAAAACGGCGGAAGAAATCGAGAGTTATAAAAGAGCGTTTAAATTGACGGATGAGGCGCTTTTAGCAACACGCGATTTCATAATGAAGGCTAAGGCAACTTCCGAGTATGAAATTGCCGAAGTATTAGAAAAGAACTTCTTAAAAACCGGCGCCCGCTCTTTGAGTTTCAAATCTATAGTTGCAAAAGATAAAAACTCGGCGCTTGCGCATTATTCAAAGTGCGCAAAAGAAGAAATTGTAAAAGACGGCTCGCTTGTTCTTATTGACTGCGGTGCGTATTATGAAAACGGACTTGCTACAGATATTACGCGTGTGTTTTTTAAAGGTGAACCGGAGGATGAACACAGGCGGATTTATACTTTTGTGCTCAAAATGTTTTTAAATGCTTTCAATGCAAAGATTACAGACGGTCTATCAGGATATGATATTGATAAAATTGCGCGTGATATGGTGAATAATAATCCGATTGCGGGATATACTTTCGGACACGGATTGGGGCACGGGCTAGGGATAAACGTTCATGAAGCGCCGCCGAATTTGAGTACTTCCGATATTGCCAAAACTCCTTTAAAGAACGGAATGTGTTTTACAATAGAACCTGGACTTTATAATCCTGTGACTTTCGGCGTAAGGCTTGAAAATTCCTGTTACTTTTCGGATAATAAAATCCATTCTTTTTCAATGATGCCTTATGAGAAAAAACTGATTGATTTTGGTATGCTAACCAGTACGGAAAAAATGTGGCTGGAGGAGTTTCCGCTTGTATGATTGAAATAACATCGCTCACAAATGAAACGGTAAAAGAGACAGCGAAACTTCATCAAAAAAAGTTTCGCGAAGAAACCGGACTGTTTCTGCTTGAAGGGAAAAAGCCTGTTGAGGAAGCAATATCTGCCGGAATTAAGTTAACAAAAATTTTTGTTGAAACTCCCGACGGTATCAGTAACCTTGAAAAATCCGGCGCGGAGATAATAAAAACAAATGAGGCTGTATTAAAAAAGATTTCTACAACCGATACCCCTCCTTCAATTGTTGCGGTGGGTGTACAAAAAAATGTTTCTGATGACTGGATTGACACTGCGCAAAGGATTGTTCTTTTAGAAGGAATAAAAGATGCCGGTAATCTTGGAACAATTCTTCGTGCAGCATCAGCGTTCGGGATTGACGGGGTGATATTGTATAAAGATACGGTTGATATTTATAACCCCAAGTGTGTCCGCTCAAGTGTCGGAAATTTATGGAAAAATAACATTTCTGTTATTGATAATTTTAACAAATTGAAAGAACTGTTAAAAGGTTTTACAAAAATCGGAACACTTCCAAAATCTGATAATTCTGTTTATTTGAATGATTATGAGTTTTCGGGAAAATCGTGCGTATTTTTCGGCTCCGAGGCCGACGGGCTAAGCGGCGAATTGAAAGGAATAACGGATACGAATGTTACAATAGAAATGACGAATTCCGTAGAATCTCTTAACCTTAGTCTTTCAGCGGGTATAATTATGTACAAAATGAGGTTAATATGATAAAGGATTCACTTATAAATGCAGAGAAGTATTATAATTTATCGGAAGGGATGAAGAAAGCGTTTTTGTATATAAAAGAGAATGATTTGCATTCAATGACTGACGGTAAATACCTGATAGACGGCGAAAAGCTTTATATAAATGTAAATACTTATACCACAAAGGATATCGCGGATTGGGAAGTTCATAAGAAATACATTGATGTACAATATATAATATCAGGAGAGGAAAAAATCGGGATTTGTAATAAAGAAATCTGCACTGATAAAATTCCTTATGATAAAGAGCGTGATATTGAGTTTTTTGACGGTGACGGCGGGGATTTTATTACAATGAAAACGGGAGATTTTATGGTAATATTTCCCGATGAAATCCACAAACCGGGAATGAAGTTTAATTCAAATTCCCGAATGAAAAAAGCAGTTATAAAATTGGCAGTTGATTACTAGGAGAGAAAATGAAACTTCATAATTCTTATACAAACAAATTAGAGGAATTTAAGCCTATAGAAGGTAATAAAGTGAAAATGTACGTTTGCGGGCCAACGGTGTATGATAATGCGCACCTCGGGCATGCGAGATGCTATATTACATGGGATGTTTTGTACAGGTATTTGAAGTTTAAGGGGTACGATGTAACCTATTGCCGCAACGTTACCGATGTCGATGATAAAATCCTTAAAAAAGCGGAAACGGAAGGCAAGACGCCGGAGGAAGTTTCAACATACTGGTACAACCGATTTACGGAGAGTATGAAGGCGCTCAATAACCTGCGCCCTGATATTGAACCATTTGCAACAAAGACGCTCGGCGAAATGATAGGAATGGTAAAGGATTTGATAGCAAAGGGCTATGCGTATGAGACTAACGGCGATGTTTATTTCAGGGTTAAAAAGTTCCCAGAGTACGGCTATCTTTCAAAACAGCCGATTGATGCTTTAGAGAGCGGCGCGCGTGTTGAGGTTGGTGTACAAAAGGAAGACCCGCTTGATTTTGCACTCTGGAAAAAGGATGAAAAATTCGGGTATAAATCACCGTGGGGAACCGGCCGTCCGGGTTGGCATATTGAATGCTCTGCAATGAGTCGTAAATATCTCGGGAAAACTATTGACATTCATGCTGGCGGTGCAGATCTGATTTTTCCGCACCATGAAAATGAAATTGCGCAGTCAGAATGCGCGAACGGGTGTAAATTTGTAAACTACTGGCTGCATAATGGGTTTGTAACTATTAATAAAGAAAAAATGTCAAAGTCGCTCGGCAATTTTTTAACTATTGATGATTTACTCAAAAACTACGACAGCAATACAATAAGATTCTTTATTCTTACAAACCACTACAGAATGCCGGTAGAATTTTCTGATGAGGCTTTACAGTCGGCGGCTGCCGGCGTTAAAAGAATGCTTAATGCAAAATGCACACCTGTTGATGAAAACCTTGATATTACAAAGTTTGATGAGTACAAAGAATTTGTTGACGCAATGGATGATGATTTAAATACATCTAAGGCGCTTGCCGTATTGTTTGAACTGACAAATAAAGCAAACAAGGATGAAGAAGGCGCATTTACGGTTCTTTATAAACTAGCGTCAACCCTCGGTTTTACGTTTGAAAAACAAAAACTTTCGGAGGACGAGTTACAAAATGTAATCAAGTCGCTTAATGCAGATCTCGGAACAAATTACAAAAATATGGATGATGTAATAGCGGAGAGAAAAAAGGCACGGGCAGAAAAGAATTGGGCCGTTGCCGATAATATTCGCGTGGGGCTGGATAAGTTAGGAATAGTTTTGAAGGATGGAAAAGAGGGGACGATTTGGGAGCTAAAATAATCAAAGCTTTACTTTGTATAACGCTGTTTTTCTTGATACCTGCGGCGTTTGCTGATGATATTGTGCGGGTAGGAATTACAGATAATAATTTCCAATCAGTAAAACACTCGGATGTTGTAGTGTATGCAACAGATGAGTATATGATTTGCGATAAAGCGACAAAACAGGTTATTGCAAAGATCCCGGCATCAAAACCTGTACGTGTAACCCATGAGGAGGATTCTTTTCTTGTAAATATTGATAATGAAAAAACTCTCGGGCTGCAATCGTTTGTTGTTGTGTCTGAAAACGGGTTAATCGGTATAGAAGGGTTAAAACGCAAAGGAAAACCTGCAATTTATCATGGTGCAATGGAGTTTTGCCGGACAAAACAGAACGACGGTTTTTATATAATTAACCTTATTGAAATGCAGGATTATTTAAAAGGGGTTGTTCCTAACGAAATGCCTGTAAGGTTTGGATTGGAGGCGCTTAAGGCTCAAACTATTGCTGCCAGAAACTATGTTCTTGCCCCGCGATGCAAGGCTTATGATGAATTTGATGTTGTAGATAGTGTTGCAAGCCAGGTTTATTTCGGTGCAAACACGGAGGAAGAGATCACAAATCAGGCAGTGGATGAGACCGAAGGTCAGGTTGCATCTTATAAGGGGGACCTGATACTTGCGTTGTATAGTTCTACGGCGGGCGGGTATACGGAGAGTTATTCAAACGCGTTCTCCGATAAGTATCAGTTCCCTGCAGAACATAAACCGTATCTTGTAGCAAAGCCCGATATGCTTTCGTTTGTTCCTATGACAAAAGAGGAAAATGCAAGAGCTTTTTATACTTCTATCCCGTCTGCGTATGATATGGATTCTCCATATTTTAGATGGAAAAGAACATGGACGCTTCAAGATTTTGAAACTGATATTAATATTAACCTGAAATCATTGGCTCAAACAGGATTTATAACCCCGCCGCCGCAGGATAATTTTATATACAAAGTGAAAGATATAAAAGTCCTTAAGCGGGGCGAGTCCGGAAAAATTATGGAGATAGAAATTGATACGGAGCGCGGTAATTATATAGTAAGAAAAGAACTTATTATAAGACGTCTTTTCTTAAACCACGGTAAAGCGCTGCCTAGTGCTAACTTTGTACTCGATATTGAACGCGATGAGGCAGGAAATATAACAAATATAACAGCAATCGGCGGAGGTTTCGGACACGGGGTCGGCATGAGCCAGTATGGTGCAGGGTTTATGGGAAGTAAACTTAATAAAAACTATATGGAAATCCTTAAGCACTATTATACGGATATTGTTATCGGTACGCAGCCGGTAGTTGTTAAATCAAAACCTGTAAAGCAGAAGTTTTACACCGCAGATAAAAAGGGAATTATTCTTATAGATAATTATCACGGAGTAAAAATACTTCCTGTAAGGATTAACGGTTTACTTTTGGAAATAGGGCTCAGCGGCGGATTTTTGCAGAAAAATTTTGAGTATGATATTTCAAAATATCTTCAAGAAGGAGAGAACGAAGTAATATATTATCCGCCGGACAGAGGAAGCTCCGGAAAGGAAATAAAAGTCCTTATAGATTTAAGCCGGAATGAGGAAAATAATGACGGAAAGCAAGAGTGAAACAAACGGTATTTTAAGAGCTGCGTGGCTTATTGCAGTTATTACGATTTTATCTAAGTTTATCGGCTTTTTACGGGATATGGTGCTGGCCGGTCATTATGGGGCCTCGACAGTTTCTGATGCTTATTTTTATGCAAACCAGATACCTTCGCTTGCAATTATTCTGCTCGGCGGTGTCGGAGGGCCGTTTCACAGTGCGACAGTTTCTGTTTTTTCCAAAATGATTCCTAATCTCAATACTAAGCCGCCGGTGGAGGTTAATAAACTATATTCAACATTTTTTACGGGGACTTTTATTCTTTTTGGTTTATTTTCGGTTCTCTGCTACTTCTTTGCACCGCAGATTATGAGTTTTATCATATCTAACGGGAGTGAAGAACTCATAACTCTTGCAACGGAACACTTTAAAATAATGTCACCGGTCATACTTTTTGGCGGAATAATCGGAATTTATTACGGTTTGCTTGTTTGTTATAAACAGTTTACTCTTCCAAATATGTCGCCTGTTGTTCTTAGTCTTGTAATAATAATTGCTGTTCTTCTTTGCGGCGATGATCCTAACGGTTTGGTACTGGCATGGGCAACAACAGTTGGCGGACTTTTGCAGCTGGTTATTCAGTACCCGAAACTCAGACAAATTGGTTTTAGAGTAAAACCAAATTTTGAGTTTGCTAATAATCCGAATTTTAAATTAATATGCGAGCTTCTTTTTCCTGCGGTTCTTAGTTCAACAATCGGGCAGATTAATATTTACATTGATATGTTTTTTGCATCCTCCTTAAGAGAAGGTGCGTGGACGGCTGTTGTTTATGCAAACAGAATTTTTCAATTCCCTGTAGGTATTCTTGTAACGGCATTCCTTGTTCCGCTCTTTCCGCTGTTTTCAAGATACGTTGCGGATAAGGATTTTGAGGGTATAAAAAACTATTTTAATAAAGGTGTCGGGGTTTTGTTTTTTATCTCAATACCTATCATTATATGTGTGTTGCTGCTTGCAAAAGATGCAATAAGTCTTGTGTTTGAACGAGGCGCCTTTGATACGCAGGCTGTAATGATGGTTACAGAGGCTCTTTGCTACCTGTCTATTTCAATACTTCCGTATGTGTTCAGGGATTCCATAACCCGGATTTTTTATTCGTTTAATGACTCCAAGACTCCTTTTATTGTTGCAACATGTTCTATTCTTTTAAAATATATACTTAATGTGGTATTAATAACAAAATTGAATATGGGAATTGCTGGTATTACGCTTTCAACCTCCTTTATTACACTTTTTAATGCTATTCTGCTTGGAATATTTGTATCAAAGAAGATAAAACTGGATTACGGTTCTCTCTTCAAAAATCTTGGTAAAATGCTGATAGCCGGCATGTTAACTTTTGTAATTTGTATATTCCTGTCAAAATGGATAACTGTCATGCTGCTGCCAAAATATGTTTCTGAGGTTGTAAGAATAGTTGTGATAGGAAGTTTTTGTTTTGGTATTTATACTTTATTTAATTTTATATTAAAAATGGAGTATGCTAACGAACTTTATGTCCGCATTGTGGGTAAGTTTTTGCACAAATAATTATTCTCCTAAAAACGGATTGTTTTTGTAAATGTTAATAAAATCCTGATTATATTGGTTCATTCTTATCAGATAGGTCGTTTTTTCTTCGTCATCCAGTGTGAATTTACCATCGGCCGGCAGACCGCCCTGTTTGTCGCACATTAAAACAAACATGGCATATTCTTCTTTTGAAATATATCCGTCCGAATTTGTATCTAAAGTGTTACTTGTTAACTTAGAGTTGTAGGTAAGCATTTTTTTTATTAAATTTCTCTCATCATTTGGGGAGTGATATCTTTGTTTCAGAATTTCATAATTAAGTTCAATATTCCCTTGGATGTATTCTTCCTCCGTTACTTTTCCGTCTTTGTTTTTGTCAAAGAAATCTAGCATTTTTTCTGAGTAATCAAGATATGCTTGTTTTTGTGCCTCCGGAGTTGTCGTTTTTTTATTAAATATGACAAATTCTCTCTCTTCTAATTCTCTGGTCGGTTTTTGCGCAAGTTGTAATCTAGCGTTGTGTGCTTTTTGGGGTAAATCTCCGGATATTAATGACATGTTCTCTCTCCTAAATATATAGTTTAGATATATAAAGTAATTTATAATTAAATAATTGACATTTTAGTTAATATATATGAAGTTTTGTAACATTTAACCATCGTAGTATAATACAAATATGGATAAGGCTGAGTACAGGAAAAAGGCTAAAAAAATACGAAAAGAACTTGATATAGACGGGATAAGTCTGCGGATACAGGAAAAAATTCAGCAGATGAGTTCCTACATAGAAGCAAAGGATGTAATGCTTTATTATCCTAAAGAAGGAGAACTTAATTTGTTAGGTCTTGCTGGTGATAAAAAAGATTTTTACCTTCCGCGGTTGGACAATACGGATATTTTGCCCTGCCCGTGGAAGTGTGGTGACACTCTTTGTTTGTCGCGGTATAAGATTTTAGAACCGTATACAGAACCGGTATCTGCCGGTGACATAGATTTGATAATCCTGCCGGGGCTTTGTGCAGATAAAAATAAAAACAGGTTGGGGTATGGTAAAGGATGTTATGATAGGTTTTTAGAAAAATGCAAAGCTGCGACAATTTTTGCGGTTCCAGATGAGTTAATTTTTGACGCTATACCTGTAGAAATTTTTGATAAAAAAGCAGATGTAATAGTTTCTCAATGTCGGATTATTTTATGAGTAATTAATACCATGCGTGGTATTTTCTGCTTAAAGATAACTTTAATAAAAACTTCTGTATTTTGTATTCCCCCAGGTCTTATAAACTTATACTAAAGTTATACAAATCTTATAAGTTTCGGTAATGCAGGAAACTACTCTAAATTGTTAAAATTTTAGTATGATAACCTACGAGACGGAAAATTATATTATTTTGTGTCCTAAATTCCGAATTTTTTCTAAAAAATCAGTAGAAGAAATAAGGACATTTTTTTTCAATACTCAAAAATATAAACAGCCGGTAATTGATATGAGTAATATTGACGCCTTATCACAAGATTTTTTTGAATTTATTGATGAATCTCGCAAAAGAGTAATATTATTAAATCCGAGTGCAGAAGTATTTGCACTGCTCAATCTTACGGGGTATGATAACAAGGTTAAGCTATATGTTAATACAATTGACCTGGAAGAGGATAAACGTGAACTAAGAAACAGAAAATTTTCTATTGTTTCTACTGTAAAATGATATATAATAATTGTAAAAGCGGAGAAGTAATGGAAACGATACATTTCACAAAGATGCAGGGCTGCGGGAACGATTTTGTAATATTAGATTACCCCGAGTATAAAAAATCCAGAATTTTTATGGCAGATCTCGCAAGAACATTATGCGACAGGCATTTTGGTGTAGGCGCCGACGGGTTGATTATTCCTGATTATAAATCTAAAAATGCTGATATAGGCTGGTATTTTTATAATTCTGACGGCTCAACGGCACAAATGTGCGGTAATGGAATGCGTTGTTTTGCTAAATATCTGTATGACAGAAAAATTATTGAAAAAGAAGAGTTTACCGTACAGACAGGAGCCGGTGTGATTACTCCGCAAATCTTACCTTATGGCGAAGTTACCGTAAAAATGTCTGTGCCGGTTCTTGATCCGGCGCTGATACCATTTCTGGGGGAAAAGAGTTTGAACTATAGCCTTGTATTAAAAGATATAGTGTTTACAGGTAATGCAGTGTCTATGGGGAATCCACATTTTGTAATATTTACAGCCGAAAAAACTATGGATATGGCAAAGAAATACGGGCCGGAAATAGAGGTTAATCCGCTATTCCCGGAGAAAACAAATGTAGAATTTGTCCGTATAATATCAAAAAATGAAATAGAGCTGAGTGTATGGGAAAGAGGATGCGGTATTACTTTGGCCTGCGGAACAGGTGCATGCGCCTCCGTTGTTACAGGAATTTTAAATAACTTAACAGAAAGTAAAGTTTTGGTAAATCTTCCGGGCGGCGCTGTAACTATTGAATGGCAAGGTTCAGAGGCCGATGCCAATGTCCCTGTTTTCTTAACAGGTCCCGCAAATTATTCTTTTGAAGGCGATTTCGTATTGTAATTTTCTTGTTTATGTTACAATCTTTTGTATAAGGAGAAATATAAATATGAAAAATTATGAATTGTTAACTATTCTTAAACCCAATCTCGATACAGAAGAAGTAGACAAGGTTGTAGAAAAATTAAACTCTGATATCGCCGAAATGGGCGGTTCAGTAATCTCTTCCGATAAAATCGGACGTAAAAAATTAGCTTTTGATGTTCAAAACTTTAGAGATGGTTTTTTTGTAAATACTGTACTTTCTCTTCCTGCGGAGAAAGTTGCTGATTTTACAAGAAACTTAAGACTCAATGAAAATGTTATTAGAACAATGTTTTTAGAATCATCTAAGAAAGCACAGGAAGTATAATGTCATTAGCAAAAGCAGTAATTACAGGAACAGTAGTAAGGACTCCGGAGGAACGTTTTACTCAAAATAACGTTTCAGTATCATCTTTTGTAGTATCTATAGAAGAACGTAATGCTGAACCAATGTTGTTAAGAGTGATTTCTAAACGTCAGTCACATCAGGAAGTCCTTTCTAATCTTTCAAAAGCAGACAGAGTTCTGGTAGAAGGCGCTTTGCAAATATCAAACGTAAAAGACGAACGCGGTAATGAAAGAAAAGTTTTTGAACTGGATGCTAATACAATTGAAAAAATCGGCGGTGCTTCTGCTGCTTCGATGGCAGCGGTTGAGTCCAATGAACCTATTGTTAAGTACTCCGATAGCGAAGATATCGAAGATGTTAACGAACTTATTAACGAGGAAGAAATTCCTTTTTAACGTATGATACTATTTAAGGCTAGAAAGGCAAATTAAAACAATGGCAAAACAAGATTTACAAGACAAGAAAAAACGCAAAACCTGTTCATTTTGCGCTGAACATGTCGATGTAATCGATTATAAAGATGCGTCTAAGTTAAAACGCTATTTAACAGAAGCAGGAAAGATTATTCCGAGACGTGTAACCGGAAACTGTGCAAAACATCAAAGAATGATTACAAAAGCTGTTAAACGTGCGCGTGAAGCATCTATCATCGGATACGTTTTTGACTAATTTTTTAAGTAAAGCGGAGTTAATCAGAAAGAGGGTTAATTCTGCTTTATTTTTGTTTAAAACTTAATTATAAGGATTAAAAAAATGGATAACAAAATTACTATCAGGTCAGACAGAAAAGATGATTATACTTTCCAATACAAGGGTGAGGATGTAGTCCTGAAAGCCGGCAGTATAATAAGTATTGCTGACGGGCTCCACGAAGTAGTGCTTCCAACTTGTGTGATGAAAATATTTAATAATCTTATTGTTATAAAAGATAGTGTAAAATAGTTCATTTGTGTAAAATAAAAAGCCGGAGTGTAATACTCCGGCTTTTTTGTATATTTACATTAATTATCAGCTATTCAACTGTTTCATCGTTTTCTGTAATAGTATTATCATCAATTTCTTCATCAGTATCATTTGCTTCTTGAATTAATTCACCTTTATCAAAATTTTGCTTATAGACAAAATCCTGATAATAATCTTCTAATTCCGGTGTGTCAACTTCAAATACATACGCTTTAGCTGGAGCAAGTATTGCTCTTATTTCATTTTCAGCTGTTTGGATTTCGCTTTCTTCACCATACGACGGTGCTTCATTCTTAAGAATTTGTCCTTCTTTAATTCCTGGAACAAATACTTTTACTGAAATTGGACGGTTAACATTCTTATTTGCAATAACAACCAGTGTTTTACCATTCAATGTCCTTGCGTAAGGTATGACCCAGTCGCCTTTATCACCTTCTTTATAAAGTTCAACAAAGCTGCCTTTGGTTATTATATCATTATATTTTTGACGCATTTCGTTGGTTTCTTTCATAACCCTGCCGATATCGTGGCATTTCCCTTCAGCAGGTGCTGAAAAGTTAAATAAATCAAGTTTGTTATGGTGAACTTTATTTATATAACTATCTGTCTGGGTTTCGATATCTTCCTTGCCGGCATACGGATAATCATAGTAATCACCATATTGGAAACCGTCTACATAATAGGGGTTTGTCATCGGAATTGTAGATTGAATTATCGTTGATAAATCACTGAAAATTTCACCGCCCCTTACCATTGCAGACATATCATCGTGGGTTGTAAAAGATCCTATTAAGGATTTTCCTGCAAGTTCTTTTATTCCATCACCTTCATAGTCGCGGTTTGTTAAATCTAAGTTCATGGTTACATAATCAATGAACTCTCCTGCTTTCATTTCATGAAACATGTGGTACTGTCCGTAATAACAGTCAAAACCGGCTCTTAACGAGTCAATAGGTCTGTCATGCATCATATTTAACTGCGGAGACGCACATTCATAAGTATAGGTTTCTGCAAGCCATGCAAACTCAGGGTCTTTTTCATGAGAGTAGTTTATTAAAATATCCCAGAATTCTGTTGGCTTAGCACGTGCAACGTCTGCTCTGATACCGTCAATACCGAGCTCTATGCAACTATCGACAAATTGTTTATGCATTTCTAAGAGCTTTGGATTTAATTGCCGTTTGGTTTCATCTGCCCATGGATCAAACATTCTTATGTCTACCCAGCCTTGTGGACATTTATCTTCTCCATGTCTGCCGCGGGCCATCAGTGCCTGTTCATTATTACTCATATCCAGTGATGCGCAGCTTGGAAGATCAAGCATTACACGGATTCCGCGTTCATGACAGGCATCAATAAAGGCTTTAAACTGTTCTTTAGGACTTCTCGGGTCTGAAAAATCTACAAGGACAGGATCAATAGCAAGATCACCATTGTCTTCAACAAATTTTAAAGGCGCATAAACAGAGCCGGCTGTTCCCATTGCATGATTTTTCCCCGGCGGATGGATAGGCAGTACATGAAGAGTATTTATTCCAAGGTTTTGAAAATCGTCGAGCTTTTCTATGCAGCTCAGGAATGTTCCCGGTTTTTCACCAAGCTTGGGATTAATCCTTCTGTCACCGTTTAAATCTTTTGCACCAAGCATTCTCGGAATAATCGCCATAATGATTGCATCATTATCTTGTATCATTGAACGAAGGTTATTATGATAATCAACCGGCGTAGTTTTTTTATCATCAACCGGAGTTATCTTTTTTATTCCGGCAGCATTAACAGCAGCCTGACTGTCCAGATATTTGCCAAACGGATTTGTTATTTTATTGTTTTTTTCTCCGTCATTAGCCTGTACATCTGTTCTTTGTGCTGACTTGAAATTTGTTTGATATTGCGGGATTTTTACATTGTAATAAGAATTAATTTGCATGTGCTGCCTCCCCTTCAAGCTCTTCATTAAGTTCTTGATTTATTTGGTTATCAATGGCGTTTTGCTGGTTTAATTTTTCTTGTTTAAGCCGGTCTTTTTCAAGTGGAATAGTTGAGTCTTTCTTGCCGAAGAAGAATTGAGCGATAACGGAAAGACTGAATACCCCGATAAAGAGTCCGCCAAACATTCTTAACCACTTATTGCTGTTATATGAATTTTTAAGCCCCTGATTTAAGAATTCGACCGGATTTTTCCCCTGCGCTCTGTATCTTGCGTCTGGAGTTGATAATAAGTTATCTTTATAGGTATCTCCAATCGGACAATTATTGTGACCGAATTCTGAATACTGCCAGTTCTTCTTATCATTAAATAAGAGTGCTCTGAGTTTATCAATCCAGCCATCCATTGTATATCTTGATGCTTCACTCATATTTGCCTTTGTCAGGTCATCAAGATATTTGTTTGGTGCAAAGATAAGATCCATGTATTGCCTGAATTTAACGGATTTGCTTCTGTTATTAAATCTGGCAAAGAAATCATTGGATTGAGCACTTATTACATTATGTTTTGCTTCGTTAAATAAATCCTGTTCTACATGTTTTGACGCGGGATTCAGATAAGCTCTTCTGTAGATGTCCAGAGAATGTATTATTCTGTCACAGGCAGTAACAAAGTTTTCAACCTTTTTAACATTAGCAGCTGCATCATGGAATGTAACTGTTTTGCCAAAATTATTTCCATTCTGGTTGTTTGTTATTGTTGTGAGCAGATTATTAAATAAACCTCTTTTATTTCCTTCAATTCCCTCATAGAAGTTTCTTGCCAGTTTTGTTTCAATCTCGAGATATTTATCTATTTGAGTTCCATAATCACTATATGTTCTGGCATTCCAATTTACACCTCCGTGAGCGTTGTTGCCTTTAATAAATTCGTTATACTGAATATATTGTCTTTCATCATTACCAAATACAGCCTTTAAGTACTCGGTTTTAAGAGCATCGATTTTTTTTATTGCTTTTGCGTAGCGTTCATCATCTTTCACAAGTTTTTCAATATTTGCCTGTGCTGTTTTTTCTATATCGCTTGTATTATCAATAAGGGGTTTAAAAGATTTTGATGTAAATACATTGTTAGGATAAACAATGTTTGTAAATGCTGTTTCAAGTTTTTTCCAGAGGTATGCATCCATAGAGTCTGCAACATTCCCCATCTTTAGCTCATTTATACCTCTCAGCTGCCTGAAATTGTATAAATATTCACCCATTGCGCCGGCAATTGATTTAATATTATTAGCGGCACTTTCTGTCATAACATAAGTTTCTGATTTTGGTAAAAGGGCATTATTTCTTATAACGTTTCCTGCCATATCTATTACCCGTTGTCGAATTTTTTCTGCTGGTATATTATTTGTGTTTGTAAAATCAGCCGCTGCAAGTTTGTCATTTACAGCTTTGGTTATTGCTTTATTGACACGTTCTTTATCAAGTAATACTCCTTTTTTAATAACATCATCAACCTGATCTTTTGTTAATTCTTTACCTTCTTTGAAGGCTTTTATTATATCATCTGCTGATGGTTTTTTATCGTTGGCTGCATTTTTTTCCGGTGCTTTTATCGGACATAAGGCTCTTACGATTTCATCAAACGATACAATTCCTTTTTTCAGTAGATTATGCCCCTGGAATTTTGCTTCAATATTTTTAGCAATTTCTTCAATATATTTGTTATCAACAACGGCTTTGTCAGGCTGCGCAAGTATTGCCCTGATATCTTTTGCCAGTGCTGCTGAAACTCCTGACCCGGCATCCTTAGCAACCGTATTTACAAAGTTTGTAATCTGTTCGCCTGTCAAGACTTTTTCTGAACGGTTAACAGTTGCAAAATTTCTGATTTGATTTGCAATTTTTTTAGCCGGTTTTGGAGTTGTATGTTTTTTATCAGTGCTATTGATTAGAGTTTCATACATTTTATTAAGCTTTGAGTCTGAAAGTGAGTTTTTATACTTTACAAGAAGCGGTTCATAAATCCTTTCAAAACCATTGCATAACAGAGCCGTAAGAGTTGGAACTGCAACTCCTGATGTAAGCATCCAGAGTGTATGATTTTGAGTTGCAACTTTTCTCATTTGATCTTTAGCCATTTCATTTCTGTTAGGCGCATCTTTTGAAATACCCATATAATCTGCAATTGCGGATATATCTTCGCTCTTTTTGTCTCCGCGGAATAATTCAAACGGTACATAATTTGGATCCTGAAATACGGATTTATTTCTCCCCTGATCATCAATATAACGTTTATCCGCATCAAAGCCATGAACAGCTCTTGCCGGTCCAAAAATACCTATTTTAGGCCACAGTGCCATTGAAGAAAGGAATGAAGCCAGACCAATAAACTCCATATGCTTAGGCATTGTTGCAATCCGTTTAGTTGTTAAGAATGAAGCAATACCAAGTCCGCCCAGCACAAGTCCTACATCGTTTGTTCTGCCGAGCTGGTGATCATTTGCTGTACCTGTGTATCCTTTATAAACGGATTTAATATCATAAATCCTATTGGAGAAAAATCTTCCTAAAGAGCTGAAGAAACCGCCGTTTAATAAGTGGCCTTGCCCCGGCTCCGGTCTAATTCTGTTTACAGAGTCAGGAATTTCGTTATGATTTAAGTAATGTTTTCTGGGAAGCGGAAGAAGGCGTTCCATATTTACATTGCCGGAATTCGTATCAATGTTAGGTTTTTGAGTAAATGATACTTGATTTTGAATTTTACTTACTGCCATACTACACCGCCATACTATCTTTTGATCTGTCTATAACGTCAGGGTCGCACAAATTTTTACTCATATTACGCGCCCTTATAATGGTATTAGCTACCCCGAACACTGTGGACCCGAGAGCTGTAAAGAACAGAACTTTCCCGGCATGCTTTTTGAAGCCTTTTGTGCCGGGTGCTCCATTGTAGAATTCTTTAGCCGAAGTTTTAAATGTTTCTTTTAATGCTATAGTTCCTTCTTTTGTGTGCTGCCAGAAGTTTCCAAGCCGGGCTTTCATTTTATCTTTAAACGGAGCATCTTTCTTAATCGGATTTTTCCCTAGTTTTGTTCCGCTAAGGTAGGTATCGTAATAGCTGTCCCAATTCCCGCATGCTGCAAGTGCAACCCCGCATGCTGCCCACAGGAATGACGATACACGGGATGCTGTTGTTGCGGTTGAAATAACATTTTTAAGGATAGGTTTAACTTCATTTTCTGCTGAGTTGAGGTTTTCTCCTAAACCGTTCTTCTTTGCAACTTTATCGAAGAATTCCGGTTTAACAAGATCAATACGTGGAAATTCCCCGCTTTCCCATAATTTTTGGTATTGATATTGGGGATCTAAGTCTTGAATAATCCGGGTGGGTGTTTCGTTATTATTATTTTTATCATTTGGTTTTGGAGGTTCGCTTAAAATAACTTTCGGGAAAGGATAAACAACATTTAAGTAAGGCTGTTCAATATCAATACCGGTAGCCCATGAAACCGGTCTGGTGATAAGGTCTTTGGATAGAGTTTTGGCTAGTGCATAGAATATAACTCCGGCAGCTAGCTTCAGTCCTATTTTCTTTGATTGCTGCATCCCTCTGCTGTCGAAGAATTGGCTTGCCGCATTGAACACGCCGATAAATGTAGCACTTCCGAGTAAATATGGGACGCGTCCCATTGCTAAGAATTCATAAAAATTTGAATTTATATCTCCCTTAAGTCCTTTGGCCGGATATTCAGTAAAAGCGTTTGCTGTTCGGTGGAATCCTGACATCATCCGATTTTTTATATTGCTGGAGAGAACTTTCGGCTCCTCGTTTTCTTTTTTTTGCTGCATTTGATTACGGTGCTCTTTACGACCCGCAGCATAATTAACTGTCTCACCTGTTACTTTTGGTATCATAATAACTCCAAATACACTACCATATATATCAAAATTCAAAAATGTCTAAATTTGCTATTTATTTAGTATAAAATTTACAAAAATTTACAATTATTTTGTCAAAAATATATTCTCCCAAAACACTATTGCCATCAAGCTTTAAAGAATGTTAAATAATAAAAAAAATATATGGTGTATATTTAGTTTTTCATGCTAAAATCGTTTTAGGAAAGCATGATGAAAATATTAGATATCAGAGGCAATTTAGTAAAAATAGAGAGCAGTAAACCTGTTAGTGTTTCTTCACTGCTTAAAATTGTTGATAATGACAACAGTTATGTTGCTCAGGTTTTATATGCCGAGGCAGGGGGCGCTTCATATATGATTTTTGCTAAATTACTGGCAAATTTTGCATCCCCGAAAATACCGGTTAATATTCAGGATATTTCTAAAGATGCGCATTGTGAAAAAATTGATACATTGAGTCTTATATCTAATTTAGGCAGCAATGCGGATGTTGTATTAGGGGAATTAGCTTATGACAGCGGCATGCTTACGTCCGATAGATTGATATTGGATAATAGAATACTTATAGCTTCAGAAAAAAACGCCAATACAAATCTTATAATTAATAATCTGTCATTACAGATTATTAATCTTGGATATAATACTTTAATATTTGATACCGATGGGACCTCGGACGGAGTAAGACTTAATGCAGGTATTGATTTTAAACTTCCTTTAAATTCTCATGCAATTGAATTCGTGTACAATAAATATTTTTCTGATATCACGGACGAAAGCCGTTCGCTTATTAATTCTATTTTTACGGAATTAAAAGAGTATGCAGCAACAGTTCCTTATATACCGTTTAAAGCATTTAAGTCTGTTATTGACGAAGTTTTGGATTATTCACAAAATCTTAGTCTTTATTTTTTTAAAACTAAACTTGAAAAATTAGCAGAAATAGATATTTTTGCTAATACACATGACGAGATTATGGACTGGACATCTTTATCGGAGTTTGGTCCGGGGACTATTGTTATTGACCTTAGTCATATAAACAAGATTTTTGTCAGCGAATATATCAGTCTTGTTCTTGAAGCTTTTAAAGGGACGGAGTCCAAGCTTTATGCTTTTGCAAAATTGTCGGATGTGTTTATTAATAAGGATTTAGTTAAAGAAATAATAGAAAGTAGTAATGTTATAACATCATGTGTTGTTCATTCAAACTGTAAATTTTTATCGGCATTAAAGCAAAATAGCGGAAGTTTTATAGTTACAGGCGGAATTAGAAAACCGGAAAATTTTGATTATTGTAAATTTCTGCTGAAAAATTTACCTAATGATAAGTATATTTTAACAGGTAATATATCTGCCCCGTATTCTTTTATCTTTCAGTTAAAAGAAATAACCGAAGTAATTCCTAAAAAACAGGATGATAATACCGGGGTAAACGGAACTGTTGCAGAACAGTCACCTGTAGATACGAGTTTAGAAAACGTTGTAAAACCTGTTAGTGAACAGGATGGGTATGAGCCGCTGCCTGTTATAGAAGAGGAGCCGCATGCCGAAATTGCGGATTATCAGCCGGAAACTATTAATACGAATAGTTTAGAACAGGAAAAAACGGACTTTGAAGAGGAGGGTGGACTTCCTGTTGCGGAGGTTGAACAACCAGATGAAAAAGAAGTTTCGGAACTACTTTCAATTTCAGCAGAAGAAAACGAAGAAGAGTCTGTTTCTGCTCAGTCTGCCGAGGTTATTCCGGAAGCTGATTATGATCAGCCAGTAGATGATAAATTGCCGGATACCAATCTTCCTGCTGTACCTGTGGCTGTCCCTGAAACTGAAAAAGAAGTACATGACGAGCGTTCTGATGTCGGGCTGCAGAAACAAGCAAGTGATTTAAATTCGGACGGAAATACACTGTCTTTAAATTCCGAACATAACCCGGAACAATCACAGCCCGAAAGTGTACCTGCTGATACAACTATTGAAGAGCCTGACATTCAAGATAGTAATGATCAGCTTTCTCTTGACGAGGTATCAGGTACTGATGAAAATATTGAAGAATATAAAGTTGATGATAATGAGTTGGATTTAACAACGCAATATGAACCTGTTGTCGATAACGAAGCGGGTATAGATACAGGGTTGGATATTGTTGATGAAATTCCTGAGTTGGAGGATGATTTAGATGCAGAATTGGTTATAGAAGAAGATACTGGAAAAGAACAGAAAGTTGTTCAGGAATTGCCGGCTGCTGATGAATTAGAGTTAAAATTTGAGGATGATTCTCTAAATCTTGCTTTAGACAATAATAATACGGAAATTGTACCTGAAGATTTACCTGAAGAGCAGGAAAAAACTCCGGAAGAATTGTTAGATGAAGAAATCAGACGAGATGTTGATAAAGTATACATGGCGCAGCATCAAGAGGAATCTGATGAATTGTCGGAAGACGATTTGGATTTTATTGAAGAATTAGTTGGTACAGATGATGTTGTCTTGGAAGAAGCAGAGCGGGAGACCGATTTAAATTCTTTTACAGATAATCATTTAATGGAACATTCGGATTTGCTGCCTGAAGAAGATCAGCAGCCGGTAGTTTCACCTGATGACGACGGGGCTATTTTGCCGCAGCGGAATACCGCAGCACCGGCTGTACCTATTTATACGGCGGAAATACCTGAAGATGCACTTGTTCATAGTGACCCGATTCAGCAAGGGGACAGGGTTGTACATGTTAAGTTCGGCGTTGGTGTCGTAGAAAAAATATTTAGTTACGGGACAAAGAATTTTTGCTCTATAAATTTTGAGAACATTGGCAGAAAAGTTTTGGATCCTAATATTACGGAACTTAAAAAGGCCTAGGCTTAAACTACACGGTTAGTTGAATTGTCTCCTTTAAGGTAATTTCTTATATTTTGGAATGTAATTTCGAGGATTGTATTAATTGCATCTATAGTGTTGTATGCTATATGCGGGGTAATAATTACTTTATCAGATTCTGCGAGTTTCTGGGTAATTATGGCACGTTGTATGCAAAATTTGTCAGCCTTTGAAATGTTAGATATTAAATGCTCATCATTGTTAATTACTACATTTTCGCACTCCAGAACATCAAGTGCGCATCCGGCAATTTTACCGCTTTCGATAGCGTTGTATAGTGCTGCTGTATCTATGAGTTCTCCACGTGCGGTATTTATTATATAACTTCCTGTTTTCATTAATGATAATTCGTATTCAGAAATTAAGTGAAAAGCATCTTTTGTATATGGAATATGCAGGGTTATGATATCAGCTTCTTTAAGCAGTGTTTCAAAGTCTGTATAATCAGCTATATCCTTGAGCTCTGTATTTTTTTGCCGGTCGTTTGCAATAATTTCCATACCAAGGGATTTTGCTACTTTACAGACAGAACTGCCTATTGCACCCGTTCCAATAACTCCGAGCTTTAATTTGTTGAGGTCTCTTCCTATGTATTTTTGTGTGTCTAAATTTTCATTTCGCATATCCCGGATTGCCGGAACGATTTTTCTTACAAGGGTAATAATCATACCTATTGTATATTCTGTTACCGAACTTTTCCCGTAGTGTTCTATATTTAGTACTCTTATATTTCGTTTTGCACATTCATCAATATCAATGTGATCGAATCCAGTTGAACGTGTTGTTATCACTCTAAGATTTTTAAATTTATTAAGAACAGTACTTGTAATTTTTGAGGTCATAAATATACTGATAATACAAGTTTCTTTTGCATCGTGCTCACTAATTTCAGTGTCATCATTGAGCGGGCTTTTTACAAACTTTATATCAAAATCATCGTTAGGATGTTTTTGAAAGTATTCTTTTTCAGAGTTTCTGAAGTCGTAAAATATCATATTCATTATGTATATCCTCTCTTGTTTCTTTATTATCCGGTTAGAGATAGTATTTCACTATTCCCCTGTCGTATTAGACAGAAAATAAAAAAAATAGTACAAATGGCTAATGTTTAAAAAGAAAACAGGGTTAATATGGAAGAGTCCAACGAAAGGAGCAGACAAAATGAAAACAGATTTAATAATACGGGAACCGGATTTGTATTTTGACAGTATACATAATGAATTAAATAATTTTTTACGGGATACGGTTTTGCATCCGGTTTTTTCAAATCCGCTTACGCTTAAAAAGAATTCAATATGGCGTCCGGCGGTTGAAGTAAAACAAACAGACAAAGCGTATAGAGTAAAAGTTCAAATTCCCGGTGTAAAAAAGGAAGATATAGATGTAGAACTTGATAACGACTTTATGACAATAACTGCAAAGATAGAAGAGGAGAAAGAAGAACAGCAGGAAAAGGAAAAGAATATAAAATATCACACCTGTGAATTCAGGTATGGTAAATATCAGCGAACAATTTCTTTTGATACCCCGGTTAAACCGGAGGAGAGTACAGCTGAGTATAAGAACGGAGTTTTAAATATTAATGTTCCTAAAGTTACCGAAAAAGAAGCAAAGTCGCATAAATTAGAGATATCGTAGAATTCTGGAAACCGCCGCAGCCGTACTTCTAGAGATTATCAGGCTGTATTGATGCGGTAAAGGGTGGCGC
The DNA here is from genome assembly GCA_944326425.1 of Candidatus Gastranaerophilales bacterium. Lineage (GTDB taxonomy): Bacteria > Cyanobacteriota > Vampirovibrionia > Gastranaerophilales > Gastranaerophilaceae > CALUTH01. The sequence goes on from CALVDX010000001.1 coordinate 141,356, forward strand.
TTGTCCACCCTTTTTTAACAAAGATATATCACTTAATCTACTACTAAACTCTAATGAAAAATTGAATATAAGAAGTTATCATATACTTGAAATCCTCATCGCTCAATCCTCTCGTTTAGAGAGGTTTTTTTAATTATAAATATTAGAGTACATCCAGTATGTCCGGATAATTTTCTTAACGTAATTATTGGTTTCAGGATAAGGAATTTGTTCTACAAACTCATCAATATTATTAAATTTAAGCGATTTTTGCCAGCTTTTAACAGAGCCGATGCCGCCGTTATAAGCGGCAAGGGCAAATAATGCTTTGTTATCTAACTGATAGAGCAGATTAGCAAAATAAATACTTCCAAGTTTAATATCATTAACTACCGGGTCTTTGCCTTTTTGAATATTGTAACTTGCTATTAATTCTCTTTCAGTGGCAGGCATCATTTGCATTAATCCTTTAGCACCGGCATGGCTTTGCGCGTTTGGATTGAAATGGCTTTCTTCTTTTAAAATTGATAGAAGAATAACCGGATTATTAGAATATCTGTATTTAGTAATGGTGTCCCAGTAATGAATAGGGTAAACAAGCCGCCATCTTAAATCATCAAAATCGGGTTTGACCGGCAGTTTGTCCATTGCATCTCTTGCAAGGATGCAGGATCGGGTGAACTGTCCTTTTTTATATGCTATCCAGCTTTGTACGAAATCATCGGATTTACAAATTTCTTCGACTAAATCGTAATCCCCCAGTAATGCAAGTTTTATGACAAGATTTTTTTCCATCGATTTTTTATAAGGGAAAACAACTGTAACTGCGTCAAGTTTATCTTCGTCAAATAATTCAATATCGCGATTCAAAGATAAATAAGCGCGATAAGCGTAATAGCTGTCCGGATATTTTGCTAAAGTATGTTTGAAATAAGCATTAGCAGCTTCATGGTGTTTTGTTTTATCGGACATTTTACCCATAAAATAAGAAACCATAGGTGCTGATTTTGCTTCAGGAAATTTTTTCATGTGGATTTTCCCGAAACGGTCTACATCAGAATACTGTTTAGCCAGATATTTTGCTAAAAACACATTAGCCAGAGCTTCTGCAGCAAATTGTCCGTTCGGATACTGTTCATATAAGGATTTATAACATGCTGTTTTTGCGCTCCCAGATTTATTATTGCAATCAAGGTATTGGATATAATCAGAACATTTGATTTTTTTGTTTTTAAATAACCCGTTTAACCTGTTTAGTCCTTCTTTTTGAGTCGGGAAGAAAGTTAAATAAGTATCAATAATCTGGTATAAATCACTTGTTTCAACAGCTTCGGAAGATTTATTCAGACCTTCTTCTATATACTGCTTTGCTTTTACTTTATCCCCCAGCTTTGTTGCTAATTTTGCCCAGTCATTCCAGTTCTCCTCTCTTTTTGTTTTATCCATGTAGAGTTTAGAGTTATTGTAATCACCCTGTTCATAATAGGATTTAGCAATAATAAGATTATCGTATTCCGAATTTATAGCATCGAGCTGTATAAGTGTATCAATTGCTGATTTTGCAAATTTACCTGCAGGATTGTTTGTAAGATAGTTGTATAGTTTTTGTATAGCCTCATTTGTTAGTTTTTCACTGCGTTTTTCTCCAGAGTCGGCTGCTTTGAGCAAGTTAATCTGTGCCAGATAATACTGGGAGGGAGCTGCATATTGGGAGCCCGGATATTTTTTTACTATTTTCTTAAAGTATTTTTCTGCTGAAATATTTTGTTCTTCAAAATTTAATACACCGGCATTATACAGGCTTAATACAGCAATTGAGGAGCGTGGATGAAACATAAATATTTTATTGTATTTTTTCTTTGCATTATCATTATCTTTTAGCAGGGTAAAGCAGCGGGCTTCCCTAAATAAAGCTGCAGATTTTATACTCGAAAATACCGGCACTTTTGCAAAATGTTCCTGAGCGGCCTGATAGTTTTGTTTTTTATATTCTGCAAGAGCTGTGCTGTATTGCTTAAACCCGAGAGATTCTGCTCTGGTGATATCAATAATAAGAATTGTGAGTATTGCAAAAAATACAAATACTATTACATATAGAACTTTACTATTAATCTTTTCCATCAATTTTTATTCCAAATTAAAACTACTTGTAACATATACAGAGAAGCGCCCTGTCTGGTATTAAAAAATAACCTGATACTATTGTAACCTAATTTTATGAATAAGAAAACATCTGTAATAAAAAACTATGCTCTTTCCCCAAATGTGCTATACTTAGACTATACAAGCAGTGTTGAAGAGGGGGTACAAATAGATACTCTGATAACAAAACTAACGTTATTAACAGGCAAGTTAAGAATACTGGGGGCCATGAAGCAGATGGAGGCGGCCTTCAAGGCAGAAAAGTATTCTTTATCAAAGAAATATGCGGCAAAAATTCTTGAAGTTTATCCGGATAATGTTAATGCTTTAAGGGGAATGGGATTAAGCCTGTTTATGCTGAAAGATTATGAAGTTGCCTTGAAGTATTTGCTAAAATCGCTGGAACTGTCGGAAGATAAGGAATTTGATTATACTTATATTGGCTGGTGTTACTGTAATTTAAATAATCATTTGAAGGCTTGTCAGGCATTTGATTGTGCGGTGGAAATTAATCCCTTGTATGAACCGGCCTTAACCGGACGTACACAGGCTATTATTCATCTTCATGGCGACAGATTAGAAACTGTTGAATCTCTTGAAAAACGAAGGAATTAACTCTTTATATTAAATTATCTTTAGTATAAAATGTCTTTGGTTAGAGACAGTTTAATTAAGGAGAATTAATTATGGCATTTAAAAAAATAACAGATTCTGTGTTATATTGCGGAATTAATGATTTTGACCGTGTTATATTTGATGAACTTATTCCGCTGGATAACGGTACTACTTATAACTCATATATTGTTAAGGGTAATGATAAAATTGCTGTTATTGATACAATGTATCCTAAATTTACGGAGCAATATCTTAAGTCATTTGATGAAAATGGTATTACAAAAGTCGATTATATAATCGCAAACCATGGCGAACAGGATCACTCAGGCTCAATTCCGGCCCTTCTTGAAAAGTTCCCGATGGCAAAAGTTGTTACAAACTCTAATGTTGCGGGGAATATTAAAGAAATGCTTCTTGTCCCTGATGATAGAATTCAGGTTATTTCAAATAATGAAGAACTAGAGCTTGGCGGGAAGACGCTTAAATTTATTCTGGCGCCCGGAGTTCACTGGCCGGATACAATGTTTACTTACCTGAAAGAAGATAATGTTATTTTTACCTGCGATTTTCTCGGCTCTCATCATACGTTCGACGATGTTTTTGCAGTTCCTTCCGATAAATTAACAAGAGGTATTAAAAAGTACTATGCAGAAATTATGATGCCGTTTAGAATGCTTTCTAAAAAGTACACGGCGCAGATACGCGAAATGAATGTGGATATAATATGCCCGAGCCATGGTCCGATGTATAAAGGTGAAGGGCTTGATTATATTCTATCCTTATATGAGGATTGGACAGCGGATGAGGGGAAAAATCTTGTTCTTCTTCCATATGTTTCAATGTACGGCTCTGTTGAAGAGATGGCAGACTATGTGGAAAAAGGACTTGAAGAAAAGGGAATAAAAGTATTTAAGTATGATGTTATCCGTGGAAATTTAGGCGATTTAGCTGTCGCGCTTGTTGATGCGACAACTATAGTTATGGGGGTTTCAATGGTTCTTGCAGGCCCTCACCCTGCGGCTGTAAATGTTGCATACCTTGCAGGAGTCTTAAAACCTAAAGCAAAATTTGCTTCAATAATCGGTTCTTACGGCTGGGGCGGCAAACTCTTTGATAAGATTGTAGAATGTATTGCACCTATTAAGCCGGAAGTTATTGAGCCTGTTCAGGTAAAAGGAAAATCCAAAAAAGACGATTTTGCTAAACTGGATACACTAGTAAACTCAATATATGAAAAACATAAATCACTTGGTTTAGTATAGTATAAATGTAAAAACACCTTTCATAATTTATGAAAGGTGTTTTTTATTACTTAGTTTCTGCTTGTTTTTCTTTATCTGTTCGTTTTGCTATTATGCTGTTTGCAATTGAATCTCCTATAGCACCTATGCCCAGCCCAATTGCTGTCATTATAGCTAGAACAATGGCATATCCGGTATATTTCCCGAGTTTAACTACTTTTTCTGTTTTAGGTAATTTTACATCGGCATCAAATTCTTTTATTTGTTTTATAAAATTGTTGGCAAGGTTCACTAGAAAATTGGTCTCGTCCGGAAGCTTGAGAACATTATTTATTTTGTATACTTTATATCCGCCTAGTACCGCTCCTGCCCCTGCACCGATATATTTGCCTATATTGGTTTTATCGTAAATATTGTTGTTTTTAGTAACCCCTTTACTTTGAAAATTAGGATTAACTTGTTGTATTGTACTCATTTTATTCTCCAAACCATCTACATATATACTAAGTTGGGAGCATGTGTTTTTTTGACATAATTAGCAGGTTTTTGTAATAAAAATTTACATTAAAAAGATATTTAAAATATAGGGACGAAGCCTTATGATAAATTATTAAAAAACATCCGGGACGGGATTTTAAAAATCCGCAAGCGTCGCAAAATCCCTGAACGCGATTTCCCAGTTTCTGTATCGTCCGTGGTTATCTAATACACTGTATTTAGGGCGTTTAACATTTGATTGCAGGTCGCTTGTTTTGCAGGGAACAATGTTTGCCTTTATATCAAACACTGCAAATATTTCTTCTGCAAATTCAAAGCGCGATACGGCTCCGCTGTTACATACGTGATAAATTCCGTATTTTTCGCTTCCGATAATATTGACTATACCTGTTGCAAGGTCTACTGTCCAGGTTGGAGACCCGATTTGGTCATCAACAATTTTTATTTCTTCATCAGGATTTTTTAAGAGCAGTTTTGTTACAAAATTACTTCCATGGTGTCCGTAAAGCCAGCTTGTACGGATAATATAGTACTTTGAAAGTCCCTTAACCGATTCTTCTCCGTCTAATTTAGTCTGCCCGTAATAGTTAACAGGGTGTGGTCTATCCTCAGGCTTGTATGGTGTGTCTTTTTCTCCGTCAAATACAAAGTCGCTTGAAATGTATACTAACGGTATATTTTGCTTCTTACAAACCTGCACAATATTTCTTGTTCCGGTTACATTTACGAGATGCGCCTCTTCCCTTTCAACTTCTGCTTTTTCAACGTCGGTGTAAGCGGCGGTGTGTATTATCAGTTCAGGATTATGCGCAAGGATAATATTTTCAACTTTATCCTTATCTGTGATATCCATGCTCTTTCGGGTTGTTTCAACTACTTCGTACCCTTCGTCCTCAAGAACCGGACATAAATCCTGCCCGAGCATTCCGTTAGAACCTGTTACAAGAACCTTCATCAATTACTCCTTCCTTTTGTAGCTGCAAATCTTACGTAGAAATTTTCATCATTTGTCACTTTGTTGTACAGAGTAGTAAAAGCTTCGTCGCCTTTATATTTAGACAATATTTTAGCTGCCTTTTCTCTTATAGTATATTCCGGACGCTCCAGAACTTTATTAAGGATACTCAATAGTGTGTTTACTTCAATCGAGTCGGAAAATGTGTATAGACCTTCTAATGCCCAATATATTTTAAATAATTGTTTATTTAGGACATATTTTTTATCACGGAATTTAATTTTGGAAATTTCTTCAAAGCCATCATTAATAAAGTTGATTAGTTTGTTAGTATAAGTAATGCTAAAATCGTTGTTATCTTTGAAATATTCAAGAGCGTCAATTACCATTCTTGAAATATTTGCATTAATATCAATAGATGCATCTGCAAATATTTCCGGATATTTTTTTAAATAGCGGGTATTTTTTACAAAATCCTGCAATCTGGAAGCAGCGGCTTCTCTAATTTTACCATCGCAGCCTGTGAGGTTTGATATAAAGATATCGGCTTCCTCTTGATTTAAAAAGGTGTCAAGGTTGAGTGCTGCTATTTGTTTTTCTGCAACAGAGCCATTTTTAAGCAGGTTTATCATTTCATCATGGCTTATATTTTGTTCGCATAAATTCAAAGCGTGATTAAAGTTTTCTTCAATATTGCAATTCAAGTTCAACTCCCGGATTTTATATATTATTATTTTACCACGAGTGATATTGCTTTATGCACAAAAAATAGTTTTAATGTATGATATTGATAAGGAAAAATACGATATAATAATAGATAAGGAGCCATAATGAAAACTTTTTTGAATTTTATTCTGGAACTTTTTATGATAAAGAAATCAGACAGAACAATAGGGCTTTCCCAGTATAGGAAAGAGCCTGTGACAGCTGTTAAAAAAGAAGTTTCTATTAAGACTAAGGATATTAAGCTTTCTGATTTAATGCGCAGGGCAAGCTAGTAGATTCTTACGGCTTTTCTTACTTCTTGCAGAGTTTCCTGTGCCGTTTTTCGTGCTTGTTCAGATCCGCTTAGTATAATATCCCTAACAATTTCAGGATGTTCTTCATAATATTTACGTTTTTCCCTTATTGCCTGGAAACGTTCATTAACTTTTGCCGCCAAACAGCGCTTGCAGTCGGCACAGCCCATAGTTCCTGTTTCACAACCCTGCTTAATCTTTGTAATATCTTCTTCTGCACCAAAGATTTGCCAGTATTTAAACGCAACTTCACACTGGTCGGTGTGCCCTAAATCATCCCGTCTGATTCTTGAACGGTCTGTAATTGCCTGCATAATGCGTTTTGTTGTAGCCTCTTCTGAGTCAGATATTTTGATATCATTGTTGTAGGATTTGCCCATTTTGTTACCATCTACTCCGCAAATGTAAGAACACTCATTTAAAAGCGGCTGAGGCTCATTGAATACTTCAACTCCGTAAATAGAATTAAATCTCCTTGCAATATCGCGGGTAATTTCTACGTGTGCTACCTGATCAATTCCTACAGGAACATAAGCTGCATTAAATAACAGAATATCGGCGCTCATTAGTACGGGATAACCTAAAAGCCCGTAACTTATACCTTCTCCCTGACCGTCTTTGACTATTTTTACTATGTCTTTTAGTGTAGGATCTTTTTCAACCCAGTGCTGCGGAGTTATCATGCTTAGATAAATATGAAGTTCGGCAGTTTCAGGTACCAGCGATTGAACGTATATAGTCGATTTCTCAGGATCAAGCCCGCTTGCAAGCCAGTCAGTTACAACATCTATACTGTCTTGGCGCAGATTTTCGGTTTTATCATACTTTGTTGTGAGAGCGTGCCAGTCTGCGACAAAAAAGTAGCTTTCATACTGATTTTGGAGTTTTACCCAATTATCAATAACCCCTAAATAGTGGCCTATGTGTAACTTACCTGTGGGACGCATCCCTGACATAATTCTGTTATTCACTTTTTACTCCTTTTATTATTCTATTGATAAATCGTTAATTAAATATACCTGAATATCTCCAGGCGGGATTTCAAGTATAAATTTGTCTTTCTTCTGAACAAGCGTGCAATGACCGGATGAGCCTTTTATAACCATAGGCTTGTGTTTATTATTCATTTTTGGTACTGTAATTTTAACTTTTTGCTTAGCATTTTTAAAATCCAGATTGCCTATTGTTACAATTGTTTTGTCACCGTATGAGCGTGCATAAGCAAACACTGATTCATCAGACACTGATAACGGTGTAAAGCTGCCTTTTGAAAATATTTGGGAGAAAGTTTTCTTGTACTTGTTTGCAATAATAAAATTGTTATTGATATCCTGATTTTGTCCTTGTGGTCTTGCTGAGAAGTTAAATAAGTCAAATTTACCCCTGTGGACAAAATAATAATCGTCATCTGTGTATGATTTATCGGCTTTTTTATTCCCCCAGAAATATATATACTGTGCACCGGTTTGGAAACCGTCTACGTAATAGGAGTTTACGGGGAGTGTTGTGTTGAGCCATATAATCATTTCCGAAAGTCTTTGCCCGTTTATTAGTACAGGACTAAGTTCATCGTGAGTTGTAAAACTTCCTATAACTGATTTAGGTGTATCATATTTAGCAAACAGTTTTTTGTTGAAATTAACGTGGTTGATAAGCTGTGAACCTTTAGTCCAGTCTTTGATATTAAAGTAACTGCCGTAGTAACCGTCAAATCCTGCGTCTAAAAGTTTGTCATAGGGCGTAAATACAGCGTATTCAGATGGCGGTTCCCTCCAGGAGTCAGAAGCTTCTGCCAGAAATAAAAAATTCGGGTCTTTGCTTCTTGCATAAGAGATTAAGTTTTTCCAGAAAGTATAGGGTTTAAGAGTTGCAACATCTGCTCTTATTCCGTCAAAACCCAGCCCCATAACCATATCAATGTATTGTATATGTAAATCATAAAGGGCTTGATTGAGACTTCCATCTACACCGGTATCAAACAGACGTACGTCTGTCCAATCTGTTGGAACAATCGGCATCTGGTTTTTGTCTTTTTTGAATAAATCGGATTGTTCCAGGTACATATCATAAGAACCGCAGCTTGGCAGGTCTACGATAACCCTTATGCCTCTTTTGTGGCATTCATCAACAAATTTGCGGGCCTGATCCTTTATGTCTACTCCGGAATGAATATCTCCAAGATACGGATTTAGTTCTGTAAGTGATGCAGGAGAATAAACAGAGCCTGCTGTCCCCAGAGCTTTTAATTTACCGGTCGGGTTAATGGGCATAACATGCAGAGTATTTACCCCTTCTTCTTTTAATTCGTCCAAACGTTCTATTGCATTAAGGAATGTCCCTTTTTCTTCGTTTTCATCAATAAGCCCGTTTTTATCTGTGTCTTTCGCATTAAATGTTCGTAGGTTAACGGCCATTATTATGGCTTTATTGTTTAGAAATAAATTTCTAAGGTCATTAATATAGGCCTCGGCATTTGCTGTTTGGCCTATACAGGCTATAAGAAATGACATAATGAATATTTTTTTTAACACAGCTATTCTCCTTTGGTATATTATAAATCAGAAGTACAGAACGGGCACTTTGTGGCTCTTATATCAATTGAAGAAAAACAGTGCGGACATATTTTATTTTTTGTTTCTTCAACGGTTGTTTCTTCCCTCGCAACTGTACAGCGGAGTTTGTTTATGCTTTTTATAAGCAGAAAAACAGCAAACGCAGTAATTGCAAAGCCAATGCAGACATTTATAAATAAACCGTAATTAATAGTAACAGCACCGGCTGTTTTAGCCGCTTCAAGCGAAGGATAAGTTACGATTTTGCCATCTACAGGAAGTGTCAGATAAAGGTTTGAAAAATCGACTTTCCCCATAATCCATCCGAGCGGCGGCATAAGTATATCTGTGACAAATGAGTCGACAATTTTTGTAAACGCTGCTCCTATTACAATACCGACGGACATGTCTATTACGCTGCCGCGTATTGCAAAAGTTTTAAATTCATTTCCAAGAGACTTTAGTTTGCAAAGCATTTTATTTCTCTCCCCATATTGTTATCTGCAGTAGTATTTATTCTAACACAATAAGTATAATTTTGTCTTATACAAGACTTATAAAAAAGGGGAAGAATACCCTTCCCCTTTTCCTATTGTTTTATATTGTATGAATTTTAATAAAGTTTGTACCCTCTTCCAGAATATGCGGTACTGAACCTGTAACAATTATCATGTCCCCTTTTTTGAGGAAGGTATTTTTAACCAGAAATCTTGACATTAAAGTTAACATAATCTGGTCGATTTTTCCTATTGCTCCTGTTATTTTGAGAGGGTATACACCTCTGTACAATCTGAGCTGTCTGCATAGTTTCTGGCTTGTGCAGCATGCAAATACCGGCACTGACGGGTTGCTTTCTGAGATAAGTTTTGGAGTGTATCCAGACTGGGAAATCGTAACAATTGCTTTTACATTAGGAATATTCCTTATCATATCTGTAAGAGCAACACCGATAGCCATTGATGCGGTATTTTCTGTCTGGAACATTTTTTCCGGCAGTCTGTTATGATTGATTCTTTCGCTGTACTGAACGCTTTTTGCAATGTCGTCCATCATTTTAACGGTTGCTTCCGGATAAGCCCCTACAGCGGTTTCCCCTGAAAGCATAACTGCGTCCGCACCGTCAAATATTGCGTTTGCAACGTCAGATACTTCCGCTCTTGTAGGTATTGGGTTTGTAATCATACTTTCAAGCATTTGAGTCGCAACGATAACACATTTACGTGCAACATTTGCTTTTTCTACGATTGTTTTTTGTACGATTGGTACTTCCTGTGCAGGGGTTTCAATACCAAGGTCGCCGCGGGCAACCATAATCCCGTCAGAAACAGCTATTATCTCATCAATATTTCTTATTGCTTGCGGTTTTTCTATTTTAGAAATTATTTTTATATCGCTGTTTTTAATTAATTCTCTTAAAAATCTAACGTCGTCTGCGCATCTTACAAAAGAAAGGGCAATGTAATCAACATCCCATTCCACCGCTTTTTTAACGTATTCGATATCTTTTTCAGACATAACTTCAAGGCTTCCGGTTGCTCCCGGTATATTTATGCCTTTTCTTTTATTTATTGTACCTTTGGTAAGTACTTTGGCTGAAACTATATCATTATTGATTTCTGTTGCAACAAGCTGTATTTTCCCGTCGTCAATAAGAATTTTATCTCCGGGTTTAACGTCTTCCGCAATACCTTTGTAATCAACAGGGATAACTTTTCCGTCATAGCCATCTTTATGCTGGAATTGAAGTATGTCGCCAACGTTAACTTTTATCGGCTCCGGAAGCTCTCCTACTCTGATTTTAGGACCTTGAAGGTCAATCATAATAGGGATGAGGGTTTTTGTTTCAGCTTCGACTGCGCGAATACTTTTAACAACTTCTTCGTGTTGTGCAAAATCTCCGTGTGAAGCGTTGAGTCTGAACATGTCAGCACCGTTTTGTGTAAGTGCCGTTATTTTTTCTTTTGTATTACAAGCGGGGCCTATCGTGCACACTATTTTGGTTGATGTATAATTTTCCATTTGTCTTAATCCTCCTATTATATATTGCAACATAAATTTATAATTTCAACTAAATAATAATAAGAAAAGAGAGTAAAACTCCAACTATAGTATGGTATCAAATTTTAAATAATACTCTAAAATCAGGATTTTATTTTCTGTTAATACTGGTATTCTTGTAGAGTACTAGATTTTAAGAAAGGATACATACTATGGCAACAATTGACAAAATCGGTGCGATTTTGAACACAAAAATCGAGATTCCTTTCAAAATAAAAGCTAGGGAAAGTATACACACTAATCCGTTCAGAGATTCAAAGTTTGACGGTTCAATCCTCCCTGCTGATATTTTTGAAGGTACTCAGCTCAAATCGCAAAACAAAGCAAAAATGGTTATGAGTGCAATTGCAGGGAGTGTTTCTAACTTCTCTAAGAAGATTGCGGAACCGGTAGCAGCATTCTGTAACAAAGTGAAAACAAATCTTTCTAATGCGTTGAATTATGCAAAGACAACAACTCTTTCTGAGGCATTGTCTGATTTAGGTAATTCTATTTCCCAAAAGGTTTCTACTATAAGGAAAAATGCGGAAATGAATAAAATCTCGGATAAAATGCCTGTTGCAGAGTTAGAAGCCGCATGGAAAAATGAGAATAAGTTGATGGAGGCTGCATAATGAATAAGAAAATTTCACAGATTATAGATGCATTAACCACTCATCAGGATAATGATTCTATCAGAGTATTAGAAAATTTAGGAACGAATTCTTCTGATAACGATATAAGAGAAAAGACTTCAAGAGCTTTGGTAAAGAAGAATGTGCACGATTCACTTAAAGTGGTTATTATTAATGAAGGCAAAGGTATCAATGATTTAAGCCCTGTTGTCGCAATGAGTACAATCAACGAAATTCTGGCACTTAAAGACAAGACAGAAGTTCTGCATATTTTGGAAGATACAATCAATATGCACTCAAGCGAAACAGTAAGAGAAAATGCGGCTTCTGTAAAATCATTGTTAGCATTATAGTTTTTCTACGTGCTATAGTATCTTGTGTTATTTCGGCGGCGGCTTCGGATTTTCCGGGGCTGCTGCTGCTTTTAGAATGCTTTTTCCCTGAAATGTAATGTATCAATAATTGTTTGGCCCCCGCCCGAGCGGCTCATGCCCGGGTATACTCCCTTTTCTATGGCTATTGTCGTGAACTTTCCTTTTAACTTGTAATAAATATTTCTTTTATTTATAATTTTTTTATGAGTATTAGGTTAAATAATTTTGAAATAGGGGCAGAAAACGGGGACATGACAATTCTGGCCGGCCCTTGTGCGATTGAGGATATTGATATACTTAGAAAAACAGCTGATGTTTTGTCTAAGGTTTGTGGCGAATTAGGTATTAATTATGTTTTTAAATCCTCTTTTGATAAGGCAAACAGGACATCTATTAATTCTTACCGCGGAGTTGGAATGGAAAAGGGGCTTGAGATTCTTTCCAAGATTAAGACAGAATTTGGGGTTCCTATCGTAACTGATGTTCACCTCCCCGACCAATGCGCACCGGTTGCTGAAGTCGCGGATATTATCCAAATCCCTGCTTTTTTATGCCGGCAAACTGATTTGTTGGTTGCTGCAGCCCAAACAGGGAGAGTTGTAAACATAAAAAAAGGACAGTTTTTGGCACCCCGGCAAATGAAGCCTCTTGCTAAAAAGGTTGAGGAAAGCGGAAATAAACGTATTATGCTGACAGAACGCGGAACAACCTTCGGTTATAATAACCTTGTTGTTGATTTTCGTTCTTTTTATATTATGCAGGAGTTTGGTTATCCTGTTGTGTTTGACGCTACTCACAGCGTTCAAATGCCGGGAGCAAACGGAGAGACAACAGGCGGAGACAGAAGATTTGTTCCTCTGCTGGCAAAAGCTGCTGTTGCTGCAGGGGTAAATACATTATTTTTTGAAATTCATCCCGAGCCGGATTGTGCCCCTTGTGACGGGCCTAATATGCTTAAGCTTGAAGATGCCAGGGCTCTGTTTAAAAAATGCAAAGAAATTTATGAGGTGGTTAGGGGATAAAATAATGATTTTAAAAACATTTGTTGAACCGCCGTTGGACAATAATAATTATCTTTTAATAGATGAAGAGGTAAAAGAAGCTGTATTAATTGATTGCAGCCATTATGATGATAAAATTATTAAAACTCTGGAAGAGACTGGTGCCAAATTAAAATACATATTGCTTACTCATGCGCATTTTGACCATGTAATGGGTGTATATGAGATGGTCATGAAAACAGGGGCTGAAGTTATATTACACCCTGCTGACGAGTTGTTGTTAAAGGATCTCAATTCATTTACTTTTATGCTCGGACTGCCTGCGGCAAATATACCGGAAGTTTCCCGCTATGTAAACGACGGTGATATTATAAAGTTTGCGGAACATGAAATAAATGTTATACACACCCCGGGACATACAAAAGGCGGGGTGGGTTATCAGGTTGACGGAAAGTTATTTTCGGGTGATACTCTATTTAAGGAAAGTGTAGGCCGGACAGACTTAGAGGGAGGCAGCCATGCAGAGCTGGAACATAGTATAAGAACGAAATTTTTTACACTTCCGGATGATACTGTTGTTTATCCCGGACACGGTCCACACACAACAATCGGACACGAAAAAAAATATAATAAATTTATATAGAGGTGGGGTATGAAATCACAATTAGAAAGTATATATAGAGCAGCGTCAGCAGATTTGGATAAGGCTTCCAATGTTGATGATATAGAAGAAATAAGAAATAAGTATTTAAGCAGAAAGGGTGAGTTTAATTCAATAAAAAAAGGCTTGAAAGATTTGCCGGATGAGGAAAAACGCATTGTCGGAGCGCTTGCAAACGATATCAGCAATAAACTCGAAGCAGCAATAAAAGAAAAATATGATTTGTTCTATCGCAAAGAAATGAATGAAAAACTTCAAAAGGATAGGATTGATATTACTCTTGACGGTGCGTATACTCCGTTGGGTAAGATTCATCCTATTACTTCTACAATTAATGAAATCGTTGAAATTTTTCAAAATTTAGGTTTTTCGCTCCTTCCAAATATTTTATCGCCGGAAGTGGAAACAGAGTATTATAATTTTGACATGCTTAACTTTCCGCCGGATCATCCTGCTAAAGACATGCAGGACACTTATTATACAAAACTTGCACCTAACACTATATTAAGAAGCCAAACTTCATGTGCGCAAATAAGAGCAATGGAGGACAGCAAACCTCCAATCAGGGTGGTTGTCCCCGGAAGAGTTTACAGAAATGAAACTGTAAATGCCCGTAAGAATAATTTCTTTCATCAAATAGAAGGCTTGTACGTGGATAAAGGAATCACTTTTGGTGATTTAAAAGGTGTCCTTAATGAATTTATACGTATTTATTTTGGCGCAGCTCGTCCAACCCGTTTTAGAAGCAGTTTCTTCCCGTTTACAGAACCTTCTGCAGAAGTCGATGTACAGTGTATTATGTGCCAGGGCAAAGGCTGCCGCACCTGCAGCGGCACAGGCTGGCTTGAAATTCTCGGAGCAGGTATGGTTGATACTAATGTGCTAAAGAATGTAGGTGTTGATCCGGAAGTATATAGCGGTTTTGCTTTTGGTATGGGGGTTGAAAGACTTGCAATGCTTAAATACGCTATAGATGATATAAGATTATTCTTTAATAACGATAAACGTTTCCTTAATCAATTCTAGGTTTAGTTATTCCTCAGAATCAGTTGTTGTGGGTATTTCTACCTATTATTTCATGATGCGGTTTTGTTGCAATTGTAAAGAATTGTAAATGTTTTGATAAAATTCCTAAAGTTTTTTTAAATTCTGCCGTAAACATGGGTACAAAGGGAACGAAGAAAAAGGAAAAACATTATGGGAATGGCATCATCACAAGCAAGATTTTTGCAATTAACAGCGAGATTGAACAACACAGAGTTTCAAGGACAACAAATCAACCAACAAAGAACTTTATTGTCCAATGAGTCTTCTCAGGCTTATAATTCTTTGCTCGGTATGACCGTTCCTACACCTCCCTCTAAAACGGATTATACAAAAACGGTTTATACCTTTGCACAAGGGGCCTATGATTATACTATAGATTCAGTTTACCCGAATGCTGATAATCAAAATTATACTATTAATTATACAAGAAGCGGTAACCTTGTTGGTATTGTTAATACAAGCACTTCTGCTACTATCAGGCAAGGTACTAATCCGGACAGCAGTGTATCTGGAGATGCAGTAGACTGGTTAGCTAACGGCTCTCAACTGTATGAGGTTAATGCAAACTTTGTACACGAAGGTAAAACCGGAGAAGAACTGTTTCAACAAATGTTTAACAATACTTCCGGAGCAGAAATGTCTGATTACTATGTTTACATATCAACAGATGCAAACGGTATTGAATCTTATAAATTTATATTGAAAGATGATGTTGAGGCAATCAGTGTATCATCAACAGCTTCAGGACTTGCCGATATTTGGGAGCAAGGTACTGTAAATACAAAAGAAGCTCTTACCACTGATAGCGGTTCGGTTATTTTTGACACATCAGGCAGAATGACATCTGTTATTATTGATGGTGTTGAATATGTTCTTAATGCAGAAACAACAACTGATGACGATGCCTATGAAGATGCATATAATCAATACGAATATGAAAAATATCAATACAACCAATATGTAGCTGAAGTTAATGCCAAAATTTCAATTATTCAGCTTCAAGATAAAAAACTTGAACTTCAACTTGAACAACTTGATACTGAAAGAACTACAATCACTACAGAAATTGAAGCTGTACAAAAAGTATTAACAGATAACATTGACAGAACTTATAAAGTATTCAACGGCTAGTATAATAAGTTGTAAGATGCCCATATAATGTAGTTGCAAATTTAACTCGAGAGAGTTAAATTTGTACTATATATGAGGTTTTTATGAGAATACTATTTGTAATAGACAAAGTTGAGTATAAATATTTTGAGTTTAATAATCTGGTAACAAATTTTTGGCTGATAAAAGAATATGCTCAAAATAATGATGTTTATATATCAATAATAAACAGGCTTTCGTTAAAAGGTGACAAGGCTTTTGCTTTATGTAATAAAGTTCTTGCCGCTGGTGATGATATTATTTATGATAAAACATTTGTTAATCTTGAGATAGATAGCTTTGAGTTAGTATTTTTCCGCCCTGATCCGCCGGTTGATAATAATTATATTAATGGAACGTATATTTTTGATTTTGTTAAAAAACCTTTTGTTGTTAATAACCCTGAGTCAATCAGGAATTTTAATGAAAAAATACACGCTTTAAAATTTAAGGAGTATATGCCGGAAACAATAGTTTCTTCCTCCCTTGATGAAATTGAAGAATTTCTGCGGCGGCAGGGCGAAATAATACTTAAACCGCTGGATAAATGTTTTGGTGCGGGGGTTATGTATCTTAAACACGGGGATTTGAACACAAGAAGTATTATTAACATGATGACTTCTAACGAAACATCGTTTACAATGGTTCAAAAATATATATCATCCGGTATTTATGGTGATAAACGTGTTTTGACACTTGGAAATCAGGTTCTGGATTATTGTATTGTAAAACATGCTACTGCTGATGACTTTAAATTTAATAATCACAGCGATGCGTATATAACAAAAGGCAGTTTGACAGAAGAAGAAAAAACTAATTTCAGCAGAGTAGCTCAGGAATTAAATAATTCCGGCATTTATATGGCAGGGCTGGATGTCATCGACGGTAAAATTATTGAAATAAACGTTACCAGTCCGTGCTATTTTATAAAGGAAATTAACGCATTTTTTGGAATTAGCCTTGAGAAGCAGATTTGCAATTATTTTTTGGAAAACTCTTGTTATAAAGTCAAAAATGTAGTATAATTCACCTATATAGTGTATATCTATATTTAAAATATATACTATCATGTAAGAAGAGTTGACTAAGAGTTATATTTAATTAAAAGGTAGATATGAGAAAGCATATTTTTTTATTAGGATTAGCATTGATGTTTGCAGGCGCATCGGTTTTAAATGTACAAGCTGCGCAAAAAAGTGATTTAAATACGGCAATAAGTATGTATAAGGCCGGGAACTATTCCGGATGTATTCAAACCCTTGGTCCCTTGCTCTCCAAGGATCCTTCTAATGCAGTTGCACATTATTATATGGCAATGGCCAGCGTTCAAGCAGGTCGTGTTGAAGATGCAATCAGCCACTATGATTCGGTTATACAGCTGAATACACAGGAAACTCTTGTAAGATATGCTAAACGCGGTAAGCTTTGTCTTGAAGATGCAGAACAATGCAATGCAAACAATACGCTGGATGATTTTATACGCAGCAGCCGCGGTTTTGATATAACGAATGCTGTTAAAAATAACATTGAAACCCAAAAGCTTGAAAGTATCAGAAGGGATATAAACGATAATAAAGAAATACCGGCTGAACGCTTTAATCAGTATAAAAGATTTACCGGCAGTGCTGATACAGCTCCTTCTAATGATGAAATAGTTGCTGCTCTTCGTACACTGCAAAGAGCCGGTTTCGGTGCACCTGCTATGCCTTATTCGGATTTAAGTGCTATTTATGCAGGTACGGTTCCTTCTGGAAACTATGATTCTATGGCTAATCTTATGAATTTACTTTCCGGTACAAATAATGCACGAAATACAAACGGTGTAGATCCTAAAGTTCTTCAGACTATTATGACATCTCAAATGATGGGCTTATAATTCAGAGGGTAGAATGGATATAGAAACTAGCAGGTTCGGTAAAATAACTGTTAATGAGGAAAAACTGTTTAACTTTGTTCTTCCGGTAGTAGGCTTTGATGAGTTGTCTAAGTTTGTTTTGCTTGAACATAGTAATGACTCTATGTTTAAATGGCTTCAGTCTGTTGAAAACCCGTTATTAGCGTTTCCAATAGTTTCTTGTGCAAATCTATCAATGGATTATGTTATTGATTTGCCGGATAGTGCGGTTGAAGCTTTGCAGATAGAAAATGTTGATGATTTGCTGGTTATGAATATAGCCTCAATTCCATCTTCTGATCCATCAGGCGCAACTATTAATTTACTGGCTCCGCTTATATTTAATATAAAAAACAAATTGGCAGGACAAATAATTTTATCAGGGTCCGGTTATGAAGTCAGCTGCCCTATATTTGAGAAGGGAGACGCTGAATAATGCTGGTTATTGCAAGAAAAAACGGACAAAAAATTATTATAAATGATAATATCGAAGTAACAGTAATAGAAACAAAACCCGGCTCATGCCGTCTTGCTATAAAGGCTCCGCTGGAAGTAAAAATTTATCGTGAAGAAGTTTATATGCAAATAAAAATGGCTAACATGGTTGGCCAAAATACTACGGATGATTTGATTGCTCAAGTTGATGCAATTCTTAAGAAACCCGATGGTAAAGTTAATAAATCTATTGTAAGACATTCTGATGAAGAATTTATTGCGGATGCCAAGCCAAATAAAAGGATTATTATAAAGAAAATTAATGAAAACAACTCTTAATACTCCTGCCGTGAAGATGCTTTTAAACGGGGATTATATTTCTGCTCTGAATGATATTAATATTTCTGATGAGCCTCTTTTGTGCGCTTATGCCTTATTTTTGGCCGGCGATTTTGATAAAGCAAGGCAGTTTTTGTTACAGATTGATTCAATACGTGCAAATTGGCTTAAAGAATTAATTAATTTAATGATTAGCGGGGAAATGCAGAAACCGACATATTTTGAAGTTAGAAACTTTTTGGAACTTGACATAGACCTGTTTATTGTCTCTCAAAAAATAAATTTTCTGGAAAAACTGCTGAAGTCATCTGCAAGATTAGCGGAGGTTAATAAAGAAACCTATAAACTTATCGGCAGAGTGTTATTCAATAATAATTTACTATCTCTTTCCAAGTATTACTTTGATTTGTATAAAAATATGGTTTACTATGACCCTGAACTTCATTTTATGTATGCTAAATACTATATATTGCAAAAAGATTATAAAACTGCGCTGGATTCAATAAACAGCTGTCTGGCGGCTCTTCCGGAATATTATCCTGCAAAAATTCTGAAAAGGGATATAATAGGTTTATTGAACGGATTGTAACAAAAAGGTAAATTTTTATTAAAATCGTACTTTTAGTTATTCACAAAATTAGATTTAAAGTGTACCATATAAACTATGATTGAATTAGATAGACTGTATGCAGATGTAGAACCGACTAAGCGCAGAAATATTAATGAAAAATTTCGTCCGGCAAAGACTTCCCCATTCTGGCTATGGGTTGCGGACAGATTTTTTTATGGCATGCTTGAAAACAGATTCTATGCATTCAGGTATAAAGGGGCTGAAAATTTTTATAACAGAGACCAGAGTGTTCCGACTATAATGTTTGCGCCGCATAGCAATTGGTGGGATGGTATTGTCGGGTATCATATTTGTAACAGAATATTTAAAAAAGAAATCCGGTTGATGGTTGAAGAATTAAATCGTTTTCCTTTGTTGAGACGCGGCGGAGCGTTTTCTGTAAATAAAAAGTCGCCGCAGGCCTCTATGGAAGCCTTGAATTATGCTATCGACATTCTTTCTGATTTAAATAATATATTGTATATTTTCCCTCAGGGGATAATTAATCCGCCAAATTATCGTCCGATAGAGTTTCAGACCGGTCTGGTTTATATAGCGCAGAAGGCTGTTAAACGCTACGGGGCTGTTAACTTAGTTCCAATAGCTGTGAATTATTTCTTTTTAAGAGATAACAGGCCTGAAGTTCTGGTAGAAATAGGTAAAAGTATTTACCTTAATGAATTTAAAATTGATAGAAAGGGGTATACTCACTTTCTTGCAGAAGAACTTGAAAAGCTTTGTGACAGCCAGTTTGATGATATAAGGCATGCCCGTTTTGCAGGCTATGAAACACTTTTTCAGCAACGACTTAAGTGGTATAGAAGAATAGAGCAGCGATTAAAAAAAGTTGAACTCCCCAAATCCGGTGTTTAGTTCTTGCTTTTATAAAAAAAAATATTAAAATATATAATGTTATGATTAAACTGAGTAAAATATTTTTAGCATTATTTATTATTACACTGGCAATGCCTGTGCCGGCCAATCAATTAGAGTATACGGTTTCTCCGGAGACAAATACTGTTTCAGCTGTTTCTGATGATGAACAAAAAAGGCTGGAGGATATTTATAGGAATTTAACGATGCCGGATTTTTCATATCAACATGATGTTGATCCCGAGCAGTATTATGATACCCAAAACACAACGTGGTCTCCGTATCCGCTTTTACGCTTAAACTCAGCATTATATTTTAAAGATATTGTTATAGAGCCCGGATATTATCTTTTAACTCCGCGTAAAAATCAGGATAACTGGTATTTATTATTTAAAGAGGCAGGAAAAGTAAAACATATAATCCCTGTTTATGACAGAGGATATACTCCGGAAACTTTTTATGATGATAATATTCCTAAGCCTGAATTGACGGCGAGGCAAAAGGTAAGGAATGCGGTTACAAACTTCGCGGGTAAGTTTAAGAGTTCAAAACGACCCAAGGAAAAACAATCTTATCTTGAAGTAAATGATTTGAATAATAATTTTTTGCAGCTAATACTTTACTGGGGCGATTTTAAATATTATACAATTTTTAGAACAGTGCCTCTATAAGATAACTTGAACATATTTTTATTAAACGATATAATTCTTATATGGCAAAGATTAGGAAATTTTATTGCATAAAGAAAAAAGCGCGTCAGAACGAAGCAGGTTTGTACTCAATATCTTCTTACCGCTTTAGTCCTTTTTTGTTTTTTCATAGTATGCTGCCTTTAAAATTTAAATTCCGGAAAGAGTATTTTCAAGCTGTTAGTAATGGTGCTTTATTAGGAAGCATTGCAGTAAAATTTGTTAAAGGTATCCCATATAAAATAATTATTGATGAACTTCTTTTTGTGGAAGAAAATTATGATGTAGCAAAACAGCTTCTGGAGTTTGTGTTTTCTTATTATGGTGCAAAAGGGGCGGTATCTTACGGGATAAAGGTAAGTGATGTATATTCGGAATTGTTAAATATGCTTGTTACGCAATATAATTTCAGACAGTGTTCGTATGAACGTTTATGGAAGGTAAGCAGGCGGAAATACGAGGAGTATGAGTATAATCTGAAGGCAAGAACCTTTAGAAATAGTGATTCTGCTTCTGTTGCCATTATGTATAATGAGTCATTAATTTCGCATTTTAGAACGGCATTGTCTCTTGCAGCAAAATCCTTTACTGAACCGCTATGCCCGGGAATTACCCAGGGAATAGAATATAAGTATATAGTTGAAGATAAAACTTCTTCAAATATGCTTGCTTATTTGTCAATATCATCAAATGATAACGAAAATTATGTTTTGGATATAGTTCAAACCTCCTGGTATGAGGCGCCGGTAAATGATATAATCGCATTTGCGTGTGCTGAGGTAAAGAAGAGAAATCTAAATTTTTCTCTGTTTGTTAAGTCAAAAAAATATACCCAGTCGGGTGCTTTTTATGAAGAATTCTTTACAAAAAATAAATTTTTGTTATCCCAAACAGATATATTGTTAATAAAAGATTATTATAAAACTATAAGTATTAAAAATGAAAAGAGCAAATTTGTAATGTTAGGGCAGCCGTCGTACTAGTTACACTGTAATAACCTGATTAATGCTCATAATTTCAACGTGTTTTCCGTCACTTTCTGCAAGGGTTTTAAAATTGTGCGGATTTGCTTCTATAGCGGGGAAAGAATTATAATGCATAGGAATAACTGTATTTGCGCCAAGCTTTTTAGCCGCTATTGCTGCATGTTCTTCATCCATTGTAAAATGTCCGCCAATAGGTAATAGTGCAACTTGCGGGGCATATAGGTCTTTGATAATATCCATTTCACTATTTAAGCAGGTATCACCGGCATGATAAATAGTTACACCGTCAATGTGAAAAACAATGCTGGCCGGCATGCCCGCATATTGTCCGTCAGGGGTAGAAGAAGAATGGAAAGCCGGTGTAAAGACAACCCAGCCCCAGTTGAAGGATAATTTACTCCCAAAGGAGATGCCGTTAGTATATGCACCCTTATTTTGACAGTAATTTGCAAGTTCAAAAATTGCTGTTATTAGAGCCTTATGTTCTTTTGATATTTCAATTGCCGACCCTAAGTGGTCGCCATGTCCGTGAGTGAGGAAAATATTAATAATGTTGCTTGGAATGTAGTTTCTGTTAAGGGCAAGAAATGGATCAACAAGAATATTGCCGGATTTTGAAATAAATTCAAATGCACTGTGTCCTAAGTATTTTATTTGCATTTTGTCTCCTTTTTATATGCTTGTATATTTATGCTCTTTAATTCTTTAAAAATTTATTCAAATTAATTATATCATTAAAAGAATAAGCTATAAATCTTATATACGATATTTCTAAAGTATTTATTTTTTTTGCCGTAATAAGTTTATGAAAGGATGAAAAAGATGGCAAAAATAATAGAAAATATTGATGGAAAACGTAAGCTTATTAAATTATCATCAGATGATGTAATAAGTATTGTAAGAGAGTACCAAAATATAACCCGCGGATGTATGACATGCAGAGAAATTAGGTCAGCGCTTTCAGATGCGGTTATATATGTTCCTGAGGAAATGTAAATTTATATTTCATTAAGAATATAATGTTTACATATTCTTTATTTTATAGTAAAATTGTTTTGTGCAAGAAGTATTATTTTCATATATACAATTTTTAATATTACAGATATCGACACATACGTTAGAGTTTTTGTTGGTTTTTCTTGGTGTACCGGTGGTATGGCTGATTCTAAAGCTTACTAATATATTGTACGAGGACAGAGCTCTTTCTTTGGCATCAATCGTATTTGCGTTATGTTCTGTTATTTCTGTAATAATGTTTTTTACAAATTCCTCTCCGTCTGATTATTACAAACCGCTATTGTTTCTTTTAGCGGGGATAATGACCTTTTTGTGTGTTTCTCCAATTTATTTGGAATCTCAGCCTTTTGAAATTAATAACCGTAAAAAATATTTCGCACTTGATGGCAATACTTTTCCTGTTGCACTTGTTACTCAGGTTAGTGTTAAAAGATGTTTTAAACGTACAAGCCCTTCTTGTAAAATGGAAATATTTCTTTCAGAGGAAGGGCAGCGGGCTCGTTCATTATATTATGAAACCAACGATGTCAAAAAGTTTAGAGAAGTTGTAGATTGGTTGAAAAAATATACAAAGATAGAGTATGATTCTTCTTTTACCCAGGCAACCATTGAAAACCCTTCTTTTACTTTTATTTTTTCAATGGTGATGTTGTCTCTTCTTGTTTTTTGTTTTGTTATCCCTGCATCTGTGGATTTAAATCAAAAAAGAAATTCAAGAGCTTTGCCTGAGTATAAAATGTTGACACTCCCTAAAGAGATAAAAGAATCACTTAAAAAAAGTTCTTTAATTATAGATCCGTTTAAAGATGTCTTTACAAAACAAGGGATTCAGATTATAGTATTCGATGGTGCTCATAGTTCGCATTTTGTAGGTAATCTTAGAAAGGAATTATATTCATATCCCGATCAAAGTTATGATTATAATATTGTGTTTGTAACACCTAAAGGAATGTCTTTAAAAACAGCATTGAGCGGTAAAGTTGCTCTTTCTTCTTCCCCGCAAAATGTTTATACAAAATATGTTGTAGATAATTGTAATAAATTTTGTCTGCTTGATAATGAATTAGGTGTATTTTACCGAACAAATCTTGAAACGATTGATCCCCGTATTGGAAATGTTCAAGATGCAATTAATATGCTTACTTATGCTTCTGAAAAACGTCTTGATGCCAGAAAAAAAAGTTATTGCATCTAAGCAGGCTGAGTTGGAAAGAAAAGCCATAGAAGATGAAGAATACGAAGATGAGTATTAATCTTTCATCGTTCCGTCAAGTTTATTAAAATAGTCCTTATTTGCTTTTAATGTTTCTTCAGTTGCAGTAATAGCATATACAGGCGGGTTATTAAATATGTAATTAGCTGCATCTATGATTTCAGCTTTTGAAATAGTATCTATGATGGAGTACTCTAAGTTTGTTCCCAAGGCCCCGTAGAATGAGCTCATATCAGATTGTATAGTATAAATTTTCCCTGCATCGGTATCGGTTATACTTAAAATATCTCTTTTTAATTCAAGTTTTGCCGCATTAAGTTCTTCTTCTGTAAATTCACCATTTTTTAGTGAATTGATTAATTTTGTAAATCCGTCAATTGATTTTTGAACATTGTTGTAAGTTTTTTCTCCGGTTTCTTCATCCTCTGTTGTTGTAAGAATACTGCAGAACAGTATATTTGCGTCACCATGACAGTTACTTGTGTAAGAGTTTACACTGTAAGCTAATTGTTGTTTTTCGCGTAAATCATTGAACGCGTTTTTTCTCAGAATAGAATTTAAAAGTTCAAAGATAACAGAGTCTCTTATATTCATATTTGTTTTATATTCATACCCGATTTTTATATCTGCCTGAGAATTTTTTGTTGCCTGCGTAAGTACTTCAGGTTTTTGAGGTCGTGTATATATTTTTTCTGTTTTATACGTTTGATTTTTAACTTTAGGCAGGGCATTGAATGCCGAAAGTATTCGTTCAGTGTACTCCGGTTCATCTTTTGAGGTGGTGAAGGCAATCTTACCATAACCGTTAGTTATTATATGGTTATAAAGTTTTTTTACATCATCAAGGGATATATTATCTATGTTGTCTAAAATTTGTTCCTTGGAACAATAATATGGATGGGTTGGAAATAACTGATTATAAATCAAACGTTTAGTATTGGGTTTGGAGGCTGTAAGTGCTTCTTTTAATAGCGCTTTTGCATCTTTTAAAGTACCTTCAGTGAATGCAGGGTTGAGTACTTGTTCTTTAAGGAGTTCTGCTGCCAGTTTCATATCGCCTTTATCAGCATGCGTTATAATTCTGATTTCATCAGGATCAGCTTCTATACTGTTAGATATAAGTTTAGAAAGAAATATATTTTTTAGAGTTGTTTTGGAGATATTTGCTGTTCCGCTGTTAAGGAGCAGATCTAGTAATTCTGCTGTTCCTGGTTTTGAATCAGGCATTTTTTCACAGCAAATTGAATAACTTAGGTATCTGTAGTCGTTTGATGTATCGTATGCAGCAGCTTCGTAATTATTGCCCAGCGTATAAATATGCAAATTATCAGGTTTTATAACGCGTTTTTCTTTAATACCTTTAAAGGAGGGGGCGGGCTGATGAATTATTTTATTTTCAGGATGTGCAATGGCAATTGAAACCTTATTCAAATCGAGATACTTTTCTGCGCATTCTGAGATATCATCCGGGGTAATGCTTTTTATTGTTTGGGCATACTCTGCAATACTGTTATCGCCAGCCGTAAAGTGAGAGTTCCCAAGCAGCGTTAAGAGACCGTCAGGTGATTGTAATTGTTTATCAAGCTGGCTTAAAAGTTTTCTCTTTATTAATTCTACTTTTTTATCAGAAGGTTTTTGAAAGTTAGCCAGTTCATCATAAATCGTTTTTAAAATAAAATCTGTCTTTTCATCCGCTCCGGAAAATTCAAAATATACAGTTTGCCGGTCTTGCGGACGTGTGCTTATTTTTTCAACACCCATATCAACAGAAATTACATGGTTAGTAAAATGATTTTTAATCAAGGAATTAGAATTATCAACCAAAAGTGCTAAAAGAAACCGCATGGTAATATTGTCTTTAAGGTTGTTATTTGCGGGGCCGTTAAAGAGCATGTATCCGGACATTTCTTTAGTTTTGGGTGATATAAAATCGCGCCTTACCGGTTTATCAATCGGAGTTAATTTATCGACTTTTTTGAGCGGCGGATTAATTGTTTTAGTATGAAAATGCTTTGCAATAAGTTTTATTGCATCGTCAGGCGTGACATCTCCTGCCAGCGTTGTATACATGTTAGCCGGATAGTAGTTATTTCTGTAATACTTAAGTACATTATCCCTTGTAAGTTTTCTGATATTTTCAACACTGCCGGCAATATAATCCTTGGATGTTGTTTTTAAACCATATAAATTTTTGAGAGCAATATTAAATGCAGTATTGTCGGGATAATCACTGTACATATTTATTTCAGAAATAACCGGACCGCGCTCTTTTTCAATCATGTTATCAGGGAGTGCAAGATTATTCATCATAGCACCCTGAATACTGATTATTTCCTCCAAATCGCTATCATAGAAAATTGGGGCTTGTATATAATAATCAGTGAGAGCAAAGTTTGTAGAAGCATTAGTATCACCTCCTATATTACCTACAATTCTAAACACATCACCGGTAGACAGTTTTTTATATCCGTCTGCGCCTAATGTTCCGTTAAACGCCATATGTTCAAGAAAATGACTAATACCTCTCTGATTGTCGTCCTCGTTTATAGAGCCTGTGTTAACAAAGGTTTTTATCATTGTAAAATTTGTATCCATCGGAGCAATAGAAACTCTTAATCCGTTAGACAGTTTGTAGTTATGTATTTCCTGTCCGTTATCGAGTTTTATTACCCCGAGTTTTGTATATCCGGCAGGGATATTAACCGTAAGCGGTATTTTGATATCCGGCAGCGGTGTTACCTCCGGATTTGTATTTGTTTTTTGCTCCGGAGTTTTTGGTATATTATTTTGCACTGCACTTTTAAAAGCGGGTGCTTTCACTGACTCAAACCTTATCATATTATTATTAAAACAATTCAACGGGGAAAATTGCGTTTTTGTAAACTTTTTTTTACACAGTCCTCCTGCATAATTGAATTTTGGCGAAAAATGGTTTAAAATGTTAAGAGATGTTAAGAAAACTCAAACGAAAAAGGCAATTTTTTAACATTTATATACTTTATATATACACGAGGTGAAAAAATGGAAAAAGATTTAAAAAAGTTTGAGTATAGAGTGATAGAAAATAAAGATCGTATAGAGCAGGAAAATAAGATACGAACATCACGGCATCAGACCAACCCTATGTTGGAGAAGTTTTTAGAGTTCAGGCATGCAAAGAAAATGATGCCTAAAGATTTAGTTTAGTATGTATGAAATAAAAAACAGAATTTACGGAAAATTAAACAGAGTTCAGAAGACGGGGCTCTGTAATTTTCTGCGAGCACTTGTAAAACAGAACATGGATTTGTCGGTTGACGAGATATACGATAAATTTATAGAGGATGAGAGGTACTACGAGGA
This sequence comes from Candidatus Gastranaerophilales bacterium, assembly GCA_944326425.1. Taxonomy (GTDB): domain Bacteria; phylum Cyanobacteriota; class Vampirovibrionia; order Gastranaerophilales; family Gastranaerophilaceae; genus CALUTH01. The sequence goes on from CALVDX010000001.1 coordinate 168,659, forward strand.
GCTTAATGTTTCAAAATTTGAGTTTCTGGCAGATATAATCAATGATGAACAGTTTTCTTATGATACAAAACTTTATTTAAGAGAATGTAAAAAGTATTATGAGTACAAAAAAGCGCAGGCGCCGGTTATTGCTGCAAATAAGGAATTTGAAAAAAAGAAACGGAAATTTTTGCAGGAAGTAAAGATGTCAAAGGAGAAACCGACAAAAAAACAGCTTTACTATTACGAAAAACTCTGTAAGCGGTATAATGTAGAGGGTATTGATACAGAGACAGCGAGCAGGTTAGATTTAAGGAACGAAATAGAGAGAATATTGGATGAACATTCAGGAGATTATAAAAATATTAACGGATGCAGGGATTGAGCCTAATGAGGCAGAAGCGGAAGTTAAATTAATGATAAGAGATATTTGTAAATGGAGCCCTGTGGATATCTTACTGGAACGTCCTCTGGATACATCAAGGCTTGATGCGGTCGCAGAATTTGCAAGGCGGCGTGCACAAACAAGACGTCCAATTCAGCAAATACTTGGTTTTACTCATTTTTATGGTAATAAGTACCGTGTTACAGAAGATGTACTTATTCCGCGGGACGAAACTGAATTACTGGTTCAGAAGGCCTTAAGGATTATTTTTGCAAATAATTTTAAAACCGTTCTTGATATAGGTACAGGAAGCGGATGTATTGCGTGCTCCATTGCCCTTAATTCTGATACTTATGTTCTTGGGGTGGATATTTCATCAGATGCCTTAAGAATTGCTCTTGAGAATGCCTCTGCACTAAATCTTAATAACAAGGCTGTGTTTAGGAAATCGGATGTATACAGTAAAATTAATCCTAACGAAACATTTGATATGATTGTTTCAAATCCGCCGTATATTCCTGAAGGAACACCGGTTCAGAAAGAAGTCGAATTTGACCCTAAACTTGCACTGTTTACTAAAGACAGAGAGGGGTTGGAGTTTTATAAGAGAATTGCGGAAGGGGCAAGAGGAATATTGAAAGAGGGCGGTTATTTGCTTTTTGAGTGCGGTGAGGGACAGGCGCAAAAGATAAAGCGTGTACTGGCACAGAACGGATTTGGCAATATAGAGATAGATAAGGATCTGGCAGGAATTGAGCGGATTGTATCCGCACAATTGTTGGGGTGATTGCACATTTTATCGGGGGCTATGCACCCCCGTGCCCCGCACCAAGTTTCTTTCTTGTCTTGAATTGCTCGCGTTAAACGGCATTACGGGCAAAAACTCATGTTTTGCCCTCCAGCCTCTGCTCGCAATCCGCTTTTGTATTGCGATGAAAAAAGAAAGAAACTTGGACAAAGAAAGCAGAAGTCCTGCACTTCATTTACCCCTCTCTAAACTCAACCCGAGGCAAAATAACTCGCTGCGCTCAAACAAATTTTGCCCTGTCATTGTTTCGTTAAGAGACTGTAGAAAGTGTAACAGTTAAATATCAAAATAAATATGTGGCATTATAATTATGGTAAAAAGCCCCGCTTTTAAAGCGGGGCTTTTTTTATATCCCTAGACCTGTTCTACCGTGTAGAATTTGAATTCTGCCGGCATGATTTTGCTGAACATCAACTGGTCTGTCGGGGTTTGGAATTTTTCTTCAACGTAGTTATCCCCGTCAAAGTTGTATTGACCGGTTATTTTGTAATCGCAGGAGAGTGAAATATTTTTATCAAAAACTTCTCTGCCTTCTCTTACTTCTATATGCTGTTCGCTCCCTTCCCATACCCAGAATTTTTCTGACGGGTTATGGTAGTTTGCTGCAACAAGGATTGAAGTTTTTAGCCCTTCTTTTGAGATTTGCCATACAACAAATCCATCCTCATCCTGACGTATTATGTGGGCTTCTCCGCCTGAGATAATCGGAGAGTTTTTAACAAAACGGTCGATTGCATCAAATTTTGCATAGAATTCGTAATCCTTTTCCCGCGGCATAGAAATTTCTGCACCTATAACACTTTCAATTCCTTTGGTGGTAAAGGATTCATCGCCGTCAATGTACATAACGGGGCGCTGCGCAAATTTGCCGCCCGGTAAAAATTTGTATTTGAACCACTTAAATAATGCCCCCTGTTCGCCTAACTGTCCCGGGTATCTGTCTATTGCAGAAAACTCTCCGTCCTGATTGTTGTAAGTTTTTAAAATTGATAAACAGTTTTTTGCATTGCTTGAAGTGTTGTAATTTGTTAATTCAAGATTATCATTTGCAATCCTTTCAGGAGTTTTATCACTCTGTGCAACAATATCGCTGCCCCAGAGAAGGTCGAAATTCATATCTTCGTGGTATTCTTTAAGGTAATTATCCCAGAGCATATATTCTGCAAGTGTTCCAAAGTATGGAATTTTGTTTTTAAGTGCTGTGTTTAATTTGCCGAGAACTTTTCTTGGGGCCCTGTAACTAATCGGGACGCCGTCTTTTTCTGACACCTCATCAACAATATGGTCTATGTGGTCAACTCTGAACCCGTCGAAGTTAAAATCTGCCTGCAAGTCTTTCATGTAATTGATAAAGAAATCTATTACATTGTTGTTGTATTCGCCGGTTTCAAGATTAACAAAGTAGTAAGGTGTCTGGCAATCAAGGTTTGCATATTGCGTAACATCTTCACCTTTGTAGTTGTAGTGCTTAAAAGTAGGGTATGAGCCGCAGTCGCTCATTCTGTTGAATACGGGAACGCCCGCAGAACACCATGCACCGCCGGGGGACGGCCACATTCCCGCTTCAATAAGTTTTTGTATAACATCACCCTGATTGGTAATATCAGACTCTTTAAGCTTCTTAGAATTATTGTTGATTACAGAAGAAATTATATTTCTTGCTTTTCGGTGAAGTTTTACCTGAATATCTTTTTCAAGCATAGCGTTTGAAAGGTATTTTTTCTTTTCAACAAGCGCCTCATCAATATCGTTGTAAATGGCTTTGTAATTTTCAGCCAAATCGCCGATTCCCGAACGCAGTGACTTTTTATATAAGTCTTTAACTATGTTGATATCATCCTGTGAATATTTTTCTTTTAATGTTTTACAAACCTCATCGACATTTTTTTCTATTTCAGAAATAAGTGCATTAATATCAAACCATCTTGCACATTCAGGATTTGCAAGAACGATTTTTGAATACCTTGCGGTTTGCGGCAGTATGTCATAAATTACAGGGTGTCCGGCAAGCTGTGCCATTTCAATAAACAGTTTAACCTGTCCGTCAGCGTTAAAACCTGTTTTTTCTGTAATATTTTTATCTTCTAAATTCGGGCTTACGCTTGATGACATCGGAAGGTATGCGCATCCGAATTCTCTCGGGTGGAACGGTATAAGGTAAATCGTTGTTGAAAAAATGTTATTTTCAAGATTTCCGGTCGGTAAGATGGCAAGCTGTTTGAGCCAGTCTGCAAGTTTGCCTGTATCGGATTTTTCATTCCCGTTGCCCAGTCCTGCGAGATTGATAAGTTTTATATTGTGTCCTTCTTTTTTTATCCAGTCGGAGTTTTGGATGTTATTTCTTGCAAGAACGGACGGATTATCAAAATGAAACTCGCTGTTTCCGTTATAAACGCCGTTTTGTCTCCATTTGTATTCAAGACAGTATAGTGCTTCCGCGTCACTGATTTCTTCCAGCGCGCGTATATGCGGGTACGGAAGATATCCGTTTGTTTCCAGTAACGAATTCAAATAATTTTTCCGCTCATCAGATATTGAGTTGTAGGAGTAAATTTCTTTTAACTTATTTACAAACTCTGTTAATTGGGCGGACTTGTCCACTTTTGTTTCCTTTTTGAATAAAAAATTCAGCATTTGTGACAGCTCCTTAATATATCTTATTTATATGATAGTTGTAATTTGATACTAGCATGGCAGAAAATATTTTACAAGAAAATTATCGGATTAAGATTGTAGGATAATATCCTGTAAAAACTTATTATTACTAATATTTATACAGATTAAAGATGTAAAAAAGATTAAATAATTGTTAAGTTTTGTAACAATTATTTCTTCTTATGAAATTAGAAAAAAATTATATACTTTATATATATAAGATGTAAGATATATGAGGATAAAGCTATGATGAATCCATTGATGTTATTAATGAGCGGATGTTTCGGCGGCTTCGGCGGCGGATATGGCTATGGGATGTCCGCTAATACAATGGGCACAATGATGGATATCTGGGGTATCGCCGGAATGCAAACTGCAATGCAATGCGGTATGCCGGGTGCTTTAGGCGGAATGTATTCAGCCGGATATGCGCCGGCTGCAGGCGGCAGAACTTATCAAACGGCGCCGTCACAGGATAATTCTCCGGCAGCGTTGAAACAGCAGATGGATGCTGCTTACGATGAATATGAAAAATACATAAATCTTTGTTCTAAAATAGCAGAATATGAAGCTGATACGACAACTAAGGCTGAAGATTTGACAAAAGCTGTTTCTGATGCAGAAATAAATGTTTTGAACAAGGATAAAGACTTAGGCAGATTGTTATCAGAATTAAAAACTTTACAAGACAATCCATTGTTGGATGTTAAGAAAAAGTCTAAGTTAACACCTGCTCAACAATTGGAACTTAATAACTTGAATAAGGCAATTCAGGATAAGCAAGCTGAAATCCAAAACACAGAGGCGGATAAACTAGAAGCACAGAAAAAACTTGAAGAAGCAAAACAAAATCTTGATGCATTTAATATAGCAAAATCTGAAGATAAAAAATTACGTGATGAGATTTTTGCTAAAAAAGAGCAAGTCTATAAACTTTACACTGAATTATCCGCAGCGTATGCTTCTGCATTAGCAAGAGAACGCTCAGAAGAGGCTGTAGTTCATGACAGAGCAGCTGATTCAAGAGAAGCAGGCAAATGGTGGGATAGAACGGTATTAAATCCAACCAACTGGTTTAATAAAAAAGGCGCCTTCTGGGGGCAAACAACAGATAATGCAGATATTGCAAAATGTTTGAGAAAACTGAAAAAAAGCGGCAGGAGTGAGGCACTGGCTTATGCCGTACAAGAGAGCTTAATAACAGTTACTAACGGGGTAGCATCTACTACACATAGTGAACTTCAAGGCCTTGTAGATTTATACAACGGCAAAGACCCTGTAGCAGCTGATCCGTTAAATTCATAGCAGAGAGATAAAAGACCGGTTAAAAAATGACCGGTCTTTTTATTTATCGACAAACGTGTGTGTTTATCCTAAAATTCTCTTATGAGATTTACACGCTATATGAAAGAGATAGCTGAAATATCCGCTCCGATTATTATGGGTAATCTGGGGTTTATTTTTATCGGTGTCGGCGATGTTATTGTTGCGGGCAGGCATTCTACCCAGACACTTGCGGCGGTTAGTATTGCTACAGCCATACTTAATTGTATTATGATGATTGGTATAGGTATACTTTCTGCGGTTGCACCGATTGTTTCTAATATGCGCGGGGAGGGAAAACAGCCTGAAAAGTATTTTTATCCTACGGTCAAGTTTGCACTTATAATGGGTCTTTTTATTTCACTGTGTATTTTTGCAGTTGTACCTGTGATTGACCTTTTGGGATATGAGCCGGAACTTGCGGAACTTATAAAAACATATTCTATAATTACTGCGTTTTCGACATTCGGGGTGCTGCTGCACAGTTCTATAAAGGATTTTTTGCAGTCGTTTGAAATAGTCCTGTTCCCAAATATTCTTACCGTACTTGCAGTATTTCTAAATCTCGGGTTAAATATAATCTTTGTATTCGGGTACTTCGGACTTCCGGAAATGGGTGCTGCAGGGCTTGCAATTGCAAGTTTGATTACCAGATATATTATGGGGTTTGGATTGTATTTTTATGCACTGTACAGGCTAAACATATCAATGTACAGTGACCACTCTTATTATAAAAATCTTCTTATAGTTGGAACCCCGATAGCGTTTGCGATACTTATAGAGTTTGTTGCATTTAATCTGGTTACTATTATTATGGGCAGGGTTTCCGGCCTGTATGCTGCTGCACAGAATATTATAACTACTTTTACTACTGTTTCATTTATGGTTCCGCTTGCTATTGCTAACGGCTTATCCGTAAAAGTCGGGTATTCCAACGGGGCAAAAAATTACCTTGATGTAAGACGTTATGCCGTATCAGGTATTATAATGTCAGAAATTTTTATGTTTTGCAGTGCTTTAACTGTTGCGTCATTTCCGCATTTCTGGATAGGGTTGTTTACTCCTGATAAAGAACTTATTGCGGTAACTGTTCCGATAGTGTATGTGCTTGCCGGGTTTCAGCTTTTTGACGGTTTACAAGTTACACTTGCCGGGATTTTTAAGGGGCTTAAAGATACCAATATTGTAATGATTGCTAATCTTGTGAGCTACTGGGGTGTGTCAATACCTGTAGGAACTCTTCTTGCTTTTCATTTTAATATGAATATTATGGGCTACTGGTACTCTATCGGGATGGCAGCAATTCTTTTGTGTGTAATTATGATTGCGAAACTTATCTTTAAATACCGCGAATGGCAAAAACTGGCACCTTCAAAGTAAATTGCCGGTTAAAACAGTAGTTTGTTTAGTAAAATCAACCTGCTACACAGGGGATTTATTTGCATTTTACACTAAAAAAGGTTAAAATTGTCACCCTGAACTTGTTTCAGGGTCTTACTACCGGTAAGATTCCGAAACAAGTTCCACTGCTGTTCCGAATAATTTTACATTAATTATTCATATAACAATATATTACTGAAATAATAGTACATCAGGAAAATATTAAGACAATAATTTTATCGGGGGCTATGCACCCCCGTACCCCGCACCAAATTTCTTTCTTTTTGTTGCGATGCAAAAAGAAAGAAAATTGGACAAAGAAAGAAAAAACACGCTCCCCAATACAGTCTCTAAACTCAACTCGAGGCAAAATAACTCGCTGCGCTCAGACAAATTTTGCCCTGTCATTGTTTCGTTAAGAGACTGTAGAAAAAGACAGAAAAATAAATATCAAATTTATCTTGGACAGCAGTGGAAACAAGTTCGGAATGACATTATATCTGTCCCCTACACAGCCGCTGCAGCTTTTGCCTGTTTTGCCTTCCGTTGTTTTCTTCTCATAAGGTCAACAAAAGCTTCGAGTCTTGTAATGTATCCGGCACGCCCTGTTTGTTCATCCATAATAAGCGTAAGAATAGGAACTTCACAGTCCTTACGCATTGCAGGGAATATGTTTTGCGACATAATTTCCGGCATGCAGGTAAACGGACTTATATGGATAATCCCGTCTTTGTGCTGTTCATTAGCATAAGCGACATCAGATACACATTCAAGCGCATCGCCGCCTATATCTCTCATTAAGTATGGCTTAGCAAGCCGTTCTGCTCTTTGCAGGTGGGTTTCCCCTTTTCTAAAAGCTTTAGGTATAATTGCATCCTTTAAAAAGCTGCTTACCGTAAGGCTGCGTCTTGTTTGAACGCCCATTCTGCCAAGTTCGCGTTCAATATTCTGATTAGAAAAATCATCGTTTACAAGGTAAATTTCACCCGTAATATCAACATTTAAAACTTCGCGTTTAGGGTCAATCGGTGTCTTTTCTATTTCTGCAAGTGCTTTATGGTAAGCTTTTTTTAATTCATGGGTGCTGTTAACTTTGTCAATAAGTTTTAGCGCTTTTTTGTAATTCTTTTCAGCTGTACCCGGCGTGATTTCTCTTGCGCGGTAATAAGAAAGCGCAGAGTCTAAATCATCAACCACAAAAACTTTTCTTATACCTATGTTAATAGCACGCATAAACAAAATCGGGTCATTTTTTTGTGTAAGTTCTTTTAAGAAGTTATAAAGTCCTTTTATTCCGTCATAGAGTGAAAGCTCAATATAATTTGCACTGTACCCCATATCCTGTAATGTTTTGTGGATATTCTGCCCGTATTCTCCCAGTCTGCAAATCCCCGGAGATGTAATCATAGCAACATAATCGGCACCGCCTTCTATTGCTTCAATGAAGTTTCCTAAAATCAGTTTGTACGGCAGGCAAATGGCCTCAGGTGAATTTTTTGTGCCAAGGGACAGCGTTTTTTTGTTTGTATAGGGCGGAATGTATGGTTCTACTCCTACTTTTCTGAGCGCAGCTGCCCAGGCTATTGATATTGACCCCATGTGCGGGAATGCTACTTTAATTTTCTTTTCTTTTTCTTTCATTGGTTTGTTTCCTGTTCTAACGTTTTGTGTTTTATGTGGTGTTAGTTAAATTTATCCGGAGTCCCTTATTTTACGAGCTATTTACCCCTCTTTGAACTGTAAATCCGGATGCCGCGCAGCAAGTGTTTCATCAACCCGTTTTACAGGAGTTGAGTGCGGTGATGCCATTACAAATTCAGGTCTTTCTTTTATTTCATCCGCGATTTTAATCATTACATCTATAAAGTTATCTAATACTGCTTTTGATTCCGTTTCTGTCGGCTCAATCATAATTGCCTCATGAACAATGAGCGGGAAATACACGGTTGGCGGGTGAATACTGTAGTCCATAAGTCTTTTGGCGATACCTATGGTATTAACCCCCTGTTCTTTCTGCCAGTCTCCGCTTAAAACAAACTCGTGCATGCAAGGTTCATCATAAGGAAGAAGGTATTTACCTTTTAACTTTTCTTTTATGTAATTTGCGTTAAGAACGGCATCTCCGCTTGCTTTTTTCAGGTTATCGCCCATCATAAGAATGTAAGCGTAGGCTTTTACAAGAACTCCAAAATTCCCAAAGAATGCTTTAACCTTGCCTATAGAGTGTTTTAAATTATAATTCCGGTAATATTTTTTACCGTCAAAGTCAATAACCGGCGACGGTAAATATTCTTTTAGTGCTTCTGTTACACAAATCGGGCCGGCGCCGGGGCCTCCGCCGCCGTGAGGGGTTGCAAAAGTTTTATGCAGATTTAAGTGAACTACATCAAATCCCATTATGTACGGGTTTGTATAACCCATTACCGCATTAAAGTTTGCCCCGTCATAATAAAGCAGGGAGCCGTTATCGTGCATTATTTTTGATATTTCTAACACTTTTTCTTCAAACAGCCCTAAAGTATTAGGGTTTGTCATCATAATTGCAGCTACATCTTTATCAAGGTGCGCTTTTAGGTCTGCAATATCAACCTGTCCGCGTTCATTGGATTTAATTTGTACAATCTCAAACCCGCACATTTTTGCGCTTGCAGGATTTGTTCCGTGTGCGGAATCAGGTACAAGAACTTTTGTCCTTTTTTCGCCTTTTATTTCAAAGTATTTTTTTATAACCATCATTCCGCTCAATTCTCCGTGAGCACCTGCGCAAGGTTGCAAACTTACAGCCTGCATCCCTGTTATTACTTTGAGTGCTTCCTGCAGTCTGTACATGAGTTCCAGCGCGCCCTGCGAGTCTTCATCGCTTGAAAGCGGATGAAGGTTTGTAAAACCTTCCAGTGATGCCAGAAATTCATTAACCTTCGGGTTGTACTTCATTGTGCAGGACCCCAGCGGATAGAACCCTTTTTCTATACAAAAATTCCTGTCAGAGAGTTCTTTATAGTGCCTCATAACTTCAAGTTCACTAAGCTGCGGCAAACCAATATTTCCCTGTCTTAAAAACTTGGATGAGATACAATCACAGGACTTAGTTTCCGACTCCAGCAATATCCCGTTAACTCCGCTGCTTTTTTCAAAAATAGTTTTCATTCACACTCCTGTTTTATTAGTTCCTTCTTTATTTTTTCCAGTGCGTACTGGATAATTCTTGAAATACGTGATTGTGAAAGGTTAAACTCGGATGATATGTCTTTGAGCTTTTTGTTATAAAAAAACTTAGCTTTAATAATTTCTCGTTCTTTTTCAGGCAGATCATTTATTGCAGACTCAATACAACGACGAATTTCTGCCATTTGTGCGTGGGCTTCCGGTGAGGCTGACGTGTCCTTTAAAACAACAGGAGTGTCATTGTCACTTACATCATCAATTGATAAAATCGGGGTGTAATGCGGTGCTGCGTTTTCCTGGGTTTTCAAAAGATACCACTTATACCGCCGGCGGACTTCGTTTCTTATGGCCCACTTAATTGCGTTTGATAAGTATGCGTTATTAAAAAACGTATTTGTACGTGCATTTTTAAATAAATAGTAAACCGTGTAGTTTCCAACATTTACAACTTCATTAAATTCAATCAAACCGAGCGAAGAGAATTTCTTGAATTCTACTTTGCTTATTGTTTCAATCAGCTCTTTATATTGTGATATGTCTATTTTCTTTTTGTTATCAATAGCTTCGCCCATACTTATATCATACCCTAAAAATTATACTGGTAAAGGGGGGCGAGGGGTAAATTTTGGGGGCTGTATTTTGAAATTGTCACACTGAAATTCTAACCAGAAATGGTCTTGGTAGTTTACTGTATATAAAACTTCATAATTGTTATTATTTTATTGTTTATAGGGTTTATGAATGTTAATATTTTTCTGGGTAGCAGATATGAAAAAATTAATTTTTGTATTATCTTTTGCATTTTGTTTTATTCTTCCGGTGATGGCGGAGGAACAAACTGAATTAAATAAATCTGTTGAATTCTATAATTCTGCGGTTACAGACTACAAGTCTGAAAAATATGTTCCTGCGCTAAAGTCTTTGAATAAAGCAATAGCGGAAGAGCCTGAAAACGATTTGTACCTGTTTACGCGCGGTGTGCTAAGGTATGACGCTTTTAAAGACTATCCCGGTGCTATTGCGGATTTTAAAAAGGTTGAGGAAATTAATCCTGATTATCCTGAATTGTATTCAGAGCTTGCGTATGTATCTGTTTTCAATCATGATATTCCAGGTGCGAATGAATATTTAGCTATTGCCGAAACCAAAGGGAAAAATGATTTAAAAATATTTTTAACGCGTGCGCTTATTTGCATTGCTTATCAGAATTATTCCGGTGCAATTTTACAATATGATAAAGCTATTGAAATTTATCCGGAGAATTCTGATTTATATTTGCGCAGAGGGTATGCAAAGTCGTATATGCGCAAATACCGTGAAGCGATGAAGGATTATGATAAAGCAATTGAATTGAATCCTAAAAATTATTCAGCATACGAAAAAAGGGCAGAAATTCATAACACGATGCTCAGAAGCGGTAAAGCGCGTAAGGATTGGATTAAATCTGATGAATTAAGGTTTGAAAGAAACGGCAAAAAAGATTAAGTTATTTGCACCAACCACTTGCACAAAATTATTTATGCGTTATGATAACCAATGTGGGTGGACAGTCCTTTGAGGTTGGATTGGCTGCGAGACGGTAACCCGTCGAAAAAATTTTCACAATTAAATATAGACCAGTGGCGCAGTGGTAGCGCAGAAGACTCTTAATCTTTTGGTCGTGGGTTCGAATCCCACCTGGTCTATTTTTTATTGCTTTTTTCAGTTCTAACCTGACATTCTGGAATATTAGGTTGTTCAAGTCCGTATCAGGTATTATGTAGATTTAGAGATTCTAACAATTTTTTTGTGAGTTCATCATTTTGTTTTTTACTTTTCTTTAGGTTATATTCATAGTTTTTAGGCAAAGCATTTTTGTTAAATTCTTTTTCTGTTTTATTATCTTTAAATGAAAATGTTATATCCATAACTTCTTCTGTAAAAACTTTCCAAGGCACTTTTATATCATAATCTGAATAATGTGGGTCTGTTAAAATTACTTCTTTTCCATAATTAACAGCCTTTATAGAGTATGCATGTCCACCATGTAGATAGTTTTTCGTTGCTTTATCACCATAATCAGTGAATGGTGTAAAAGCGCACCAACCTGAAATATTTGTCTTATGTTGAGCTAAATATTTAAGCATATTATCTACATCTTTTCCCGCAGTAGATTGTTCCTTCATATGAGAGATATAAACTTTTTTTGTTTTTATACCTAACAATTCCGAAATTGGATATTGGTCAAATTTGTCTGTTGTTATTCCTGCAAAAATATATGAACGATAGTTTCCTCCCATTTCTTGTATATAATCATCGTCTTCTTTTCTAGCGGCTAAACCCTGTTTTACAATTTCTTTAAATGTTATTTCTGTCGCTAATTCAAAGGCAATCATGTCATCATCGCCATCAGAATAATTGCCGCTTTTTCTTGCTTGCTCTATTTGATATGCTGTAATATGAATTTCTTTTTGTTCTAATGGTGAACCTTTAAATATAATCGTAACACCACTACTACCGTCTTCATCAGGAATTATAGCATTATAAATTGCATTTCTCCCCCATTCTGTTTGACTTAATGCATTAATATCAGATAGCAGCCAACAATCCCCTTGTGTCATTGGTTGTTTTGTTGGTTCAATTCTTCTGTTAAATCTTGTTTCTGGTTGTGTTCTAGTAAAGTTTCCTCCCAGGATTTCGGTTATATCAATATCATTAGTTTTAGCAGGTTTGAATAATTGTTCATTATCTATTAAAAATAAACTCACACCTGATTTAATTTTTTTTGCAACTTCAAATGTAATAGCTCCATCGTTTAACATCTCTTCTACAATTGCATCTCTTGAGTAGAGCGGGTATTTTTGTTGATATTTATTGTATAATGATTGAATTCCATCGAACATGTCAAAACCTCTTATCTTACAGTTTATATATCGTCTAAAATTTTTTAATCTTTAATTAGTTTGAATAAACTGTTACAAATCTTTACATACAATATGGATAATGCGGAAACATTTAATAATTTAGAACGGTTAAAAGCAAAAGGACAATTTGAGATTAATGACGGATTTTTACCCAAGTTGGGTAATACAGAGTTTATGGTTAAAAAGTTTAATATGAGTAAAAAAGTAAAAATTTCAAGTTTAACAAATGCGGACTTAACCAGTGCTGATACTTTCAGGTCTGATATAAATGGTTCGTTAATTCTTGATAATTATAAACTGGAAGATATTGAAATGACTACACGGCATAAGTCATTTGCAACACTTTTGCAAGGCTCTTATAATATACGCGGACAGGAGGCGGATATTAATATTTATGGTAAATATGACAGGCAGGCCCCCAAGGGGGTTAAAATTCTTTTCCTTCCGCTGAACTGGATAATTAATTTTGCACTCAGAAACGATGAGTCTAAGGCTTTTTATCAGAAAGAATTAAACAAAATTCCTTCTATAGAATGTTTGGATAAAGATAAAAATGAGAGATATTTTAAGATAAATCTAAAAGGAAATTTGAATACAGAACAGATTAAAGTTGATATTAAGGCGCTTCAATAATTATTGTTATTATTTTGTTTGTATTATACTTTATTTTGATAGGGTATGAGAAAACGGAAGCAGGCATGAAAAAATTAATTTTAGTATTAACTGTAATATTTATGGCAGCGGTGGTTAATGCTGCTGAATATGATTACGGTGTTAAAGAAGCGTGTTATAATCCCCAGACTTCGTTCTGGGCAGCTAAAAAACAGACGGATAATGATGTTTGTTTGACTTACAGCGGTTATGCCGGTTCCGGCGGGTTTAGCGAGTACCGTTACCAGGACGGGAAACTTGCAATAGGTCCTGTGACTAATATTGAGTTTATTACGGATGGTAATTTTATCGGGATTAATTCACACGATTTGAAATTTGTTAAGTATCTTTATAATGACGGGCAGGTAAAATCAGTATTCCTTACGGAGGAAGAAGTCCAAAAACTTTATCCTGATTATGAAATTGTAAAAATATCCCAGTTTAAAGATAACGAATTAACAATTAGTAAAAAAATATTTACCAAAAAGAAAGTATTATTACTAAACGATACGCGTGATTCTTTTTATAAGTACACATACAAACCTGCAGGTGTTAACAGCTCCGGTATAAAACCTTTTGTAAAAATATCACATCCGGGGAAAATAGTATTCTCTCACTACGGTGTCGATACAGAAATCTTCCCTGCTCTGAAGATATATGTTAAGAATAAACTTCGCGGATAGTGTAAACGTAGATTTTAGCGGAGTATCGTAAATTTTAAAAACTTAAGGAGATTTTTATGAAAGTATCATCAATAAAAACAATTTTGCCGGTTGCGGCTGCAGGACTTATGGCTTTAGCGACTTCATGCTCTACTGCTACCGAGCGGGCTGAAAAATATATGGAAGAAACAAACAGAACGCAGGCAGAGTTGAATGCAATTAAGTCAGGTAATGTGCAGTCCAAATTGGATTCCATTGCTTACAGGGATATATTTATGGGGACTGAAGCGGCAAAGGATTCAGCTAATCTTGCGGAATTTAATAAAATTGCTGCAAGGCTGCGTGTGCCAGACGATATGTATTTCAGTGAGACATCTAAGTATTTGGATGATAAACTTGCAGAGGAAGGTATTTCTATTAAAGATATAAATGGTATAAAATCTAAAGAGACCTTTTGGGATTGGGATTTAGTAAAGGTTAATAGAAAACAACATTATGCGGATGATTGGGCATACAGGGAGTTTTTTGAAAAAATCGGGATTATGGATGAAGATCTTGCTAAAAAGTGTGATTCAATAAGTGAAAAAATAGCGCCGTAGGCCAGGCCGGTTATATTACTGCAGACCGTTTTGTTTATCCACTTTACTGAGGCTTGACATAAAAAAGTTTCGTACGACAATAGAGTTTGTGGGCAATTTTAGTCAGACCGGAACAGAAGATGAAAGTACAAAAAATAACTTATGCCCCAGCTCCGGTATTTACCCGCAGAGCCGCAGGGCATCATCATACACAAACAAATACAAATAAACAAATATCGACAGGGCTTAATACAGCTGCTGCATGGTTTTGTTTCGGTGTCGGACTTGATTTCGTATCAAGGCGTGTAAACTTTTTTAAATCTCCGCTTAAAAATTCTTTTGCAATAAACGGCTTAATTGCTTCTACTGCCGGTGTTGTAACAGGAATTAAAGGGGTAAAAAATTCTTCTAGTAGTAAAGGTTAACATCCTCTCTTAATTTTATGACAAAGTCGCTCCCTGCCGGAATTGATACGTGCCCGCCTTTGGAGAACAGTGCAAAAAGCGGTGACGTTAAAGTGTTCAACCCTAAAACCACTGTCCCGTAGCAGAAAGGAAATGGCGACAGAATAATAGTTGAGCCGTCTTTCCCGAGTTTTGCAGTCAGGGTAAGCATTCTGTCAAATAAATTCCGTCCGAAACCGGTTTTGTTCCACAAAGTTTTCCAGTATGTTCTTTTGCCTTTTATATTGTTTAAGAATATTTTTTTATCATCGGCTCTTGTAATATATCCGTCAATTTGAGTTACTGAATTATTTAAAACAATGGAGTGTACTTTTAATACTACCAGTCCACCGTTGCAGCTTAATTGGGGTTGATGTGAGTCCTCGACTTCTGCGTAGAACTTTGTTCCAACAGGTATTGTTACACCTTTTGCGTAGATTTGTGATTTTGTATGGAATGTAACTTTTGATCCTTTGCGCAGCCAGTCACTTATTTTAGTATCATTTACAACCGGAACCTTTGTTCCTTTTTTTATCTTTCCCCGATATGCAGCGGGAGTAAGTTTTTGTTTAATTACTTCTGTTGTATCGGGTTTGACTTTTGCCTGTTCCTGCTGCAAAAATTTTGGGAGTTCAGGGAGATTTTCATCAATCAGTTTGTCTGAATTATAGTTTTTACGAATTTCATCGTCAACGGTTGTATCCAAATCAATGGCAGGAATACTTGAAATCGTAAATAATATTACAAATATAGTATACAAAATCCGTTTCATACTTTAATTATAACATTCTGCTATTATTGCGCTATACAGCAGAAAATTGATTCCGGCGGATTTACATTGAAAACTTTAACTGTTACAATAAATGGGTGTTTACAGTAATTATAAAATATATTTTTTATATTGGACTGTTTGTTCTTGCAGCGATTGGCAGCATGGTTTTTCGTCGGAGGAAAAACAGAGCAGAGGAAGAGCTGGCTTCTTTAAAAAACTATTTTCAAACGGTGGAAGCGACTCTAAATTCAGTAAGGTACGGAAACCTTGCAAAAAAGATTGACATGGATTTATATCCTGATTACAGTGCCCTTACCAGAACAATTAACAGAATGATTGAAACGCTGAATGATAGGGAGCAAATGCTTTATGAATCACAAACAGAACTTAGAAACCAGAACAAATTTCTGCAGGCTTCTATAAATTCTCTTTCTGACGGGATTGCGATTATCGACCATGAAGGTACAATTATTAATGCTTCAAATAATATGTACAGGTGGTTTGACGTTGATGTGATAAGGGGAAAGAATATTCTTGAATTTATAAATCTCCTTGATGATGTAAATTTATTTGACCTTAATAATCACGAAATTTCGATAAAGAGTAATGTGGAATTAAGCTTTTTGGCTGATTGTAATAAGTTGGAACTGGAAGATAGAAAAGAACGTTATGTCCTTGTTTTAAAAAATATTTCAGACCAAAAAGAGATAGAAACATTAAAGGAAGATTTTGTAGCAACCCTTACGCATGATTTGAAAGTCCCTATTATTGCCGAGTCTAATATGCTTGATTTACTTCTTTCGGATAAATTTGGAGAAATTTCTGATAAGCAGAGAGTTGCTCTTAATAATATGAAGGCATCAAATAATGAATTGATTGACTTAGTTCAAACAGTTTTAGAAACATATAAAGTCAATTCTGCAGGTCTTTCTATCTATCCGGAATTGTTTGATTTGAATACATTTTTAACAGAAATTATAGAAGAAATGCAGCCTATAGCTTTACATACGGAAAATAAAATTAATCTGGATATTAATGATGAAATTTTTATAACTGCGGATATAACACACCTGAGACGTGTTATTAAAAATCTTATTCATAATGCAATATCATATGGTTCTGCCTGTACTGACATCGATATAAAAGCATTTCAAACTGATGATAAAATCACTATTACTGTAAAAGATTACGGGAAAGGGATTTCTAAAGACGATATTAAGAAGATTTTTCAAAAATACTATTCAACAGCAAAGAAATTCAGAAAAACAGGTACAGGTTTGGGATTGTTTTTATCCCAGCAAATAATAAAAGCTCACAATGGAACATTAGAAGTTCAAAGTGAGCCTGATAAATATACGGAATTTTGTATAATTATTCCTAAACAATAAACACTGTATTTTTACAATCCATTCACTTATTTAAAGCGGTTTATATTAAACTTATTCTTCGTCTGACGGATATTTATAATCCATCATACTGCCTTCAAATTCCGGCAGGTCATCGGTATAAAGGGACATTTGGCTTATATTTCTGTTAAGATCCTCTACCTTTTGTTTATATATGTCAGACTTAATATTATATGATTGTATTTCGGCCGTAGTAACACGGTTATCATTGTTAGCATCTATTTCGTCAAAATGTGCAAGTACTGTTTCCTGCAGTGAAGAGGAAAGCCCCGCGGAACTGCCCAGGGTCGTAATTTGTTCTCTGGTAAGTCCTTGTGCAGAAATAGTATTCATATATGACTGAATATCAGAAGCCGACAGAACTCCGTCATTATCCTTGTCAATACTTGAAAAATTAGTCATCATATACGATGCAAATGTGGCTCCGTAGTTGTTAGCAAGAACAGTTGAATTACTCATCGCAGAAGTAAGGTTTTCTAAAGTAAGTCCTTCTTCTTTGTATAGCCCTGTAAGAAAGTTATAAGAGCTTGCTAATCCGGAGTTTACTGCGGTATAGAGTGACGTGCCGTTTAAATACTTAGACATACGTTCTCCTTATAATTGTCCTATACTAGCAGTTTAATAATATTTTTCCAAAAATCAACCCTTCAAATAAATTATTTTTAATTATAACTATAGTATGAGATTTTAGGATTTTTATATTATAATAATAGTCAATGGTTAAGATTATCACTAAAGAAAATGTGCACAAATTCGCGCGGGCTGCGTATTTTATATATCGTTTTCAGGAATTGTTCACGAGGATAGTTGAAGTGAATAACCCGAAACATTATCCGTGTGTGTATGCAATGTGGCATGCGCATCAGTGCTGTGTTCACGGTATTGAAGATAAAGAGAATTTGAATATTTTAATAAGCCGCTCTAAAGACGGGGATATTGTTGCATATATTTGTGAACACTGGGGATTTAAAGTTATTAGAGGCTCTGCCGGTAAAAAAGGCGGTGCTGCATCAATGATGCAAATGATATCAGAACTAAAAGAAAATCGTTGCTGTGCAATTATGGTAGATGGTCCAAACGGACCGGCAAAGGTTGTAAAAGAGGGAGTTATAAAAACAGCAAAGTTAGGCGGGGCTCCGATTGTTCCTGTCGTATGGTACTCGGATCAACGTACTTTGCTTAAATTTAACTCCTGGGATAATTTCAGAATGCCGTTTTTACGCTGTAATCTCCTTAATTTGTACGGCGAGCCGATATATGTTAACCCTGATAATACTCCTGAACAGGATGAAGAGTGCCGTTTGAAGGTTCAAAATGCATTACTTGAACTTGAAAAACAGGCCCCGGAAGTCTATAAGGATTTAAAGAAGAAACGCGCATGGAAGAAAATAAAATCAAAATAGCAGCACTCCAGATGGCATCAGTCTTAGGAGATGTTAATGCTAATCATAAAAAACTAGTAGAGTTACTGGATAATAATCTTTATGGTAAGGCTTTTGACCTCCTTATTCTTCCGGAGGTTTGGACTGTGGGCTGGGAATGCAGTAAATTCCGTGATAGTGCAGAAGAAATTTCTGCTTCTAAAACTATAAATTTACTTTCTGAAATTGCCCGTAAGTATTCAGCTTATATCCTTGGCGGCAGTTTTATCGAAAAAGAAAATGAAAAATATTATAATACCTGTCCTGTTATTAGTCCGGATGGCAGTTTAATTGCCAAATATAGAAAAAATCATTTATTTTCTTATTACGGTTGCGGGGAGGGCGATTACGTTTTACCGGGGGAAAATCCTGTTATGGTTAATATTAAAGGAATAAAAACCGGATTGACCATCTGTTATGATATACGTTTTCCCGAAATCTACAGGGCGTATAGAAAAGCCGGTGCCGATTTAATTGTTAATATGGCAGCCTGGCCTTTAGGAAGGGTAAATCACTGGCTTGCTTTAACCAGAGCCCGCGCGGTTGAAAATCAGGTGTTTTTTGCTGCTTTAACACAATCGGGTATCCTTGCAGACGGTTCTTATAATTTAGGTCATTCTCTCATTTATGATTATAACGGAGAAGTTCTTGATGAAATAACTTCCGGTGAAGGTTTAATTTTTGCTGAAATTTCTACCGGAAAAATGTATGAATTTAGAGAAAAATGTACTGTTCTTAATGATATTCACAAAAATTATGAGGTGCGTGTATGCTGAAAAAACTTCTTGGCTTAATTTTTGCGGCAGCAATGCTTCCTGCGTTTTCTGCGGGGGCAGATTTTTCAAAAATTATTAATGAATCTTGTATAAAAAAAGCAGATATTTCAATATCTGTTGTAAATGTTGAAACAGGCAAAGAAGAGTATCAGCTTCACGCTAAACGTAAATTCTACCCGGGTTCTGTTCAAAAAATTATTACATACAAAGTAGCAGAAAATACCCTGGGAGAGGACTACCGTTTTAAAACCTCATTATATAAAAATTCTGACAATGAGTATTTGATTAAGCTTGGCGCCGATCCGCTTTTAACAGGTGAAAATTTAAAAACGCTTGTCACTAAAATTCAACCGGGTGTAAAAGCAATATACATTGATGATAGTATAATTGATACAGAAGAGTGGGGCAGCGGCTGGGATGAAGAAGATAATTTAAATCCGGCGCTTGCTCATTTCAGTGCATATAATCTTGACGGAAATCTTGTAAAGGTTTCTTTTGTACCTACTGTAGAAGGCGCGCCGGTAAATATAACCCAGGAAAAATTTTATCCGCTCTCATTTATTAATGAAGTAGTTACCGGTGATAAAAATAAAATAAACCTTACCAGAAAAAATTATATAGCGCCTGACATGATTATTGCATCAGGAGAGGTTGATACTTTAATAAGTAGAAATATACCGGTAACTAACCCTAAAAGATATTTTAAACTTTCACTGGAAAGAATTTTAAATGAAGAAAAAATAGATTACTCCGGTGTATACAGATTTAAAAAATTATCTCCAGAATTTAAAGAAATAGCTATAATATCGCATGGCATGGAGGATGTTCAAAAAGCTGTCTTAAAGAACAGTAATAATGTTGCTGCAGAAACTTTATTTAAAGTTGCAGCTTCCAGGAAGGCTGAAAATGGTACAGGAACATTTGATATAGGGCTTGCTATGCTAAATGATTACTGTCAATTTCTAAAAATAAAAACAGACGATATCAAAATAGTTGATGCCAGCGGTGTGAGTGATGATAATTTACTAACTGCTGATTTTGTGACGGAATTTCTTGCTAATCCTGCAAATGCCGGTATAAAGCAGCTCCTTCCAACTCCCGGGCAGGGAACTCTGGTTAACCGGATGACTTATATGACCGGAAAATTGTATGCTAAAACAGGCCTTGTAACCCAGACAAATTCTATTGCAGGATATGTAGATACTAAGAATGGCAATACGTATGCTTTTTGTATCTTAATTAATGATAAGGATGCAAAGAATTCCGATAAGAAAATGTTGGAAGAGTATCTGGTCCGTGAAATATTTACTAAACTGTAAAGCTTCTGTATGCATCTTCTTTTGAAATCTTAAGAGCCGAATCATCCAAAAGAAGCTTACTTCTGGCCTCAGTTTCTAAAGTCTTTTTAATTTCAAAAGGGTACCACAAATAATCTTTCATTCCGCCATTATTAATTTTTTCAATTACGTGCTGATAGTACTCTTTAATATGTTTTATCCTGTCAGGATGTTTTGCCAGCATTACATCGAGGGGGGTATCACTTTTACCGCAATTTTCTCTTGAACGAACAAGTATACAATTTGAAAGAGAATTTGCATGCCCGCCGTTTCTTTTCGCTCTGACATGTTCAATTGTTACAATAAATGGGGAAATTAAACGGTTTATAAATTGCTTTTTACTTGCATCTCTGCTTTTTACAATAAAAGCATCAAAATCACTTGTTGATGATGGCAGCTTTTGTAATGTTTCGTTTATTAAATATTTGATACTTTTTGAATTAGTACCGTATTTCATTTTTTGTAAGATTTGTGGATATTTGTTCAGGTTAATTGCAGAGAGGTAGTCTCCTTTAAGTAAATCTTCTTCCCAGCCGTCAAGTGTTGCATTATAGCGTTTTTGAACCTTTTCATTATTTATTTCTTTAGTTAGACTTCTTAACTTATTTATTATTTTAAGATATTTAATTTTGAGATTATTGTAACTTTTAGGAAACTGTCCTTCTGTGACATCTTTGATTGTCAAATTTTTATTTGAATTTAATTTGTGTTTATAAAATTTGAATATTTCAAGTTCAACTCCGTCCATCACTTCGTGGTACTTTCCAACCTGATTTATAATTCCTTTATCTGTCTTATGTGGTTTACTTGCAAGTTTCAGTAAAAATTTGTACGCATTGAAGCTAATCATTCTAAGTCCGGTGTATGCGCATCGGAAATCATTTGCGTATTTTCTTAAATCTGCCATTGCAGGGTTTACAGAGGTAAAAGACGGAGAGCTATTGCTACTAATAAAGGTGTCCTGAGTAAGGACACCTTTATTAAACATATAGCTATTGTTTGTATTTTCTGCAGGCACAATACCTTTTTCCCCGGTGACAGGACTATCAGGAATGCCATTATCTATTAATCGCTTATAAGAAAGAATACTTATGTTCACTACACTATTTCCTGTATATTTTTAGTATACATGCAAAATGTGCGGTGAGACAATTTTATTTACAAAACTTAATTAAGAGAATTAAAATTGTGTGGTAGTAATACCTAGCGTGGACAATTTTATTTTTTTACCAGTGCGGCTTCATACAAAAAACGCAGGCCTTCTAATGTGAGGGTCGGGTTTATAAAGTCGAATGGCGAAATCATGTATTTTTCAATAAGTGTACAATATCCGCCTGTTGCAACAATTGTTGCTTTCTCTCCAAGTTCTGATTCGCATTGGCGGATTAGCCCGTCAATAAGACATGCCGAACCTCTTATTACACCTGATAGTATTGCATCTACTGTATTTCTTCCTATTGCAGCGGGAGCTTTTGCAATATCTATTTGCGGTAGTTTTGATGTGAATTTGTTAAGTGTTTTTAACTGTAAATTGAGCCCCGGGGTTATTACACCGCCTAAAAATTCACCTTTATAATTAACTATGTCAAATGTTGTTGCCGTTCCGAAGTCAATTACTATAACAGGTCTTTTGTATAGCATAAAAGCGCCGCAGGCATTTGCAATACGGTCTGCACCTACTTCTTCCGGGCTGTCTGTAGCAATTTTAACAATCGTATTCATTTTATAATCTACAATTATAGAATTTAATTTAAAAACAGCATCTGCTGCAGCCTTAAATTTTTTGTCGAGTTCATTAACAACAGAACCTATTATAACTGCTTTAACATTATATTTTGATAGCAATGATTTAAGCAGTATTTCGTACTCTTCCTGAGGCAGTTCACTATCAGAGGCCAATCTGAAATTTTCAATCAGCGCGTCATCATCAAATAAGCCTAATGTAATACTTGTATTTCCAATATCTACTGTTAATAGCATAAAAATAATCCTGTAAAAATCTACAGGATTATTTTACATTAAACAAAAATTTAATAACAGATTAAGCAACATGGGATGTTGATGCAGGAGCGCCGTTGTTCATTGAATTAAATGCATCAAATACGCTGTTCATAAATGGTTTTGCTTGGGGAGCTTCTTCCTTTTTCGGTTCTGTCACATAATTTGTTCCAATCCCAAAGATTCCACTAATTTCTGGCATAATATATTCTCCTTTTCCTCTTTTGTATATACTTGGTATATATATAAAGTATTTTTGTAACGGAAAATTGCATGAACTGCTAAATTTTGTAACATTGCTTAATATTTCTGAAATGCCTTATTATCCTTATTTTATCGATGTTTTAACTAAATTTGCTTATGAATAATTGTAAAGATTTGTAACGATTTTTTGAAAAAATGTTATAAAATCTTAAAACCGGGAATAGTAATAATAGAAAGGAGCAGTTATGGAAGTTTTAAATTTATTGTTCTTTTGCGGAGTAATGTATTTTGCTCTTATATGGTGCCCGAGTTATTACGAAAAAATGATGAAGAAACAGCACTAGTAAACTGATTTGTTAATACCTAAAAATCGGGGCGGAGTATTTTGTCCCGATTTTTAGTGTATTATGTACATTTAATACGTTTTTAAATCTTTTGTTTTACTATTCTTTGTATTGCTTTTAAAAAATCACTTTTTGATAAAGCTATTTTTTCAAGGTCAGAGAAAACCAGAGTTTTATTATCCATTTTTTTATTAAGTTCAAGACGTTCCAGGCCATTAAAGAACGCATCTGTTACCATTTCGGCGACGTCTGATCCGTTGAATTTATTTTCAAGCATAGTTTGTGAGAGTTCCTTAACAGAAACATCATTCATTATATGTTGTTTTTTTGTATGAATGTTGAAAATTTGTTTTAACCCTTCTAAATCCGGCATATGTACTTCAATATGCAGTCCAAATCTTCCTGAAGCGAGAAGTGCAGGATCAATAAGTTTTTTCATATTGGTTGCAGCAATAATAAATGCAGGGGCTGCGCATTTTTCCAAATCACTCATACAGCCCAGAAGTTGATTAACCATCGGGTCGTCAAATCTTGCGTTCGATGAGCCGTCGCGGGTTTTGGCAATTGAGTCAAACTCGTCTATAAAGGTTATTGAAGGAGCGTCTGCTGCAGCCTGTTTGAATACCTGTCTTATATTATTTTCGGAAGTGCCGACTGTTGATGATTTAAACTCATTTGCATTATATTCTCTGTATTTAGCATTTGCTTCATTTGCCAGAGCCTTCCCAAGAAGTGTTTTCCCGCACCTTGGCGGCCCCCAGAGTAGAATTCCTTTATTAAGACGGATATTCTTATAAACTTCCGGATAGTTAATTGGTCTTACTACATACTTTTTAAGAGTTTCTATCACATCATCCAACCCGCCGATATCTTCAAAGGTAATACCTTTTGTGTAATTTGTTTTGGGTTCAGGAGTATTAAGCGCATTAATTGTTCTTTTATTAAACTCTTTTAAGTTTTTTACATTACTAACCTCCAGATACTTTTCCGCAGAGTGTGTTTCTGATATTTTAGGCGGGGTAAATACAAATTTGTGTTTCTCTCCGGAAGTTTCCCATATCATTTCTCCTGTATGGATAATTACGCCGTTATTAAGTTCTTTTATCTTTCCGCCTGAAAGAAGATTGTCTTTATTATATGCTTCTTTAGACATGTCTACACGTAAATTTTTTAAAGGATGCTCTGAAAGAGAAAGAATATAGTATTTATTATTCTTTTTATATATAGCAAAGTTGGAATTTAATTCATCACAATCCTTTAGTTCACCTTTTTTTACATGCAGAGTGTATTTTTTCATAACAGGGATATCAATATTATCTGCATAGGTTTCAAGCATCATATTAGAACTGGCTTCATTAGAAGTAACAACTAAAACAGATTGTTCATCCAGAGCTTGAAGTCCGTATTGAAACCGCTCTGATAAATCAGGAGTTTTTGGGGACCACAAACTTTTAAATACCGGTTTTGATATTTTATTATTCTGACCGGTAGCGGTTTGGGAAGTGGTGGTATATTTGCATGAATATGAATTGCAATTAATCGGGAGTAGTTTCATTTCTTTATTATATTATAAATAATTAGTTTATGTAGTGCTGAGTTTTTAGCCTCCGCAGCATATTGGACAACGAAAATTATAAATATTCCCCCTTTTATTTAACACTCTCTGTGATATAATTTTATAGTGAGTATGATGAAGTATTTAGTAGCGGCTTTAATAATTGTAACCTCTGCGCCGGTGTTTGCGGAACCTTTGCGTAATACTTTGAGGCAGCCGCATGAGCCGGGGTATTTTTCAGTTCTGTTGTCTCTGGTATTTGTTGTGTGCTTAATTTATGCGACGGGGCTTATTTATAATAAATTAAATCATTTGGGGATAAAAACTTTTAAGGCGCAAAATAAGGAATTTGCCAAAGATAAAATAACAATACTTTCTACTACTCCGCTCGGTGCAAACAGGACTTTGCATGTAATAGAACTTGACGGGCGAAAAATGATTATAGGAGCGTCAGCTAATTCTATTCATTTAATAAAAGATTTATCGGAAAAAGATAATTTAGAGACGGTAGTAGAGGATAACAGTAATTCTGTTTTTGATTCTGCGGCAGCTGTCAATGTATCTGAAGAGGTTAAAAATCCTGACTTGGATGAAGAATTCGGGCTTTATAAGAAATATTTAAGGTAACTGTTATGAGTGTTGTAAAAATAGGTAATAAACTGGTAGGGGACGGGCAGCCCTGTTTTATAGTTGCAGAAATCGGCATAAACCATAACGGCAGTTTAAAAATGGCAAAATCCCTTATATCTATGGCTGTGGAATGCGGGTGTGATGCTGTAAAATTTCAAAAACGTACGGTAGATATTGTTTATACAAAAGAAGAACTGGCAAAAGAACGTAAAAGCGTATTCGGCAATACAAACGGAGATTTAAAACGCGGCTTGGAGTTCGGGGAAGAAGAATATACCCAAATTGACAGTTATTGTAAAGAAAAAGGAATTATGTGGTTTGCTTCCTGCTGGGATGAGGGAGCAGTTGATTTTATAGATAAATTTAATCCTCCTTGTTACAAAATAGCTTCAGCCTCTCTTACTGATGATAATCTTTTAATACATACTAAATCAAAGGGTAAGCCGATACTTCTTTCTACCGGAATGAGTACTATGGATGAAATCAGGCATGCTGTTAATATATTAGGTGAAGATAACCTTATAATTTATCACTGTACGTCTACATATCCCAGTAATAGTGATGAACAGAATTTGAAAGTAATAACTGCACTTAAAGAGACTTTTAGCTGTCCTGTCGGGTTCTCCGGGCACGAACGCGGACTTGCTCCGTCGCTTATAGCAGTTGTTCTGGGGGCGTGTTCCGTAGAAAGGCATATAACTCTGGATAGAACAAACTGGGGTTCTGATCAGGCTGCCAGCCTTGAGAAAAACGGACTTCAGCACTTAGTACGGGATATAAGGAATGTTCCGCTGTTTCTGGGTGATGGGGTTAAGCGTGTGTACGATAGAGAAAAGCCTATAATAGAAAAGCTGAGAAGGGTAAAATGATTAGACTGCCAAAAACTATAAAATGGGTAATAACTGATTTTGACGGTATAATGACTGATAATTGTGCTTACATTGACGCAGACGGCGGTATATCAAGGCGGGTTAATTTTAAAGATGTTATGGGGATGTCTATCCTTAAGAAAAACGGTTATCAAATAGCTGTAATATCAGGTGAAAGTAATTCTGCAATTGAACTTTTGTCGAAAAAATTTGATATATGTGAAATTCATCAGGGGATTAGAAAGAAAATAGACGTATTAATTGCTATAATTGAAAAATATTCATTATCTCAGGAAGAGTACATTTATATCGGCGATGATGTAAACGATTTGGAATGTCTTGAGTATGCAAAATATAAAATAACAGTCCCGGGTGCTGTCGATAAAGTTAAGACTGTCGAAGGCGTTCAGATTACGGCGGCAAAAAGCGGGGAGGGGGCTTTCAGAGAAGTTGTAGATGCTCTCGTATTCTAATTTCGTTTTAGTCATTAAAAAAAGGCAATTTTTTGCCTTCACATGTTTTATACCGTTATGGATAATAACATTGCATTTACATCAAGAATAAGACTTGTTTCGCCTGAAGAGTTTAGAAATGTAACCGGTAAAATTAGCAATAAAAATTTTGTCGCTTACCCCTGGACTATAAAGGAGAGTGTAATTGCAGAGAGTGCTTTTCGACGGATATTTACGATTGTACGGTCTGCGGAATAACAGACGGACAGAAAGTCCTTTTGAATCATATTTGTCCTACTATGGAAGAAAACAAAAATTTTCGGACGATTGTCGATTTTATTAAACAGAAGATAGATTTAACCAATGAGAATTTACAGGCCTTTCTACTGGACTCTAAAAATAATCCGGCAAGCCCTGACAGTACTTCGCTTTTTGAAAATTTTGCCCGATTTTTTAAAGAACATCATATTCCGTTTTCACAGTTTAAGGGCGGAGAGGGGACTTATGATGTTGCATACTCTTCAATAAAAGATGAATGGATTATTTCTGGCAAAATGACTGTCGTAAAACAAAACTCTTTCGACCATGTTTCAATATTAAAAAGACTGTTTGATAAAGTAGAGATTAGTGAGTTAGATGAGGTTTGCCGGTAATACAATATCAATAATTTCTTTTGGAGCATCAACGATGTAGTCAGCTCCGGCTTCAACCAAACTTGCTTTTGTGCGGTATCCCCAGGTTACGCCGATAGACTTTAGTCCTGAATTCTTTGCTGTTTGGATATCTACGGAGGAATCGCCGATAAAGAAAGCATTTGCTCTATTTGTATGTAAGAAAGCAAGAATATCGTTAACTCCGTTAGGCGCGGGTTTTATATCAATTCCTTCTCTTGCTCCTATTGCGATTTCAATTTGGGGAAAGTAGATTTTACACAAATCTTTTACAGCTGCATCATATTTGTTAGAGTTTACTGCGAGCCTTACCCCTTTTGACTTAAGGTAGTCAAGAGTCTCCGGTATACCGTTATAGGGGCGGGTTTTTTCGTTAACATTGCTGCTGTAATTTTTGTAAAACTCATTAAGGCATGCTTCAAAATCAGGATTATTGCGCCCATCAGGGATTGCCCGCTCCATCAGGAGGACAACACCATTTCCGACAAAATTTCTGACTTCTTCAAGCGTGCGCTCTTTAAAATTAAAACTCTTAAGTGCGCGGTTTACTGCCGTTTGTAAATCCTCTAATGTATAGAGGAGAGTCCCGTCTAAATCAAATATAATACTCTTTTCTTCCATATAATAATTATACCACGGGAAACGGTGGAATGCTCCTGCAATTTTGCCGGCCAGTGTTGATACGTATTTTTTGCTTTTAGATGTTGAGTTTATTTTTTGTTTTTTATAACATATTGAATTATAAAATAAGCTTTCGGGGTAGAGAAGGGAAATGACTATTATTAACGAAAACTTCACAATTCATACTGAGGGGCATACTGATATCATCGATATTACCAAAAATGTGCAGAATGCTGTGTACAGACATTCTTTGAAGGATGCGCTTGTTACTGTGCATATTGCCGGCTCAACTGCGGCTTTGACTACTATTGAGTACGAGGACGGGCTTGTAAAAGACTTGTATGAAGTTTTTGAAAAAATAGCACCTGCGGGCGAAAAGTATCATCATGATGACCTGTGGCATGATGGTAACGGGTATGCGCATATAAGAGCCGCATTAATAGGTAATTCGGTCTTTGTTCCATTGATTAACGGAGCCCTCAATCTTGGCACGTGGCAGCAGATTGTACTTATAGATTTTGATAATAAACCGCGCTTAAGGAATATTTGCCTGCAAATAGTTTATTAAATTCTTCTGCTTAACAGATTATAGGCTTGTTTTACGGCTGCATCCGCTCTCTGTTCAATTGCAGTGAGACCTTTAACTTCGTCTTGTACTTGTGCAATTTGATTGGTTTGAGCCGGCATGTACGTTCTGAATTCATCGCTGTCTTTAGGAATCCCGCACTCTTGTGACGGAATGTATCTTGTATTATCTTTTACTATATTTTCTTGTGATTTTACAAATACTTTAGGTTCACGCGGGGGGATAACACTCGGGGTTGTTGTATTTTTAGCGGCTTCCATTTGTGTATTAAAATTGTCTATTGCGCTGATAACTTCAGGAGAAGATCCCTGAGTCATTGCTGCATCCTGCAAAGCTTGTTGTTCTTGCTGTTTTGCAGCTTCTTCGGCTTTCTTTTCAGCTTCTTCATGTCTGTCATACGGTTTACCGAAAATCCATTCTAACGGTTTTGTGATAAGCGGAGTTAGTACGTATCCCATAATACCGAAGAATAAACCGAGTTTCCCTGCGGCTCCGGCACCGTGACGGAAGAAGTTGCCTATTTTCTTTCCTCTTAAGGTGTTGCCGAGAGATTTAATACCTTTGAGATTTGGATTTTTCCATGCCGGTTTCATTTCCAAATCCTGGGTAATGAGTGTTCCAAGTCCTTTTAACCCTTTTTCAAACCAGTTGAGTTTGGTGGTCGGCTTTCTTATTGCGTTTACTTTTTCCCATGCTTTATTAAATTCTGCTTTTGTTGCAAATTGTCCGGCTTTGTTTGCTTCTTTAAACTTGCTCAAAGCATCGCGATACTGTTCTGTCTGATTGGCAGTCATTCCAAGATAACGGAGACCTCCGACTTTATGCATTAATCTCATGCTTGCAGGGAATGTTGCAACCCAGGAGAGTGCTTCTGCAAGCCCGTAAGCAACAGTACCGGTCTTTTGATTATCCGGCGCTTCTTTTGCGTTTTGATACATATCAACCAGTGCCGGCGCAACAAATATAAGCAGACCGAGTTTCCCGCCGCCGAATGTCACACCGCGCATAAGTCCCTGAACGGTTCTGGAAACTCCTCTGCCAAGTGCTGTTTTAGGAGGTATGGCATTTCCTGCGGCATCTGTTGCTCCTTTTGCAATACTCAACATTTTGTTGCCTATTTGAGACATGTTTGACTGGCGTCTGAATACCGGACCAATCACTGAATAATTTCCGTGATAAACTTTCATGTCTTTGCCTGCTCTTAGTGCAAGTTCTCTGAGTTCTTTTACGTATTTGTTTGGATTAGCTTTATATTTTGCATAAGTTGCGGCATCGCATCCTAGTTCTTTTAGAAGAATATCTTTAACAATTTCAGGATTTGCAGCTCTTTGGGATAATACTGCTTTTATTGATTGAGCATTGTTATATTTAAGCGGATTTATTCTTCTTAATTGGAGACAGTTAATCTTATCCATTTCGGAGGCTCCGGGCCCAAGAATACTTTTAATAAATGCTTTTTCTTCTTTACTCGGAATTAAATGTCTTAATGCCGGAGATTTGCCGCCGCCCTTTAAGTATCGTTCAAAAAGTGTATTAAACTCGTTTGCAAGTTCCTGCTCCTGTGTATTCATAGCAAAACGAGCCATTTCCCATTCAGGTCTTGTAGAGTTTTCCATCAGGTTTCTGATAACCGTGGAATTATTTTTTAACCTGCTTAATAGATTATTTTTTGTTCTGCTTACGGCATTTTCTGCCCTCTCAACGTAAGAATTGTTAAGAAGTCTGGAGTTTGAAACCCTGTCACCGAACCTTGCAAGCTTGGCAGGCAGTGACTTGTTATATTCGCCGGTGCAGTGTCTGTTATATAAATCTACACCTTTACCTAAGACAAACCACAGAGGAAGGGTATATTGAAGACTGCCGAACATTCCTTCTTCACCGAATAACGGATTAGGCATCGGCTGCTGTGTTGATAAATCTACGGTGTCAGTTTGCGGTCCCTGCAGATTGTTATTTTTATTTACATTTTTAAGAAGAGGAACAGGCGCAACTGCTGCTGCGCCAAATGCCATATTACTATCTATATAACCTGCATTTGGATACTCATTTTTGTTTAAGTATGAACCAAAACCTTGTACCATAAAATAAACCTACTTTTACCTACAAATATAAAAAGATTATTTATTAGAAAAAATTGACTTATTTTATATTTATACGGTTGTATTTGTTACAAAATTTAACAAAAAGTTTCCAGATATTTATAATTATTAATATGGTATTCCTGCACTGTTAAGAAGTTCTTTTATTTTTTCGTACTGGTAAGTGTCGCCGTAGAACTGGTACAATTTTGCGGCAATAACCAGATCATTTAGCATTTGATAGGACTTATTTGGAAGCTGGCTGTAGCATAAGGCTCTATGATACCATACGTCTGCATCATTTGCCTGATATGAAATATAGCTTGTTAAATCTTTTACGCAATTGTTGTACTCTTTAAGCCCTGCGTAAGCAAATCCGCGGGTTTTATATCCTTCTTTGTAATTTTTATTAAGTGTCATACATTTTGTCAAATCATCAACTGTTCCGCGGTAGTCATTGTTGTGAAATTTAATTACTGCACGTGTATTGTACAAAATGTAGCTGTCCGGACTTTGTTCTATTAAAGCGTTAATTTTTTCAAGCTGCCCGTCATATTTTCCCTGAATAAGGGCAAGGGTAATTTTACCGTGCTGCGGCCATATATAATTTTCATCAAGAGATATTGCCGTATCATAATCTTTTATAGCATCATCATATTTTTTGAGAGCTTTGTACAGGTTTCCTCTGTTATTGTAAAATTGAGGTATGTCTGGATATTTAGCAATACAGGCATTAAGAAAATCAAGCCCGCCTTCAACCCCTTCGTGGTTAACAGAGTTTGCAAAATCGTTCTCCATAGTATAAGGGTTGCAGATGAGTATGTCACTTCTTATGGCCAGTCGTGCATAAACTCCGAGCCCTATCAAAAAAAATAAACACAGGCAAACAATCTTTTTCTTCATAGCCATTATTATACATAAATTAAGGAAAATAGTATACTTGCTATATAGTATTTGGCAGGTATAATTAGTGAGGGGGGGAATGACGGAAACGTTTTTTAGCGGACTCCCTGTAAACCAACGCGTGCTTGTAGCTCAGTTGGATAGAGCGCAGGTCTCCGAAGCCTGAGGTCATGGGTTCGACTCCCATCAAGCACGTTTTATTATTTATAGGCGGTCGGATAGCGGGCGGTCAATATAAGGCACAGAAAATTGTAAATAAGAACAGCCGGACATAAAGGGAAATAAATGAAAAAGGTATATATAGAAACGCTTGGATGCCAGATGAATAAATCGGATGCTGAGAGAATGCTCGGTATGCTGGAGCATCTTAATTATACGGAAACACAGAATCCTAAGGAAGCGGATTTGTTAATTATTAACACCTGTTCTATCCGTAAATTATCTGAGGATAAGGCATATAGCGCTATCGGTGTATGGGGTAAGTGGAAAAAGAATAAACCTGATTTAAAAATAGCCTTTTGCGGGTGTGTTGCACAGCAGGTACAAAAAGATTTATTCCGGCGTGCGCCTTACGTGGATTTGGTACTTGGAACCCAGCGCTTATATGAGCTTCCTGAGCTTATAAAGAGGATAGAAAACGGGGAAAGAGTTGTTTCGTGCGATGAAACGCCTTGCGCAGAGCGTGAAGAAATCAAGCGTGTAAAAGGCGTAAATGCGTGGATTCCGATAATGGAAGGGTGTAACAATTTTTGTACATACTGTATTGTGCCTTATACCAGAGGGCGTGAACGTTCAAGGACGCCTCAAGCAATTATCAATGAGGCTAAAAAAGCTTTAAGTGAAGGCTTTAAAGAAATTACACTGTTGGGTCAGAATGTTGACAGTTACAAATCTCAGGATGCGGACGGAGCAGCGGTTAATCTTGCTGAACTTTTACGGCGACTTAATGCATTGCCGGGACAGTTCAGAATCCGTTTTGTTACTTCTTACCCTACGGATATAACGGAAGAACTTATTAATACGGTTATAGAGCTTGATAAAGTTTGCGAATATTTTCATATTCCCATGCAATCCGGTGACAGTGAAGTTTTAAAGAAAATGAACAGACGTTATGATAAGGAAACTTACGGAAAAATTTGTGCAAATATAAGACAAAGAATACCAGATGTTACCATAACAAGTGATTTTATTGCAGGGTTTCCGGGTGAAACTGAAGAGCAGTTTCAGCACACATTGGATGCAATAAGCGAATTTGAACTAGATTATTCTAATACGGCGGCATACTCCCCAAGAGAAAAAACTGTTGCGGCAAAGTGGGTGGATAAATATATACCGGAGGAGGTTAAATCGGAGCGTCTTGCTCGATTAAATGCTCATAATCAGCAGTGCTGTTTAAATTCAAATAAAAAATATCTTGGCAAGACTCTTGAAATTCTGGTAGAGCGGTTTGATGATAATAACGGCAAAAAGGTTATTTCCGGACGTTCAAGGAATAATAAGATGGTGCATGCGCCTTATGACCGGGATATAACGGGTGAGTTTGTAAATGTAAAAATAACAAACGCGCATACGTGGCATTTAGAAGGGGAAGTGGTTTAACATTATACATGGGTTATGGTTGTTATGGTCTCCTCCATTTATCCCTGTTTATTTACCCCCGCACCTGTTTGTGGTAGAATTATTAAGCTGAAAGATTTATTTAAAGAGGTTTACGACTTATGAAAATGTCAAAATTATTTGTTCAAACACTAAGAGAAAATCCTTCCGATGCTGAAGTTGTTTCTCATAAACTGCTTGTAAGGGCAGGGTATATAAGAAAACTCACAAGCGGAGTATATAATTATTTACCGCTTATGTGGAGAGTTTTAAAAAAGATTGAAAATATAACCCGTGAAGAAATGGACAGAGCCGGCGCGCAGGAACTCTTGATGCCGTTTGTCCAGCCGCAGGAACTCTGGGAAGAATCCGGCAGATGGGGTGTGTACGGCGCAGAATTAATGCGCTTAAAAGACAGACATGACCGCGGAATGTGTCTCGGTCCGACACACGAGGAAGTTATAACCTCAATTGCGCGTGACGGACTGAAATCGTATAAGCAGCTCCCCGTAAACCTCTATCAGATTCAGTCTAAGTTTAGAGATGAAATCAGACCGCGTTTCGGACTTTTGCGCGGCAGAGAATTTATAATGAAAGATGCTTACAGCTTTGCGACAAATGAAGAAGATTTGATGAAAGAGTATCAAAATATGGCTCAGGCGTATAAACGTATTTTTGAACGCTGCGGGCTTGAAACCAAAATGGTTCAGTCTGACTCCGGTGCAATTGGCGGGAAAATTAGTCACGAATTTATGGTTATAACGGATACGGATGCAGGGGAAAACGATGTATTCTATTGTGAATCCTGCGATTATGCCGCAAATTCAAACCACGCGGTATCAAATCTCCCTGACGCTGTAGTAGACGGCGGTTTTAGTAAAAAAGAGATTGTTGATACCCCGAATACCCATTCTATTGATGAACTATCAGAATTTTTAAAGATACCGGCATCGGTAATATTAAAATCTATTTTGTATATAGCGGATTCTAAACCTGTATTGGCGCTCATTCGGGCAGACAGGCAGGTGGAAGAAACCAAGCTTATGAATGCGGTTTGTGCAAATGAAATAAGAATAGCAACTGCCGGAGAGATTGAAGAAATAATGAACCAGCACGGCTTTAACGCTGTTGCCGGATTTATCGGGCCTGACGGACTTGGAGATATTACAATAGTTGCAGATGAGACTGTAAAAGATATGAAAAACTTTGTTGTCGGCATTAATCAGACGGATAAACACCTTGTCGGTGCAAATCTGTTGGATTTACCTGAGATAAAAGAATTTTGTGATATCAGGCTCTGTGAAGCCGGTGACTTTTGCCCTCAGTGCGGAAAACCTTTAAAAGTGACAAGGGGTATTGAGGTCGGGAATATATTTCAGTTAGGTACAAAGTACTCTGAACCGATGAACGCTGTATATACAGATATTGACGGTAAAAACAAACCGTTTATAATGGGCTGTTATGGTATTGGTATATCAAGAACAGCGGCTGCGGCTGTTGAAGCGCACCATGATGAACACGGGATTATGTGGCCGGTTGCGATTGCGCCTTATCATGTTGTGATTGTTCCTGTGAATATAAATGATGATGTCCAAATGCAGGTTGCACAAAGCATGTATGAGACTCTGCTTAAAGAGGGTATAGAAGTCGTCCTTGATGACCGTGATGAACGTGCGGGTGTAAAATTTAAGGATGCAGACTTGATAGGCTTCCCTTATCGAGTAACTGTTGGTAAGTCTATCTCAGAAGGCCTGGTTGAATTTAAAATCAGGAATTTGGAAGAAACAATAAAAATAGAGCCTTCACAGGCGGTTGAACTTTTAATTGGGAAGATAAAAGAAATCCTTAAATAAAAAATAATAGATGTGTTTTATAGAAAGTACCTGATATACGCAGGTACTTTTTCGTTGTAATGCTTTACTATTTTCTGTCCCGGTATAAACGGGCAAAAAAGAAGCGACTCTTGTAAGAATCGCTTTAAGATACTCTTGTTTAGAATATCTATTTAGGTAATTTGCTGATAATTTTTCTTAAATCAACTATTTCTTTCTTAAGCGCCTTGATTTCTTTGTCCTGCTTTTCCATTAATGTCTTTTGAGCCTTAATTTCTTTGTCCTGTTCGTTAACACGGATAGTCAGGTCTTTAATCTTAGCGCTGTCGGATGAAACGATTTTGATATTATCCGCGAGCTGTTCTGCGATTTGTTTGATTTTGGCATCAAGTTCTTTGAGAGCGTTAATCATGGTGTAGAACATATCTTCGTGGCGGATTTGTAAGTAACCGTTTTCATCTTTGATTACAGCGTTCGGGAATATTTTTTGAAGCTCCTGAGCAATAACCCCGACGTGAGGAGTTTTTAAATCATCCTTTTTGAAAGTGTAGTTATATACTTTGATACGGTTGATTTTATCCATGGCATCAAGGTTTTCACCGATGATGTCTTTTAAGCGTTTGTCTGAATAGGACATAGCGGAATTAAGGGTGTAGTCTGATGAGGAATAAAACGAAAGCCCTTTTTCTTCATAATCGTATACCCAACCGTGTCCCCAAGACCCGGGACCTTTGGTTGCTTGCATCCAAACAGAACTGGTTCCGTTTGGAACATTAATACCAAGGAAAGAATATCTTCCAACAATAAGCTTACCGGGGATATAGACAGTATCAGAGGACCTTCCGAGAACAATTTGATTAGCATGAGTTGTAGAAGCTCCGCCGCCAATGGCTGTTGAGTTAGCATGAGAAGCTGTTGTACTTGGACCAATAGCAATAGCATTTAAACTTGTCGCGGAACTACGTCCGCCTGTTGCTATTGAGCTTATGCCTGCAGCACTAGCATTAAATCCAAGTGCAACACTGTGCATAACAGATGCGCGGGATAGTGCTCCTAATGCTGTAGTATTAATACCTCCAGTTGTTGCTCTATCACCTATAGCAACACTACTCAGCAAGCCTGTTGAAGTCTCATTTCCAATAGCAATTCCACCTACGTCTTTACCTTGCGCGCCTTTTCCAATAACAACAACATTAGATACACCTGTATAGGCCTCGCTTCCTAATACTATAGAACTGCTTCCCATAATTCCAGTCTCAGCCTTATTTCCTAATACAATGCTTCGTGCTCCTGCAGCTATTGAATTATTTCCAATTGATAGTGCATCATTTGCACTTGCCGTGGCTTTGTTTCCAATGGCAATAGCTGGGGAGCTAGAAGTCACAACCGCTTGAGCATTATTTCCAATAGCAACACAGCAGGACCCTTGTCCGTTGGAATTGTTCCCAATAACAACTCCTGACCATGCAACAGTATTGGCATTGTTCCCGATAACAACCGCATTAGGTGCAGACGTTCTTGCATTATTACCGATAATAACAGC
>CALVDX010000002.1 GCA_944326425.1 Candidatus Gastranaerophilales bacterium
GACCTGACTATACGCGTTAACGAACAGGACAAAGAAATCAAGGCGCTTAAGAAAGAAATAGCTGATTTAAGAAAAATTATCAGCAAATTACCTAAATAAATAACCGTGCTGTGAACGGTTATGTGCTTTACAATTGCGGGTGGCAAAACCCGCTTTTTTTTTAACATTCAAAAAATTAACCCCATTATTGGAGCTGGCTTATCTTCATTTATTTCTCTTTTATTTTCCAGTTTATTTAATAAATTATTTCTCACCTATTTACCCCTTTGTTAAGTTTGTAAACTTTTTGTAATTTTTTAGCAATTTCAACATGTAAAAATACTTTATATAAATAAGAAAAAGAAGAGGAACGATTATGAGTTTAGAATTTGGACAACTTCTTCCATACCTTGGCGGTAAAAATAATGTTCAAACCGGTTCAGTACAGGGTGTACCCGGCGGTGAACACGGCGGTCAGGGCAGAGCAGGAGGAACAGCAGCAACAGGCGGTATAGACGCAGTCTGGGGCGGCGATCAGTATGGCAATATTAATGTTAATGCCGCAACAATGAACAGAATAAGCGCAATTAACGGAGAGCTCACGCCGGATGTATCAGGCAGCGGTTTGAGACACCTTGCCTGGGCATAATAAATTATTTTTGTTAATTTTATTTTTTTAGAAAATTAATTTAATTACTACAGTCTCTTAACGAAACAATGACAGGGCAAAATTTGTTTGAGCGCAGCGAGTTATTTTGCCTCGGGTTGAGTTTAGAGACTGTATTTGATTGCGTAGTTTTTCTTTCTTTGTCCAGATTTCTTTCTTTTTTCATCGCAATACAAAAGAAAGAAATCTGGTGCGGGGTATGGGGGTGCATAGCCCCCGATAATATTATCTTATTTCATTTCACTAAGTTTGATAAGATTGGCTATGGTAGTATCATAGTCAATCTTTTCGCCTGTTGACTGTTTTAAAAACTTATTTATCTCAGGCATCAATTTAATTGCACGATCGCATTCGGCATTTGCACCCCTTACATATGCCCCGATGGTTATTAAGTCCTCATTTTGCCTGTAAACAGCCATAAGGTTTCGCAGTTCACCCGCAGCACGTCTGTGTTCGGGGCTTGTAACCTCCGGCATTACACGGCTTATGGATTCTAAAACATCTACCGCCGGATAATGATTTTTATGCGCCATTGCGCGCGAAAGCACTATGTGTCCGTCAAGAATACTTCTTGCAGTATCAGATATCGGCTCGTTAAAGTCATCACCTTCTACAAGAACTGTATAAAGTCCGGTAATCGTGCCTTTATCGTTTGTTCCCGTTCTTTCAAGGAGTTTAGGCATAAGTGCAAACACTGAAGGGGTATAACCTCTTGTTGCAGGCGGCTCGCCGACTGCAAGTCCGACTTCACGCTGAGCCATTGCAATACGGGTTACACTATCAAGCATAAACAGAACATCCATCCCCTGATCCCTGAAATACTCGGCAATAGTCGTTGCGACAAATGCCGCTTTTATTTTTACAAGGGAGGGCTGTTCGGAAGTCGCAGCAACAACAATTGAACGTTTCATCCCCTCTTCGCCGAGAATATTTTCTATAAATTCCTTAACCTCTCTTCCGCGCTCGCCAATCAAAGCGATAACGTTTAAATCAGCACTTGTATTTTTAGCAAACATACCTATTGTCGTACTCTTACCAACGCCAGATCCTGCAAAAATTCCCATCCGCTGGCCTTTACCAACTGTTATAAACCCGTCAACAGAACGCACGCCTAAGGCAAGCGGCTGTGTAATCCGCGTTCTCCTAAGCGGATTAATCAATTCTGCTGTAGTAGAGCGAAAATCATTTATCTTAATTTTTCCAAGTGTATCAATCGGCCGCCCCAAACCGTCAAGGACTCTGCCTATTAACTGTTTCCCTACCCCAACCTGCATTGCGCTGCCTGTACTTTCAACAATTGACCCGGGGCGTACGCCCTCAACCGACCCGAGCGGCATCAGCAAAATTCTGTTTTCTCTAAAACCTACAACCTCCGCCCAGATAGGTTCTGCACCAAACGAAGAATAAATATAACACAAATCACCAATCGATGCTGCCGGACCGTCTGCTTCTATAATAAGCCCGATTATCTCAACAACCCGCCCGATAAGTTTTTTTGTATTTGTAGAATTTATTATTTCAAGGTAACGCTCTTTATTAAATGTCATTTTTCAACGCTTCCGCACGAAGTTTCTTTACAATCTCTTCTATTTTTGATGAAATCCGCGCATCAACCCGTGAAGAAATTGACTCAACAATAGTACCGTCATCAGAAAGCGCAGGATCTTCAACAATTTTTATATTTTTTACGTTAGGAATTTCATACTTAAACCGCTCGCTAAATGATGAAATCCGGCCGACAAGCTTCGGGTTAACAATTATTGTAATATTTTCCTTATCAGGCAGCTGCATAACTGTTTCTGCCGTTATTTTATATAAAAGATTATCATCAATAGGTTTGCCGCAAACTTTAAGCGCAATTGCATTAATAAGTTCAACAATATCTTTTTCCGCCGATTTGATAATATCGTGTTTTAACTCAAAAGAACTTTGCGCAAGTGTATCAAGCGCTTTCAGTGCTTCTGCCGCGTCATTGTCAAATTTTTCAAGCCCGTCTTTCATCCCCTGTTCAAAACCGGCGTCATACCCTTCCTGTTTTATTTGTTCATACTCTTCTTCAGCACGCTTTCTTGCATCCTCAATTATATGTGTTGCTCTGGTTTCAGCCTGCTCAACCAATGTATTAGCTTTACTTTCCGCAGCAGCCATCATCT
Source organism: Candidatus Gastranaerophilales bacterium (assembly GCA_944326425.1). Taxonomy (GTDB): domain Bacteria; phylum Cyanobacteriota; class Vampirovibrionia; order Gastranaerophilales; family Gastranaerophilaceae; genus CALUTH01. Next base: position 2,800 of record CALVDX010000002.1, read on the forward strand.
CTTTTTTCTTCAATTCGGTCTGCGCAATAATTGCCTTAACTTTAGCCTGCTGCTGTGTCACAGGAGTATCTTCAATAGGCAGCACGTATTCACCGCCCATATGTACATTTGAACTCTTTATTCTGCTGTTTAATTTATTATCATTATTCAATTAACTCATCCTCTACACTTGCACGGGTAATTGTGATTTCTCCGGAAACTTCAAGCGAACGTATAGTTGCAACGATTTTGGTTTGCGCCTCCTGTACATCTTTGGCGCGGACAGGGCCAAGGTACTCCATATCATCTTTAAGCATTTGTTGTGCACGCTCTGACATGTTTTTAAAGATTTTATCTTTAATTTCATCCTTAGTTCCTTTAAGTGCAAGCGAGAGCTCTTTGGAATCAACTTCTCTGAGTACTTTTTGAATAGAGCGGTCATCGAGGATAACAATATCTTCAAATACAAACATAAGATCTTTAACTTCCTGTGCAAGTTCTTGATTTTCAATATCGAGCCACTCCATGATATTCTTTTCTGTCGCTCTGTCGCAGCAGTTCAGAATATTTGCAAGAGATTCTACACCGCCTGCAGTAGAAAAATCCTGAACAAGAAGTGCCGAGAATTTACGCTGCACAATGTCTTCAATTACAGATAAGATTTCCGGATTAGTAGGAGTCATTTCGGCAATACGCATAGATACCGCCGCCTGAATATCCGGCGGCAAAAATGAGAGCACCTGCGCCGATAAATCCGGACGAATATAGGCCAGAATAAGCGCTAAAAGCTGGGGATTTTCAGAAGAAAATGTATTTGCCAACTGGCTTGGGTCAGCATCATTAAGAAAGTGGAACGGATTTGTATTAATAAGTGAATTAACCCTGTCAAGCATTTTGCTTGCTTCTTCCGCACCATAAACATTTTCTAATAACTGTTTAGCATACCCTACACCGCCCTGGGCAATATAGTTTTTTGCCTGAAAAACTATTTTGAATTCTTCTAATATTCCATTCAAAACATCGTCCGGAAGCTTACCCAGGTTAGCAATATCAAGCGTGATTTGTTCCAATAAATCTCTATCACCAATATTTTTAAGGATTTCAGAGGCAGTATTAGGGCCAAGAGCAATCAGAAGCGCCGCCACCTTCTGGCTCGGGCGTGTTATTTTCTGTTCCTTCTGTTTTTTTAAATCCTCTAATGACATCCGCTATTAATCCTTTAAGTACGATGTTATTAATTTAGCGGCCTCTTCGGGAGACTGCATTACTATATCGTTAAGCTCGCTAATACGCGCTTCTTTCTGAGATTGGGTATAATTCTGCCTGAATTCTATTATCGGGTCTCTATCAGACATTTGATCTATGACATCCTCACCCGGCGCAACTGAAACAGATGTATTTATGCTTGAATGACCTGCCGGCATTTTTATTTTTGTAAATTTATCCAATATACTCTTTAACATAATAAGAGCAACAAGCCCCAGCACAAATAATATAACTAACGGAAGAACATTATCTATAATTGTTCCTACAACTTCTTCACGCTGGTACTTAGCACGGATGACTGATTGGCGTTCTTCTTCTGCAGCAAGGCCCTCAAACTGCAAGCCGGAAACAGTAATCACATCTCCGCGTTCATAATCACAGCCGGAAGCAGATAGAACAAGATTTTCCAATTCCTTTTTCTCCGCATCAGTCAGAATTTTATTAACAGCAACTGCAATAGTTAACCGTTTAATTGTCCCTGGAGCGTATACAACCTGCTTAATCTCTTTTGAAACACTGTAGTTAATTGAACTTTTTTCTTTTGAATAATTTAAATTTTTAGGATTAGCAGTTACACCGTTTTGGACAGGAATTTGGTTTGGGTTTTCGTAAGTTTCAATTTCCGTCTGGGAACTTGTCATTACACCCTGATTTGTATTTGCTACAGGAATATAACTCTCAATGGTAGATTTTGCAGAATTAAAATCAATATCCGCATTAACCTGTACAGAAACGTTTCCTGCACCGACTATCTTTTCCAGAACTTTTGCAATCTTGGCAGCAGTTTGATTTTCAAGGTTGGATTTAAAACTTTCCATATCCGTAGAATTTTTTGCAACTTCATCGGAAAGGCTCGCACCGTTTTGATCGGTAATAAATACCCTCTCAGGAGTAAGACGCGGAACGGAGAAGGCTACCAGATTTTTAATAGCTTTAACCTGTGTGGTTTTCAATCTGTACCCGGGTTCTAAAACAAGCATAACAGATGCGGAAGGCGCCTCATCTTTATCCTGAAAAATAGAACGTTCGGGCTCAGCAAGATGAACTTTAGCGTATCTAATCCCCTTCATCTTTTCTATTGCACGCGTTAATTCCCCCTGATAAATCCGTTGCTTAGTTAATTTATTTTTAAAATCAGTTGAGCCCAACTGCATATCATCAAGAAGTTCAAAGCCCGAGTCCTCACGTTGTATCATATCATTTTCAACAACAAAAACTCTCAATTCATCACGAACATTGGAGGGAACAAAAATCGTCCTTTTATCTTCTGACAGCTTATATGGATGCCCGTTCTTTTTTAAACCTTCTATTACACTTATAGCATTTGTTTCGCTTAAGTCTGAATACAAAACCGCCCAATCCGGCTCAAGAGCTTTGGACAAGAAAAACGATGCCGCAACCAGAGTAAGTACAACAATAACCAGCATTGCAAATTTCTGGGTACTGTCCAAGCCGTTCCATAAGCGTTTTACATCCGAAGCTAATAAGTTAAAATAATTGCCTTCCATTTATATGTTTTTACCTTTTATTCCAAAATTTATAGAATACTCCCACAATAATATAATAATAGCGTGGAATAAAAATCTTTTCAATTTTGTAAAGCTAACTTTACAGTATTTGAATTAGATTTTTCTTTATTTATTGTAAAATAAATATTAATGAAAGTATTAGATAAAATACGAGGTGACTTTTTAGGTGGAATCGTTTCTTCAATTGTTGCACTACCTCAGGCACTTGCTTTTGGGGTAGCAACCGGATTAGGTGCCGGCGCAGGAGTTTGGAGCGCCATTATCTTATGTTTTATAGCAGGTATCCTTGGCGGAGTTCTTGTCTCCGGACCGACAGGCCCTGTAACTATTGTTTTAACTTCAATGATTTTAACCCATTCATTAGAACTACAGACAATTGTAACAGTAATGGCTCTCGCCGCTATTTTTCAGTTCATTATAGGCTTAACCCCGCTGCCCGGGATTGTTAAGTACGTTCCGTATCCGGTGATATCCGGATTTATGAACGGGGTCGGAACATTACTTATACTTTTACAGCTAAATCCGCTCATCGGACAGCCGATTGAAGCTTCACCGGTTGAAGGCTTGAAAAAATTATTTACATCACCGATAAATCACGATGCACTTATACTAGGCGGACTGACTTTATTAATAGTATTTTTAACACCTAAAAAAATAAACAGAATTTTCCCGTCACAAATTATTGCACTTATTCTGGGCACTATAATATCAGTAAAAATGGGTGCTGACGTTACAAGAATTTCGGAAATCTCGTTTAATTTTCCGGGGTTTATTACACCGGTACTTAACCCTAAAGTTATTCTTGACTGCGTTCCATACGCACTTGTACTTGCTATTATTGCATCTTCAGAAAGTCTGCTGACAGGGCTTGTTGTAGATTCACTCACTAAAACAAAAACTCCGCCCAAAAGAATTTTAACCGCGCAGGGTATCGGAAACTTCTTCTGCGCAATTACAGGTTCCTTATTCGGCTCTGCCGCTACCATGCGCAGCGCTGCTGCAATTAATGTCGGTGCAGCAACAAGGTTAGTAACAGTTATTAACCCGCTTATCCTGCTTACCGTACTTATTTGCTTTGCAGATTTTGCAAAACAAATTCCTCTCTGCGTTCTTGCCGGAATTCTTATAAAAATCGGGTACGACATTATTGATACAAAATTATTAAAAGTTATAAAATATGCCCCGAGAGACGATTTGTACGTTTTAGCGGTTGTATTCCTGCTGACAGTATTCTATAACCTGATTTTTGCAGTCGGTGCGGGTATTACACTTGCATCTCTTCTCTATGCAAAAAGGGTTGCTGATAAAACCTCGCTCGGGGTTAAAACCGTTCAGGATGACGAAATTGATGAACTGGAAAAACAACTATTTAAAGTTTACAACTATCAAATCCGTGTTGTGCACATTGACGGACAATTCTTCTTTGGCTCCGCAACACAACTTGTCGCACAGTTTGAAGAGCAGCTTGGCACTAAATTCCTTATCCTTAACTATGAATCAGGCGCCCTCCTTGATATTTCCGCAATATTTGCACTAGAAGACATAATCGTAAGGCTGCAGGGACAAAGAATCCGTATTATGCTGGTTGTTAAAAACGAAGAAGTCCGCGGGCAATTAAAAGATTTGAACATTGTCGCGCAGGTCGGAGAAGAAAATGTGTTTTACAATGAGTATGACGCAGTCGACAGTGCAAAGCAGAGAATTAAAAACAAGTTTTTAGGGCAGGGGTAAAGGGGTAAGTGTATCCGCCGCATTGAAATAATGACTACAAGTTTAGCACGGCGGGGCTGGAATAAGTGTATCGAGCGGTTTCAATGCATTATTGTACGTGTTCTCGTTTTGTGCTACTCTTAACTTATGATTGAACTCCTGATTTTATACTTATTAAACAAATATCAGCTCACGATGTACGGCACTCAGAAAAAGATTGCGGAAGATTTTGCAATCTACACAAAACCAGGCATCGGTACAATTAAACCGGCACTGGTCAGGCTTGAAGAAAAGGGATTCATCACATCAAGACGTTCTATTTCAAACGGAGGCAGGGTCTCCGTATATTATACAATCACCCCCGCAGGGATAGAGGAATTAAAACGGCTTATCGTTGCCCGAACATCAGATAACCCCGTTAAATTCCTGAACACCGCACGAATTAAACTAATCTGCGCATCTCTGCTCACCCCGCAGGAACAGGTTAAACTCATTGATCAGCTTAAACTGAAGGCTGAAACTCTCTATAACAAAACAGCAGGCAAAATAGAAAGTGCCGATTTTTATTACAAAATGGTTACAGACAACCAGCTGCAGGAGTACAAGAACTTTATGTCGCTTTTAGAAGGTATGAGAAATGGCTGCACTGGTTAGTGATGTAGTTGAAGGTTCTATCGCGGAAGAACTCGGAATATCATCAGGCGATGAGATTCTCTCCATTGACGGAACAAAACTCCGCGACATGATTGATTACAAATTTCTTACCGCGTCGGAAGAATTAACCCTTGAAATAAAAAAAACAAACGGTGAAATTGAAGAAATAGAACTTGAAAAGGATTTTGAGGACGATTTGGGTATTATCTTTGAAAGCGCGGTTTTTGATAAAATCAAGCCCTGCTTAAACCACTGTATTTTTTGTTTCGTTGACCAACAGCCCAAAGGGCTCAGAAAAACACTCTACATAAAAGATGATGATTACAGGTTATCATATCTGCAGGGAACTTATGTTACATTAACAAACCTCACAGACGAGGACAAAAAACGAATAAAATCGATGAGTCTCGGCCCGTTTTATATTTCCGTGCACACAACCAATCCCGAATTACGGGTTAAAATGCTGCGAAACCCGAACGCCGCAAAGATTATGGAAGAATTAAACTGGTTTAAAAAGAACCATATCCCATTCCATGCACAAATTGTACTCTGCCCCGGCTTTAACGATGGGGAAGAGCTTGACCGCACGCTCAAAGACCTTACTTCCCTTAAAAGTGCGTTACTATCGGTTGCCATCGTTCCTGTAGGAATTACGAATTTCAGGGAAGGAAATATTTTAAAAGAAGTAACAAAAGAAAAAGCAATTGAAACAATAGAAATCGCAAACAAATACAAGAAAGTCTGCTGCTCCGATGAATTCTTCTTAAAAGCGGGGTTTGATATTCCGCCGGCAAAGTATTACGGAAAATATCCGCAATTATCAGACGGTGTCGGCTCTTTAAGGCTTTTGCTGGAGGATTTTAAGAAGTGCAAACTGCCAAAATCAATAAAATCCCCGCTTAAGCTTATCTTTGCCTCGTCAACAGCAGCGTATACCGCTGTTAAACAAATTGCAGACAGGTTTAACAAAGTAAAAAACCTAGAATGTATAACCCTGCCCGTAAAATCCGAGTACTGGGGGAAAAATATTACGGTTGCGGGATTAATCACCTCTGACGACCTTATTAACACTGTTAAAGACACCGATGCCGATTTTGTCGTGATACCATCAGTTATGCTAAAACCATACAGTGAGGACTTTTTAGACGGCAATAATCTTGACTATGTAAAAGCAAAAACAAAAAAAGAATTTCTTGTTATTAATAACAGTTACTCTTTTAAAGAAGTTGCGGACTTTGTAAATTCTTTTTCATAATTAACTAAAAAACAGCAATTTTTAGTCTTTGCATGTTTTTATAAATATATGGGAATTAATGAGACAAATTTTAACCCGTTCAATCCGGGCAGTTACTACAGCGGTCAATCAGGCAGCGCTGCAGGATTTTCATCTGCCTTTAATCCGTTTAACCCAGTTGGCGAAAGCCCGTCGGGCTGTTATCCCTCTACATTTGGTTATACATCTTCGGGGGCGATTCAAGAGACGGACAGCTTTATCCGCACAACCACCAAACAGCCGGTTAAAGAGCTTTACGGTATTGATAAATTCAACGCAATGAGTGAAGCAGAACGCGCGCTTATTGAGATTTCACCGGATACAAGAAAACAGATTGATGAAGTTCTTACAATGACAAATACCATAGAAAAAGAACTCAAAAACAGATACCCGAAGGGTGTAAACCTCGTCGGACTCGGTCGTTCACCGTCACTGCTGATGGAAATATTCAAAGCAAAAGGGTACGACACAAAAACCTGCGCACTCTCCAACCTTACAGGCGGCGAGTATGATATAAGCGGCAAATACAGCTACTTAAAACAATTGGATCCGAACGACGTAAAAGCGTATAATGAATACTTAAAAGAACTGGGGCTTACACCGGAAAAAATCAAAGCAAGCCCTAAACCAACCGTTTTTGTAGACTATACGAGAACGGGGAACTCGCTGAGAAGCTTTGCTGAACTTCTGAAACGCCCTGAAATCGGCATCGGAAATCTGGATAATGTTGCCTTCCTAAGTCTCAATAAAGACCTGATGCCCAACCAGACGATGGCGGATAAAGCCCTGATTGACAAATTCTGGGAAAAACTGGGGATAAAAAACTTCTCCTTCACCCCGCGTGTAAATATTTCAGAGATAGGCAGAGCCGGAGAAATCGTACACAACTTTAAACCCGCAGATAGCGCTGTAAAATTCCTGCTGCAGGCTGTAAAAGTTATTAAAGGCAGAGTATAGAACTACAATAAACCAACCATTATTAGCCCTTGCCTGATAAGAATATTTTGATATCACAACAGTTGATTCAGCCTTTTTCCTGCATTCTTCTCCGGTAATAGAAATCAAACAGGCAGGATTACACTCCCTACAGGTCATTGTTTAGCACTCCGGGAAAGAATCGGGTGTATTTTAAATTGCAGCCATTAGAATTGCATTGTATCCAGTAAAAACACAAATGTAATATCTATTAATTGTACTAATAAACAGAATCAAAAAAAGCCGGAGAAATCTCCGGCAACTATTACATAAAACAAACAAAAGGAGTAATGACCTACTTATACACATCCATATAAAAATCCAAGGCTTTATCTAATTCCTCTTTATTCATATCCGTAAGTTTTTTATTGGGGTCAAATCCCGCATCATCAGGCAATGAACGCCAGTGTCCCTCGACACGCGTTCCGTCCATCCTGCGGTATTCCTTGATATAAATCTTGCCGCCGTAAGATACAGGCTTAACCTCAGGAGGCGTTTGGTTAAAAGAATCCACAAATTGATAAAACTTGTCTCGATACGTATGCTTGTCCATATATGTATTGTATTTATCAACAACTCTTTTCGCTTCCGGTTTCAACTTCTCCGGCATACCCATTAATTCTTCGATATACAAGTCCAACGCCTCATCAATTTTAGGATGTAAATCTTTCAAGGGTAACATCTTTTTCATGCTTTTACTTATTTCTGCTTTTATTGGTTGTATTTCTTCCCAGTATTCAAGCTCCTCTTTTTTTATTTCCTTTTGATGAGTAACCGGTTTCTGGTTTTTGAAAACATGATCCCCAAAGATTATTGGACTCCATATGGGATTTTTAGTTTCCAATTCATAGCATTTGCCGACAATATTTTGAGCGTTGCCGCTTGGGAAAAAATCTAATTTGTTGACATAGTTTATGATATTCTCAGATTTTGGTTTCTCCCCTTCTCTGATTACAAAATTTCCTACACCTCTGGCGTTGAATGTCACTGTTGGCGCACCGGTTTTTGCTTCTGTATATTGTGCAATACTGCCGCCTAATGAGTCACCTGTCAGATATATTGTATAATTTTTATACCTTTCTTTGCATTGTTCATATAGTTCAACTCCTTGTATAAACTGGTCAGGTGTCTTGCTTTCTGTTATAAGATCTGCATCATTACCAAGATCCTTAATGCTATGCGTCCCGCCAAAAGCAATAACAATATTATTATCCTTTTTTAGAATAAAAGCTGAAAATCCCGTTTCAGGGTCTTCTACAGGAACTTCCGCATGGGTATATCCTGCAGGAAGATCATAACCTTTTTCTCCGTATACTGCATTTGAGCAGGCTTGTAATTCATTATGAAATTTTATATCCGTTTTAAAATTGTACATGTTTATTTGTTCCTTTCTTTAATTGTAAAATTTATAAAAATATGTTACTATTTTTATATGAGTATTAACTTAACCAAACTATCCCAAAAACCAAGTATCAAATACCTGATGTTACAAGGTTCGGTTTTATTGACCTCCATAGCTGCGGGGCTGGTGACCTATTTAGGGTTTTTGTTTATACCGGAAACTACAGCCTGGAGCTTATTTTCTTACCTTCTTACCGCCTGGGTCCTTATATTTCCATTCGGTATATTATATGCTTTTTTAGGATTTATAATCTCGGTAATTATAAGGCGTGATAAGTGGTTGTATAGTTTACCCGTGGCATTTATAACCCTTAGTATTTGTGCGTTTTTTTGCTCCGTATATCAATACATGTACGTTAGTATTGATATACAGGGAGACGCGATGGGTTCACCTTTCTTTTGGTTAAATTTTGGTTTCATCTCTTTACCAGCTTTTCTCGTCTTTTTTTTTACAATAGTTTTACCGGTATATTTGATATTATTAATATTCGATTTTATATTAAAGCCGTCATCAGACTCACCTCCTTTACCTGGTAGAGACAGGCTCCGGTTATACATTAAATTATTCGGGGCGGGATTATTCATCTTAATTTGTCTGGTGTACGTTTCTATGGTTTTTTACATACTATAGGGTAAGCCCCGGATTAAGTAATCCCGATTTTTAAGTGCTGCAGCATCCCAAAATCAATAAAACAATACTACCAAATTTTTCAAAATAACCCCAAGAAATGTTACGAAAACTTTACATCTTATCTAGAACCCACTCTGCACAATGGATAGATACCGAAAAAATAGCCTCAAACCTAAATATATTCTGCTCAAATTTAATTCAAATCGCTGTATCTTTCTTATAATAAGTATTGCATACAATAAATTTTAAAATTAAGGAATCAAAAAACACCTGATTTATGTATTAAATACAATATTAATATACACAATATAAAACAACTCTTCAGATAAAGCCTTAACGCGAGTAAGGCTGATTTATTAAAAAAAGCCGTGCGGGATTAGGTAGCTCCGCACGGCTTCTATTCTTCACTAATTTACAAATCCCTGCTTGCAGCTTCTATTTTGTCACAAGTTTTGCAAACTTTCTTTTACCTGCCTGTAAAACCGCCCCTGAAAGATTTTCCAGAATAAGCCCCATATCAGAAACCTTTTCGCCGTCAAGTTTTACACCGCCGCCCTGAACAAGACGTTTTGCCTCGCCCTTTGATGCCGTAAAGCCTAATTCCACAAGCAAATCAAGCAGCAGCTTGCCGTTTTCAACCTCAACCGTCTGAATATCATCAGGAATACCCTTGTTTGAAACAACATTAATAAAATCAGCCTGTGCGGCGTCCGCGCCGTCATTTCCGTGATATTCCGCAGTGATTGTATGTGCGAGTTTCATTTTTAAATCACGCGGATTTATACTTGAAGATGCAATTTGTTCATCCATTTTATTAAGTTCGTCCGCCGAAACATCCGTCAGTAATGAATAATAACGGGTTATCATATTATCCGGTATAGACATAAGTTTGCCGAACATATCTTTTGCGCTGTCAGTAAGCGAAATACAGTGTTCCGGATAAGTTTTCGACATCTTCACAACCCCGTCCGTACCCTCCAGCAACGGAAGCAGGCATACCAATTGCGGATATTTTTTACCGTAAGCAGTCTGAATATCACGCCCCAAAAGCGTATTAAATCTCTGGTCTGTACCGCCAAGTTCTATATCTGCGTCAATCTCAACAGAATCATAAGCCTGCATAAGCGGGTAGAAAAATTCCACTATAGAAATAGGTTTGCCCTCCGCATAGCGCTTTGCAAAATCATCTCTTGTCATCATTTGCGCAACCGTTACTTTAGAAGAAAGTTTAAGCAAATCCGTAAAGCTCATCTTATGAAGCCAATCAGCGTTATTAACAACTTCCGCCTCAGAGACATCAAGAACTCTTGACATTTGTTCAAAATACGTTTCGGCATTCTTTTCAACCTCTTCTTTACTTAGCGCGGGGCGGGTTTCGGATTTTCCTGACGGGTCGCCGACCATTGCAGTTGCGCCGCCAACCAGCAGCACAATTTTATGCCCGAGTTTTTGAAACTCTCTTAACTTTCTCATAACAACCGTATGCCCGAGATGTAAATCAGGACGCGTAGGATCCATACCGAGTTTTATTCTGAGCGGTTTTCCCGTATCATGCGAATACTGAAACTTCGCCGCCAACTCTTCAATCCCGCCCGGGAGAATTTCGCTGTTGCGGGCAATCATCTTTGCCTGTTCTATAAATTCTTCTCTTATCTCTGTCATACTTATATTTTCCTTTCATTATTTTTTAAAAGTTTTAACAAGAAAAACCAATGGTATTATTATAATACAAGCAACCGCATAAATCCTGAAACTGTCAATAAACGCCCATAATGTTGATTGCTGTATCATTTCGTTATATAAAAGGTTTTGTCCCAGATATGACGCGGTATGCGGATCAACGTTTGTCATAAACATAGACGAATAAGCCTGCAGTTTTTGGTTAAATATATCATTAAGCGGGTGAAGTTTCCCGACAAGCATATACTGGTGGATTTGTGAAAATCTTGAAATCATAGTTGAAACAATAGACGTACCGATTGCACCGCCTATAATCTTAAGTAAGTTCTGCAATCCGCTTGCGTTAGTCATTTGTTCGTTAGAAATAGTCATTACAGACAAAGAAATAATCGGCACCATCGCAAACCCCATTCCTAAACCAAAAATAAAGTTCGGAACTTCAACGTTAAGCGATGATATTTCAAGGTTAAGAAACCCTAAAATCCACCCCGCAATTCCCATCAGGGCAAGCCCAAAGGCTACAAGCCACCTGTTATCTACTTTATTTGCAAGTTGACCGCAAAAGACAAGCGCAATCAATGCACCCAACCCGCGGGGCATCATGGTTATACCGCTTAAAAACGCATCATAACCCATCATAGACTGCAAAAACTGCGGCAGAATTGCCATTGAAGCAAGCATAACCCCCTGCATAACAACCTGTACAAATGTTCCGATAAAATAGTTTTTATCTTTCAATACCGACAAATCAACCAGCGGATGCTTATTTTTTATTTGAGAAATTACAAAAGCAATTAAAGCAATTACCGATATAATTGAAAGTCTTGTAATAAGTTTGGATCCGAACCAATCAAGGTCGTTCCCTTTGTCAAGCACTACCTGCAGAGTTACAAGCCACAAGAACAGGAAAAAGAACCCCAGAAAATCAGTTTTTACCCCGGGCTGTCTGCGTGCGTACGGCGGATCTTCAATAAGCTGTTTTGCCAATATCAGAGAAACAATACCTATCGGAATGTTAATAAAATAAATATACGGCCAAGACCAGTTGATAGTAAGCCATCCGCCTACTATAGGACCTATTATAGGCGCAATAACTACAACCAGCCCGAACATTGCCATAGCTTTACCGCGAACCTGCGGCTCAAAGTTTTCCAAAAGACAAGCCTGCGCAATAGGCAGCAGCCCGCCGCCGCCTATCCCCTGCAAAATTCGTGAAAATATCATCATTTCATTGGAAGTTGATATCCCACATAAAAACGATGCACATGAAAATATTGCAATTGAGAGCATAAAAAAGTTTTTACGCCCCATAACCTTAGAGAACCAGCCAACCATCGGAATTACAATACCGCTGGCAACAAGATAACTGGTCAATATCCACATTGACTCCTGACGGCTTATTGAAAAAGAGCCCGCCATATACGGCAGCGCAACGTTTGCAATAGTTTCATCCAACACAAACATAAATGCAGCACCCATTAAGGGAATTGAGGCTAACCACGGATTAATCCTAGGTTTCCACTCCTCGGCTGCAATTTCATCACTCATGTTCATATCCTCTTTTTTACTGACCCGATTATAATACCCCAAATACAAAAGGGGGTAAAGGGGGGTAAATGATTCTGTCATGTCGGGATAAAAACTACAGGCTTAATGAGGGGGGGGTAAATGTACTTTACATTTGAATAATAACTACAAGCTTGATGCAGAGGGAGGGGTAAATGTTACTTTACGCCTCAATAAAAACTACAGGCTGAATGCATGGGAGGGGTAAATATTTCTCCTACATTGAAATAATGACTACAAGCCTGATACAGGGGGGATGTATCCGCCACGTTCCAATAGTAACCACAAGCCTTACAAAGAGAGCAAAACATAGGGGTTATAAATTCATAACCGGTATTTCAAAAATATAAAATTTAAGTTATTATAAGTAGTATAAAAATTAAGAGGATACAAATTAATGCTTGACATTTCTAACCTTGAAAATGCTTATCAGACCTTAAAGACTTGTTACAACGATTTCTTATTAAATCAAAATTCACCGCTTGCAGAATACATTGCAGACTCCTGTGTAAAGAGATTTGAATACACTCTGGAAACCGCATGGAAATTAGCAAAGAAAATATTTATACAAAAATACGGCAAAACAGAACAGGAACTTACGGTTAATAATATTTTCCGCTTTATGCAGGGGTACGGATATACAATCAACTGGGAAAATTGGCGCAAATATTATCAGAAGAGAAACGACACAGCACACGAATATAATCTTGTTAAGTCAAGGGAACTTCTTGAACTAGTCCCGAACTTAATAGAAGATACCGAATTTTTCATAAATAAGTTAAAAGAGGATGCAAATGCCAATTAAAGGAGTGACGCAAGAGGAAGAACAAATAATAAAATCTATCCTTGCACCTTACAAAGATGATTATGAATTTTATTATTACGGCTCAAGGGTAAAAGGAAATTTCCGCCCGCTTTCTGACCTTGATATTTTAGTAAAAAGTAAGTCTGAAATTAAGATACAAGTAATAGAGGCTTTAAGAAATTCTTTTGATGAAAGTTATTTACCTTATGTCGTTAACCTTTCTTATAATATTGATGAAACTTTTTACAACCTTATAAAAGCAGATCTGGTAAAAGCAATTGATTAATAAAATATCCGGTTTGTGCTAAAATCAATTTATGACAAAAATAGCAATAATCAGCCACGGATGTGCAAAAAACTTAATCGACAGCGAACTTATTTTCGGGCTGCTTGCAGAAAACGGGTATGAAGTTTCGCTTGATGACAGCAATGCCGATATTGTAATTATCAACACCTGTTCGTTTATTTGCGATGCTGAACGCGAATCTGTAAAAAGTATATTAGAACAAATTGAATACGGTAAAAATGTTATTGTAACCGGCTGCTTGTCACAAAAACATGCCGGCGAACTTAAAACAGCAATCCCTGAAATTAAAGCCGTTGTCGGTACAACCGATTTCACAAAACTTCCCGACATAATAGCAAAAATTTCAAAAGGAGAGGAATATATTGAAGATGTAAATACTAATCCGGATTATATTTACCCCGAGAATATCCAACGTCAGCAAATCACTATGGGCGCGAGTTCTTATTTAAAAATTGCGGAAGGCTGTAATTATAACTGCGGCTACTGTATAATTCCGCATCTTCGGGGCAAATACCATTCCAGAAACATACAAAACATCATCGCGGAAGCTAAAGAGCTTGTAAGCAAAGGCGTAACGGAAATAATACTGATTGCGCAGGATACGTCTTATTATGGTGTTGATATTTATAACAAGCCCTCTCTTGCGCACCTCCTGGAAGAATTGAATAAAATTGAAGGATTAAGCTGGATACGTATAATGTACACCCATCCGGCAATGATTAATGATGAACTTCTTGAAACAATCGCAAAACTGGATAAAGTCGTTAAGTACATAGACATTCCACTACAGCACTCGCATCCGGATATGTTAAAACAGATGAACAGACCCATTATGGATTACAGAGAACTTGTCCAACATATGAGAGATAAAATTCCCGGAGTTGCAGTACGTACGGCATTTATTACCGGATATCCGGGAGAAACCGAAGAAGAGTTTGAACATCTTTACAACTTCATTAAAGATGTCAAATTTGACCGCCTTGGAGTTTTCCGGTATTCACGGGAAAAAGGAACGCCATCTTATTCAATGAAGCCGCGCATCAGCGCAAAAACAGCAAGAGAGCGTCAGAAAAAACTTATGCAGCTGCAGCAGGAAATTTCACTTGAAAGAAATAAAAGTTTTATAGGAAAAACCTTGCCCTGTATAATAGAAGGATTTTCCGATAATGGTTATGTAATTGCAAGAACACAGTATGATGCACCTGAGGTCGACGGTGTAGTTAATATTAAAACTGAAGATGCTGTTGTTCCGGGCGATATTGAGAATGTAAAAATCACCGGAGCAGATGTTTATGATTTATCGGGTACAATAATATAAAAAATGAACTTTTTAGATTTTAAGTCGTTATAAAAGTACAGAGGTAATAAAAATGACGAAAAAGTGTGACAAATACGAAGCCTTATTTACTTTTGCAACGGATGAAGAATTCCAAAAACATCTTTTGGAGTGTGAGGATTGCCGGCGCGAGCATGAGAAAATGAATCGGGTTTCCGAACTTATAACAGAAGTGAAACCTCAGTTTGCAGAACGCAAAGATAAATATATTCATATAAAAATAGCTTGCATTCTATGCATGGTATTATTTGCCGGAGTAACATTCCAAACTGCAGACAGCAGGTACAGAATTGTTGAACAAATCGTGTACGGCGAACAACTGACACCTGAAGATTTAGGATTTCCGACGGATAGTTACGGTTTAATAATGGTGGATGAATAGATTAATGGATTTTTCAAAAATAATTAAAGAACACGGTTCTGCTGTCAGAAAAGTAATTAAGTCAGTAACTAATGAGCAGAACGAAGATCTGGAACAAGAAGTGTACTTAAGAGTTTACAATAACTCTGATAAATATCAGGCAACCGGCAGTTTTAAAAGCTGGATTTGCACTATAGCACGCAATATATCAAAAGATTACATAAAGTCTGCAAAATACCGGCTTGAACAACCTGTCAATGACGATGAAAATAACATCATTAACTCAATAAAAGATAAAAAAAACAATCCTGAGAATGAATTTACGTCTAAACTCAGGCAGAAAAAGATTATCAATGCAATAAACAATCTTAAACCAAAATTTAAAGAAATCGTAATTCTTGCAGAAATCGAAGGATTGAGCTATGAAGATATTTCCAAAAAACTTAAAATTCCTCTTGGTACAGTAAAGTCCAGATTATACAATGCAAAAAAACAACTGGCAGAAGAACTTTCAGATTTATTATAGGGAGATTTCAAAATGAACAAGTATCTACTGACATTCATTTTATCAACAGCAGTATTAACTCAGGCAGCACTGGCAACCCCGGAGGCCGACCCGAAAATTCAACATCCGGCAAACAGACCTGAAATTTCTAAAATGGCAAAACCTCCAAAAATGAAAAAACATAAGAATGAACTTAACGAAAGGCTTAAACTCACAGAAGAACAAAAACAAAAAGCCGGGGAGCTTCGCGCTGCCTCGCAGGAAAAAATGAAGCCGCTTATGACAGAACTGATTCAAAAACAACAGCAAAGAAACCAGCTGGAAAACAGTGACGGCAATGACAAAGAAATCCAGACACTTAACAATGAAATCAGAAATATCAGACAGGAATTACACAATATAATTATTCAAAACGAACGGGATTTCATGCAAATACTTACCCCCGAACAGCTTGATGAATTCAATAAAATGCGCGAAGAACGCAAACAAATTATTCATCAAAAAAGGATGCTGCAAAAAGGGCAGCTACATATTAATAATACACAAATACAAATACACAATCCTCAAAAATAATAAAATCACAAATCATCCAAATTATTGCCGATAATTGCAGCAATAACAGAAAAATATTGTATAATTGTTTTATGCTCCAAACAATATCAATGTATCTTGAATATCTCGAACTGGAAAAAGGACTTTCAATCAACAGCGTTGATGCCTACAGGCGTGATTTAACAGGATTTGCAGAAACACTCGCAGAAAATAATATCAATAATATTTCAAGACAAAGTGTAAACAGGTATATAAGAAGTTTAAAAGAAAATCATTATGCAATAACAAGTATAATCAGAAAAATAGCTTCAATACGGGGATTTTTCAAATGGGCATACGCAACAGGACTGACAGAAACCAATCCTGCACTTGCAATTGAACAGCCTAAACTTCCTAAAAAACTTCCTAAAGTACTTAATATAACCGAAATAGAAACGTTATTAAAAGAAAATTTAACACTCACGGAACATCTTATAATGGAACTTTTATACAGCTGCGGGTTTAGGGTTTCAGAACTTGTTAATTTAAAACCAAATGATATAGATATACATTCAAAATATATAAGATGTTTAGGAAAAGGCTCTAAAGAAAGGATTGTTCCGATAGGAGAAAGCGCAAAAACAATAATAGAAGAATATTTCCCATACAGAGAACTGCTTATCTCAAAGTTTAATCTTCAAACAAAACGGCTTCTTCTTTCTGATACAGGTCATGAGTTAACAAGACAGGATATATACAAATTTATAAGAAAACAAGGTGAAAAAATCCACAAACACATAAGCCCGCATACATTAAGGCATACGTTTGCAACACATTTGATTGAAAACGGCGCAGACTTAAGAATTGTACAGGAACTGTTAGGTCATAGCAATGTCTCAACCACTCAATTATATACGCATATCAGTAAAAAACGGCTTAAAGAAGTTTATTTTGCAATAAACAGCAACTAAGAAGGGGCATTTCTGCCCCTTTAATTTTCGGACACCTCCTGCCCGTTCGACGCCTTTTGTAATCAATCTCTATTCTTTATCGGCATCATCCATGGCTTGAAGCTGTTTTGATTTAATATTATGGATTACCGCATCAACGAGTAATTCATAAGAAGAAGTTTTCTCAATATTAGGAAACTCTTCTTTAAGTTGTTGTCTGACCATCGCTTCCAGCCTTTGTTCGTCAGAAATTGTTTTAATCTCTTCTTCTTTAAGAGATTCAAGAAAATCTTTATCAGTTAAGCGTTGTTTTTTTGTAAATCCCAACCAGGCAAATTTTGGTGATAGTTTCTGGAGTTTTTCTTTAATTTTCAGGTTTTCAAACATACTAACCTCATTCACTTAACTTTCATTCTATTATACTATGTTAAAGAATACTGAAAATATTAATTGACCTATTTTAAAAATCTTTTTACAAAAATTTACAAAGCAAGCCGAGCAGAGGCACGACCGAAGGGAGAGACGCAGCACGCGTCAACGAAATGTTGAATTTCGTTGCAAGTGCAAGCGGTGCCGTTTAATGCGAGGCGCAGAAAGAACGAGCGGAGCGACCGCTTTGCAGAGGGTGAAAGCGGCAGCATACCCGTTTAATGCAAAGTGGTCAAGACAGGCTGAAGGGCAAAGCGGGAGTCTTTGCCCGTAATGCCGTTTAATGCGAGTGAGCAAGACAGCAAGCCGAGCAGAGCGGCTGCTTTGCAGAGGGTGAAAGCGGCAGCATACCCGTTTAATGCAAAGCAGCCAAGAAGGCACGACCGAAGGGAGAGGCGCAACACGCGTCAACGAAATGTTGAATTTCGTTGCAAGTGCAAGCGGTGCCGTTTAATGCGAGGCGCAGAAAGAACGTGCGGAGCGACCGCTTTGCAGAGGGTGAAAGCGACAGCGTACCCGTTTATCGCAAAACGGTCAAGACAGGCTGAAGGGAAAAGCGGAAGAATTACCACCCCTGCCCTATAAATCTATAAGAAAAATAATAAAAGAAACCCCTCCATAAAGAAAGGGGTTTTAACATGTGAAAAGATTAAGAATTATTCTGCTAAATCAAGTGAAATTCTTCTGTCTTTGGAATTAAACTTGATAATTTTAACTTTTATACTATCACCGACTTTAAATTCTTTTCCTGTTTTCTTTTGGCCGGCTTCAATACAATTTTGCGGCAAGAGTGCTTCTACGCCTTTTTTTACTTCAACAAAAGCACCGAAATTTTTAATTCTGGTTATTAACCCTTCTGTTTCCATGCCTTCTTGCAGCTCCTGAGCAGCACCGGCCCACGGATCCGGTTCTAAGTTCTTAAGACTCAGACTTATACGGTTTTTCTTAGTATCAATATCTATAATTTCTGCATCAATAACCTGACCGACAGACAATAAATCTGACGGGTGTTCAACCCACTTCCAGGATAATTGTGATAACGGCAGCAAGCAATCGAGCCCGCCAACATTAACAAATACACCAAAGTCCGTTAAGCGTACCACTTCGCCTTTAACAATCTGTCCTACTTCAACCTGGGATAGAACATTTTTTCTGTTTTCTTCAATTGAAGATTCAAAAACTTTCTTATTTGATAAAATAAGATTATTTTGTTTTTTATCAACAGTAAGTAATTTCAATTCAAGCTTATCTCCGACTTTAACCGGAGGATTGCCGGTATAAATCTGTCCTTGCGGCACAAACCCTTGCAGGCCGCTGATATCAACAATAACACCGCCTTTCACTACTTGAATAACAGGGGCTGCAATCGTTTCATCGTTTTGTTTTGCTTTTTCAAGTTCCAGCCAAATGTATGCCATATGAACGCGTTTATAGGATAAAGTAAATTGCCCGTCATCATCTGCATCCTGGATTATTAAAAATTCGTATTCTTCGCCCTTCTTTAATACCTCCTCAGGCGAGGTTCCCTTTTGTGCCCCTATCTCATATAAAGGTACAACGGCCATATTTTTTGCCCCGATATCAACACTAACTCCGGTTGTATCATAACCATAAACAGTACCTTTTACTATTTCACCTTTTTTAAATGTGTAATCGTATTTTCCCAGTAAAGCTTCAAAATCCATATCTGCTGCGTTATTTGGCATTTAAAGATCCTTTCGTTGATTGATGATTATGTCTCTTTATCATGTATTATACCATTTTTTTCAAAAATTTCCAGTGTAACCCCTGTTTTTTATTGATTACAGGTAAAAAATCATACGTATGTATTACATTTGATATTTGATTTGAGATATAATAATAAATAACTATGGAAGATATTAATAGTATAAAATACCAAATAGAGCAAAAAGAAATAGATACTTTAAGCCCGTATGCAACAAAAAGCCGTTTTACAGCCGGCAGGAAAACTCCGCTTGAAACCCCGTATCCGATTAGAACGGAATTTCAACGCGACAGAGACAGAATTCTGCATTCAAAATCCTTCCGCAGACTGAAACACAAAACGCAGGTATTTTTAGCGCCGTTTAATGACCATTTTAGAACACGGCTCACACATACTCTTGAAGTATCACAGATTGCAAGAACAATATCAAGAGCTCTAAACCTTAATGAAGATTTAACCGAGGCTATATCTTTGGGGCACGACCTTGGACATACCCCGTTCGGGCATTGCGGAGAAAAGGTATTAGACCGGCTTGTAAAAGGCGGATTTGACCACAATGTACAGAGTGTAAGGGTTGTAGAAGTCCTTGAAAATATGAACCTTTGCCGTGAAACAGTCGAAGGTATTTTAACCCACTCCTGGGGACTCTCCCCAAAAACTCCGGAAGCAAAAGTGGTACAATTTGCAGATAAAATTGCTTATATCAACCATGACATAGAGGACTCTGTTAGAGCCGGTATTATAGCAGAAGATGACCTGCCGGCAGATTGTATAAAATATTTTTCATCAAACAAATCAAAACGACTTGGCAGAATGATTATGGATATAATTAATTCTTCTTATAACAAACCGGAAGTTACTATGAGTGAAGAAGGCTGGCATTATGTGACAAAATTAAGAACATGGATGTTTGATAATATCTATATAGATTCTCCGGCAAAAACAGAAGAATCAAAAGCCAGCAGAATTATTGAAGAACTGTGGAAATATTATAATCATATCGCTAAGGAGTACTGTCCCGGTGAAAATACCGAACGTATAGTTGTAGATTATATCTCAGGAATGACCGACCAGTATGCAATTGAAAGATTTAAAGAAATCTTCATTCCGAAACCGTTGTTTAACCCTGTTCATGATGATACCTTCATAAAAATGCTGCAGTCAAGAACACAGGAATAAAAGCCGCACTACTCATTATCTTGCAAAAGTTCACCATCGTCATTTGTTTCGGGCGGAAGTTTTTCAATAATAAGTTTAGTGACTCTGGCACCATCCACTTCGCTTACAGTAAACTTTAACCCGTTAAATTCAACTGTATCACCAACAACCGCTATTCGCCCAAGCAATTTTACTACCAGACCGGCAATGGTTTCTATATCTTCTTCATCAAATTTATCTTCATCGAGTTCAAAAAACTCTGCAATTTCATCTGTACGCATCATACCATTTGCAACGTACTTATTTTCACCAATTTGTTTAATATTAAGTTCTTCCTCATCAAACTCATCCTGGACCTCGCCGATAATTTCCTCAAGCACATCTTCTAATGTAATAATCCCTGATGTTCCGCCAAACTCATCCACCACAATTGCCAGTTGCGCCCTGCGTTTACGAAATTCAATAATAAGATTATCAAGTGTCATTGTCTCCGGCACAAGAAGAATAGGTCTTAAAAGATTATCTATTGAATACGGTTTCCCTGATACAGAGAGAGAGTAAACATCCTTAACGTGTATAAAGCCGATAATTTTGTCCATGGAATCCTTATAAACCGGATATCTTGTATACTGGCTTTCAAACATCGTTTTCTTTAATTCTTCAAAAGATATATCATAAGGAAGGCAAACTATATCTGTTCTCGGTATCATTACCTGTTTTGCAGTCAAATCCGAAAACTTAAACATATTATGGATAAATTCTGCTTCTGTTTCATTTAAAACACCCTGATCAAGACTTGCATCAACTATTAAATCAAGTTCTTCGGTCGTATGCGCAAGCTGGGTTGAAGAAGCGTCACAAACGTGGAAGAGTTTTAAAATTGCATTGCCCGATACCGTTAAAACCCACACAAAAGGTTTGAACACAACCATTATTATGTGCATCGGCTTTGTAACAGCAAGCGCAATTTTTTCAGGAAACTGAATAGACATACACTTTGGCAGCTGCTCTCCAAGCACTACGTGAAACATAGTAACAAGAATAAAAGAAATTGGAACTGCGATTGCGTGAGCTGTAACTGTATGATTAATATACGGTACAAAAGAAACAAGCGGCTCAATAAGTCTTACTGCAGTAGCCTCACCAACCCAGCCAAGCCCTATACTTGCAACAGTAACACCGAGCTGCGCCGCAGCAAGCATTGCGTTTACATCATCAAGGGTTTTTAACGCTAACTTTGCAATCTTATTCCCCTCATTAGAAAGCTGTTCAAGTCTCGTTTTTCTTACTTTAACAAGCGAAAACTCCGCTGCCACAAAAAATGCATTAACAAAAAGTAAAAACAGAATTACAAATATATTTAATATTATACTCTGGTCCATGTATATAAGTTTTAAAACCTTGTCTCTATTTTTTAATTCTATACTATATTTGAACAAATTGCAACGGGGGGGGGTAGGGGTAAATGATTTTTATGCCGGGCGAAGGACTACTAGACTAGCGAAGGCAAGGCGCCGCGTTAGGCGAAGGAGTACAAGCTTAGCGCAGGTAGAGGTAAAGGGGTAAAGAAACATCTCTTCTCCTTGACGGGAGAAGGTGCACTGTATTGTCTGTCAATTATCTTAATCACCCTCTGCGGAGTGAACCATCAATGTAAGTGAAACAGCTGCAGAGCGGGCATTCTCTTGTTCGGCGGTGTTAAACGGCATTACGGGCAAAAACTCACGTTTTGCCCTCCAGCCTCTGCCGCCTCACACTGTCCGAGGTACAAAGTACCGAGTTTGCCCGCTTTATGTTGAACTGTACAATTGATGCGTGAACGCAGCACAGGGGGACGGTTTTGCGTCACTTTTGCCGCCAAAAGTGACCCTGTCTGGAAGACCCGCCGGAGGCGATGAAGGGTTAATATATTCTTACCAGTCATAGGCCGGGCTTTAGCACGACAAAACAAACTAAAACCTTAATTCCTCTCCCCGTGGCAAGGGGGACATAAAAATACTAAATAACAATCGCCGCCGGTTAATCCGGCGGCGATTCAACTTATCTATAATTTGTAAACTGGAGCGGATAATTATATTTATCCTCATTTCCCCTCAGAAGTTTTATTACCTCCTGCAAATCGTCTTTACTTTTTCCGCTTACACGCACCTGCTCGCCCTGAATTGATGCCTGAACTTTAAGTTTACTATCCTTTATATCCGCAACAATTTTCTTTGCAAGCTCCTGTGTCAAACCTTTTTTCAGGTTAAATACCTGTCTTACGTTCCCGCCGAGGGCATTTTCAACCGGCTGCGGGTCTAAAAGCTTTATACTCAACCCGCGTTTAACAAGTTTTGATTGAAGAATATCAAAGATATTCTTTAACTTCATATCATCACTTGTTGTAATTGTTATTGTCTTATCACCTTCCAGAACGACATCGGAGTTTGAGTTTTTCAAATCAAACCTTGATGAAATATCGCGTTTAACCTGATCAACCGCGTTAACCAATTCCTGTTTATCAAATTCCGAAACAATATCAAAACTGCTGTCTTTTGCCATAATCCAAAACTCCTTTTACCTAAACTGTGAATGACATTTTAGCATAAATTGCCGGCGGGGTAAAGAGCCGCCGCAATCAAGCAAGCGGGCTAAACACTTTGCTGGAGCATTAAACACCACTCCGGCAGCATTTATACCATTTAAAAACCGACTAAAGCGTTTTGTTACAAAACTCCGCGGAAGGAAATGATATAAAAAAATAACGGAGATAGTCATCCCCGTTATTTTTCCTATTGCAGCGCTGCAACTGCCTAATTTGTCATGCAACACCTATCGTTTTGTGCCGTCAGGGTTGTACTCTTGTTGGCTAACCTGATTGACTGCTTCATCATACTCAAAAACTGTATAATAATTTACGCTGCCGTCGGAGTTATAGGATATGTCCCGCGTTCTGTTTCCGTTCGCATATTCATAATCATCGAAGTACCGCACACTGCCGTCGGAGTTATAGGATATTGCCCGCGTTCTGTTTCCGGCGCCGTCATATTCAAAATCATAGAAACAATCCACGCTGCTGTCGGAGTTATAGGATATTTCCCGCGTTCTGTTTCCGTTCGCATATTCATAATCATCGAAGTACCGCACACTGCCGTCAGAGTTATAGTATATTTCCCGCGTTCTGTTTCCGGCGCCGTCATATTCAAAATCATAGAAACAATCCACGCTGCCGTCGGAGTTATAGTATATGTCCCGCGTTACGTTGCCGGTCTCATCAAGGATTCTGGAAATCCTGCCGTTTTTAGTGTACTCTATTGTTGTTCCATCAGGCTGGAGTACTGATTTACCCGCATTTTTCTTGTCAGAAATTGAGTATTTCATCAATTCTTGCTGTGAAAGTTTTGCCGGAGGTGTCTTTGCCGATGGCGGCGTAACTGCAGGGGGCGGAGTTGTTGGCTTTGGAGGTACTGTCGGGTCTGTTTCCTGCACCGGTGCTGCAGGGGGTGTTCCCTGTGCGGGCGCTGCCGGTGGTGTACCTTGCGCTGGGGCCGCGCCGCCCGCTTTCTTAAATCCCATCGCCGTATATATCTTATCGATTTGTTCTTTCGTTAGATTTATCACATCGCCAACTTTAATAATATAGCTGTTTCGCCAGCCTGAACTTGTTTTATCATTCCCGCCGGAATACAATTGTTCGCCTTCTGCTTTCTCTTCTGATTGGATTTCATCAAAAACGCTAAGTACATTATTCCAGTTTACCTTGCTTGCGTCGCCTTCATATCCCGCCTCTTTGGCTTTGTCCAAAAATATGTACGTTAAGCCTCTGTCTCCGTTCTTTACCGTATAGCTAAAATCTGTCATCTTGTTTACTGCCTTTCATATTTTTTTAGTACTACTTGTAATACTTCTTACGGCAGCTTTTTTCAAAACTTTAGCCCACCCCACCACATCATATCATATCATATCATATCATATAGGGGATTATATCAAGGTTTCAGACCCATGTAAATTCATCTTTACATTTCGTTACATTGGAACATTTGTTAAGTTTTTGTTACAATCCCCCCTCGCCCCACGCACACTGTCCGGTTAAACTCAATTTGTCACCCTGAACTTGGTTCTTGCTCACTCGCGTTAAACGAGTCTACGGGCAAAGGCTCACGCTTTGCCCTCCGCTCTCTGCTCGTTCGCGCTTCAGCATCTTACCAACATAGCGTTATACTTGATTTTTGGTATGATCCTGAACAGCTTGAAAATCGGACTAAAACAAACTGTCTACAAAAACACATAACTAACGATTTTCTACGCTTTCAGGATGACAGTACGCAAGGCGCAGGGAATAATTGTTGTTGTCGGACGACCTATTACTGGACGGATTTTCAGCACGGCGATGTTTCCAATATACCAATAAAAAAGGGCTCTTGCGAGCCCCTTTTTGTTAAAATATCTACTTTGTGCCGTAGCGTTTTTTAAATCTTTCAACACGTCCTTCAGAGTCAAGGATTTTTTGTTGACCGGTGTAGAACGGGTGGCAGTTAGAACAAATTTCAACAGTGATATTATCTAATACAGAACCTGTTTCAATTTCGTTACCGCAAACGCACTTAACAACAGTTTTTTTATAATCAGGGTGAATACCTTTTTTCATTGTGTACCTGCTTTCCTTTCAAGATTCCAAACTTGATAATTATATTTCGACCAACATTATTTTAGCGCGAAGCGAAATTAAAAGCAAGTAAATGTAAATTCCTGTAAACAAGCGTTTTATGAAACCCGTCTGACCAATTCCAGCGCATCTTCGCACTCAGGGAAAATATCAAGCAGTTTTTCCGCCTGAGCAAGCGCGTCATCCTGATTATTCAGTTTCTCATAACACTTTGCGGAATTTAAAAGCAAAATTGTATTCTTCGGGTTTTTATTAAGCAAATTCAAAAATATATTATTTGCACTTTCATATTCGCCCAATTCAAAATAAGTCAACCCTAAAAGGTTCATTGTATCATCATTAACCTTTAATTCAAGAGCTTTAATAAGATAATTTTTAGCACAATCATAATCCTTTAAAGCAAAGAATACTCTGCCGGCAACAAACAAAATATACTCATGGTCGCCTGCTGTATGCAGAGCGTCTAAAATAAGAGTTTTAGCGGCTTCCAAATCATTAAGAGCCAGCTTATTGAGTGCTGTAAAGGTTTTTACTATTGAGTTTGGATCAATATTCATAGCCTTTTTGTAATACTCATCCGCCTTCTGGTAATCTGCAATTGAATACAAATAATTAGCATATTCAAACACGATATCCAGATCATTTGGTGCAAGTGATATTGCCGTATTAAACTCATCCTCTGCCCAGTCAAAAAGCCGTTTACCAAGGTATATAACACCTAAATCCTTATGAGCCTTTGCAGCATTCGGGTTCATTTTAATAACTTTTTTCAGAATTTTTTCTGCCGTATCAGTATCACAAAGCTGAGTAGAAAGAATTGCATACTGGTAAAAAACTTCTGCATTCACCTTATTTTTAAGAATTATTTTATCGTAAATATCTTTTGCCTTTCTGAGTTCGCCGGTTTCAATATAAAGAGCCGCGAGTTTTTGCGCCGGCATAATAAACTGGGGATTAACCATAACAATACCCTCCAACAGCTTAATTGCCGTTTCAAAATCTCTTTTAGCCTCATAGCAGAGTACCATATTATACCGGTAATTTGTTTTCTCAGGATGCGCAAGCGCAAGTTTTTTATAAATTTCTATAGCTTCATCCGGTTTCGGTATTTTCATCAGCGACAAAGCCCATGCGACAAGAAAAGATTCTGATTCTTCTATTGTGCAGGCCTTTTCAAAATATTCACACGCCTTCTCGTGCTGATTTAAGATTTGATAAACAGACCCGACATTATAATTAGCAAGAGCATCCTCCGGATTTACATTAAGGGCTTCAAGATATACTTCAAGAGCTTTATCGTTATGTCCCATAGTAAGGTAACAAGTTCCGAGACTGTTTATTACCTGCGGATTATTATTAGAAAACCTGCGTGCTTGCTGCAAAAAGAGTATCGCGTTATCGAACTCCTTTTGGGCCATATATGCAGTACCGGTTAAATACGGGAAAATATATTCTTCTGGTTCAATTTCAGCACCTTTTTGCGCGCATTCCATAAGTTTGGAGAATTTATTCTGCTTCATATAAACCATTGCTAAGCTTTTATACCCTTCTGCGTAATCCGGACGAAGTTCCAACACTTTTTTAAAAGCGGCTTCCGACGCAGAATAATCCTCAAGCTCATCATAGCAGCTGCCCAAATAATACCAGGAAGTCGCATCCTCCGGGTTATACTTTACAACATCCTCAAAATTAACTTTGGCTTCAAGGTATCTGTTAAGATTGATATTGCAAAGTCCGAGCAGTTTTTTATACTCAAAGTTATTCGGCTCATTATTTATAATTTCTATTATCGCCGCTTTTGCATCATCAAATTTATCGGCTGATATTAAATCATTTATCTCTTCTAAAGTTTTCATAATATCTGTATTATTATTCAAACACAGCCGGATATCAAGTATTTACGAATTATAGAGCTTCCGCAACAGACTTTATATTTTGATTTGTTATATGCGCAAGTCCGGCAGATTTTAAATTTTCATCCAAAAACCCGAGTTTTTTTATACGTTCCATAGCTTTTAAAATCACCGTCTGATTTTCACTATCAAGCAGTGATTTCAGGGTCTGAACATCTTCAATATAATCTATCACAAATACGACAAAAGGACTTGCGTCATACGCCTCCTCTAAAATTCCGCTATTCAAGCGGCCGTATGGTATTCTTGCAAGAATTGAGTGAATTTTAGCCACTTCCTCTTTTGTATTTTTATCTAAATCAAATAAGTACTCGTCATTATCCGATATTTCCGCAAAAAGCTGTTTTGCCATTATCAAAACAACCGAAGCAAAGCTTTCCCCGGAGTCAGTAAGTTTATCAAGGACTTCTGCCAGATTCAAATCAAACACAGTATCCAGCGGTATCAGTTCACTTAATCCGGAAAGTATATGACACAGAGCAAGTGCCGCCATTTCTGAATGTTTACCGTTTATGCTTTCAGCAAAAGGCTCCAGAGTATTAATTTCTAAAGCAATATACTCAGGAATAGATGATTTTTGCATTACATCATATAAACGCTCAACTAATGACACATCACCCCAGCGTGCGATAAGTTTTACACCGCTGTATGCTTCATAATCGTCATTAGAACCAAGTTTTGCAAGCCCGAGATTAAAAGTTTGTTCATCATTGAGCTTTTTAAGTGCATCAATAGAATTAAGCGACAAGTATTCATTTTCTGAAAAAATATAATTTCTGAGCGTATCAGCCGCCGCACTGTCTGGATTTTGGACAAAATACTTTGCTGCATAACACTTCTCATCGTCGCCGCCCGAGATTAAAAGTTCAAGCATTTTTACGGCGGCATTTTGAGCATCATATCTGGAAAGAAGCGATACAATAACATCTTCATAATATGGTGAATAATATGGCAGAAACTGATAAAGGTTTTGATAATTAGTTTCATTACAGGCATCAAAAATACGCTTAGCAACATTCTGTTTAATAAAACCAAACATATAATCATCCCGTGCAACAAGTTCTTTAAAAAGCTGCAAATCCGGTTTTTCAACCAGTTGTTTTGCAACGGGTTCATATTCTGCCGGATTTTTCCCGGTAAGTTTTTTTAAGAGTTCCATAAATTAATCCAGATAGAAAACTGTTACAACTTTGTGACCTTCTTCAGCATACTCAACTGCAGTATGAAGAGTTTTGGAAGTATGTGAAAGAAAACAGATTAACTGGTTGCAATCATCGATAATTTCTCTGTTACAAACTCTTGATGCATCGGCAAGAGTCATCATAGCCCTGTCAGCATGCTCAACAATATTCGGAACACCGATTAATTGATCCTGCACGTCACTCGGCTGCTGCCCGATTGTTTGCGGAAGAATAACTTTTAATTTATCGGGGTTTGACTTCATCGCTCCGCGGATTGCCGCAGCATTTGTACCGCAGGACCCGCCTGAAGTAATAATTGTATTTCCTTGCTGTACAAGTGCGGTAGTAAGCGTTTCAATCATCTGCTGGTGAGTAATAGCAAGGTTTCTTGAACCTATTATCGCAATTCTTTTTGCAGGCTGCTTAATCGTTGCAAGTTCCATCGCAAGTTCATCCACCGTATCAGGTGAGGCATGCGCCACGTCCATATCATCTATAGGCACCATAATTGATGACTGTTGTTGTTTTTCATCTTCATCAGCAAAATTCTTAATTTCTGTCATTTTTTCTACCGCCTTCTAATTGCAAAAAATATTTATTTTGAGTATGCTGAACTATACTAGCATAAAAACATAATTTTGGGAATAGGGAATGGAAAACATTTTAAACAATCTTAATCAGGAACAACTGGAAGCAGTCAAAACAATAAACGGATCTCTACTTATTCTGGCCGGAGCAGGCAGCGGCAAAACAAGGGTTTTGACATCACGTATTGCTTATATGATTAAAAACGGGATACGTGCACGGGAAATTCTGGCGGTTACTTTTACAAACAAAGCGGCAAAAGAAATGCGTGCAAGACTATCTTCGATTCTTGGTGAAGAAACAGTAAGAAATATGTGGGTAGGCACCTTTCACAGCATTTGCGGAAGAATACTCAGACAGGACATTGAAAACTACAAATTCCAATCAGGCAGATTTCTTGATAAAAATTTTTCAATCTATGATGAACAGGATTCGCTCGCTATAATCAAGCAGTGTATTAAAAAGCTAAACCTTGATGATAAACTTTACCAGCCAAAACTTGTTAAGGCAGTTATTTCAAACGCTAAGAACAAAATGGAGGACGCATACAATTTTGCAACCTTTGCACGGGATTTTAAAACCCAGAGAATAGCACAAATCTATGAAATGTATGAAAACACTCTTACAAACAATAATTCCATAGACTTTGACGATATGCTTATGCTCGCGGTTAAACTGCTTGAACAAAACGGAGAAGTCCGCAAAAAGTATTACAACAAATTTAAACATATTCTGGTGGATGAGTTTCAGGACACCAACCAGGCGCAATATCAATTAGTAAGAGCATTGTATACAAACAATCTTGAAGAAATTCCGCCGGAACGCTCGCTCTGCGTTGTAGGCGATGTCGACCAATCTATTTACAGCTGGCGCGGTGCGGATTTTAAAATTATTCTTAATTTCCAAAAGGATTTTAAAGACACAAAAATTATTAAACTTGAACAGAATTACCGCTCAACCGCAAATATCCTTGCGGCAGCAAACGCGGTTATTGAGAATAACGAGGAACGCGTTGATAAAGTTCTCTACTCTCAAAAGGGCGACGGTGAAAAAATTACACTGTACGAAGCAGAGGATGAAACAGATGAAGCAACCTACATTGCATCAACAATAAAAAGTACGTCTGAGGACTATAATAAGTTTGCCGTACTATACCGCACAAACGCTCAATCACGAGCGATTGAAGAAGCAATGATTGCCGCAGGTATCCCTTATAGAATTTACGGCGGACTTAAGTTCTATGACAGAAAAGAGATCAAGGATGCTGTAGCCTACTTAAAACTAATCTATAACCCCGACGATTCGCAGAGTTTCAGGCGGATTGTAAATGTCCCGAAACGTTCAATCGGGGAAACAACTCTAAAACATCTGCAGGACTTTGCGGACAAAAATGAAATAAGTCTCTATCAAGCCGTAAAACGTCTTGACGAAATACCGGAAATCAAGACAGGAACAGGAACAAAGTTAAAGGATTTCGTTAAACTTATAGACAAATTCAAAGAAGAACAGCCTAATTATCAATTATACGAGTTTATAGGACTTGTACTTGAAAGAAGCGGATATATAAGAGAGCTGCAATCGCAGAACACACCGGAGGATGAGGCAAGAATTGAAAACCTGCAGGAATTTGTAAACGTAGCCAATGACTTTGAGCCGGAAGATATTAATAACACGTTCGGCGAATTTCTGGCACAAATTTCTCTGGTTTCAGACCTTGACGGATTAGACGAGATTGCAAACAACGTAACACTTATGACACTGCACTCATCGAAAGGTCTGGAGTTCCCGATTGTATTTCTTGCAGGGATGGATGAAGGGATTTTCCCATCGCAGCGTACGTTTAATTCTGCCTCTGAAATTGAGGAAGAACGCAGGCTTATGTACGTAGGGGTTACAAGGGCGGAAGAGAAACTTTATCTTCTGGATGCAAAACGGCGTCAAATGTGGGGTGAATATAAATACTACAATCCGAGCAGATTTTTAGAAGAAATCCCCGGTAAACTCCTTGATGTACAACAGTCAAATGCAGGCTTTGTAACAAGAACTTTCAAGAGCGCGGTTGACAAGATTAAAACAGGAAAATCAACTTTTGACAGTGACGGATACGTTAAGCCTGTAAGCGGCTTTGGCAGTAATTTTACAGCCCCCGGAACAAAGAGAATACCTGATAACACAAGCAAAAATACTGTTTCATACGCAAAACGACCGCAGACTTCACCGGCCAGAGCCATTCTTGTTAAATCACAAAAGAATATTGAAAAAAATAAAGAACGGGCAGATAAATTCTTTGAGGACAATGCAATAAAACGCATGCTTGAAGAAAAAAGGAAAAATGAAAAAATTCAGGAAGAACTTGCACATCAAAAGGAACAGGAAATATCCTCGGGACACGTTGAATACTACTTTAACGAAGGGGAGCGGGTTTTTCACGAAAAACTCGGGATAGGTCATATCGTTGAGGTTATCCAGGTCGGCTCAAGCACAATGTACACAATAGACTTTGGCGCAAAAGGCAAAAAAGCCATGGATGCAAGTTATGCAAGACTAAAAAAATTTTAAAAAATAACGGGAGATAAGAATAGATGGATTTTAATTCAAAACTAATTGATACTGTAAGCAAATTTTTTCTTACGCACAAGGTATTAATTTTTAGTATTATAGTTAACGTTATTATTGCCTATATTGCAATAAAAGCACTGGACTTATTATACGCAAAAGCGCAGGAAAAACTCAAAAACCATAAAAATGAAGCACCTATTTTAAGGATTGTACCGGTGTGCATCAAGGTTTTAAAAATCTTAATCCTGTTTTTAATCATAGCAGCGTTTTTGCAGTCAAACGGTTACTCGGTAACTTCACTCCTTGCAGGTTTCGGTATTATTGGTATGGCAGTAGGTTTTGCGGCAAAAGAAACTATTGCAAACGTTTTCGGCTCATTTGCGGTTATCTGGGATAAAGTTTATAAGGTCGGCGACTTTATCAGATTTAACGGAATGGAAGGAACCGTTATGGATATTAACTTCCGCTCCACAAAACTCGTTACAATGGATAACTACATTATCAATATCCCGAATAATATAATGGCGGACTCCGCGGTAACAAACATAACAACCATAAAAGCACGCAGGATAGATATGCTTGTGGGGATTGAATATTCTACATCCAACGAAAAAATTGCACGCGCCGTAGAAATTCTAAGGGCTGTAGCGATTGATAACCCGCAGGTTGAGGATGACCCGCTCGCATTTGTAAGTTCACTGGATGACAGCCAGATTACGCTGAGATTATATGTAAATACCAGAACTCGGATATGGGCAGAATACTGTCTTATAAAAGATGCTGTTATACGAGAAATTATAAGAAGATACAGGGAAGAAGGGATAGAATTTGCCTTCCCGTCACAAACGGTATACGTTCAAAAAAATGAAAATTAAAATAATCGCACCGGGGAAACTGAAAGAAAGTTATATAAAAGAGGGTACGGCTGAATTTCTAAAACGTGTTCAGCCGTATTGTCCCGTTGAGGTTGTTGAAATAAAACCCGAACAGATTTATGATGAGAGCTTGATTGAAAAATCACTTGATATTGAGGCAGAGAGAATACTAAACTGTATAAAACCGGAGAGTTATGTAATCACTTTGGAAATTAACGGCAAACAGCTATCCTCGGAAGAGTTTGCCGCAAAAATCAATGATATAAACCACTCCGGCACCGGAGAACTCGTTTTTGTAATCGGTTCATCCCACGGGCTGTCGGATAAAGTATCACAAAGAGCGGATTTTAAACTGAGCTTTTCAAAAATGACATTCCTGCATGAGTTTGCAAGGCTGATACTTGCAGAACAGATTTACCGCGCGTTTAAGATTATTAAAAACGAGGCGTACCATAAATAATCTTTTGAGCGGAGAAAGCTGGTTCATTCACCGCTCCGTTCACCTCCCCGAATAAATAGCAAGACCGAGTAATGTATAAAAATTGTAAAAGCATAATAATTAATATTATGAAAAAAATCTTACTGCTAATTATACTGGCAGCACTGCCCTGTCTTGCTTATGAAGTATTTCAGTCGGAAAGCCTGCCCGAACAAAAGTTCCGTACACCGGACGAACACCTGCTGTTTGTAATAGATTTTTCCCAGAGTATGGAGGAAAAATTGAACGGAGAATCAAAAGCAGAAATGGTACAATCAGTAATGGAAAAATATCTGCCGGAAATCCCGTCAAATATCCCAGTAGGTTTACGGATATACGGTCACAAATGCGGATTTACGGCATATCATGCCTGCAAGGCCTCAGAACTTGCCGTTCCGGTATCTTATAACTCATTTAACAGCATTTTGCACAAGCTCGGTGAACTTTCCCCGCGCGGAATGACACCGATTACATACTCATTAAAACAAGCGGTTGCCGGTGATTTTGGAGATTTTAGCGGAACAAAACACATTGTACTCCTCACCGACGGCGGCGAAAACTGTGACGAAAGCCCATGTAAATACGCAATAGAACTATCAAGGCTCCGTCCTGATTTTTTAATTGATGTAATTGCTTTTAATATCGGCGACAAAGATGATTTAGAACAGCTTGAATGTACGGCAGTGGTCACAAAAGGCAGTTTTTATCAGGCTGATACAAAAGCAGAACTAATGGATATTCTTGGAAATATCATCGATAAACAAAAACACGTTGAAGCGAAAATCTGTCCTGTTCAATGATGCGTTTTCCGGCACAGCTTCAATATTATAAAATAGCATATCTGTCATAGTTTATATTAAGAATTGTTACGCCGCCTGCCGTTAAAAAGGCAATTAATACAATGTTTATGTTTTTATTTACATGTAGTTATTTTTAAGAAATTTGGAAGGTTAGGTTAAGCAATGAGTACAGTAAATACCCCTCAGATTATTACAACACCAACTGTTGCACAAACAGTACAAACAACCGCAGTTGAACAGCCAAAACCTGTTACAACAGTAGATGATATAGTAATTCCGGAGCCCGAAAAAAAAGAAGGGAAATCAAATCTTCTTGCAGCATCGCTGACAGGACTTGCATTGATTGGTATCGGCGGATATTTACTGCACAATCTCAAAAAAGGTAAAGGTATTCCTGAAAAAACAATTGAAATGTTCAAGAAAGAAGGAAACGTGTTTGAGCGCGGCATAGCCAAAACAAAAGACGGCACACTGTTCTCCGGTAAACTTACCCAGAAAACAGCAAATGGAGATAAAATCGAACGCTATTACGTTAACGGCAGACTGCAAAGAGCAACAAAAAATGTTGACGACAAAGGTTTCTATGACCCGACCAAAGCAGTAAACTATGATAAAACATACCAGTATACCCCTGAAGGCAAACTGACAAATATTACAAGAACAACCGGTGTTAACGGGGAAGCTATAACAACAGAAATTACACGTCCTGTTATTCAAAAATCAGATGATTTTGCAGCGCAAGGCGGAAAAGTCGTTGACGGAAAGGCCTTCAAAGCTGACGACACTCCATATACGGGAATTATTGTAGAACAAAACGGAACAGACAGACTGTTAAAAGAATACAAGGACGGAAAACTTGTATCTGAACGGCTTAACACAACTCTCAAAGACCGTGTAACAAAACCTGACGGAGAACACTACCTAAGAAACGAAGCAGAACTTGACGAAATAGCAAAACAAGCGGAAGAAGCAGCGAAAAAAGCGCAGGAGGCTGCTGAAAAAGCCGCCAGAGAGGCTGAACAAAGAGCGCAAGAAGAGGCCGCACGAAAAGCCGCAGAAGAGGCTGACAAAAATAAAGGCGGTCTATTCAGCAAAATAAAAAATTTCTTCAAAAAATCTCCTAAAAAACCCCAAGAACCCGAAGAACTCAGCAGCAGGATAACAATTTAAATACATAACAAACGGCGCCGACACTAATTGCCGGCGCCGTTTTAACAACATTTTTAAATAAAGTTACTTTTTATACTTTTTGAAAGCATCTATAGAGTTTTTCAGGTTGGTAACATCCTGATTAACTTGCTGCTGTTTTGCTTCGCGGGCTTTTTGCCGTTCAGCTTGTTTTGCCTTGTATTCAGCTTCTCTGGCTGCACGTTCTTTTTCAGCCGCTTCCTGCTTAGCCTGAAGTTCTCTTTCTTTGTCCGCAACCGGTTTTGCTAATTCATTAGCTTTTTGATTAATCCATCTCTCAGTAAAAGTAGAATTATCCGCTGCAACGGCCGCTGTAGTAGCTACAACACAAAGAGCGAATACTGCTGTTAAAAATTTTTTCATTAATACAACCCTCCTTTATTTACCATCGTGGTAACATTTTAAAATGTATTTTTTTATTTTTCAAGTATAATTTAAATATGAAAACTGCAAAACTATTTGAGTATGACATAGCGGATGTGACGCAAAAAGAAGCTTTGGACAATGCTTTAAGGTTTATTGAAGGCAACCGCCCTGCGCAAATTGTCACTATAAATCCTGAAATGGTTAATCTTAGTTTTAAAAATAAAGAATTTTCAAATATTTTAAAAGAAGCCGATATGTTAATACCGGACGGTATTGGTATTAAAATAGCCATGAGCATTTTAGGAAACCGTATTAACAGGATTGCAGGAATTGATTTTGCGTATAAATTACTCTTAGACTGTGAAAAAAGCGGTATACCGGTTGCAATGATTGGTACCGGCGAAGAAATTCTAAATAAGGCAGTCGAAAATATAAAAAATAATATGCCTGATTTGAGAATAGTCTATACACATAACGGATTTTTTGATAATCCGGAGGAAATATATAAAGCATTACAAGCAGCCGCACCAAAACTTGTATTAGCAGCACTGGGCTCCCCAAAACAGGAATTTTTTATACATAATGCAAAAAAATATTTAAAGAACGGACTATTAATAGGTATAGGCGGCAGTTTTGACGTGTGGTCCGGAGAAGTAAAGCGCGCACCGGTCATTTTTCAAAAACTCGGGCTTGAATGGCTTTACAGGGTAACAACCCAGCCTAAACGAATAAAAAGGATATTTCCGGCACTGCCTGTCTTTTTCCTGAAAGTTATAAGAAAAAAAATTGGAGTATAATACAATGCTTGATAATCAAACACTTAATCAGCTTAAAGATTTCGCAAAAAAAGTAAGACAGGATATAGTAACTGCTGTTTACTGTGCTAAATCAGGACATCCGGGCGGCGCACTCTCCGGCGCGGATATTTTGACTGTGCTTTATAACCTTTCACTAAATATTCCGGCAGAATGGGAAAAGTCCGACATGTACACAGCGCGCGACCGTTTTATTTTATCAAAAGGACACGCCTCCGCTCTTTTATATTCAGTCCTTGCCGAACGGGGCTTTTTTGACAGGGAACTATTAAAAACTTTCAGAAAAATTGGCTCAAATCTTCAGGGGCATCCCTCTAAAGGGTATTTGCCAGGGATAGAAGTTTCTACCGGCTCTCTGGGGCAAGGACTCGGAATGGGTGTCGGCATGGCATTAGGGCTCAAACTCAACAACAATCCGGCTAATGTAGTTGTTTATTTAGGAGATGGAGAACTTCAGGAAGGCTCAGTATGGGAAGCTTTCATGCAAGCGGCTCACAGAAAGCTTAATAATTTAATTGCAATTATTGACAGGAACGGCCTGCAAATTGACGGCGCAACAGAAAACGTTACTGCGCTGAATCCACTTGACGATAAATTAAAAGCCTTCGGCTGGGAAACAGAAATTATCGACGGACATAATTTTCAACAAATCTATGACTCGGTTGAAAAAGCAAAAAAAGCTTCAAAACCGTTTGCAATAATAGCAAATACCATCAAGGGAAAAGGTGTATCATTTATGGAAAATCAGGCTCAATGGCACGGCAAGGCGCCTAATGACGAAGAATACCGGAAAGCAATGGAAGAATTAAATTAAACTAAATACAGGCTCTAAAACCAATTGCCGCATAAGGGAAATTAATAAAACTAGTTTAAGGAGTAAATTATGGCAAAAATTTATATACTGGATGTTACAAACAGAGACGGTGTCCAAACTTCAAGACTCGGACTTGCTAAACTTCAAAAAACAATCATTAACCTAATGCTTGATGATCTGGGGGTTAACCAATCAGAATTCGGGTTTCCGACAACAAAACACGAATTGAACTATCTTAATGCAAATCTTGAACTTGTCGAAAGGAAAGCAATTACAAAAACAAAACTCAGCGGCTGGATGAGAGCAATATCCGCTGATGTAGAGGATTCTTTTAGAAATGTTCCTAAGTTGAAATACTGTAATCTTTCCCAATCCACATCAAAACAAATGATTGAAGGAAAATACGGCGGTAAAAAAACATACAGTGATATAATTAAGCTTACCTGTGATGCTGTAGAATGCGCAAAATCAAAAGGGGCAGAAATAATAGGTGTAAATGCAGAAGATGCTTCAAGAAGCGAACTTGAATTTCTTATTAAGTATGCCCAGGAAGCAAAACGCTGCGGCGCAGACCGCTTCAGATATTGTGATACTCTCGGTTACGAAGATCCTTCAACCACCTATGACAGGATATTCAAAATTGCAAAAGAAACACAAATGCCTATAGAACTGCATTACCATAATGATTTAGGAATGGGAGTTGCCTGTTCTGTTATGGGGGCAAAAGCAGCGGTCGACGCCGGAGTCGACGCGTACATAAATACTGCAATCAACGGACTGGGCGAGCGGGCCGGCAATGCAGACCTGGTATCCTGTATTTTGGCTATCCTTAAATCTGCCGGTTTTAGTAAAAAGTACCAGCTTGATGAACAAATTGATCTTTCAAAAGCCTGGAAACTTGCTAAATATACTTCTTATGCATTTGGAGTTCCTATACCGATTAACCAGCCGGCAGTCGGCGACAATGCATTTGCCCATGAATCCGGTATACACGCTGACGGCGCACTCAAAGACCGCAGGAACTACGAACTTTATGATTATGAAGAGCTTGGCCGCGGGGAACCTGAAATCATTGAAACAGGCCGGATGATTACAACCGGAGAATACGGCGGTATAAAAGGTTTCCGGAACGTATACAACAAACTTGAACTTCGCTTTCAGGATGAACACGAGGCCAGAAATATTCTTGAGCTTGTACGTTATGCAAACGTACATACCCAAAAACCTCTTACAGATAGTGAATTACGTTTTATTTACTTCTTCCCGGATATTGCGGCTAAAGTAATGACAGTAACACCATACTTTGAACCCGCAGGAGCTCTTAAGAAGCGTATAGAAAGCTCTCACTACACAAAGTCAAATATGATTGTCTAATTTGGGATTATACAAAGCGTAAAAAGTTCTGCATTAAAGCAGAACTTTTTACTATCTGAAAGATTTCATCAATCTGTAAATGATTTGTATTTCTTCAATTGTAAGATTGATAAGATTAGCCTTAATATAATCAATCATATCATTAGTCGACATACCGTGATGTTCAAAATCAAACAAATCCGGCAAAGATATTTCTAAAGCCTTTGCTAAATCTAATAATGATTTTGACGGGAAATTGTCCCCGCACTCAATGTGACTTAAACTTCTTTGATCAATGTTGGCTTTTTCAGCAAGAACCTGCTGAGACATCTTTTTCATTTTTCTTAGTTCTTTGATTCTTAATCCAAGTAATTTTTTAATATCGTTCATTTCTCCTCCTAGTTATCAGGATAGACTATAATGTAAATTTTTGTAACGCAATAAAAAGAGAAAAATCATAAAATTTAGCCATTTTACAGGATAAATAGAGTATTATAATATATTATAGATAATACACACACTAATCAGCCTCAAGCGTTAACATGCATTTATATATTACTGTTATATACTTTTATTTTGTAACTTTCTAAAAAGTTAATTACTTTAAATACCGCAAGTAAAACAATTAGAATTATAAAAAAGAAAACAAACAAATTTGAAAAACATTTTGAGGCATATAATATTACAACAAATACAACCAACTCTAAAACTGAAACTGCAGTAAAACGGGCAAGCTTGTTTGCTGAATATCCCGCTGCTAACCTGCCAAAAGCAAACAATATCCTTTGATTAAACCCTTTAGTAATATATTCAAGCTCTATTCCTGCAATAAAAGTAAAAAAGAACATTAGAAACAATAATGAAGTAAATATGGCAAGAATAATAAAATACAACATATCCGTTTTTATAAGAGCGCAAAAAACAAATTCTAAAGTGACGGCAAACAAGTTTGTCAATATAAACAGCAGATAATATCCGGTAAGTAAAAATCCTTCTTTTAACGTCCGCAGAGAAAATACAGGATAAGTAATACCTGTTAACAGGCTAATCAAATGATTTATTCTAAAAGAGTTAATAAGAAAAAAAACAAGCACACCTATAATAATTAACATTCCAAACCTCAACCAGGACGGCGGAAAAGAGAGGTATATTATACGCGCACAAAGTATTAAAGCAGAACAAATGACAGCAAATATAAAATTTTCTCGCCTAAAAATATCTGCTGCCATTTGTTTAAAATTCTGCATTAACACGCCCTTCATTATTATTTACAGGAAACAGCCAGTAAAGAAGATTCAATATTTTCAAGAACATTATCAATATTGGAATAATCTTTAATACCGCCCTGAGCCATATTAGGTCTGCCGCCGCCGTTCGCGCCGCTTGCTCTTGATATTTCTCCTGCAATTTTACCGGCATTGACCCCTGATTTCACAAATCCGTCTGTTACCTTTACAAAGACTAATCTGTTATTTACAAGAATTATAATGCTCTCACCCAGTTTTGAAGCCATAAATTCAGCACCTGCCTTAATGGCATCAGCATCAGTTATTTCCGTTTTGGAAATAAATAACTTACCGCCGTTTATATCCTTGGCTCTTGTTATAAAGGCAGCAAACTTATTACGCGCATTTTCTTCCTTGAGTTCGTGGATTTGTTTTTGAAGCTCTTTATTTTCTTCAGTAAGCTTGTCAACCCTTGCTTCCACCTCATCATAATGAACTTTAAATTTCGCGGAAAGCTTATCAATTTCATTAGCTTTGGAATTTAAGTAGTTAAAAGCAGCAGAAGAAACAACCGCTTCAATCCGTCTTACGCCTGCAGAAATTGCGCTTTCAGAAATAATCTTTATAAGCCTCAAATCTCCGGTATTAGAAGCGTGTGTGCCGCCGCAAAACTCTTTTGAAATACATCCGGATTTGTCATCGCCGATTGAAACAACTCTTACCTTTTCGTCATATTTTTCACCAAAAAGTGCAGTTGCCCCGGTTAATTTTGCCTCTTCTATGTCCATAACCTGCGTTGTAAGCGGAAGCTGCTCCAGAATCCATTCATTAATTATATTCTCTGTCTGGGTGATTTCAGAAGGAGTCATAGCCCTTGAGAGATTAAAGTCAAATCTCATACGGTTTTCTTCTACCTGAGAGCCTGCCTGCTTAACTTCATTTCCAACGACTTTAATCAAGGCAGCCTGCAAAAGGTGCGCTGATGTATGGTGAACTTTAATCTGGTTGCGGCGCGGCAGATCAATTGCAGCATGAACCTTTTCTCCTATCGTAACCTCGCCATTTAAAAGCTTGCAGCGATGAACAAAGAGTTTATTTACTTTAAAAGTTGTAATAACTTCAAGTTTCAGATTGTCATTTTCAATAATACCGCTGTCGCCTATCTGCCCGCCGGATTCCGCATAAAAAGGCGTTGTATCAAGAACAACATCAACAAATCCGTCACCTTCAACTGTTGCAAGGATTTCGGCATCGGCTTCATATTTTTCATAACCGACAAAATCTGTTGATCCGACTTCATTTTCAATCTTTGCATACTTAATATCACCGGTTACACTAATCTTTTGAGCTGCAGCCTTTGCACGGTCTTTCTGTTCCTGCATAGCTTTTAAAAAGCCGTCAACAGACACATTTAAACCGTTTTCTGCAGCGATTTCTTTTGTTAACTCAAAAGGAAAACCATAAGTATCATAAAGTTTGAAGGCACTTTCACCGTCGATATCTTTTTTGTTTGTAATAAACTCATCAAGGAGCTTATACCCTCTATCAAGTGTTTTTGCAAATCGTTCTTCTTCTTTTTTAATTGTTT
Source organism: Candidatus Gastranaerophilales bacterium (assembly GCA_944326425.1). Classification (GTDB taxonomy): domain Bacteria; phylum Cyanobacteriota; class Vampirovibrionia; order Gastranaerophilales; family Gastranaerophilaceae; genus CALUTH01. The sequence continues at coordinate 43,958 of CALVDX010000002.1, forward strand.
CAATAATCTTATTCTTATTTTTTATTAAGTCAGGATAAGCGCCGCCATAATTGTCAACAACCACATCAACAAGTTTGTAGAGGAACGGCAAATCCATCCCGAGAATTTTGCCATGTCTTAATGCACGTCTTAAAATCATTCTTAAAACATAGCTTCTGCCCTCGTTACCCGGAATTACTCCATCTGAGATTAAGAAAGTAACACATCTTGCATGGTCAGTAATGATACGGAGCGAAATATCTGTCTTTTCCGATTTTTTATACGGAACTCCGGACATTTCCGAAACTTTATCTAAAATAGGCTTTAACAAATCAGTCTCAAAGGTTGAAGTAACCCCCTGACAGACCATAGCAATCCTTTCCAGACCCATACCGGTATCAACATTTTTACTTTCAAGCGGGGACTGGTTGCCCTCTTCGTCCTGATAAAGCTCTGTAAATACCAGATTCCAAATCTCAACCCAACGGTCACACTCGCAGGTATCAATACCGCAATCAGGTGAACACTTAAACTGCTCGCCTAAGTCGTAGTGGATTTCGGAACACGGACCGCAGGAACCGGATGCACCCGGAGGCCCCCAGAAGTTATCTTTTTTACCTTTGCGTTTAATTCTTTCCGCAGGAACTCCTACACTACGCCAGATTTCATAAGCCTCATCGTCTGTTTCAAAAATTGTTATCCAGAGCCTGTTCTTATCAAGTTTTAAAACATTAGTAACAAAATCCCATGCCCATGGAATAACTTCCTTTTTATAGTAATCACCAAATGAAAAATTTCCGAGCATCTCAAAGAAAGTATGATGGCGCGGGGTTCTGCCGACATTTTCTATATCAGAGTCTTTACCGCCCGCTCTTGCGCATTTCTGGCAGGATGCTGCACGCGGTGGATTGTACGGTGATTTTACAATTCCCAAAAATATTGGTAAAAACTGAAGCATACCTGCTGTTGTTAACAGTACGGTAGGGTTATCCGGCACAAGACTGGAGCTTTCCACAATTGTATGCCGGTGTTTTTCTTTGAAAAAATTTAAATATAAATCCCTTATTTCATTACCTTTTAACATAACATTCCCTCAATAACTAATCTTATAATATTATAATTCAAAGATACCAAAAATATACATCCATTGAATTATAAAAATGCGCAGGTAGAGAGACCTGCGCAAAGAGAGGAGTAGCGTCCTCCCGGATTAAGAATAGCGGCAGTTGTGCTAACCGCATGCGTTTTCTTATAAATAATTCCCCCGGTTTTGTCTAAATTTTTTCTTTTCTACCTTATTATTTCACAAAGCACTAAATTATTCATATTTTATGCACACATTACGAAGTATTTATAAGTATATTATTAATATATTATAATTGCAAGAATTATTTTTTATGAAACTGTAACCCTATGACTCTTAAGAAATCGCTAACTTTAAACGGAAACTCCTGGCAGTTGTATTTGAACAAGCCAATATCAAAGCTAGCCGGAATAAGCAGTAATGACTTTACGGTTCTTCTTACAGTCGAAAAGAATATCCTTTATGTTAAGAAGATAACAGGCAGCGAAATGAGCAAGTACAACAATCTGCTTGTTAAGAAGCTAATTAAACGCGGCTCCGGTTACGGATTGAATTTACCCTTGCCTATTTTAGAACTGCTTGAAGTTAACCCTGAAACCGATACATTAGATCTGGATATAGACAATAACAGATTGGTTATAAGGAAGAGTTTGAGCCGGTTTGACGGATAATCCACTCCATAATAATACTTACCAGATACTCCTGCTCTGACTTAGAAAGTGATACCCCTTCAGGTATTTTATGCCATTTTGCAATACATCCGCGGCAGCAAGCTGCTGTAGCATGCTGGGCGATAAATACCGGATGCCCGCGCATAGGAGTTTGTTTCCCGTCATTAGGTATATATGCAGGCGCAATACGTTTTGCAATAAAATCACGGGCATGCGACTCTATAACATTAAAACCTTTTGAATGTATATACTCAACATCTTTTGGTGTTAACTTAAACTTTGAACGAAACTTCGATTTTGAAAGATTGTTAAACAAATTATCGTACATATCTTTAACAACAGATATTATACTGCATAAAAAAATACAACAGCGGCGTTTATTTACGCCGCCTTAAGATAAATTATTTTACCGATGCCGAGACCTCGCTTGTTATATCATCCCCGCCGTACAAAACTACACTCTTTGCAAATACATAATCGTACTTTTTCTCCTGCGCCTTTTTCTTTATCTGCTCGCGTATTTTAGCTTCAATTGCCCCGACTTTCGCATTATACTCGTGCTCTAATGCTGATTTTTTTGCATTAAACTCTTTTGTATATTTTTCTTCTATTGCCGCAATTTTTTGCAAATCAGTCTCTTTGGCAACCTCCATACGTGCATTTGCCACGATTTTATTGAGTTCTTCAAGTTTTGTATCGTACTCGCGTTTAAGCTGTTTAACCTGCTGGGAATTATTTACAACAGCCTGCAAATCAACAACCCCGATCCCCTCTGCAAATGCCATGTTTGAAAACATTAAGATAAATGCCGTTAAAAACAAAATTTTTCTCATAATAAATACCTCATCAAAAATCTACTCTGATAAGATACTCCTATTTATAAAAAATTTAATCGCCCTACAGGGTAAAAAAAACAGGTAGGGCAATCCTTCCTGTTAAGATTTTACACTAGCCGAAATATAAATAGCAATTTCATTATACAACATTATTTTGGAAATTACAAATTTTGTAACAATTTATTTTTATGTATTTTGTATATAACGCAAAGCAGTAAAGGGCTGGCAAGTTTTTCTATTTACGTTAATAATTGTTACAAACCTCTTTTTTATAATTTTTTTTTAAGTAACATGTTCTTGGAAAGGATGTTGGAAATGGTTAAATTAGGTATATTAGAAAAACTGCTTCCGCCGGATAATAAAGTTTTTTTTGATTGTTTTATTGAAGCGGCAAATATTTGTAAAAAAAGCGCTATTTTGTATAATGAAGCTCTCATCCATGGTATAGATGAAGAGCTTTTACTTCAAATGAAGTTCCAGAAACACAAAGGGAAAGATAAAGAAAGAGAAGTTATTACAATGCTTAATAATACCTTTATCACCCCGATTGACCGTGAAGATATACAGTTATTAACTATTTCTATAAGAAAAATTAATAAAAAAATCTGTAAAGCTTTTATGAATTACAATTTGTATAAAATAACAAAGCCGACAGAAGAAATGTTCCAGCAGGGGAAAGTAATCATAAAAGCCACAACAGAACTTGTACACTGCGTAAGCCTGTTAAAGAAACTCCACAAAATTCAGGCTATAACAGATTCAAGAAACACAATGAAAGAAATTGAAACACTCGGGGATGATGTAATGTATCGCGGAACAGAGGAACTTTTCTCCGGAAAATTTGACCCGATTACAGTTATCAAATACCGCGACATATATAAGGATCTTGAAGATGCACTTGATAAGTGTACTTCCGTCGCAGATATTGTACTTAATATAGCAGCAAAGAACAGTTAATTATGACACACTTAATTTTATTTTTAGTAATAATTATTGCCGTAGCTCTTGTATTTGAATTTATTAATGGTTTTCATGACTCGGCAAACGCAATCTCAATGGCCGTTTCAACCAAAGCTTTAAGCCCGCGTTACGCAATCTTATATGCCGCGTTCTTTAACTTCGCGGGAGCTCTTTGCGGAACACACGTTGCAAAGACAATCGGGGTCGGCATGGTTGCACACGATGCAATAACCCAGCTTACAATTCTGTGCGCACTCTTAGGCGCCATAATCTGGGGGCTTATAACCTGGTGGGCAGGGATTCCGTCCTCTTCCTCACATGCCCTAATCGGTGGGCTGCTCGGGGCTTCGGTTGTACATGCTTATTTTAAATTAGACCAGCAGTACGATTTGATTTTCAGATTCAGAACAATGCATCTTGAACATCCGGCTCTTGATGTTATAAACGGTCAAAACGTGCTTAATAAAGTCCTTATTCCGATGGTTACATCTCCGCTTTTAGGATTTATCATCGGTTTTTTAGTAATTGCGACACTCATTTTCTTATTCTGGAGAATTAAACCCGAATACCTGAACAGGACATTCAAAAAACTACAACTTATATCCTGCGGGTTTCTGGCATTCTCCCACGGCTCAAACGATGCACAAAAAACAATGGGTATTATAACTCTTGCACTTATTACCTTCGGGATGATTAAGGGCGATGATTTCCATATTCCTATCTGGGTTATAAGTATTTGTGCACTTACACTTGCATTAGGAACGATGGCAGGCGGCTGGAGAATTATTAAAACAATGTCCTCTAAAATTGTCAAAATTAAACCTATCCACGGGTTTGCGGTAGAAATTTCCGCCTCCGGAATTATTTTGGCATGCTCACATCTCGGAATTCCGGTTAGTACAACACACATTATTTCAACAGCAATTATGGGTGTAGGAGCGATGACTAAAGCGAGTGCTGTAAAATGGGGTATTGTTAAAAATATTGTTTCAGCCTGGGTGCTTACAATTCCTATTTGTATGATTTTATCTGGGTTAATTTACATGATGCTCATGCATACACCGCTGTCTGATTTATAATATTTATTCTTCTGAAAAAATATATCCGCCGCGAAAGATTGGAAGGTTCTTAAACTTACCGTTTCCGGGAACAGTTCCGTCTAAACCTTTAATACCCCACATGCCCAGCGTGTAATATGCAAAATGCTTACCTTCAAGAACAATATTTTGATATTCGGGACTCGGTTTCACCAGTACCCTTGTCGGATAATTCTGATCCCTTATCCCCGCACCGTCTCTTGTTCTAAATACAATCCAATTATCATCTGAGGGATAGTACACATTATCTGGATTCTTCAGCCAATTTTCCAAAATATTATACTCTATGCTCAAATGCTTCTCTTCCGTGCTCATTTTGGGTGTCCATTTAGCGGAATAATCCGTTTTATCAATTTTACTGTCTTTTAACCATCCAACTAACTTTTCAGGCGTATCAAGGAGAAGCGGAGACTTGTTTGCCTCAAATATAACCAGAGATGACGGGGATTTTTTTGTACCTATAATCCTTCCGTCCTTCAAATACTTAAACCCTAACGGCTCATAATTACTGATTTTATCCTGCGGAAAAACAACCTCTCCTTTTTTGTTATAAATAACCATCTCCGCATCGTTATCCTGAACGGTTTTAGCCTTTATCAACTGGATAAAATTCCCGTCAGAGATAGTTATAAGCGGATACCCGAGAACAAGATAAGACCGGTCATTCAAACGTTTGCCCGTTTTATCCGTTATATAATAATTATTAGTTTTATCTCTTACCACAATAAAATCCGACGAATAATATTCAATTGAAAGTTCAGGGAACGAAAGGAGCTTATTTCCCTGCAAATCATAAACCGCAAGCCTGCGCCAATTGTTATCCGCAGTATTTGCAAAGACAGACGCAGTAATAAAAAATAATACAAAAATAAAAATAAATAACTTCTTCATATAGGAATTATATAGGATTTTCTTAATAAAACCACTTTGTGAATTTTGATTAACAAATTTTTCACCGGAACGCCCACATCCGCGCAACGCACCACATTGAATCCACCCACATTTATCCCCCCCCCGCCTAATATCCAACATACAAATTATTTGATAAATTAAAACCTGTGTTAATATATGAATATGAACAAGAAGTTTTTTTCGGGTTTCATATCACACATAATACTGATAGCGGTTTCAATTCTTTCGATTTTCCCGTTCATCTGGCTTGTATCAACATCTCTAAAGGGTATAAACGAAAACATATTTGCATACCCGCCGGTGCTTATACCGACAGATTTTACCCTCTCCAACTATACCGGTGTATGGGGAAAAGTCGATTTTATGCGGTACTTTTATAACTCAACAGCTGTAGCCGGCTTGACCGTTATATTTAACCTGATATTCTCATCGCTTGCGGGATACCCGCTTGCACGGATGAAATTTGCGGGCAAAAAAGTTATATTTTTCGGAATCCTTGCCACGATAATGGTACCGTTTCAGGCAATAATGGTGCCTGTTTATTTAATCACCGTTAAACTCGGGCTTACAGACGGTGTCAGTATCCTTAACGGATATATCGGGCTTGTAATGCCGTTTGCAGTATCGGCATTCGGAATATTTCTCATGCGGCAGGCATTTATTAAAATCCCGGTTGAGCTTGAAGAATCCGCTATTGTCGACGGCTGCAACGTTTTTCAGGTGCTGTGGAAAGTAGTCCTGCCAATGGTTAAACCGACGCTTGCAGTACTTGCAGTGTTTACGTTTATAGGCTCATGGGGTGAATTTTTATGGCCGAGCATCCTTTTAACCAAAGAAAGTATGTTCACCCTGCCGGTAGGAATTAACAACCTGCAGGGAATGTTCAGTTCCAACTGGCGCTACGTTGCGGCAGGTTCAATCCTCTCTACAATCCCGATTATTGTATTCTTCCTTGCTATGCAAAAGTATTTCATAAACGGAGAAAACGACGGCGCCCTCAAAGGCTAGGGGTAAAGGGGTAAATGTTTCTGCCATGTTGGAATAGTAACTACAAACTTGGCGTGAGGAATGTATCTGCCGCGCAGGAATAAGGACTACAAGCTTAGCGGGAGTAAATGTATAAACTAAAGGCAAAATGAAAGCAACAGTGGTATAAATGTATCTGTCGCGCTGATTAAAAGCCTATAAGACTCCATTGTACTATATAAAAACGAAAGTTTATTAGAACAATTGCACCAATACCACCAAAAACCAAAATAAAAACAGAAACTTAAAACCGTGTTTTAAAATTAAAACACGGTTTTAAGAGATTACTGGAAATATTAAATAAGTCATATTAGCACGAATATTTTTCCATGCACTTGTATCCCATCAGATTTTTAAAATCACTGCTTATTCTTATCGGAATCTATAATTTTCTTTATATCATCCTTAAACTGCTGCAGATCAGCCGGGTTTTCTATTAAATATTTAAGAAGAGCCTTATCAGAAGCTTCCTCAGCTTTATCGAGAAGAGCCTGAAGATTGCCGGCGTTATCATCAATTTCATCCACAATCTGTTTCAGACTATCAGTCTTAGCATCGGAATTTTGTTTTACTAACTTTGCCAGTGATTTTAGGGAGTCAGCATTCGGGAATACAATCCCCAGAGTACCGGTCGGAAATAATTTTTTTACTGCAGAATCTTGCTTTTCAGCCGACGCCGGAGTACCTGATTCTCTCACAAAGCCGTCTCCAACATTTCCCCAGTTTGCATTGTTGTTCAATCCGCTCTGTAATTCAATGTTTCGTTTACGGCATTCCGCCTCCAGTCTGTCCGCTGACATACTGTCTACAATTTGTGGGCTGAGACCGGCTTTTATCAACTCCTGTCTCATCATTTCTACTTGTCCGCTCATACACTATCCGTCCTTTCTTTTTTCTTGTATTTTTACTTCATAGTTTTGCAGATAGTATTTATTACGGCACCTTGTTTCAAAACTTTAGCCCACCTCACCACATCATATCATATCATATAATATCATATAGTGGATTATAACAAGGTTTTAGCCTTTTTAAAATTCATCTTTACATTTCGTTACATCGGAATATTTGTTAAGATTTCGTTACAATCCCCTCCCTCGCCCCACGCACACTGTCCGGTTAAACTCAATTTGTCACCCTGAACTTGGTTCTTGCTCACTCGCGTTAAACGAGTCTACGGGCAAAGGCTCACGCTTTGCCCTCCGCTCTCTGCTCGTTCGCGCTTCAGGGTCTTACCAACATGGCGCTATACTTGATTTCTGATAAGATCCTGAACAGCTTGAAAACCAGACTTAAAAACAAACGCTCACAAATAACACATAAACTAACGATTTTCTACGCTTTCAGGATGACAGTACGCAAGGCGTGGAAATAATTGTTATTGTCGGACTAAAGTCCGACCTATAATGCCTTCTTATCCCACTCCTGCGGGCGGATTTTCGGTAGGGCGCCGTGTGAGCGTAAGCGAACCCAGCCCGTTAGGTGGAGGAAAGCTGAGAACTTTCCTCCACCCCGAATAATCCAAGACGGAGGGCAGAATTTCTTGGCGAACGACAGTGAGCTTAGAAATTCGTGCGGGGGTTGATTTGTTCACAAAACTTCACAATACCCCTCAAATTAAGCCGGGACATGATTGTATTAAAAATATGTTTGTTTTACAATAATTGTGATTACACTGGCTTGATAGGTTCGCCCTAGTCCCCAAAATAAGGATGAAGCATTGTAATCCGTAGTACAATACACAAGTTATAAGGAGAAACACGATGCCGGTAGCATCAATTATTGAACTTTTAGAAGCAGGCGTTCACTTCGGACACCAAACACAATTCTGGAACCCCAAAATGAAACCGTATATTTACGGTGCAAGAAACGGAATTTATATTCTTGATTTAAGAAAAACTTCCGATTTATTAGACTCAGCATACGAATTAGTCAGAGACTATGCTGCAAAGAATAAAAACATTCTGTTCGTAGGCACAAAAAAACAAGCCGCTGACGTTGTTGCAGAAGAAGCAAAACGTTCAGGTGCATACTACGTTAACAGAAGATGGCTCGGCGGTATGTTAACAAACTTTGAAACCATCCGCGGCAGAATAAACAAATTAAGAGAACTTGAAGAGTTTATTGAAAGCGGTCATGCTGAAAAATTACCCAAAAAAGAACAAGCACAGCTTAACAGACAACTCCAAAAACTCAGCAAAACTTTAGGCGGTATCAAAGAAATGAGAGGTCTGCCTGATTTGATTTTTGTTGTAGACCAAAAGAGAGAAGATATTGCCATCGCAGAAGCAAACAAATTGAATATTCCGGTTATTTGTCTTGCTGATACCAACGCTGACCCGTCAGGTATTAACTACATTATTCCGGGTAATGACGATGCAATCCGCTCTATTAAGCTTATTGTTTCAAAACTCGCTGATGCAGTTCTTGAAGGCAAACAGCTTAAAGAAAACAATGCTAACACCAAGGCAAAATTAGAATCAATCAAGCCGGAAGATGCAGGCGTTGAAGTTACTGTATAAAATATAACTTACGGGATGGGGTAAGGGAAATGCCAAGTTAACACAGATACGGCTGTAAACCACGCCTTATCCCGTTTTAAATAAGGAGAAAATAAATGAATATCACAGCTACAATGGTTAAAGAACTCCGTGACAAAACCGGTGCAGGTATGATGGATGCTAAAAAAGCACTTGTTGAAGTTGACGGCGATATGGAAAAAGCAGCAGAACTTTTAAGACAAAAAGGTATCGCATCTGCCGATAAAAAAATGGGCAGAATCGCTGCAGAAGGCAGAGTAGGGTCTTATGTTAACGATTCCTGCGGTGCTATGATTGAAATCAACTGCGAAACAGACTTCGTTGCAAAGAATGCTGAATTTATCGAACTTACTAACGGTTTAGCACAATTAGTTGCAGAATCAAATCCTGCTGATGTTGATGCATTACTTAACACAACATGCCCGAAATGCGGAAAATTAATCAGCGATGTTCTTAAAGAAAAAATCGCTTCTATCGGTGAAAAAATCACAGTAAGACGCTTTGTCCGCTACGAAGGTAACGTTGCAACTTATATCCACAACGGCAAAATCGGTGTTCTTTTAGAAACAGATAAAGCAGACGCTGAACTTACAAAAGATATTTGCTTACACATCGCATCTTCCGCTCCGGAATTTGTTTCAAGAGCAAATATACCCGCTTCTGTTATTGAAGAAGAAACCAGAATTGAAATGGGTAAAGAAGACCTTGCCAATAAACCTGAACAAATCAGAGCAAAAATTGTTGAAGGCAGAGTCAACAAATTAATGTCTCATAGATGCCTTCTTGAACAACCGTTTGTTAAAAACCCTGATATGACCATTGAACAATTAATCAGCGGTAAACTTAACATCGTTAAATTCGATAGATTTGTTCTCGGTGAAGGGCTTGAAAAACGCAGCGATAACTTTGCTGATGAAGTTATGAGCCAATTAAACGGTTAAAAAAGGGGGGGGGAAATATCCTTCTCCGCGTTGGAAGAACGACTACGGGTCGGGCGAAAAGGAGGAATGCTGTTTCTCCATGCCGGAAGAACGATTACAAGCCGGACGGCAGAGGGATGAAATCCCTATAACCAAAATATTTAAAGAGGCGGCGGAACAAATGTTCCGCCGCCTCTTTCTTAATTGATAATCCCGGGCTCCAGTTTAGATCCGGTAATCCATTCCCTGAACTTAAACTGAAGCTTTGGCAGCCCGAACGCCAACAGTGCGGATGTAATTATTACATTACCGAGTATATTTGCAGTTTTTACCCCCTTTGCTTTTTTAGCAAATTTTTCTACACTGTTCACAAGTTCTGCATCTGCTGCACCGTTTTCTGCCATCTTAATAAAATTTTGAATACTGTTTCTAAACTGCCCCAGAGCTCTAAAATCAACATAGGCACGCGGATCACGGATTTGATTATTCAGCATTTTTACTTTTCCAAATTCATTTGCATACTTTGTAAACATGGAATCAGGCTTATTATCTACGAATTCTATTAAATCTTTCGGATTTACACTTGCCGGCAATTCAAACTGCTTATTTCTCACTGCTGACAAAAACTCTTTATCAGCAAGAAGTTTCACATCCAAATCCATATTTGTTTTGAGCGCCTTCTCCGTCAGGAAGTTAGATGCCTTCTCCAATTGTTTCGGGAAAAGATAGTTAAGATACATCATGCCAGCCATTCGGAAAGCAATATCATAAGCCTCATTACGTTTCCTTGCTGTTGCAACCCTGCCCGCAGCATAACCGCCATCAATCATAATAAGCTTTTGCAAGTTTGTCAACTCTGCAAGTGAGCCGATATTCATTCCTTTAAAAGCAGGAGACTGCTGTTTATCATTGCCGGTATTATTGTTTGATAGAATAGGTTGTTTTTTCTCAAACTTATCACCGTATTGCTGGTTGTGCTTCTTCTTAGAATAAGCTGTCCATTTAAAAATCATCTTAGGAATAATCCAACCCATAAGTGCTACCGGAATAATTGTCTGTGCAAGGAATTTGCCCGCAAGGCATCTGCGGTATTTATCAGCATTTTTAAGCGCCTTTTCTAACTCCGCTACTTCTTTAGGTGCTTTATCCTTAAATTTTTCAATATTGTATTTTAGTCCCTGAAACTCTTCTTCCTTATATAATTTGCTGCTGATTTCAGGGTTAAAACCGCATTTTTTAATAACCAAGTCAGCAATTTTTCCTATTAACGGAACTCCGCCCAGCCAAACCGCAGATACAGCATATTCGTCCACCAAACGTTCTCTTGTGCCAAGATATGCAATATATTTATCAGACCTGTTTTGATAATATGTCATTCCAGCCTTGACAGGGATTTCTATCCCGCAGTCACGTACTATTAGCGGGTAAATTGATGAGTTATTGCCGATTGCAGATATTATATTTACTAATGACATTTTTCTTTTCCTCTTTTCGCTGCTACCATACATTTGAACCGTTCAAACACGGTTGGGGCATCGGTGCTAACGAAAAAAGTATTTATGAAAACATTACAAAACAAAAACCTTCCATCATTAGCGCCTAGCCCAGATGATGGTGATGATGATGAAATCTGTTTTGATTTTTTGTTTTCATAATTCTAATACACATCCTTTTTTATTTTTGACGTAATTCACGCCCGTTGGATAAGAATAGTTTTACATAAACAATTCTTTTTGACAAGTAGGTGCGGGGTAAAGGGGTAAAGGGGTAAAGGGGTAAAGGGGTAAAGGGGGGGAGACAAAATAGTTTTTTTATCGCTCTGCAGCCCGAGGCTCACATCTAAAACACAATTGACACACTCTGCATTTCATTGTCTAATATAGACTGGAGGGAAAGTATGTCAATTGAAAAAGTACGGGAGTATTTAAAACAATTCGGGCGTGATAACGATATAATCGAACTTGGGCAATCCAGTGCAACCGTAGAACTTGCAGCACGGGCACTCGGAGTAGAACCGGCAAGAATAGCCAAAACTCTTACGTTTAAAAGCCCTGACTTTGTCATTATGATAGTAGCAGCGGGCGATGCCAGAGTTGATAACAAAAAATTTAAAGCAACTTTCGGAATAAAAGCAAAAATGCTCTCGCCTGATGAAGTAATCGAAGCCACCGGCCATGCAATTGGCGGAGTTTGCCCGTTCGGAATAGAAAACAAAAATGTTAAAATATATCTCGATAAATCGCTTGAACGTTTTGAAACCGTCTATCCTGCATGCGGAAGCGGAAATTCAGCAATAAAACTTACCCTGCCGGAACTGGTCAAACTGTCCCAGTCTGTTGATTGGATTGATGTTTGTTCCTTTTTATCCCTTTAATCCTAATTATCAGCAGGTTACAGAATGTTAATAATTTGACACAAACCGTTTTTTATTGTGTAATTAAAATTGGCAGGATAGCTTTTCAGCCTGCATTTTGGGAAGGATTATGTATATAAAGCAACTGGAAATCGACAATTTTAAGTCGTTTGCCAATAAGATAGAAATCCCGCTGTTAAAAGGGTTCACAACAATTTCAGGCCCCAACGGTTCAGGGAAAAGTAATATAATAGACAGTGTTTTATTTGCTCTCGGGTTATCTACCTCCCGTACACTTCGTGCTGAAAAACTTTTCCACCTCATATCCACATACACAAAGAAAAATGAAGCCTTTGTTAAAGTAACTTTTGCCGAAAATGATGAAGGCGCAGAGTTTTCGGTTGCAAGAAAAATCAAAAAGTCCTCCCAAGGATATAACAGCATTTACTACCTTGATGACAAAATCGTAACCCTTTCCGATATCCACATGAAGCTGGAAAAATTTAATATTACCCCTAATAGTTACAACGTTATGATGCAGGGCGATGTAACAAGTATTACAAACTGTTCTCCGGGTGAACGCCGCAAAATTATTGATGAAATTGCAGGGGTTGCAGATTTCGACCGCCGGATAGAACAGGCAACCGGCGAATTAGAAACCGTAGAACAGCGTGTTGAGCGTGCAATGCTGATACTTACAGAGGTCAATGCAAGGATTGAAGAACTCAAAGAACAGCGTGAAATTGCTCTTAAATACCAGAAACTAAAAGAAGATAAAACAAAACTGGAAAGCCAGGTCACAACCGTTAAATTCTTTGATATAAGAAAGAGCCTTGAAAAAGCACACGAAAATATTCTTGAATTCACTAAGAAGAAAAAAGAAGAAGAAGTTCAAATGAAAGATTTGGACGAACGGTTAAGACTCATTAACGAAGAATATCAAAAAATTTGTGAACTTGTACGCGAAAAAGGCGAGGCTCACCAGATTGAAATTAAGAAAAAAGCAGAAGAACTTAAAGGGGACATTTCGCGCAAAGAATCTGCAATAGTTTATGCCGATAAACAGATTCAGGACGGGTTAAAAGCTATAGAAAATTTCAAGAACGGGATTGAAACCCAGGAAAAGAAAATCAAAGACACAAAACTCCAAATAAAACTTAAGGAAGATGAGATTCTTGGCATACAGGAAAATATTGATAAGCGCAAAGCTGAGTTAAAGAAGATTCTTGAAGATATGACCGGACTTGACCAAACCGCAGAACAGCATATCGAAAAAAGAAATAATTTAAGAAAAGAACTTGAAGCCCTAAAAGATAAGGAAACCGCCATTATTCAGAAGCAGGCGCCGCTTGAAGCTGAATTAAGCGCCTTAAGACGTCTCTTAAACGACTCAAAAGAACAGCTTGAAAAATTAACCGCGTTTAAAAAAGACTATTCATCAAATAAAGACAAAAACGCACTTATGATAGAACAATTAGGCAAGGATATGGAGGATTTGAAGCTTGCCCAGAGCGGCGGAATGAGGGACTTAGACCAGACTAAAAACGAAATCGAAGATTTGGAATTTAACATCAAAGCCGCTGAAACAAAGATTTATAAATTGGAATTAAGCAAACAGTCTGCGCGGGAATCGAATGCATCAATTGCGGTTGACACTATTATGGATGCAAAAATTCAGGGTGTTCACGCTCCGCTTATGCAGCTCGGGAAAGTCGATAAGGAATATGCAACAGCTCTTGAAGTAGCTGTAGGCGGCAGAATGGCGCATATTGTTGTTGATGACCCGCACGTTGCCTCTGTTTGTATCGAGCTTCTCAATTCCTCAGGCAAAGGCCGTGCAACATTTATTCCGCTCACTAAAATTGTAAAAGCCCCTTCAAGCCTTCATCTTCCTAAAGAAAAAGGTGTCATTGATTTTGCAATAAATCTGATTGATTTTGATGACGAGTACCTCAATGCGTTTTATTACGCAGTAGGCGATACTCTGGTTGTAGAAGATCAGTCCACGGCGCACAAGCTCATGGGCAAATACCGAATGGTAACACTTGCCGGTGAAATATTTGAGAAATCAGGCTCTATCACAGGCGGTTCACTCCAAAAATCAAGACTCAAATTCTCCCAAAACGACGATGAAGAATTGAGCACTTTTAAAGCCCGTCTTGAAGAAATGAAATCAAAGTATAAATCATTAATTTCAAAACGGCAGGAAATTGAAACAAGGCTTGATAAAATCCGCTCCGAGTATTCTGCAACCATGAATGAGTACAACAAAGCGCAGCTTGAATTAAAATCAATGAACAAGGATTTTGACACAAATCAAGCTTCTATCGATGAAAAAACTCAGATTATAAAGGATACAGAGCCTAAAATTGCCCAAATTTCCGCTAAACTCGATAAGATGGAAGAAGAACTCGTTTCAATTTCCGAACAAACAACTGCAAAAAATACGGAAATAGAAGATGTTGAAAAATTAATGAATAACGAAGAGCTTAAAAAACTCAAAGAACAAACGGAAGCTGTAGAATTTGAGATTAAGCGGTTAAATACAAGCCTTATGGGTGCAAACAATGACATCCTGTCTGCAAATCAAATGATAGCATTCATTGAAACCACAATCCAAACCCAGAAAGACAATATCCAGCGCACTACAGAGAATAACGCGGCGCTTGAAAACGATAAGAAAACTTTCCAATCAGAAATTGATGGAATCAAAGAACAGCTTGAAAAACTTGAAGAACAAATAAAAGAAATCAATGAAAAACTCGGCGAACTTATCAAACAGCGCGATGAAATCAATACACAACTTATTGATTTAAACACTCAAAAACAGGTTAAAGCTTCGGACATAGAAAAAACAGCAGAGCAGATTGAATCCTTTAAAGCCCGCAGAAGAGAATTAGAGCCGATGTTTGACGCTGTAAGAAAAGAACTTGAAGATGCAGGAGTTGAAATTAATGCCCTTGAACCTACAGAAATGAGTATTGAGGAAATTAATACCCAAATCCAGAAACTGCAAAAGAAAATGGATGACCTTGGTGCAGTTAACATGCGCGCAGTTGAAGAATATGATAATATGACAACCCGTCAGGAAGAGCTCCACGGGCAGGTTGAAACACTTTCCAGCGAACGAAAACAAATCCTTGAACGTATGCAGGGATATGAAGATTTGAAAAAAGAAACCTTCCTAAAAACATACAACCACATTAACGAGAATTTTAAAGAAGTGTTCCATCAATTATCAGACGGAGAAGGAACATTAATTCTGGAAAATATGGAAAATCCGTTTGCCGGCGGATTAACAATAGAAGCGCAGCCAAGGGATAAAAAGAAACAAAGACTTGAAGGCATGTCCGGCGGGGAGAAATCATTAACCGCATTGGCGTTTGTATTTGCAATTCAGCGGTATATGCCGGCTCCGTTCTATGCATTTGATGAAGTTGATGCCAATCTGGACGGTATCAACGTTGAAAAATTAGCACACATTGTACAGCAGCAAGCAAAAGATACGCAATTTATAGTAGTTTCTCACAGGAAACCTATGATAGAATCAGCTAATAGAACAATTGGTGTTACTCAAAAAGAAAAAGGTATTTCTAAAGTGACGGGAGTCAAATTGAGAGACTAGTATGATAAACGAGTATGAACACTACAAAATAGACTTACCGCAAAATCCCGATAACGAAATTGACGGGATAGAAATCCTTGTTGCAATGGCAAAACAAGGGAAAATTGACCCGTGGAATATTGATATTATTGATGTAACGGATAAATACCTCACCCACTTGTTCCAATCAAAGTCCCAAAACCTCAGACTTACAGGAAGAACACTTTTATTTGCATCAATACTGCTCAAATTAAAATCTAATATTCTTGAAGGGCTTGATGTCGCAAGCTTTGAAGAGCCCGAGCATTATGACCTTGATTATGACGATGACTCACAGCTTGATTATGAACAGGATTACATTCCTACAAACAACGTTGTATCAATAGACGAAGTTCTCCAGCGCAGAACGAGTGTAAGACTAAACAGAAACCGCGTCGTAACCCTCCGCGATTTAATTCGCCAGTTAGAGTTTTACGAAATGCTTGATAAAAAGCAAAAACTCAAAAACGCTCACGAACGCGCAAAACGCAGAGTTAGAAACTACTCGCGGCTTTCCCCTGAAGATATTGTAAACTTAGCACACGATGAATACATCGAACAAGGTGTAGAACGGCTTAAAGCAAATCTTGGAGAGATTTTAGGCCGTCAGGACAAAATAGAATTAAACGAACTCACACTGCTTGGCATGGACAGAATAAGCGCTTACATTTCGCTTTTATTCTTAACCGTAGACAGCGATTATGATCTTGTTCAGGATGAGTTCTACTCTGATTTATACGTGGTGAAAGGAAATTCAAATGGAAGAACTGAAATCACGGATTGAAGCAGTACTGTTTATAACCGCGCGCGTGGTACAGATCGAAGAAATCGCGGAAATATTAAACGAAGAGCCTGAAAAAGTTGAAGAAGCGCTTCTTGAATTGATTATGGATTATTCTTCCCGCGAAGGCGCACTTGAAATTGACGACGAAAACGGCTATATCTTACAGGTTAAGACCGAACACCTTGATATTGTTGAAAAACTTTGTCCGGTCGAACTTAAACCTGCTGTATTAAAAACTTTAACAGTAATTGCGTTAAAAGAGCCCATCCGGCAGACTGATTTAAAAGAACTGCGCGGCGGCGACTGCTACGAACACGTTAAAGAACTTGTTGAAAAAGGTTTAATCTCCAAAACAAGAGACAAAAACGGACGTTCATTCAATATTAAAACGACCCCGAAATTTGCCGAGTATTTTAAACTCAAAGGCGACATAAGAGCACTTGTAAAAACCCTGAATATTGATAACGGCGGAGTCAAAGACTAAGGGTAAATAACAATATAATTTTTCTTTATTTCCTTTTGGAAGGCTTCAGGGATTTTATCAAATTCCAGTATATCAATCAGGAACGGAATATTACTATTATTAAGCAGTGCTTTTAATTCCGCTAATGTACACTTTTTATCCCCGAAGGTTTTTACCGCTAAATCCAAATCGCTGCCGTCATGCGCATCCCCGCCAAGCCTGCTGCCATAAGCCCAAATCACAGCATCAGGGCAATATTGCATAAAAATCGCCATTAGCATGTCAAGATGTTCTTGTTTAATAAATAAATTATTCATTTTCAATGACTTTCTTTAAAGATTTTACATCCGCAATAAAATCATCAATCAAGGTCAAAGTCTCTTCTGCAAAAGCTCTGCCATAATCATGCGCCGTACTGTTACGGCACCGGAACCAGCGGTCAACAGTTTTTTCATCTATTAATGAATACTTTAAAGCATACCTGAATAAATCCTTAAACGAAAGGGTATCAACCATTTTTTTTGAGGCAAAATACGGAACAAGCTTTTTCCTTAACAGTCTGCCGCTCTGTTCTAATGTAATTTCAAACCCCTTAACCAGAGAATTTCTGTAAACTTCATAATCAATAGAATCCGGTTGAGCGGTCTTAATTAATTCGTATGATTTTTCAAGTGTTTCAAGATGACGGGAAAGGTATTCTGTATTAATAGACGTCATTTTATTTCCCCTGTTAGTCCCATAGTATCATAAATAATCGTTATGGGAAAGCGGACTACAAACCGCCCGAAAAATACTTTATTTTACACTTTCAATATGACAAAAGGTTTTAACTGTATAAACTCTTCCAATAACAATAATTTTATATTATGCAACCGCATCCAGTTGTTTTAGGTCATATTTTTCTTTAAGGTCTTTTTTCCAGCCGTCGCTCAGTTCAATACAAAATGCACCGGCAGCGCCCAGAATAGCCGCATTTACTCCTGATGTAATATATTTTATTACTTTATCATTTGATGCCATATCACCAAACCATGTATCAGGTTTCAATTTTAATGCTTTCGCTATCTTAGGTCCGGCAAGCACGCCAAGAGCTGTAACACCAATAAACGTTGCCCACTCCGCAATCTCACGATTATTCTCTTTCCTTTTGTATTCTTTCCTGTAGTCAGCAATTTTTTTCGGTGAACCTTCATAAACCTTTGCTTCTGATAAAGTTCCGTCTTTTAGGATACTTACATACTCTTTAGGGTCAGCTTTAGCCGTCTCTGCTTTTGCATTTGTCTGTTCTGATTGTGCTGCTATCTGTGTTTTATCTTCATTACCTTTAAAACTTACATTATTCCCGCCGTAATAGTACGGATTTTGATAGTTCCATAACGACATATTCCACTGATAGGGATTTTGATACCCCATCATTGAATAATTCATCATAGGATAACTGTAATTATCCATTGACATCATGTTATAATAACTGTTCCAGTCCATAATTAACCCTACCTTTATTAATACTTACTAACCTGAAAAATGAATGTGTGTATATTAATAAAGTTTTTTTAGAGCCAAGAATTGCCAATCCTAAAAAAGCATGTTTACATTTCTTTACATATTTTTATACATATTGGTGCATAATGCTTCAAAAAGCTGCATCGTTGAGGATTTCGGGAATTTTTTTATAAAATTAATTACAGCGTTTTCAGGAACTTTAAATGTTGAAACAAGCATTTTATTAAACTCGTCTACCGCTTCCTGAGAACCTTCTTTTTCTACTTTCTTAAAAGCTTCTCTGATTTTAAACAATTCTTTGTTATCAAGAAATACTCCGCCGCAGTTATAGCATTCATCAATCATAACTTCTTTTCTGATGTCGTTATAGTGTCTGACCATTTTTGTTCCGCATACAGGACACATACGGGGTTCTGAAGCATCAACTTCTTCAAACTTTTTACCTTTTATACTTTCTAAAATAGGAGTAATATCTTCCTGCGCCTCGTCAAATTTTTCCAATTCACGATTATCAAAATATATCCCGCCGCAGCCTTCAGTACAAACATCAATATTTATTCCTAAATCAGGAAAATGTACCTTTGTCATTGCATTGCGGCATGCAGGACAGTTAATTATATCAAGATTATCAGCCATATTTTTCTCCTTTTTATTATGACTTTAGCACAGAGTGCAGAAATAGGCATCATTTATATGGATTAGAAGAAATAGGAGAAATAAAAAACGGGGCAGCTGCGCTGCCCCGTAACTTAATTAAAATGTATACCTGATACCAACAGTACCCTGTTTCACAAAGTCAAACATGACAGAACCGGCTTTGTATGCTAATATTTTGCTATGAATAACAAACTTGATTTGACCAATATTAAAAATGCAATTGCAACGCTTGAAGAAGCAATCAATTATTACAACACAGATGTTGAACCACCAATAAAAAATATGTATGCAGATTCTTGTATACAAAGGTTTGAATATACTTATGAATTATCCTGGAAAATAATGAAAAAATATCTGAAATTATTTTTTAACAAAACAGAACAAGAGCTTACTGTAAAAAATATTTTCAGATACATGCAGGGGTACGGATTAATTGAAGATTGGACAAAATGGGTAGAATATAACGATGCCAGAAACAATACTTCGCACGAATACAATCTTAATAAAGCCCAATTTGTACTCAGCGTTTTACAATCTTTTTTAGGAGATGTTAAGCGTTTTGTTCTTTGTTTGGAGAGTGCAATAAATGAAAACAATTAAAGGTATGACTCCGGAAGAGCAGCAAGCAGTTGAAGAGATTATCGCCCCATATATAAATGATTATTCTTTTTATTATTACGGCTCCCGTGTCAAAGGTAATTTTTCTGATTTATCCGATTTAGACATACTTATAGAAGGAGACATCCCCTCTGAGACATTATCAAAACTGAAATATGAATTTGACGAATCAATAAAATTACCGTTTATAGTTAATCTTGCCCTAAAAAATTCAATGGATGAACATTTTTATAATCTGATAAAAGATGATCTGGTTAAAATAGAATAACCGTCCTGAATAAATCATGAATAATTTAATAATAAGAAATCAGTTATAAAAGTCCCTCGAAAAAATGTAATTTTTCTCAAAAAGTCCCTCGAAAAAATGTAATTTTTCTCAAAAAGTCCCTCGAAAAAATGTAAAATAATACAGGAAGATGAGGTTCAAAACAAGATATTTTGCTAAAATCAATATATTAAATATGAAAAGACATGCAATTCAAAAATTAACAGACTGGAAAAACAGTCCTAATCGTAAACCTCTTATTATACGAGGGGCAAGACAGGTTGGAAAAACCTGGCTGATGAAAGAGTTTGGCAAAAGCGAATATAAAAGAACCATTTATATAAATTTTGAATTACAAGACCTGATGCGCGAACATTTTTCGGCGGATTTGAATACTCAAAGAATTATTGAGGGGCTGGAACTTACTTTTTCCAAAATCAATCCGCAAGAAACATTAATATTACTCGATGAAATACAAGAATGTCCTAAAGCATTAACAGCACTAAAATATTTTTATGAAAACAACCCTGAATACCATATTATCGCAGCAGGGAGCCTGCTTGGTGTTGCCATCCACGAAAATACATCCTTTCCGGTCGGTAAAGTCGATTTTCTTGATTTATACCCATTATCGTTCTTGGAATTTCTTGACGCCGTTGGCGAAGAAAACTTTGCGGAATTGTTAGACACTCCCCAAAGCCCTAACATAAATGTTTTTAAGTCTAAATATATTGAACTGCTTAAAAAATATTATTATATCGGAGGTATGCCGGAAGTATTAAATGTATATCTTGATACAAACGACTTTAAAGCCGTACGAAAAACCCAGAATACAATTTTGGAAACATATAGAAATGATTTTTCCAAGCATATTTCAACAAGCGGAAAACTAAAAATTGATATACTATGGGAATCTATCCCGAACCAATTAACACACGAAAGTAAAAAATTTATTTATAAAAAAGTAAAACAAAATGCAAGAGCAGATGAATTTGAAGAAGCGCTGTCATGGCTGATTAACTGCGGATTGGTCTATAAAATAAACTGTATAGCAAAGCCTGATTTTCCGATAAAAGCCTATGAAGATTCAAAAACATTCAAATTATTTATTCTTGATACGGGTTTGCTGTGCGCTTTAAGCAAATTGCCCGCAAGGATACTGATTGACGGAGATAAAATTTTTACGGAATTTAAAGGTGCACTTGCAGAACAATACGCCCTGCAGCAGTTAAAAATACTGGAAGATATAGAAATTGCTTACTGGGTAAGCAAATCCGGCAATGCAGAGATTGATTTTGTAATTCAAACTGACGGTTATATAATTCCTGTTGAAGTAAAGGCAAATACAAACCTCCAGGCAAAGAGCCTAAAATTTTACAGGGAGAAATTTACCCCGCAAATAAGTGTCAGAACATCACTTGCTGATTATGAAATAAATAACGGACTGCTTAATGTTCCACTATTTATGATAAACAAACTGGATGATATTATAAATACTTTTAAATAGCAGAAACACACCGCAGGCATAGGCTGCGGCGTGTTATTAATAATTTCTCAGGGGGAAAAATCAACTTTTATTTACCTCTTTCCCCCTTTTACACCTTAGTTTTGGTTAACGTTCTTAAGAGTCGGGAACATTATTACATCTCTTATAGTCGGAGAGTTGGTCAGGAGCATAACAAGTCTGTCTATACCCATTCCCATACCGCCTGTAGGAGGCAGCCCGTATTCAAGCGCCGTAACGTAATCTTCGTCATAAGACATGGCTTCTTCATCCCCGTTTGCCTTAGCAAGCGCCTGCGCCTCAAACCTGTAGCGCTGGTCAATCGGATCGGTTAATTCAGAGAACGCGTTTGCAATTTCCCAGCCGTTAACTCTTGTTTCAAAACGTTCCGTTAAACGGTCATTATCGCGGTGAATTTTTGCAAGCGGCGAAATTTCACGCGGATAATCAATAATATGGCAAGGTTGAATAAGTGTCGGCTCAACTGTAACTTCAAACACTTTTTCTACAACCTGTCCCCAGTTATCAGTATCTTCAACCGGCGCATGGAGTTTCTTTGCCGCAGCAATTGCCTCTTCCGCAGTAAAGAATTCGTTAAAATCAATCCCCGTGAACTCTTTTATAGAGCCGAGCATTGTTTTTCTGTCCCACGGCGGAGTAAGGTCAATAATATTATCGCCGTACTGAATTTTCATTGTGCCGAGAACTTCCTGCGCAACCGTACTTACAAGATTTTCTGTTAAAACCATCATTTCATTGTAATCAACATATGCCTGATAAAGTTCAATCATAGTAAACTCGGGGTTGTGTCTTGTATCAATCCCTTCGTTTCGGAAACATCTGCTCAATTCAAAGATTTTTTCATTCAGACCGCCAACCATGATTCTTTTTAAGTGTAATTCCGGCGCAATTCTGAGTGTCAAATCCATATCAAGCGCGTTGTGGTGAGTGATAAACGGTCTTGCGTTTGCACCGCTAGCCTGAGTATGAAGCATCGGGGTCTCAACTTCAATAAACCCTTGATTTGTCAAGTACTCTCTTATCTTTTGGATAATAAGGCTTCTTTTTCTAAAGGTATCGCGGGTTTGTTCATTTACAATCAAATCTACATAGCGCTGGCGGTATTTTGTCTCAACATCGGTAAGCGTAGTATGAGATTTTAACTGTTCCTTCTTCTCCTCGGAAATTTGCTTGTTAGGAAGCGGAAGAAGGGATTTTGAAAGGACTTTCAACGATACAGCCTTAATAGAAAGTTCGCCGCGCGGAGTTCTTCTGATTGTTCCCGTAAACCCGACAATGTCGCCGAGGTCTATCAGTTTAAGAATTTTCATTGTTTCTTCATCAAGATTTTCTTTATGCGAGAAAATCTGAATTTTTCCTGTCGGATCCATAAGGTCAATAAACATACCCGAGTTGCGCATTGCCATAACACGCCCCGCAACAGAGTATGTATCTTCGGTTTCCTCACCCGCCGGAAGATCTTTATATTTATCCTGTAAAAACTTCGCATCAGCATCTTTGTCAAAAGCATACGGATAAGGATTTACACCTTTATCAGCCAGGTCTGCGAGTTTTTGTATTCTTGTCTGCCTGATAGTTTCTAAGGCAGAAGTCGGTTGATGTATTGTTTTTTCTGTCATAGTAACTTCCTCTTGTTCTCTACTCATACCCTCATTTTATCATAAACAGAAAATCCTGTTTAATAAGTTTTACAGGTAAAATATTGAAGTTCCTAAACCTCCGCCGGCGCTAAATTATTCACCCTATACGGTACGATACAGAAAGCCCCGCAGGAAGCGGCAGTATCTCAGTCTGGAAATCATCATCAGCATTAACTGCATCCAGAAACGGTTTAACTTTCGCTGCATGGGAAGTGACATTATCAGCACAAATAAGTCCGCCTTTTTTTAAATGCGGTTTTATTAAATTGAAATAGTCCAGATACTGCGGTTTGCTGGCATCTATAAAAACAAAATCAAAAAACTCATCTTCTTTTAAATACTCAAGGATTGTGCAGGCATCACCGACTCTGGAAGTTATAATTCTATCCAAGCCGCAGCGTTTGAAGTTTTCAATAGCAACGCTTTGACGTTTTTCATAAAATTCAATAGTAGTGAGCTGACCGCCGGTTTCTTTTAAGGCTAACGCAAGCCAGATTCCCGAATACCCGTTAGAAGTGCCTATTTCCAGAGCATTTTGAATATTATTCATCTTAACCAGCATATTCAAAAAGTTTCCGGTTTCGCGCGCAACATTCCAGAACTGCTTCTGCGTGGTCTCTAGCTCTTCAAGTACTTTTTCTGTTTCATCCGCAATTAACAGCATAAAACCCGCCTAAAGCTCTGCCGGCTTTTTAGCAACCAAAATATCCATAATAGGAATATTCATAGTATACGTGTTTACAAGAGTATTCTTACTAAGATCTATAACCGAATACTCACTGCGTTTTATATCGCATACAATGGCGTAGTGAGTACCTTCAATCTCACGCATAGAAGTCCCGAATCCGCCGGCGCTAAGTTTTATATCGGTCACGTAAGAATTATTACGGGTATCAATTACTCTGACTATATTATCTTCTGCGCCCAGAACAAACAGCTTATCCTTATAAAGCAGCATATCGTCCGGCTTTTTAACAGTATCGTATTCTCCTATGGCAGAAAGTGTTTCATAATCAATACATGCCAGTCTGTTTCTGGTGCGGCTTGTTAAATAAAGCTTGCCATCTGTATATACAAGTTTTGAAACATTTGGGACATTACCAATATCTTTCATTAAATAATTATTTTTTATATCAATTCCCCAAACCTCGGCAGAATTCTTGTCTACGTAGAAAATATAATTATCTGCAATAATAAGCTTTTCACAATAACCATTTACCTTTATTTTTTGCGAAAGCGACATATTTTTCAGATTAACAACATAAATACAGGAGGCTTCAGGAGAAGCAACATAGGCAATATTTTTGGACTTATCAAGCACAATCTCCGTAGGCTGTGTTGTAAACTCTATTTGTTTTATTACACTGCTGTCTGCGAGTGAAATAACATTCATAAATGTTTTTTCATAAGAAGTGACCAGCAGGAAATTATCATCAACCACTTCCATATCAATAGGAATGGAACGCTGCGAAAGTGCATAATCCGGATCCATGTTTGGCGGAGTTACGACCTGAATATTTTTACTGTAGCAGGTTGAAATAAACAGTACTTTGTTTTTCAAAGCGTCAATCAACGGAACAGGTGTGGGTACCTGTTTCTGATAAGATATTGTTTTAGTAAAATCATTCTTTTCCGGTTCTAATCTTATATACCTGTCTGCCTGTGTTTCAATTTTAAGGTTACCCATTATACCCTTTATATTTTCAGGAATAACAAGCCCGCGCGGCACAAGCATATCCTGCGGCAAAAGTCCGTTTCTCACTTCTGACGGCGGGGGGTCAAGATTTAAAACCGTTTTTTTGCCGTTTTTATCTGTTATCACTTTTAATAATACAAAATCGTTATTAAAAATTACAATATCCGGTTTTTTATAAAAAGGAGTATCTGCAGGATAAGAAGTCTTAACCTCAAGTATTTCAACCTCCCTAGCAGGGGCCGGATACAACGGAAGATAAATTGTATTATCCGGAAGAATAATTACACCATCAAACCTGATTTCTGCTCCCGGATAGCTTTTGTTTATAAATTCCGTAATTTCTGCCGGCAGTTTCGCCGCAAACACAGTGTTAGAGGCTAACAATACAGAAAGGAATAAAAATAAAATCTTTCTCACTATTTAAACGCTCCTCTGATTTTTTCACCAACCGAAACTTTTTTATTCTTATTAAGTTCCAAGAGTTTTTGATAGAGTTGTTTTTCTTCATTAGAAATTTTTGTCGGTGTAACAACATTAACAACTACTATATGGTCGCCCCGGCTTGACGGACGGGAGATAAGCGGTACACCGGCACCTTTTATTTTAACCGTCCGGCCGCTCTGAATACCTGCCGGTATATTAATTTCTTTATCACCATCAAGCGTTTTGATAACAACGCTGTCGCCTATTACAGCCTGCGCAGGTGATACATCTAATTTTGTATAAACATCTGCTCCTTCTCTCTGGTAGTAGTCAGAATGTTTAACATGAATAACCACATATACGTCCCCCGGCATTCCGCCGTTAACTCCGGCATCCCCCTCGCCTGATAAACGCATTTTTGAACCGTTATCAACGCCTGCAGGAATTTTGAGTTCTATTTTCTTTTCTCTGTTAACACGGCCATGGCCTTTACAATCAGGACATGGAGAATCTATTGTTCTCCCCGTACCCTTGCAGTGCGGACATTGAACAATCTGGGTAAAGTGTCCGAGAATTGTTTGTGTAGTTTGCTGAACTTTTCCCGTACCGCCGCAGGTTTTGCAAACAGATGGCGATGTTCCAGGCTTTGCCCCGGATCCGTTACAGGTTTTACATTTTTCAAGATGCTCTATTGTAACCTCTTTCTCCATGCCAAAGACGGCCTGTTCAAAATCAATTTCAATATCAAGTCTTAAATCATCACCGCGCTGCGGAGCGTTAGGGTCATAAGAACGTCCTCCGCCAAAACCGAAACCGCCGAAGAATGAATTAAAGATTTCATCCAGACCGCCAAACCCTGCATCAAACGGCCCAGACCCAAATCCGGCATTTTTAAGCCCGTCCTCGCCGAACCGGTCATAGGTCGCACGTTTATTATCATCAATCAGCGTTTCATAAGCCTTGCCAAGTTCTTTAAACTTTGCCTCTGCATCCGGCGATTTATTCACATCCGGGTGCCATTGCCTCGCAAGCTTCCTGAACGCACTTTTTATTTCGTCTTTTGTGGCGTTTTTAGAAACGCCGAGTATTTCATAATAATCAGCCATTCCTCTATTATAATATATTATTCGGCGACGGCAACATTAACCAGTGACGGTCTCAATACCTTATCGCCCAATTTATATCCCTTCTGTAATTCCTTTATAACTGTATGTTCCGGATGTTCGGAAGTCGGGGTCTGCATAACAGCTTCATGGAAGTTCGGGTCAAACTCTTTACCCTCCGACTCGATTACTTCCAAACCTAACTTCGCCAGTACATCCATTACCTGTTTGTGGAGAAGGTCGAAATTATCTTTTACAACCTTACAGTCCTCTACATTTTCAAGTGCCGCTTTACCTCGGTCAAAATTATCCAGCACCTCAAGAAGTTTCTTTAATGTATCAACAGCCCCGTAACGAATTAAATTTTCACGTTCCTGTTCCTGTCTTTTACGATAATTCTCAAAATCTGCCGCAAGTCTTAAGTACTGATTATTAAGTTGTTCAAAATCAGCCTTTACCTTATCTAACTCTGTAGGTACCACTGCTTCAGCTTCATCTTTAGCTTCCTGATTTTCCGGATTATCAACACTTGCTTCGTCAGTGCAAGTGTCTGCCTTTTCTCCGGAATTAATGTCCTCATTTACGTCAGAATGAGCAGCATCCATATTCTTTTCATTTTCTTCGGAAAGGGTATCTTTGTTTTTTCCGAAACCGCCCCCCTTAAATGGATTAGTCATAATTCACCTCTGTTTACTATTGTATACACTTTATTATAATTTATCAAACTCCCGATACAAGGAAAATTTATTTTTTTTTAATTATTACACCAGGGTTATTTTAAAACATTACCATAAAGCATATTTAAATATAGAATATAAGTATTTGCTATTATTACAAAATCGTAAATAATAATATAAAGAGGTGTACATGATAATAAATGATAAAACAATAGAATTGAATAATAAAATCAAAATGCCCGTTATAGGCCTGGGGACTTATACCTTGCTCGGGAGTGAATGCGAAAGATGTGTAACAGAAGCAATAGAAGCAGGATACAGGCTTATCGACACCGCACAAATGTATAATAATGAAAAAGCCGTCGGGAGTGCAATAAGACATTTTGACAGAAAAGAATTGTTTATCACTACAAAGTTATACTACCCCAGTGCAAGCTATTCCGGCACAAAAGCAGGAATTGAAAAATCTTTGGATAATCTTCAAACCGATTACATTGATTTGTTATTAATTCACGAACCTTACAGAGAAAGTCAGGAAATGTACCGCGCGATGGAGGAAGGTATTAAGGAAGGAAAAATCCGAGCAATCGGGATTTCCAACTTTAATAAACAGATGTATTTGGAATTCATAAAATCCTGCAAAGTAATTCCTGCCGTTAATCAGGTTGAATGCCACGTATTTTACAGACAGGAAGAACTACAAAGAACACTTGAAAAATATGGAACACACATGCAGGCGTGGAGTCCGTTTGCGTGTGCAAGGAATAACTTTTTCAAAAATCCGGTCTTAACAGAAATAGGTAAGAAACATGGAAAAACGGCCGCCCAAATAGGACTTAAATACCTTGTACAAAACGGTGTATCGGTTATTCCAAAGACTTCAAAACCCGAAAGACTAAAAGAGAATCTAAACATTTTTGATTTTAGTCTTGATGATAATGATATACAAAAAATTAAAACCTTGAACAGTGGCAAATCACTGTTTGGATGGTATTAAAAAGGAGAATCTGAATGGATATATTAAAAGTAGTTACCCCGCGCGGGCTGGAATTAAAAGGCGCTATATTTGAAGCAGCAAACAGCGACACCGCTTTAGTCATGCTTACAGGAATTTGTTCAAACTTGTTCCAAAACGAACTTTTGTATACAACAGGCAAGCTGCTTAGTGCAAACGGAATAACTTGTATTATTGCACATGCGCATGATTCGTTCTCATGTTTTGCGTACAGTGATTTTTCTACCGGAAAACAAAGACACGCAGGTGTATTTAATGATGATTTCAATATGGTTTATGAAGATGTTGAAGCTTATGTCAAATATGCAAAAAAAGAAATGGGTTTCAAGAATATAATCCTTGGCGGTCACTCGCTCGGCTCAAATAAAATTATACATTACCTCGGAAACACACCGGATGATTACATAGATTATTTTATTGTTTCTTCACCGGTAGATATTATGCACTGGTGGGGCGTAATGCCAAATATCGATACTTGTTTTGATATGGCAAAATCGTGGGTAAATGACGGCAGAGGAGATGATATCCTGCCGTTCCTGTTCGGCGGGTTCTCGCCAATGACCGCAAATACAGTTCTCGGGTTTTATAACGCTGATAACCTCAAAAATTGCCCTGTCCTGAGCGGCAAAGGTGAAACACAATCTCTATACAACATAAAACCAAACGGCGTATTTATTATCGGTTCAAAGGATTCAGTAACGGGCGACAGCCCCAAAGGGTTTATGGAAACACTGAACTCATGGACAAGAGACCCGAAACACAATACTGTAATAGAAGTACCAGATGCATCGCATATTTTCTTTGGAAAACACGATATATACGCCCAAACAGTCCTTGATTGTATAACAAACCACAGATGCTGCGCGGCCGCATAATTTAGTTTTAAAATCATTTTATAATTTACCAATGCAAAAGCTTTTATTCCTTAAAATTGAAAATATATAAAAGAGAGGGGTTGTAATACCCCTCGCCATGGGTTATAATAATAGTATAAGCTTGCTTGATGCTCCGGGAGAGAACCGGATGACAACCAAGGAGCCATCTTTTTATTTATTTTATTAATTTTTCATAAGGTTTTATGTTATAAAAATCTTTAGTTTGCGTATATGCATTATCCCTAATTTGATACACATAATCCTGCCCGTTCCATTTTACTTTTAAATTATCAAAACTTAATGAATCATCACGAATTTTATTATTAGGCAGGTTTATATTTTCAACTGCCCTTTTGATATTTTGTTTTAAAACAGGATACTGTTCTATATATCTGTAACTAAGCTTAATTTTAATAATACTCATATTATACATATTTTTCCTCATCTAACCAAAAATCTAAAGCATGCCCCAATTCGGGTTCTTGCATATCTGTTAATCGTTTATTCGGATCAAAATCTCCTGGATAACTTCTCCAATGAGCCTTGACAACTGTACCATCACTGCGTTTATATTCTCTGACATATACTTCACCTCCATTATCGGGACGATACCCCCCCCAAACAGTTCGTTATTATAACGACTATAACCCGCCAGATTATTTGGCATACTAGATTGCGATACATTATTTTTGTCAGTATTTAATTTAATACCTTCGCGTTCGCCTGTTTTTTCATTAAATCTTCTTTTATCATTTGGAGTTGTAATTAATTCACCTCTTCGCATTTTTTTGTATATAATCCTTGATATTATATCATTGATTTCTTCTTTGTTTTTCTTTGTATAATAAAAAAACGGCTTCATTTCACGAGCAATTTCTCTGTCAATAGAATTATTCCATAAATCCATATTACGTTCACCTTGTGGAGCATTGGGGGTTTCATTTTCATGCATATCTCCCAAAATTTTAGCAACTTTTTCCCCATAATTGTGCGCTAAATACCATTGCATATATACATGCTTAAATGCGTCTGCTTCGTTATTCCATGTAGAATGTTTACCAGTGCCTATTTCAAAACCATATTTTCGTTGCGCTTTATATGTCGCATCTAAAACTTCTTTATTGAAATTTTCTCTCTGATAACTTATAAATTCATTAATTTTATTTTTCATATTTTATCCTTTCTATGTTATACTACAATTATGAAACTACCAATATTTCACAGTTACTATACTGTTAATCTGTTAATTTATTTACTAATATTTAATTTTGTTCTTGTTCTCTGTACGCCTTTTGCAGTTTTATCTTTTCTTTTATTTAGAGTCCCAATATACGAACAGGGAATATTTACAATTTTAATTTTTTTACTTAATGTTTATATTATTCCCATATTTATACTTATTGCTCTCTTTGAGACAATTTTACGAACTACCGGATTACTGAAAAACAAAGCGCAAACCAATCTGAATTTTATAAAACCGTTTATCCTCTGGATTATTATAATCATCGGATTTATAGTTTTTGGATTTATGAATACAATCTGCAGACATTCACAAATACCTTATACACAACAGGAACTTGAAGAATTACGTTTCGATTAATCAAATTCATATTACTTACATTTGCCCATAATTGTGCTCCTTTCTTTTATAGCTACCTCAATTGATACTATCAATCAGTATTGATAGCAGTTCTACGGGGTTGTTTAATATTTAATCTACAAATCAAGTATACAAATTTTTACAGAAAAACCCCGTCTTACTCGGCGGCATTAAACGGCGTTACGTAACGAAAACTCAACGTTTCCGTTACTTCAGCCTGTCTTACCCGCTTTGCGATAAACGGGTACGCTTACGCTTTCACCCTCTGCAAAGCGGTCGCTCTGCCGCCTCGCGCAAGAAATATTACGAAAACTTTTCTTGCTCACTCGCGTTGAACGGGTCTGCTGGCAAAAACTCCCGTTTTGCCTTCCGCCCCTCGCTCGTTCGCGCTACATCTTATCTAGGACCCTTTCAGAGAGGGGATTTGACGTCCTAAAAATTGCCTATATTCAAGATATATTCCGCTCAAATTCAATTCAAATCGCCGTAGTTATTTAATAGCAGATGTTTTAAACCATAATTTTTAAAATTTAAGTATAAAAACTTCTGATTTAATATATTAAAATACAATATTAATATACTCAATTTTGTCAATCATGCGGATAAGAAAACAGGATAAACGGATTGCGCCAAGCTTGCAGTCACTATTTCAACGCGGCAAATTTATTTATCCCTTTACCCCGCCTGCGCCATGCTTGTAGTCATTATTCCAACATGGCAGATACATTTCCCCCCCTGTCGCTTTTTTTGTAAAAACCATATACAATAGAATTATGAAACTAAACGACAACACAGGCAAACTTTACTATGTAGGCGGATGCGTGCGTGATGAAATTCTTGGCAAACAATCCGTTGATATCGACCTGTGTTATGAAGGCGATGCCATTGACTACGTTACCGCTCAGGGATATAAAATCATTAAAACCCAGAAAAACATAAGAACAGCGCGTGCTCTTATTGAGGGAGAAGAAATCGATTTTGCCTCAACAAGAAAAGAAATCTACCCCGAAGCCGGACACCTGCCTGTTACAACAGAGACCGGCTGCCCGCTTGAGGATGACCTTACAAGAAGAGATTTTACGGTAAACTCTATAGCGAAATCGGTAAAAACCGGTGATATTATTGACCCGACAGGCGGTGCGGAAGATATTAAAAGACAACTTCTGCGGGTGCATCATGATAAAAGCTTTATTGACGACCCGACAAGGATTATTCGCGGTCTAAAATTTTCTCTGCGATTCGGGTTTGAGTTTGATGAACATACTGAAAACCTGAAAGCGGATTATTTAAACAATGTAAATTACGATATGAGTTATTCAAGGCTAAAAAAAGAACTTGTCGACTGCTTTAACCTCAATAGCGATGAAGGATTAAACAGGTTTATTGAGGAAGGAATGTATAAACTTCTTACCCAAAATAAACCGCAAAAGCCGCTCGCATCAATCGAAGAACTTGTAAAAGAATTTGGTATACAAACCCCGTGGCTTATATACCTTGGCAGTACAAACCTTAGCCGGCTTGCCTTAGCCAAAACAGAAACTAAAATCATTGAAGGTTTTAATGCAATAAAAGAAAGCGGCGCGCCATACAAAATTTGCAGCAAATCAGATATTCAATCCGTCATCCTATGGACTGTATTTGTTAATCCGGATAAAGGGCTGCACTATCTTAAAAACCTCCGCGAAGTCAAACCCTCAGTCACCGGCGAAGAACTGTTAATCATGGGGTGTAAAGGGAAGCAAATCGGAAATATTCTGGATAAAGTACAAGAAGAAAAATTTAAAACCCCTGACATGTCACATGCTGATGAGTTAAGTATTGTAAAGAGCATACTAAATAAAAATAAACTATAATCATTATAAATACTGATTTTAATACTATTTTTAGTAAAAATTATTAACTTTAGTTAAATTCTTGTCAACACAATGATTTTAGTGTATAATACGAATTAACGGCGAAATAAATTTGCCTGCGACATATCTTTTTATAAATCCGAGATATTTCACAAAATATAAATTGGAGATAGACAAAATAAAGGAGGTTAACATGGTTACCCAGATTGTGGATAATACCGCCATTGATGTGGCATCGTTTATTAAGAATAACTATACACCTTACTATGGTGATGACAGTTTCTTAAGCGGCCCCACACAAAGAACAATGTACGTGTGGAGCAAAGTAAGTGAATTAATGAAGGAGGAGCACAAAAAAGGTGTTCTTGATGCTGATACTTCAACTCCTTCATCAATTACATCACACGGCGCGGGCTACATAGATAAGGATAATGAACTTATCGTAGGCTTGCAGACAGACGCCCCGTTAAAACGTGCAATTATGCCAAACGGAGGCTACAGAATGGTTGAAGCTTCTTGTAAAGCGTACGGTCTGCCTGTAGATGAAGAACTTAAGACTATTTACACAAAATACAGAAAAACTCACAATGACGGTGTATTTGATGTTTATACCGAAGCTATCAAAAAATGCAGACACTCTGCAATTATTACAGGCCTGCCGGATGCTTACGGAAGGGGCAGAATTATCGGTGACTACAGACGTGTTGCACTTTACGGTATCGACAGACTTATTGAAGAAAAACAGAAAGACAAACTTTCAACCGAAAATATCCCGATGACTGAGGATAATATCAGGCTGAGAGAAGAATTGAGCGAACAAATCCGCGCGCTTAAAGATATGAAAGAAATGGCGCTCTCATACGGTATTGACATAAGCAAGCCGGCTGAAAGCTTCCGGGAGGCTGTTCAGTTTACATACTTCGGCTACCTTGCTGCAATCAAAGACCAGAATGGCGCGGCAATGTCACTGGGCAGAGTTTCTACATTCCTTGATATTTATTCGGAAAGAGATCTCAAATCAGGCAAAATAACCGAAGAACAAGCGCAGGAAATAATGGACGATTTCATTATTAAATTGAGAATGGTACGTTTCTTAAGAACACCTGAATACAATGACCTGTTCAGCGGCGACCCGGTCTGGACAACTGAAAGCATCGGCGGCATGACAATGGACGGCAGACCGCTTGTTACAAAAAACTCTTTCAGAATGCTCCAAACACTAATAAACCTTGGCCCTGCTCCGGAACCGAATATGACAGTTCTCTGGAGTAAAGACCTGCCAAAAGGTTTCAAAGATTACTGTGCAAGAGTAAGTATTGAAACAAGCGCAATACAGTACGAAAACGACGACCTGATGCGTGAATCTTTCGGCGATGATTACGCAATTGCCTGCTGTGTTTCTCCGCTAATCATCGGTAAAGAAATGCAATTCTTCGGCGCACGCGCAAACCTTGCCAAGGCACTTCTTTACACAATTAACGGCGGGGTTGATGAAAGAACCGGCGAAAAAGTTGCAGACTTTGAACCGATTACAGACGAATACCTCGACTACGACACAGTAATGTCAAAGTTTGATAAGGTTATGGACTGGCTCGCGTACACTTATGTAAGCGCATTGAATATTATTCACTATATGCACGACAAATATAACTACGAAAAAGCACAGCTTGCACTTATGGATTCAAATGCCGTACGCAAACTCGGATGCGGAATTGCCGGTTTCAGTGTTGTAACCGACTCACTCTCTGCAATTAAATATGCAAAAGTTAAAGTTATAAGAGAAAACGGAATTGCAAAACACTTTGAAATAGAAGGCGACTACCCGAAATACGGAAATAACGATGACAGAGCAGATTCTATCGGGGTTGATTTAGTTAACCGCTTTATGTCAAAGATTGAAAAAATCCAGACATACAGAGGCGCAATCCCGACACAATCAATCCTTACAATTACAAGTAACGTTGTGTACGGAAAGAAAACCGGTGACACACCGGACGGCAGAGTTGCGGGCGTTCCGTTCTCACCGGGAGCTAACCCGTTCAACGGCAGAGACTGCAAAGGCGCACTTGCATCACTTTGTTCTGTTGCAAAACTTCCGTTTAAGAATGCTAAAGACGGAATCTCAAACACTTTCAGCATTCTGCCGGAAACATTGGGAAAATCAAGAGATGAACAAATCGGCAACCTGACCGGTATGATGGACGGATATTTTGAAAAAGGTGCACAGCATTTGAATGTTAACGTTCTTAACCGCGAAACATTGCAGGATGCTATGGAACACCCTGAAAACTACCCGCAGTTGACAATCCGTGTGAGCGGATACGCTGTTAACTTCATTAAACTCACAAGAGAACAACAGCTTGATGTTATTAACAGAACCTTCCACTCTTCAATATAGCGGGTAATACCGAAATAAGTTAAAAATACCGCGCCGTGTAAATACCTGCGCGGTATTTTGATCCGTTAATAATTAAGCATTTCTGTCCCAGAACCCCGGAGCATCAATATTGCTGCCAATATCGTTTTTCAACCCGTCGCTAAAACTCGGGGCATTAATATTTGCGTCAACCTTTTCTTTAGCCCCATCGTTCATCCTATCGGTGAAACTCGGAGCATTAATATTGTTATTAACAGCGTTTTTAGCAGCCTGTTCTCCTGTTTTTACGACATCTTCAAGCGAACCCGGTTTCTGACCGTTCTGCCTCATGGCAGCCATACCCATTCTAAAGAAGGGATTAAAATTAATTGGCATAATAGTGTTTCCTTTCATTGTTTGTATTTGCTATTGCAAATTATGCTGACAAAATACATAACGGCACATTTTTTAGAAACTTTAGCCCACCCCACCACATCATATCATATCATATCATATCATATAGGGGATTATATCAAGGCTTCAGCCCCATGTAAACTTATATTTACATTTTGTTACATTGTAATATTCATTAAAATATTGCTTAATATTTCTTAATAATAGCACGTCTTTGGGGGATAATTTTTGAAAGGAAGAAAAAGCATTCAAAAGGAAATAATAAAATTGGAAAATATATAAAAGCGAGGGGTTGAAATCACCCTCGCGATAGGTTATAATGTTATTGATAGTTCTTTTGATGCTCCGGGAGAGAACCGGATGTCTCTCAAAAGAACTATCGCCTTTTTAATTGCTCAATCAAAGTACTATAGGGTTTAATATTATAAAAATCTTTGGTTTTATGTTGATGATTATTTCTAATCTGGTAAACATATTCCTGCCCATTCCAATTCACTTTTAGGTTATCAAAATTTACTGCATCAATTCTACTTTTATTAAGCAGCAAGTTTATATTTTTAACTGCCTTTTTGATATTTTATATAAACAAAGGTGTATCACGAGCAAGAAACTCAGTGCAGGGGCACGGGGACACATAGCCCCGAATAAATATTATAGTGGCAGTAGCCAACTACAAGAATATCCGATAAATATTTTTATTATATAATTAATCTGTTATGGAGATTTGCAATTATCACTCAATACAGACAATGGGGACACTGGACGGCCCGGGTATCAGGTATGTACTATTTTTGCAGGGGTGTTGTTTCAGGTGTCTTTTCTGCCATAATCCTGATACATGGTTTGGAAAAGCAAACTCGATGACTACAGATGAATTCGTGCAGGATGTCTTGAAATACAAAGTATTCTATGACTCATCAGGAGGCGGTGTAACTGTTTCCGGCGGTGAACCATTATTACAAATACCTTTTTTGATTGAAGCTTTTAGAAAACTTAAAGAATACAGTATCCACACAGCCATAGACACTTGCGGATATATTGATATTACTGATGAATTAAAAGAACTTATGAAGTATACAAACCTCGTTATGCTTGATATTAAACATCTTGATAATAATATACACAAAGAACTTACCGGCAAGCCGAATGATAAAGTCCTTCAATTCCTTGATTTTTTAAAAGAAAATGAGGTGCAAACAAGAATACGCCAGGTCTTAACCCCCGGATACACAATGGAGGATGAGTACATTACAAGCCTGATAAAACTGCTGAAAAATTACAAATTGGAAAAAGTAGAACTCCTGCCCTATCATGACATGGCGCAGGATAAATACAAAAAACTCGGACTGGAATACAAGTTAAATGCCCGCATGCCTTCAAAGGAGGAAGTTGCATTAATTAAAGAAAAATTTATACAGGAAGGTTTTAATACAATATAAAAGGCTCTAAAAATATTTTCAGAGCCTTTATCATATTATGCCAAGTATTCTTTTTGTCCTCCAAAATTATCAATTCTGGATTCAATCTTATCAATTCTTGCAGTCCATCCTCTGCCAAAAGTACTCCAGTTTTTCCGTCCCTGCAAAAATGCCAGCCTATTTTCAAGCATTTTTTCAGCATCACCACCGGACTTTGCAAGAAGTTTTTTTGCCCTTGCTACACCGCTATGAATTGCTGTATCAAAAACAACATAGGCCAATTCAGCATTCCCGTTTTCGGCTATTTCTTTAGCGCCTGATTTTTCCCAGAACAACTGATGATAAACCTGTTTAGCTTCCTCTTTTGTCAAATCCTTGACATTCTTTGATGAAATTTTATTTAATTCACAGTACCAGTCATAAGTTCTCTGCGTAACACCCATATTAGTTGCACCGCCCGGATCTTTAGGGTGGTTTACATACCCGCCTTCATCCTTAAAAACATATTCCATTATCGCATCAAATGCCTGCCCTGCATCAATATTTGTTGTCCTATCCTGCTTAACAGTACCGGTTCCGGGGATATTGAGAGGGGCCAGCTGTGTTTGCGGAGGCATTAAAACATACCGCATACTATCTAGCTGCTTTTTGAGGTTAGCAACAATATTATTAAACATATCCATCGAAGTAGTTTGCGGTTGAACAATCGTCTGGTTAATTTCAGTCCCAAAATTCAACAACGGCAATTGAGTTTGCAGCATCGGATTATTTATCGCCATACTATCAACTACATAAGCTGTATCCATCGGTTTTATTGCAACATTATAATCATTGCCTGCCATAGTATTCTCCTTGTGTTATTTATATAAAGCATTTTTTTTACAAAAAATTGCTTTTTTGTTACATTTCTTTATATTCAGTCAATTTTTTTCCTGTAAAATTTTTTATATAAATATGGAAGGTATTAGTGTCAGACAGTACGCTTTAAACAAGCGAAACAATATCAATATGAAAAGCGCCGCAGAGAGTAGTACAAGCGGCATTGAAACTGTTGCTTCAGGCATTAATACCCAAACGCCTGTAACCGATACTATAACCCTTGAAAACAACGGCGAAACCAATAATAAAAAGAAACTAAAAAATATCTTGATTGGCAGCGGTATTGCACTCGTTGCAGGCAGTTATGCGGCAGTATTCTACAGAAAAAATATCATGGAGTTTGTATCAAACTTCATTAAAAAAGGATATTTAAAGGCTGACACTATTAAGAACAGAACTCACCAAACAGGAACCTTCTTAGAGGCCACATACATTAAAGCTGCACGTTTTCTGGACAAAACACTAATGCAATCCCAAATATTTGTAAATTTTTCCGCAATGAAGGACAGCTTTGTAAATAAAGTTGCTCGCACCTTAAAACTCGGTAAACTCTGCGATAAAATGACACAAACCTGGGACAGGCTTGCTACTAATGCTGTTATTTCAAATTACAGAAAATGTAATAAATCATTTGATAAAACAAGTACAACTATTTTCAACAAACTGGAGGAGCTTAGAAATACTGAAGATTTATCAAGAATTGTAGTCGTTGATGGTAAAAATTACACAGTCGGGGAAGTTCTGAATACAATACGCAAAAATATATCAGAAGCACACAGAATGTACGGGCAGAACTTCTCTGAAGAAGCCTTCTATTCAAGAAAACAAATACTTGCAGACAGGCTGAAAGGTGTAAATGAAAAGTTCTACGATGCCTACACATCAAGAGAATATTACAAGAAAGGCGAGTTTACACGCTTCACCGTTGAAGAATGGCTTGC
Source organism: Candidatus Gastranaerophilales bacterium (assembly GCA_944326425.1). Classification (GTDB taxonomy): domain Bacteria; phylum Cyanobacteriota; class Vampirovibrionia; order Gastranaerophilales; family Gastranaerophilaceae; genus CALUTH01. The sequence goes on from CALVDX010000002.1 coordinate 82,681, forward strand.
CCCGATTAAAGCAGCCTATCAGGATTACTTACTAAAAAACAAATCAGCTATTTCTAATAATATTGATGATAAATTCTTTGCAACATATAAACTTGTTAAAAACTTTGATAAAATAATTGCACCGCAGGATACAAAATCCCGCGCAATACTGAAAAATATATTTAAAGAATTAAAAGAATACAGAAATCTCTCAGGGATAGATGAGAGTATAGCAAGAGAAAAACTTACCAAAGGTATTGAATTAAAAATTCAAGCCATTATCTCACAAATGAAAGACAACCCGATTTACAAGGAAAAAGCATTTAATGAGATATCCGGCCTTGCAGAAAACATTAAAAATACAATCAATGCCGGTCAAAAAGGCAAATTACAGGAAACACTGACATACTTAAAAGCCGTACTTCCGCGGAATGAATATTTAGAAATAAGAAGGCAGGTTTACAAAACATCTGATAAATTAAACAAAATAACAACTGCAGAAGGTGATTTATATTTTGATAAATTAAGAGATATAACCCTGGGCTCTGCATTAACTGATATAACCTTTGGTATTATTTCACCATTGGCGATGATGGGAGTTGCAATTGCCGCAGATGATACTACCGATGAAAGAATTTCAACGACCTTAAAACTCGGCATTCCCCTTCTTGGTGGTGTTGCGACATCAACGGCTCTCCTGTTCATGCTGGTAGCAGGCGGTAAAGCAATGGCACTTGCAGCCCTCTCTTCATTAATACTTAACAGGATAGGTACTGCCGCTGATAACGTACTTAAGACTCATCAGGAAGAAAAAAATCCAAAACTCAATTCACTGGTAAACAATATCAATACTTCGTCAACTTTTCTTGCTTCCGGCGGAACATCATATTTCATAAACCAGGCGGCGGATAAAAGCCTTAGAACGGCAGAACATTATGCAAACGATAAAATAATAAAGAAACTGCCTATCTATAAAAACCAGAATACAGCAAATACACCACAGCCTGAGCAAACATCCGCAAATCTCATCAACGCAAATGCCGCTGCGGGTGATACAACTAATCAAAAGACTTAAAAATATCTCTGCTACTTATTTTGCCCGCTGCGCTCGTTCAAATAAGTATCAAGGACACCCTTAAAGAGGTTTTCAGAGGACAGATAATAAGGATGGACAGGATGCACAACTTTATCCCGCGGCTCATAAATAAAAACTGCAGGAATGGTCTGTATCCTGAATTTGCTGCATAGTTTTTCATTTTTGGGAGAATCTACATCAAATTTTACAAAATGATATTGAGCTTTATATTGTTCAGAGATTTTATCGAATTTAGGCATAAACTCTATACAGTATTTACAATCGTCACTGTAAAAATATAATACGGAAGGCTCTTTCAGATTATATACATCTTGAAAACCGTAGTTTACTGCACGCGGAGAAACTTTTTGCGCAAAAACCATATACGACGAACAGGTTATTATAAAAATTCCTAAAACCGCAATTATAATTGTTTTCAATTTTTTCATAAAATAGCACCTTTCGGGACAACAGTTACTCCGCCCGGAGAAACATAAAATCCTCTTTTTTCATCTTCTTCCTTATTAAAACCGATTTTTGTATATGGCGGAATTGAAACGTTCTTATCAATAATAGCTCTTCTTATTTCGGAATATCTTCCGACATTAACATCCTCCATAAGAATACTTTCCGTAACTTGGGAATAGCTGTTGATTCTCACCTTGGGAGAGAGTATGCACTTGGAAATTATACCGCCGGAAACAATACACCCTTCTGACACCATAGAATTTGTCGCCATACCAACCCTATCCCCCTCCTGCCAGATAAATTTTGCCGGAGGGTAATTGTAATTAAAAGTCCGTAACGGCCACTTATCAGAATATAAGTTCAATTCCGGATTAGCAACCAATAAATCCATATTTGCCTGCCAGTACGCATCAACACAGCCTACATCGCGCCAATAACCACGCTCACCTTCAGTCATGCCGGCAAATTTGTTTAAATGAAAATTATAAATATATATATTTTTACCTTGATTTAATAACATCGGAATAACATTTTTTCCGAAATCATGATTGGATGTTTCTATTTTAGAATCCTCAACAAGTGCATTAAGAAGAATATCTTTTTTAAAAATATAATTTCCCATAGAAGCAAGACACATATCAGGATTATCCGGCATAGGCTTTGGTGAATACTGCGGTTTCTCAACAAAATTTGTGAGCCGCCAGTTGTCATCGACTTCAATAATCCCGAATTCGGAAGCTTCGGAGATAGGAATAGGAATGGCCGAAATTGTTAAATCGGCATTATTTTTTTTATGAAAATGCAGCATTTGCGATACATCCATTTTGTAAATATGATCACCGCCAAATACACACACATATTTAGGATCTTCATCATTGATATGAAACATATTCTGATAAACTGCATCAGCAGTTCCCTGATACCAGGCTCCTCCCGTTCTCATCTGCGCCGGGACTAAATCCACATACTGGTTAATATGCGGCGAAAGCGGCCAGCCGCGGGAAATATGTTTGTTTAAAGAATCCGACTTATACTGTGTCAAAACTTTTATTTTATAAAAACCGGAATTTATAAAATTATTGAGCACAAAATCAATAATCCTGTACCTTCCACCAAATGGCACCGCCGGTTTTGCCCTGTCTTTGGTTAACGGATAAAGCCTTTTCCCCTCACCGCCTGCAAGTATCATAACCAAAGCATTATCTTGTGTCATAAATTTTCCCGTCCCAGTTTATTCTCTCTTTATTTATAGTTTAACAAATAAGACATATTTTTTCACTAAATAATTAAAAAATATAACATCATTTTTTAACCATCCGTTTTATGAGCGGATTTATGAAGCCGCTGAATTTTCAGTTTTACAATTCTTGAAGAATCCGTTTTGGTCACACAATACTTAAAATAATCATCTGTAATTTCGTCTTTCTCTTTGGCTATTCTTCCGAATTTTTTTATAAAATACCCGCCAATTGTGTTAATATCTTCATCGTCATCAAGCTGCACATTAAACATATCGCAAAATTCATCAGTCCGCATTTTACCGCATATTTCGTAAACATCCTCTGATATTTTTCTAACTTCTACTTCTTCATCATCAAACTCATCCTGAACTTCGCCAAATATTTCCTCAAGAACATCTTCGTGAGTTATTAACCCGCTTGTACCGCCAAATTCATCTACAACAATAGCCATCTGGACGTGACGCTGCTGGAATTCTATTGCAAGTTTTTCAACAGCCATTGTTTCAGGAACATAGTAAACCTCTCTCAATAAAGGTTTAATATCTATTTCCTGACCGGTAATAATATGAGGATAAAGGTCTTTAATATGCAAAATACCTGCAATATGATCAAGATCACTATCATAAACAGGATATCTGGTATATTTATTTTCCACAATAATTTTATGAACCTCTTGGGTTGAAGCATTCAGCGGTATACAAACCATATCCGGACGCGGCAGCATAATCTGGTTTACAGAGAGTTCCGAGAATTTAAAAACATTTTGAAGCATTTCAGCTTCTTTAGCATTCAAAGCCCCGCCCTTATAACTTGCATCTATAAGCATGTTCAGTTCTTCTGCAGAGTGTGCCGCAGAATGCTGCTGTGCAGGCTCTATACCGCACAGCCTTAAAAGCAATGCACCCAATCCGTTTAAAAGGTACACGAATGGAGAAAATAATCTTGTTATAACATACATAGGCTTTGCAACCCATAGTGTTGTTTTTATAGGAAACTGCAGCGCAATTGATTTTGGCATAAGTTCACCAATAACAACGTGCATAACTGTAATTACGGCAAATGCTATTGCCGCAGATATAGTATGGGCAGCGATAGAATCATAATTAGCCGGCAAGAATTTAAATAACGGAATAATCAAACGAGCCAAAGCAGATTCCCCGACCCACCCGATACCAAGACTGGCAACCGTAATTCCCAACTGAATGGCGGCAATATATTTATCCAAATTCTTTACTGCATCCAAAGCAAGCTTTGCATCAAAATTCCCTTCGTTTGAAAGCTGCTTTATTCTAGTTTTTCTTACCCCCACCAATGCAAATTCTGCCGCAACAAAAAAACCGTTTAAAAATAATAAAAAGATTATCACTACTAAATCAAATAAGAGTTTTATATCCAAAAGCATGTCTCTCAATTACGTATTCCGGTTATTACAGAATACTATAAATTATAAAAGTTTTCAATAATAATATTAATTTGACGCTTTGAGTTCCTTATCAAGATATTTTTGGAGAAGTTCGATTAAGCCGCCGTATTCTTCTTTTGAGAGCTTTTCAATTTCTTTATAATTATTAGCATATTTGTCTTGTACGGCTAGACTGCCGTTTTTATCCAGAGTAAAATCAAAACTTATATTATTCATCCGTACTCCCGGAGTATAGAAGGCAGCATATTTTAAACGTCCATCTTTATCCGCCTGAACATATAAATGTGCTTCTGTCTGAGAGTATGGGCCGTCTGATTTTTTAACAATATGCAAAGCAGAAGGTTGAACAGGCGAATATGTATAAGATTTTTCAATGACCATAGACTTTTCATCCGGATTTGAAAGCAATTCCTGCCAGTATTTTACACCGGCCTTACCATGTTCAATTTTAAGTTGTTCCGGAATTTTCTTTATTAAACTCAGACGGTAAAGCTGGCGTTGGCCATACGTCGCAGCCGGATCCTGCAATTCAATAATCTCTTTTATTTTAGAAGCTGATTCTGCAGCCATTTCCGCTCCGCTTTTTTCAACAACCCGGGGCGTTGTGACTTTTCCCGGACCACCTTCAAACCAATCACCAACATAACATGGCTTACTCCTCACCGGCAAGTCTTCCGGAAGGTAAATGACGTCATGCTCTTTTATATCATTTATAGACTCAAGTGAATCCTTATTATTGAGTTTAGCAATTTTATACATCATTTCTTGTACTTCTGCATTGGAAGCATCCTTATTTTTCAAGTGATCTTTGGCAATATTCCATAAACTTTCCCCTTTTCTAACAATATGACTTGATCTGCCAACATTAGAGACATCAACTGAAGCGTATTTTGTATCATAATACCAGCTGTTTTCTTTTGTAGAGACCTCGGACATAAATGACATATAATTCCCCCTTATTTCCTTATATTTTTATAAAGAACTTTGGGAAGAAAAAATTGCCTTTTTGTAAACATTCTTTACAGAATCAAGTATTTATTTTCTAAAATACCACACATTAAACTAATATAACTATAAAAATTGCCGCAGCAGAAAATCATTTACCAATACAAAAATTATCAAAAATATTATTCAAAATATTATCGGTAATAACCTCGCCGCTAAGTTCATCAAGTGCAATAACAGCAGATTTAACATCTATTGATATCAGGTCTTGTAATTCTCTGTATTCAGCAGCCAAAAGAGCTCTGGACAGAGCCTCGCGTGCACGCTGCAAACAATGCTGCTGCCTTATATTTGTAACGTAATCAATGTCCTCGCAATTTATATTACAAACCTTTGATTTAATAAGGCTTTTAAGTTCATCAAGTCCTTTCCCTGTTTTTGCAGAAACATTTATTACACCAGTTTCACTCTCAGCGCAGGATGCTATATCGGACTTATTAGCACATATTATACATTTATCCGGCGATATCATATCTAAAATCTGTTTATCCTCTTCCATAACCCCCTGAGATGCATCATAAACAAAAATTACACATTCCGACTCATCAAGTGTTTGTTTTGAGTATTCAATTCCGATTTGTTCAACCTTATCAATTTCGTTATCAGAACGAATTCCTGCAGTATCAACAAGCGTAACGGGAATACCTAAATCAAGTGTTTCCTTTATAACATCCCGCGTTGTTCCGGCAATTTCCGTAACAATTGCACGGTCAAGATTTAAAAGAGCATTAAACAATGAAGATTTACCGACATTGGGTTTGCCGGCAACAGACACCGTTATTCCCTGACGCATTATATTTGAGTTTTTCGCACCTTCAAGAATTTTATCAATTTCATTTATATACTTCTTAAATTCATCCGCCAGATAATCATATTCCGGCTCTTTAACATCCTCAGGGAAATCAATTCCTGCAATAATTTTTGACAGAACATCAACAATACCTTGTTTTATCTCTGCAATTTTAATTGACAATGCTCCTTTAAGGTTTTTAGAGGAAGGAATAACAAAGTCTTTTGTTTTTGAATGAATTAAATCCGCTACAGCCTCTGCCTGAGCAAGATCAAGTTTCTTATTCAAAAATGCACGCTTTGTAAACTCACCTCTTTCAGCAAGTCTTGCACCGTTCTTAAGAATAATATCAAGGATAGAATCCACTACATTAATCCCGCCATGGCACTGAACTTCAAAAACATTTTCGCCGGTATAGCTATTGGGTTCAAAAAACGGAAGAACAATAACCTCATCAAGAATATTTTTACCGTCATTAATAACACCGTGATAAAAATGAGACGGCTTGAAGTTTTTTACATCTGTTTTCCCTTTAAAAATCTTCCTAAGAATATCAAATGCCCTGCTGCCCGATACCCGAATTACACCTACACCGCCTGTACCAAACGGGGTAGAAACGGCAGCAATTGTATCAAACTCATCAAGAATATTCATTTTCTAGTACCCCATCAGTTTATTATAGTTATCGAGGTACGTTTGTGCAAGCTTTGGCTTATTCATTAATTTATATACATAAGCAAGGTTATAATGAAAATCCGCAACATCTTTTTTATACTCTAATGCGTTCAAAAATGCAGATTTTGCTTTTTTTAAATTGCCGGTCTTAACATAAGCAATACCAAGGTTATAATAAGCATACGGAAATGACATATTAGCCTTTATAGCATCTTTATAACAATCTATAGCCGTATAAAAAATATCATCTTCTAAATACATATTTCCCAGATTGTAATGCGCCTTATAATTGTCATTATCAACCGAAATTGCACGCCTGTACATAAAAATTGCTTCGTCTTTTTTTCCCATATCAGCCAGAATATTACCCATCAATGTCCAGGCCGTTGTTGTTCTTGCATATTCAGGAATTTGTTTAAAAGTTTCAAGCGCCGCATCAGTGGAATTGTCGCTATATAAAGCAAGTGCCTGTGCATAAAGCTGTTTCGTAGTTTGCGCCGATTGAGTATCTGCAGCAGGTTTTAAACCGGAAGTCTTGTTTACAACAGTATCTGATGCATTTACCGGTTTTCCGGAAACAGATTTATCAGAACTTTCAAGAGATATTAATAAATCTAAATTCCTGCCATAATGGGACACGTTAGCATCCTTCCCTTCATCTTTTTGAATTTCAGATTCTTCTTCATTATCATTCGGGAGGCAAAACTGTCCAACACCGCGGGTTCTGATAAGTGTATCACAGTCATCCTGCATCTGTCCTTCATCTTCTGGTGCAGGCATTATATATATATCTCTACGTTCAAATATTTTTTGAGTATCATCATTACCCCCTGCCGCAAAAGCAGGACTAAAAAATAATAATAACGCAAATCCAAGGATAATCCGTTTCATACCAGAATTATAAAATAAAAAAATCAATTTATCAAAAATAAAAACCGGTTTATCTAAACATAAACCGGTCAACTTTGTTTGTAATTTCTCGTGTTTTTCTAGTTTTCCTCGTGTTCTCTTTTATTGATTAGTTATCTCACAATTACGGTTATACAATTACCCCGTAACTAATCAAGCAGCGCCTCTAAGATTTGTGCATTTTTAGATGCATACGCTGTATTTCTAACTTTGCTTCTGTGAATATAGCTTCTAAGTGCCTCTCTAATCAGTTCGGAACGTGAACGATTTTCGTTGCCTGCTACTTCATCAATCTTGTCTAAAAATCCTTCGGGCATTGAAATTAAAACTCTAGCCATAATTTATTCTCCTTATCTAATATCCTGTTTTTCGTTCCTGTATATATATAAAGTATTTCTCTAAAAAATAATTGCCAAATATTTTGTAATTATTAAGTTTTGTAAAGAAAACTTTATGATTTAGAACCGCGTTAATACAAGGATATTAGCGAAATTCATAGTATTGATACGATACACTTTCAGTATAGAAATATTATACCATATATTTCTACACTGGTAAACATTTGTTACATAAGATTGTTATAAAAGTTAATTATAATATACTCTTAATAGCTTGCGGGATATATTTTAACAAATCAGATGCAAGCACACTATACTCAGTCAAATCATCAGAAGCCAGCTCTCCGGTAATTCCATGCAGATAAACACCCGTTTTCGCAGCCGAGAATGGTTCCATTCCCTGAGCAAGTAAAGCAGTAATCATACCGCAGAGAACATCCCCGCTGCCGGCTTTTGCAAGCGCACTGTTTCCCGTTTCATTTGTATAAACTTCACCATCTATAGAACAAACCCTTGTTTTGTGGCCTTTTAACACTGCCGTGCATCCGAATGTTCCGGCAAGTTTTTTAACATAGAAATCCGGCTTGGAAGTAATTTTAGCTGTTTCAACCTTTAAGAGTCTTGCGGCCTCCGCGGGATGCGGGGTAATAATCAAACTTGCAGGAAGTTTTGGGCTCTTCATTTTTGATAATAATGTTAATCCGCCGGCATCAATAACAACAGAAATATTCATCGTTGATAGTTCTGCCAGAACAGATTTGAACATTACTGCCGTTGCTGTTTCTACCGCTAAACCGCATCCTATTGAGATTACATTGTAGTTTTTTAAATTATTTTTAACCCCGTTAACGGGCAAATATACAATATCCGGAGTTAAAGCCGAAACAGAAGCTGTAACTTTCGGGGAAGAAGCCAGCGTAACATACCCGCAGCCGGTTCTAAGCGCCGCAATAGAAGATAGATAAGCAGCGCCTGTGTAATTTTCGGAACCCGCAATATTTAAAACTTTACCGAATGTTCCTTTATGCGAATCTTCTTTTCTTTTAGGAAGCTTAAATTCCATTTTGTCTTATTGCCTCATATACCGTAATTGCAACCGAATTTGAGAGATTCAGACTCCGCTGTCCTTCTTTCATCGGTATAGTCACCGCTGTGTCTTTTCGTACATACTCATCAGGCAGCCCGCGGGTTTCGGGACCAAACACCAAAAAGTCTCCGTCCTTGTATTTTATATCAGTATAGAGTTTTTTTGATTTAGTTGTCAAATAGTAGAATGTACTATTTTGAAATTCACTATATAAGTCCTGCATACTATCAAACTTATGCAAATCAACACTATCCCAGTAATCAAGCCCGGCGCGTTTAGTATATTTGCTTGCCAGAGAAAAGCCCAGTTTCCCGACAAGGTACAGAGATGCACCGCAGCATGCACACAAGCGTGCTATATTACCGGTATTTTGCGGAATTTCGGGTTCGTATAAAACTACATTAATTTTGCTCATTTTTCTCAAAAAGATACTTAGATTCAATAACAACCGGCAATCCGCGGACTACGCAGAACACAATTGCAATAACTGCGAGCCAGTAACCTACCGTAAATACGACATCAGGCACCGGACAACCCGGGACTTTTGATGCAACAATTACGACAAAAGCCGCGACTTTAGCAACCGCATAACTTATTCTCATAAACTTGGAAGAAGTTATAAAAATGCAAACCGGATTTTTCTGCATTGTAGTAGCACCAAACGCGGTATAACCTTTTTCCATTGCGGCACTTCTGATTGTATCGGTGATAAACCCTCTTGTTATAGCAATAAGCGGAAAAAGTATTGATAACCACCCCATAACTGCAAACAAAATCCAAAAAGTATTTTCAACAATTCTGTCGCTCATAATATCAAGAAGCGCGCCGAGTTTTGAAGATTCGTTAAATTTTCTGGCAACGTAACCGTCAAGACCATCCATAGCAAATGCAAGAATTGTAAGAATAAGCGCCCAAATCCCGGCCGCCTGATTATCAAGATGCGCGTATATCAGATATACACCGATAAACATTAAAATTACTCTGAAAATTGTTATAAAATTTGCCATACATGCCTCTTTTACTATACATCTGGTAGGTATATTTCTGCCCGTTTTTCTTATAATTCGTATACTCTCACCTTATATGTCTTACTGTTTCATACGTGAAACCGCAAAATTCTTTTCTTTCTCATCAAGAATTTTTACTCTTGAACCAAGCATAATTTTTTCAGCCTCTTCAAGAATACTTACAACTACGTATCCGTTTTGACCGTCTGAACGCGGCTCCTGACCGGTTGCACAGCAGTTTAAAAAGTGCTGGCACTCAAGTTTAAGCGGTTCTATTTCCAGATAATCCAGCGCAATAACTTCTGTTTTGTTTGCCACAAAATTATCGTAAAGCTTGAGTTTATTTTCAGGGAGTGTGTCATCGAATATTGCTGTTTTCTTTGTACCCCTTACCAACAGATTAACGTGTTTTTGCGGGGTAATCCAGCTGTCTGATATATGCCCCAGCATCCCGCCTTCAAACTCAATACTTATGTGGGTTATGTCCATAATTTCATTTCTGTCGGAGGAACATCCGATTGCAGACACAACACGGAGCGGAGTTTTACCGGTAACATAAGCCATCATTGAAACATCGTGCGGCGCCAAATCCCACATTACGCTTCTGTCATTTTTAAAATAATTGACATTTAATCTGTCGCTTTGCGCGTAAACCAAATCACCCAAAACCCCTTCTTCAATAAGCATTTTGAGCCTGTTAACCGCAGGATGATAAAGAAGAAGATGACCGACCATAAGTATCAAACCTTTTTCTTCCGCCAGTTCAGTTAATTCTTTCGCCTCTCTGGCAACAGTTGAAATCGGTTTTTCAACATAAACATGTTTCCCTGCATTAAGCAGCGCCTTAACAATTTTAAAGTGCGTATGACTCGGGGTTACAACAACAACACCGGTAATTTCCGGATCATTTAAAATATCATTCATATCCTTTGTCACTTTTATTGAAGGATACAATTCTTTAACCTTTTTTAAAGTTTCTTCATCCAAATCACAAACGGTTGAAAGGGTATTAAGGTTATAAAAATTTCTTACAATATTTTTACCCCACAAACCGTAGCCAATGACTGCAATTTTTTGTTCTTTCATACTTTCTTCACCCTTTATTAAGAAAATTATATAACAACAGCATTTTGTACACAAGTTGCAGAAATCAAATCTGAAAAACTATTTTAACTTTATCTCATTTGACATCCTTGATAATCTGCTTGTGATGAAAGCATATTTTCAGAACACTTGCAAGGGTTCAAAAAAACTGCTACAATTTCGGTAAAAGGATAAATACGATGAAAAAACTATTTATTATACTTACAGTCTTATGCACACTTGTATTGACAGGTACCGCTGTTCTTGCTAAAAAATCAAGCGCATCAAATGTTCATTATGCATCTTTCTCAGAAGTGCAGGCAGATATAAACAAGTATAATGCACGAAGCAGCCGCAAACAGAACACCAGATACAGTGTCAAGTGCCCGAAATGTAAAGTTAAGAGTTATTATAAACCCAAAAGCCTCCGTAACGGAAAAAAGATTTACTGCAACAATTGCGGGTATAGTTTCAGACCCGGTATAATCTCAAACCGCGGACAGAGAGTAAAACCGCTAAAAAAATCAAACTTCGGCGGAGCGTATTATAACAAAAAATAATTGTTTATTGTTTTAAACAGTAGCTTCACCTTTCCAAAGCAAGCGTAAAATTGCTGACCATCCCGGGTGATTATCTTTGTCATTTAATACAGAATACCTTAATAATAACCGCAAACAATTGTAAAGATTGTTGCTAATATCTGATATTTGTTGTATCTTGTTTTTGTGAATGAGAATTGTGGAATAGATTTGAATTCTATAGCTCTCCAGTGTGGTCTTGACAAGGATGTTGACCACAATGAGGTTCTGCACAATATATCCGGACTTGAAGAATTCTACGAACGCGATGATTTAATTGAAATATATAATTACCTTCTGGGAACAATTTCGGAACCCGAATACTTAATTCAGATTGTAAAATGTTCCGACAACTATCGGGACAGCTCATCACTCACACCTATCGTTAAACTTCTTATTAAAAAGCCTGACGAAGATAATGATGAAAGCATCAACCTCAGAGTAATCTGCGCGAAAGCAATTGCAAACCACAAAGATACTGCATACGTTACAGTACTGCTTGATTGCATGAATAATAAGAACGAACATTATAAAGTCCGGCTGGCCTGCGCTGATGCACTGGGCAAAATCGGCGACAGATTTGCAGTCACACCGCTTATCAATCTGGTATCCGACGAAAACGAAAAGTCAATTTATTTAAAAGAATCCGCAACCAATGCACTCGGAGTTATAGGTGACATTAGAGCCGTTGATCCGCTCATATCAATATTGGACAGCAAACACGGAGTCTTTAGCAAGTTTTCATTCCTCAAAGAAAAAATTATCGAAGCACTGGGTAAACTAAACGTACGAAATGAAAAGATATTCAGAGCACTAAAAAAATCACTTCTTGATGAATCTCCCATGGTTAGAATAAATGCAATAGAAGCACTTATGAACAGCGACGACCCGAGGGCGGAAGAATGTATAAGAGAATGTTTAACCGACCCTGATGATGAAGTTAAAAAGAATGCCCTCATTGCATTATACAACATGTCCGACAGAAAAATTCTTGATGAGGTTATTGCGGGCAGAGAATACTCAGATTCTCTTAAAACAGAGGCTCACTCACTAATAGATGAATATGAGGATGAGGAGGATTAAATGAATAAGTCGGTAATTTTGCTCTCCGGCGGACTTGATTCTGTTGTTACTCTGGGAATTTCAAGAGATGAATATAACGTTACTCTGGCATTAACTTTTGACTACGGACAAAAGTCTGCAAAGGAAGAAATAAACGCGGCAGAGAATGTTTGCCGTTACTACAGTGTAGAACACAGAGTAATAAAACTTGACTGGCTCAAAGAGATTACAAAAACTTCTCTTGTATCTGATAAATCTATCCCTGATACAAACCTCGGCACGGACAAGAGTATGAAATCTGTCTGGGTGCCAAACCGTAACGGACTATTTTTAAATATTGCAGCAGCATTTGCAGATACGTATAATTTTACCCGTATATTATTTGGCGCAAACGCACAGGAAGGTAAAACTTTTCCTGATAACACAGAAGAATTCAGAGAAAAAATAAATTCTGCATTTGAGTTTTCCACCCTTACAAAACCTAAAGTTTATGCCCCCTTGATAAATTACACCAAGGATGATATAGTTAAAGTTGCTTTGGATAAGGGGATTCCGTTAGAGCTTGTAAGAAGCTGTTACAATAAGGCAAATAAAAATTGCGGGAAATGTGAATCGTGCAGAAACCTTAAACAGGCACTTATAAATAATAATTGCAAGGAATTAGTAAAACAATTATTTGATGATGGAAACTAAATATATAGACGAAGAAGTTAAATATATAGGCTCGCAGCTATGCCCTCACTGGATATATAAAAACTACAAGCTTCGCGGAGATGCTATAGTAGCCTTCTGCGGGGAGTGCGAAGTTAAACTTACAGAAATGGTCGACATAGAGGATGTCATTAATAATGAGCCGATTTATAGTAAGTCAATGCTGAGTTTTATATCGGAACAATTCAGTGTAAACCTGTCTGAAGGAGTATTCAGACAAAGATTATTAATCTGTATTATAAAAGAACTTCTTGAAGAATACGGATTCAAAATCAAACGCAGCGGTGATGATTTATTTTATGAGGACAAAAAATTAACCGTGTCTATTGCAACAAAATCCATAACTTCGACTTTAATCCATACAGGTGTTAATATTTTATCAGAGGGCGCCCCGGTAAAAGCTTCCGGATTAAAGAGCGAACTTGGAATTGATAATATAAAAGAATTTGCAATAGAAGTTATGAAACGTTACAGCGAAGAGATTGACGATATAATTCTCGCTGGTACTAAAGTCCGCGGAGTGTAAATAAGATGAGTAGTAAAAAATTCGGATATAAAAAATACTTAAAACCAAAAGAAAAAAAAGATATAAGTATACTAAAACTGTTTTGCTGCACGTTTGTACTTATGCTTGTTGTATTTACTATAATTGTAAACTGCTTTACTCCGGATGTTGATGTTTCAATAGGCGACACAACAAATGAAATGAGTGAGGCTGAAAACGATATTTACCTTAAAAAGTTTGTAGATAACAGACTTCTTGAAATCCAACAGGAGGATCAAACTCCGGCTATTACTGTAAACGAGGACAAATCTCCGGAAACAATAACGGACGAAAAAGCAAAAAATATTGTAGAGGCAGCGGGAAACAATGAAGAAACAGTATTAAAACCGGTAGAACTTAATGTAACTGTTCCGGAAATAAAAATCATTACTCCGGAAGAAGCAGTACAGACAACTGTTCCTGTTACTCATGAACTTAACCTTACATACAGGGTTTATATCGGTCATTACAATACATACGATCAGGTTAAGATTGCAAAAGATATTGTAAATGAGACAGACCCGTCACTGCAGCCGGTCATAAAAGAAGTAAGCGGAGGATATACTCTTCAGGCAGGAGTTTTCAAGAACAAAGAAGCAGCAAAAGCACTGACTACAAATTTATTAAACGAACACCTCCCTGCAAGAATGGTATCGGAATAATCTAAACAGATTTATGTTTTTGCTTCAACTTATTAATTTCCCGCTGAACATTTTCACTCAATTCAAATCCGTTTGTTTTTACATATTCTTCCACAACGGGAATATCTTTGAGATTAATCCCGCGATTGCCAACACTCTGAACTTCGTCTATCACATCTTCAAAAAAACGTAAAGCAACACGCGGCTCGCCTTTTTCTAACAGAATATGAATATCGCCGTACATAAGATGCATCCTTGCTGTTGATGTCTTGGTACACCACGAACGATGCGAAAGAAGCTGCAAACGGGTAATATTATCTTCATAATTTCTGGGGTCATGCGGAATCGAATTTATAACCACCCAGTTTTCATTATCTTTATTCCTTGTCTGGGGTAAAAGTGATAAAAGATGTTTTTTGTAAATGTTGCGGAAACTTATTGAGGCATCTTTATTCTGTCCTATCTTACCGGAAATTTCTTCCATTGTTCTAGTTAATGCATTATCATTATAAACAACCGGTAAATCATCATTATCCGGTTTTAACGCATGTACGATGTTTTGTAATGCGACAAGCGCAAAAGCATAGGTATATTTTCTTGTGTTTGTAAGCATCCCCTGAAGCCATTGATTCATTATGTCCTTACGTTCAACTTTTGTATTTTTGCCTCTGCCGCCGTATTCCGCTTCCAGAAATTTATTTTTAAGCTTTTCTAAAGCCCAGCGCTGAAAATCATTACGGGTGTTAAATTTTTCAATCGGGGCTTTAAGCTTACGCATGCAAAAATAATCTATCCCGCTGAAGGCAGAAGCCTTCATTGCAGAAAACACCGGATTATATGAATTATTTTGTACTATTCCGTTTATCTTCATATTCATATAAAACCCGAACATAAAAAAATTTGCTATTGAAAATACAAAAACTGTACGCCGGCAAAAACTATTTAATAATCCCAAACCTGTATACTACTATTTTATGCTATGATGAAGAGTATCGGAACATTGAAACACTAAAACCACAGGATAAAAGATAACTCTTTTTGAAAGGGGCTGCCGCCAATTTTAGTTTAGTCTTCGGGTAGCGCCCGACTAGAAAGGAGGGCAAGTATGGATAACTTCAATCTGAGTTTAGTTTTAATCTTTTTGATTTTATACATAGTAAAAAACGACCCTTATCTAAAGAGATAAGAGCCATTTAGCCTTCTACAGAGCTATCGGCATTTGTCCAAGCTGCCACCCTGTGTTTATATTATACCGTGTTTCGCGCGATTTTTCAAGCCTCCCCCTTATTCGGGGTGCTATTGCCGTATAATACAGACTGTTTAATATTAGATTTCTATTTAAGATTCTCCATAATAAGCACACCGGCAGGCTGTGTTTAATCATTTTACCGTAGTAAGCCTTTTGCACAATACAAAGGATAAAAAATAATGCCGGAGCGGAATAAAACTTTTGGAAAAGAATTTATACTTAATGTAAAGGAGAAAATTATGTTAGAGAGAAGATTTTTAAACTTTGTCGGCATGGACGGGATTTTTATGCTCATACTCGGGGTCGTCATGCTTGTATTGCCTAAAATCACAAGCATGGCGATTGCGGCAGTTCTGGCCATAATCCTTGCAGCCTTCGGAATATACAGAATAGTTAATTCTATTTTGGAGAGAAAATACATAAGACATGTATTTTTAAATATTGCAATAGGACTTTTATTACTACTCTCGGGTATTTTCCTGTTTTTTTATCCGGTGTTTAATCTTTTAATTATAACATCAGCCATAGGTGTTTATTTTATACTGGAGAGCCTTGCCTCAATTGCGTTTGCATTTGAGACAAGGGGACTGGTTAATATGTGGTGGATGAATTTAATATCAGGACTGCTCCAGTTCTTTTTAGGCTTCGTTATAATAATCGGGCTTCCGCAAACAGCACTCTGGACTGCGGGTATGCTCCTCGGGGTCAGTCTGCTTGTAACCGGAATGTCTATGCTCACAGTTTTTATGGCAACAAAGTTTGCAAGAATATAGGAGGTTAATAAATGGAAAACAAATGCAAAGAATACAGAAACAATACGGAAAAAGCACTTAAGTACTTTTCAAAAATGCTTGCATACACAGTAAGCCCGTATAATTTAAAAGAAACAATGGAAACAACCGGCGCAAGACTGGTTGATGTAAGGAAAAAAGAAGATTATGAAAAAGGGCATATTCCCGGTTCAATATCAATACCTTATGAAGAAATAGATTCAAAATTGGACTCGCTTGACCGTGATATACCAACCATCGTAAGCTGCTATAATGCAACATGCCTTTTAGGCGCAAAGGCTGCCGTTAAATTTGCAGAACATAATTTCCCTGTTATGGCGCTGCTTGGCGGATACAAAACCTGGACGGAGGATCTGCACTACGCGGTTACACAGGAAGAATAAAAGTAAAGCACCCGCAGCGGGTGCTTTTTTAAAAACAAAAGAAAAGCTATGTACTTATATTGTCCATAGCTGTTGATTAGGGATATGTGTATCGTCGTTTTTTTTTAAGGAGTATAGTTATATACTATCAATATATGTCCGATATAAAATCATACGTTTTTACGATTTTTCTAAAAAGTTACATGATTTTAAAACGAAAAATAGAAATAAAAAGAAATAATTCACCTTAAACATCTATACATATAAAAGAAGCCATCCCTCCAAAGGCATGCCGGTTGGGTTGCAAGAACATGAAAAACACAATATAATTAAATTTGCAGCAGGAAGGAATAGTAATGAAAAAATGCAAAATAACGGTATTAAGAAAAACATTTGTAGAGGATTTAGCCAGGGAATACGGCGTTGAAGGATTAACGGCATGCCCGATGTTAAGGGAAGGGCAGGTATTTTACGCTGATTATGCAAAGCCGGAGGGATTTTGTGATGAAGCATGGAAAGCTATTTATCAGTATGTTTTTGCGCTCTCGCATGGTGCAGGTAACGACGTATTTTACTACGGAGATTGGATTAAAACCCCGGGAGTTGCAATTTGTTCATGTAACGACGGACTTAGGCCGGTCATTTTTAAAATAGAAACAACCGGCGAAGAATCTAAAATCGATTATACTCCTGTTAATGAATAATCATGCTCCCTATAATATAAACAATATATGCAACAAACCATGCCGCGGCACATTGGAAGAGGACAACGCCAATAGCGTATTTTCTGCCAAGTTCCCTTCTTACTGTTGCAATAGCCGCAACGCATGGAGTATAGAGAAGGGAGAATACAAGAAATACAAAGGCCGTTAGTTGGGTAAAGAGTTCCGGCAAACGGTTAACCTCTCCGCCAAGCAGTACTGTTAATGTACTTACTACACTTTCTTTCGCCGTGAAGCCTGTAATAAATGCGGTAGAAACTCTCCAATCCGATATCCCAAGCGGCCGGAATACCGGAACAAGAAGATTCCCCAGCCATGCCAGCAGACTATCCGCGGAGTTTGCAACAAGGTTTAAGCGGGCGTCAAAGGTTTGCAAGAACCAGATTATTATAGTTGCAGCAAATATAATAGTAAACGCTCTTGTTACAAAGTCTTTAGCCTTTACATAAATCAGTCTGAAAATATTTTGCGGACTCGGGATTCTGTAGTTTGGAAGTTCCATAACAAAAGGAACGGGCTGCCCTTTGAATACAAATATTTTAAGTATAAATGCAAAAATAATCCCTACAACCATACCTAAAATGTAAAGACTTATAATAACAAGCGCCTGATTTTCCGTAAAAAACGCAGCAGTAAATAGCGCATAAATAGGAAGTTTTGCAGAGCAGCTCATAAACGGTGTTAAAAGTATTGTAAGCTTCCTGTCGCGCTCGGACGGGAGCGTCCTTGTTGCCATAATTGCAGGCACCGAACACCCGAAGCCTATTAACATCGGAACAAAGCTTCTGCCGGACAGTCCTATTTTTCTTAGGAGTTTATCCATAATAAACGCAACACGCGCCATATAACCGGTATCTTCAAGTATCGAGAGGAAAAAGAACAATACAATAATTACCGGTAAAAAACTCAAAACACTGCCGACTCCGGCAAATATACCATCAATAATAAGTGATTTAAATACCGGATTAAGCCCGTATGATGTCAGAAAAGCGTCTGTTATATCTGTTACATATCTTATACCATAGTCCATAACATCAGAAAGAAAAATTCCGAAGTGTCCGAACGTAAAATAGAATATGAACGCCATAATTAGTAAAAATGCCGGTATAGCCGTGTATTTGCCGGTTAGAACCCTGTCAGCATTAAAAGTAATTTTTTCGCCGAGTGTTTCATGAGGCTTTTGAATATACTCATCACACAGGCGCTCAATAAACGAAAACCGCATATCAGCAAGCGCCGCTTCTCTGTCTAATCCGCGCTCCTGCTCCATTTCCGAGATAATCTGTTCACATATTTTATAATCACTCTCGTCAATATATAACGCTTCTTTTATAAGCTTATCCCCTTCTGTCAGTTTGGTAGCGGCAAACCTTACGGGAATACCTGCCGCCTGTGCATGGTCCTCAATAAGATGTGCGATTGAATGAATACAGCGGTGCACCGCACCCTCATTTTCTTCATCACAGAAATCAAGTTTAAGCGGATGTTCGCTGTATTTTGCCACATTTACCGCGTGTTCCGCAAGTTCTTCAATACCTTCATTTTTTAAGGCCGAAATTGGAATAACAGGAACTCCAAGAGCCGCTTCAAGACCGTTTACGTCCACAAAACCGCCATTTGCTTCAACTTCATCCATCATGTTTAACGCAATTACCATAGGAACATTTAATTCAATTAACTGCATTGTAAGATACAAATTACGTTCAATATTTGCTGCATCAATGATATTAATAATTCCGTCCGGTTTATCATAGAGAATAAAATTTCTTGTTACAATTTCTTCATTGCTGTAAGGTGACAAAGAATAAATCCCCGGGAGGTCTGTTACTGTTATATCCGGATTATTGCGCAAATTACCTTCCGTCTTATCGACCGTAACCCCCGGGAAATTCCCGACCCGCTGGCTTGAACCGGTAAGTTGGTTAAAGAGTGTAGTTTTTCCGCTGTTCGGGTTCCCTGCAAGCGCAAATTTTATTTTTGTCTTTACAGGTATATTACTATGTCCGGCCGGTTTCTGCGGGAGTATTTCACCGCGGCGGGAGTGTTCAATATCCTTAAACTCTTTTTTTCTCTTTGGGCAATCGTGCGCATCATGGATATCTTTAATCCGTATTCTTGCAGCATCTTCTTTTCTCAGAGTAAGCGTATACCCTCTGAGTCTGAACTCCATAGGATTGCCGAGCGGAGCAGTCTTAATTAATGTAACTTCAACGCCGGGAGTCAGCCCCATATCAAGTATGTGCTGCCTGAGCGCTTTATCTTCACACTCAATAGAATCTATTACAGCATCTTTACCTATTCCAAGCTTATCTAAAAAGATTGTAGCACTTTCACCCATAAATAAACCTTCTCTGCATTCCCAATCACATTTTACTACAAACCGGAGAAGGTTTATTATTTTACTTATTTTATATATAAAGCCTTTTTGGACATTTCATTTTCTCTAAGAAAATAGGACAAATATTTGTTTAATTTTTCATAGATTTCTTGTGTAAGTTCTTCATTTTCTCCGTTTTTTACATCATATTTTCCGGTAACAGCACTGCCGTAAGCTGTCTTTTTGGAGCGTTCATATATGATTTTATCCGTAAGTTCCTTATCTACAAAAATTCTTTCGACTGAAGCCTGTTTATCTAATTCAAGCATAAATCCGTTAGTACGGCTGTTGGGTATAGGTCTCAGCGTAATTCTTCCATCCTTTGCAGATTGTAATGAAAACCGTGGTTCTACCATGTATAACCCTTTCTGCCTCAAGTTCCTGCGGGACTCGTTTATCATATCACCTGTTTTGGATATTAATTTTTCAACCCGTTTTTCTATATTAACCGGCGACTGCAAGCTTTTACGAAGTTCAGCTACAGTCACATTACGACTCTTAAAAGACGGGTTTTGTGAATATTGTTTAGACTGATAACCATTAGGGGCAATTCTTAGCATAACATTTCTCCTTTTGGTATGAATAAACCCGCTGAATGTTATTTTTTGCCATGTTTTTTACAAAAGTTAACAAACCGGCAGCAAAAGGAGTGCCGCTAAGCCCCATAGAAATCTTTATGATTTAACGTAAAAGCGGATTATTCCGCTTTTACGTTTTTACCGAATATTTTTTCTGCTATTGCTTTTAATTTCTCAAAATCATATCCGGAGGTAATAGAACCTTCAAAATAACTATTATTCTTATCCGTATCATACCAAGCTTTACCGTTTTTATCATATACAATCTCTTCACCGTCAAACTTTGTTCCATCCTTCTTGGTATCTTGAGTCGTATCATAAGATATACGAATACTTGTTATTTCGCCATTTTCATCATAATATGCTTTTATCCAACGCCCATCCGGAAGTTTTGCCCCCTTATAGTTAACTTTATTATTATCACTAATACCTACTATGATTTTAGGTTTCGGTTCCATATTAGCAACATCAGCAAGTAATTTATTGGCATTATCAAACGCCTGCTGCGCCTTTGTTAACTCAGCGTTTTCTTTGTTCACCTGTTCAAGTTCTGATGCATAGTTAAGCTTTGAAAGTTCATCTGTACGACAATCATTTGCAAATTTTTCTATTTTCTGTTTTATGTCTTCCAGTGACCACTCCGGAGCATTTTGTTCATAATATTTACTAAGCGGTATCCTGTCTTCTCCTTCACCAACCCCCCAGCCGTATTCATCACCTTTTTGCCCGAGAGGAATAAAAACATATTTTATAACATCATCTTTATCCAGCCCATTTCCTAATGCATCAACATCATCTATCATCTCTGCAAGATTCGGTATTTTTTCAAGGACATATAAAACATTGTCTCTTGTAATAAGACTGAGCGCATCCTTCATATCTTGTACGGAATTATAGTCTGCTAAAAAACCTATTTTATCATTTAGCGCAAGGATTTTCTCAGCTACTTCATACCCTTCCTGCTGATTTTTCTTAATAGCCTCAATCTCCTCCTGGCTTTCGGGTTTGGCCGCAGTAACTTCCTTCATCGGAACCGTTACTTTTATACTATCGTAATCTTTTTTAGCCTGCTCCGTATTTACACCCTTTAACCCTGTATCCGCAGGAGGTGTGGTGCCGCCACCAGCAGGATCTGTTCCTCCGCCCGCCGCACCGGCTTTCCTAAACCCCATCGCAGTATATATCTTATCAATCTGTGCTCTGGTAAGATTTATTACATCACCTATTTTTACAATATAACTTGTTTTCCAGCCGGCACATGTTTTATCATTCCCGCCGGAGTATAGTTGTTCCCCCTCGGCTTTTTCTTCTGCCTGTACTTCATCAAAAACACTCAGCACTCTCTGCCAGTTTATCTTGCTTGCGTCGCCTTCATAGCCCGCCTCTTTAGCTTTTTTAAGAAATATTTGCGATAAACCCCTGTCTCCGTCTCTTACAGTATAAGTAAAATCTGCCATTTCGCACACCGCCTTTCGCTGTTTTTAGTACTGCTTTTATATTTCTTACGGCAGATTTCTTCAAAACTTTAGACCGCCCCGCCCCATCATATCATATCGGGGATTATATCAAGGTTTCAGCCATTTTAAAATTCATCTTTACATTTCGTTACATTGAAGAATTTGTTAAGTTTTCGTTACAAACAAATCAGGTTATGCCGTAAAAAAAGTATAAATTTTCAACACCCTGCACTTTCTACGGCACATGTTGGCTTAAAACATAAAAAATAGTATAATTGAGCAGGTAAAAATTTATGTATATCAAAAATGTTAATTCTAAAACTTCTTTAAAGAAAATAGTTGAGAATAGTGTCTATATTTTAGTTATATTTATTGCTCTCATTGTACTTTACCTCGGACACGATACAACTCCTTCATTAGAAGGTGCAATAAATGCCGCAGGCGACGGGTTAAAAAACCTTCTTTACGAAGGCAGCAAACGCGGCGCCGCAGGGATTATTATTTTTCTCTTATTACCCGTATGGCTTATTATTTTAAATATAATAAAACTTGTTACAAGAAGTAAGGCGCTTAGAGAACTAAAACAACCGTTCAACCTTAAAGCCGTAAATCTTTTAGAAAACAGCATTAGTTTTAACTTCTTTAACCCTCAATATAACTTTACCTGCGGATACAATGATATTCAAAAACTGCAAGTCCTAATCGTTACAGGCTATGATAATTATTACAGATTAAAAAAACTCTGCATTAAAGAAATAGTTTTAAATTTCACAACACTCAACGGTAAAGAATTCAGCATAGCTAATACAGGTGGAATTTTTCCATTACAGTACTTGAAGAGGATTATTGAATGTACAAAGCAAATCAGTGATTTTTCATACACTTATGCGGGCAATTGCTTCAGCCCAAATACAGATAAAAAAATAAAAACTCATATATCAGCCATACGTCAGGGACAATATACTGCTGAAAACCTGTTTACTTTAACAACTGTATCAATAATATGTTTCTTACTTAGTATTTTTGTAATTCTTCTTTTCCGAAATAATACTATTGAAGAATTAAAAAACAATCAATACTTCCTTCTGGCAATAATATCAATTATTGCCCTCTTGCCGTTCATTACAGATATTATTATTTTTAACAGGTCAAACCCAAAGCAGAGAAAAGAAGCCTGCACCGTAACAGTATCTAAAATCATTATTCTTCTTATCTGTTTCTGGCCGATAATCAGTATTAATTACGACAGAGATATTATTAACTATGTTGTAAATATAAAAAGCCATTTAAGAGAAGGAAAAAGTATTTGCGGTAATCTTGTGCGCAATTATAACGGAATGACAAAAGAAGAAATATACAAAAGCAGAAAAGCACAGATGAAACGCTCTATATTTAATCCGCCGCTATACACACCCAAAGAAGAAGTTTTTGGACAGATTAAATCGGAAAAGCCATGGTGGGGCCTAAACCAGCGTGCTTGTTCGGAGTTTGGCAATCCGAATTTTGACAGAACAGCCGGATACTCGGCTTTAAGCAAATACATAAACAACCCTAATGCCCTCATAGTCGTAGATTATCCGTTCAGCCTTAACTCAAAACAAGACAACATAGGCTTCTGCAGCACCCCTTTCTCCAGACTTATGCCGTCAGGCTTTACGTATTATAAGAATAAAAAACTCATTGTTGCAAAGTATAAGATATACAATAAAACACTTAGCGCAAAAATAAACTGGCAGGGAAAAGATATTCCGTACTTTCTGACGCTGAACGGACTTAATGCAAGAGATCTGGGGTACGATTATGTCTACGCAATAGATGCCCGAAATGTTAAAATGATGCAAAAACACAATGTTTCAAATACTGTTTATAAATTCAAAGATTTTATTCACGTCGGTTCAAGCTGCGGCGTCCCCGGGGGGTGTAACAATATCTCACCGCATCAAAGAGAACTGGACTTCTACATAACCGGATTTCCCGCCCGGATAACCTTCAAACTCTGGAAAGAAAAACCCTCCAAAAGAACTAAAAAAGCAGATTTTTACTACACAATAATATTTGAAAGCAGCTCAGATCCGCAAGATATAACAAAAAGGAAACGCACGGTTAGAAAAAGATAATTTTAAAAAATGTAAATATTTTATTTAAAGTATTTACTTTTTTATCCTTGTGTTATGATGATAACAGAAAATAGTTTTTTATATTTACTTCAATGACTAAAGGATGCTTGGAATAAGATGCCGCAAAACTTTTTGAAAAATAAAGTTTTATTTGCACTGGGTGTAACTGCGCTGCTCTCTAAGATTGCACAGCTGCAAATGTTTGCCGCAAACAAGTTTCCGATAACGCCGGAACAGCACTATATTCTTTCTGTCCTTTCAGAAAACGGCGAACTCTACCAGAGACAGATTTGCGAAATCGCCTACAAAGACCGCCCGAATATAACAAGACTAATAAATATACTTGAAAAAAAAGGACTTGTAAAAAGGGTTCCGGATATAAACAAAAGAAAAGTTTATAAAATAATCATTACAGAAGAAGGAAGAAAACTTCACAGCGAAATTAAAGAGTACATGATTAGGCTAAGAGATGAAGTAGTTAAAGATATCAAAACAGAAGATATGGAAAATTGTTTAAATGTAATGCTACAAATGATAGACAATTTAGAGCCGATAGCGAAAATACAAATTTAAAGAGGAGGAAATACAATAATGAGTACCCCGAATAATAATGAAAACAACAACAATAAGGATATAAAACCGCAGCAAACAACAGGACAAACCGCACCTCAGGAAGATACGAGACCGAGTTATAAGAAAAAACGGGTAATCGTTCCTGCAATAACTGCCGTAATCTTTTTGATTGCCGGAATTTATTTTACAATTCACTCATTTTTCTATCAGGGAACAGATGACGCGTTTGTTGAAGGACATATAGTTTCGATTGCACCGCGGGTTTCAGGGCCGGTAAAACAACTCTTGATTGATGATAACCAGCCGGTGAAAAAAGATCAATTACTTCTGGTTATTGACCCTAATGACTACGAAACTGCACTTAAACAAAAAGAAGCACAGCTTGCAGAAGCCAAAGCAAGTCTTAATATTGCAGAACAACAGATTACTCATTCTGAAGCCCAGTTAAAACAGTCGACTCAGGATATTACATCTGCAGAATCGAAACTTGACTTTGCCCAAAAGGACTTTGACAGATATTCAAATATGTTCAAAGCAGGAATTGCTTCAAAACAAGAGTTTGACCACAGTAAAACCGCGCTAACTGTTGCAAAATCAGAACACAAATCAGCACTTGAACAGGAAAAGGCTTCTCAGGCAATGCTGCAATCTTCGCAAGCAAAACACGAAGCAACTTTAGCCGATATACAAAGACTTGAAGCCGAAGTAGAACAGGCAAGACTCAATCTTTCATATACAAAAATCTATGCCCCGCAAGATGGTTTAATCACCCACAGAACAGTTGAACAGGGTAACTACGTTCAGGTAGCACAATCAATGTTTGCAATCGTTCCGGAAAAAACCTGGATTGTTGCAAACTTCAAAGAAACACAGCTTACCCACATGAAACCCGAACAACCGGTGAAAATAAAAATAGATACCTATCCCGGAAAAAAATTTAATGGCAAAGTTGACAGTATACAACGCTCAACAGGTGCAAAAGCAAGCCTTTTCCCGCCGGAAAACGCAGTCGGAAGCTATGTTAAAATTGTACAGCGTGTTCCTGTAAAAATCGTATTTACGGAAGATGTATCAAACTATAATATAGTCCCCGGAATGTCCGTAGTACCGGAAGTAAAGGTAAGATAAAATGAGCACTATAGCTGAAGCACAAGCGCACAATCAGATGTCCTCACCTGCTTATAGAAAACAGGAGGCACCTTTGTGGCTTGTCGCATTTACAATCCTCCTGCCTACATCTTTTGCAATGCTTGCGACCTCCGCAACGAACGTTGCAATGCCGCACATTGCCGGTTTCTTCGGTTCAACTCTGGATGAAGCAAACTGGGTTATCACAAGTTATATGATTGCAAACGCCATTTTAATCCCGCTCACCGGATGGCTTGAAAACCTTATGGGGCGGGTAATGTTCCTAAAAGTATTCCTGACTATTTTTACAATAGGTTCGGTTATATGTGCATTTGCAAGCAACCTTAACATTCTTGTACTCGGCCGTATTGTACAAGGTATAGGCGGCGGTCCCATGATGCCTATATCACAGGCAATTCTGCTTGCAGCTTTTCCGTTTGAAAAGCGCGGACAGGCAATGGCTCTCTTCGGGTTTTCAGTAATGGTTTTCTCAATTCTCGGCCCGACATTCGGCGGGTTTATTGTTGATAATTCAAGCTGGCAGTGGATTTATCTGGTTAATATTCCTGTCGGGATATTCTCTGTTATCCTTGTTCACTGCAACGTTGCAGAACTTGAAAATCGTAAAATCCCCGAAAAAGTTGATTTTGTAGGTCTTATATCCCTTGTACTCTGGCTTTTAACAATGCAAATCGTTCTTGATAAAGGTGAACAGTTCGGCTGGTTTGATTGCACCTGGATAACAGTACTTGCAAGCATTTCATTATTCTCCTTCGTGTTTTTTATTGTGTGGGAACTTGAAAACAAAAACGCTATTGTTAATTTAAGAGTTTTCAAAGATAAAAACTTCTTTATAGGAACGGTTCTTGGCGCCTCGGTAAACATGATTATTTATGTAACAATTGTATTACTGCCAAAGTTCTTGCAAAGCCTTATGGGGTATACGGCAATGCTAAGCGGTATGTCGCTTGCTCCAAGGGTTCTGTCTTGTATTGTAATGCTGTTTATTATAGGTAAAATGGTTGAAAAAATTGATAACAGAATACTTGTTTCAGTTGGATTTGTATTCCTCGGAATTTCAACCTTTATGTATTCAAATCTAAACCTGCAAATCTCTTTCAGCTATGTTGTAATACCTAATATCCTTATGGGGATTGGAGTAATACTGGTATTTATCCCGATATCGGCGCTGTGTCTTGGAACACTTCCAAAATCAGAACTATCTAACGGTGCAGGTTTACACAGTTTGTCAAAATGTGTTATGACCGCATTTGTAATCTCAATGTCCTCAACTCTTGTTACAAGACTATCACAACTCCACCAGACATATCTGGTTAAAAATCTTTCAAATTTCAATACAATATACCAAACACACTTAAGCGCAACCGCGCATAAACTTATGGCAACCCTGTCCGCACCTGATGCAGCAGCAAGAGCAGGCGGGTATTTTTATACACAACTGCAGCATCAGGCAAGACTAATGTCATTTGTTGATGTATTTGAAGCGTTTGCCCTTATAGCCTTCTGTCTTGTTCCGCTTGCTTTTTTCCTGAACGTTAATTTTAAACCCAAAACTGAAAATAAAATAGATTAAATATAAGGCGGGCGCTGTTAAGACAGCGCCCGCCATTTTAAGATTTATGAATATTTTTTTTCCAGCTCTAACAGGAGTTTTTTAACGGCAAGCCCGCCGGCATAACCTGTTAAATCACCATTTTTACCAACTACCCTGTGACAGGGAATAATAATCATTAGTCTATTACGGTTATTTGCCTGTCCTACAGCCCTGCAAGCTTTTGACGATCCGCAGCGTTCGGCAAGCTCGCTATAAGAGATTGTTTCTCCGTACGGAATCTGTTTAAGTTCTTCCCACACACGCTTTTGGAACTCTGTTCCGCTTGTAACAACAGGGAAGTCAAAAACTTGACGCTGTCCGGTAAAATATTCATCCAACTGCTCTTTTACTGTCTTTATAAGTTCGGTCTCAGTATAATTTTCTTCTTTTACAACCTCATCACCGGCGGCATAAATACCGGAAACAGCATCTCCATCCTGCACGATTATTAATTCAATATCTTTAAATTTGTATAACCCGAAATACCTATTCATAGAAACTATTATACCCGATTTGAATCTCTTTGTCTAAGAATTCTTTTACTTTTTCAAGGCGTAATTTTTTATCAGGATATGCTTTGCGTAACTCCTGCAAGCCGGATATAATATCCCTGTAATAAAAATCATCACCGCAAACATAATTCCATGTTCTAAGATCCTCCTCTCCGCGCATATATGGCAGCTCATACTTTTCTCCCGCAAGTATAATTTTTTTCATTAATAAATGCCTTAAACCAACATTATCAAGTCCCATAGGCGCTTTATAATCCAAATCAATTTTTTCAAGAAAAACCCTTAATAGACCGGCTTCTGTATTCGACTCGGGCATAAAAACAGTATCTATGTCATCTACTATCCTTAACGATTTACCGGCCAATACAAAATTATTAGGATTTTTGGTATCAAAAGCGTAGAACTTTCCGCCGGTTTTGATTTTATTAAGCACAGCAAAATCTCTTGCCAGAGCATCAAAACATTTTTGCGGAAGATTTGCAAACTTCGGAAGATATTCATTATTCCAGATAACACCTTTATCCTGTAAGGTTGAATAGGCCTCCTTGGAATCCGGCACACCTGCCTGAATATGCTTTCCATAGGATGTTACGTTTTTTAACACCTTAACCCACATATTAAAATCAACTACCGAACTGCCATAGTATGATTTAAGCTCCCCAAAAATATTCTTATCCGGCAATTGAGGATAAACATCCACGTTTTTTATATGTTTATTAACTTTAAGGACATATTTGTCATCTATTTTATAAACAATTCCGCGAAACCCTTCACCAAGCTTGGAAGGCAATCCCAGATGCTTAAGAAAAAGGCTGAGCCGCGTATTCAATTGTTTACAAGCACTCTCGGAATTATACCCTTCCTTTATAAATTCATCAATTGCCCGCCCGAAGTTTGTACGTGTATATCCCTCAAACGCAGGCGAGTGTTCATATTGTTCATTTTTAATAATTTTGGGCAAAAACTGTATATTCATAGCAGCATGGTAAACAGAACTGAATACCCAGAATTGCCATATAACAGGAAGTTTATTTACAAATATTTACAAAAGTCTTTATAACACTAAAAAAAAGACCTTGCAAAAACAACAAAGTCTTACCTTAAAAAGTTTAAACAACAATTCACAATCTCAATTCAATTTTATGCAGAATCGGGTATACATGCCAACTTTTTTACAAAACTTAATAATTAAAAAAGACATGGTAACATGCACCACAACATGGTTAGACATGTTTGAAAACGCTCAAAGTTTCAAGGCATCCATGATAGCATGCTGTTAAAAAGCGGAAAAAGCCTTTATTAGCGGGGCATAGGGGTTTCAAAAAAACGTAACAAAACGTAATAAAAGGGTTGTAAATACACCCTTAATCCTTATAATTAAAATTAAGGTTATAAAAGAACTTCGGTTAACATTTGACAGGGAAGTCGGTATAAGTAAAGAGTTTTGGGGAGGAATTGTGCTAAGAAGTCGTGATATGGGAAGGGCTATAGCTGTTAGAAGATGGACACCTACTGCTATAGAATGTTATAAACGCGGTTGTAATTGTGAAGGTTGTTTTTATAAAGATTTTTTCAGCGGATCATCACAAAAATGCCAGATGAAAGCATCCGTTTTGGAACTTGTTAGGGTCATTGGTACACCAAATGTCGAAGTTCCGCAAATAATTTCAGATTAAGGGCTTTAAATTTTACGCAAAATATTGTATACTTAAAAAGTATCACACATCTCGGAGGTTTTTTAATGCGTATTTATGTGAACGGAAAAAACATCGAAATTACCGATGCAATCAAAGCTTATGTCAAAGAAAAGCTGGGCAAAGTAGCCAACCACTATGACCAAATTACAGGTATTGACGTTATCTTGTCGGTTGTGAAAAACCCTGCAGCTTCTGATAAGCACATTGCAGAAGTTTCTTGTAAACTTAATTCCGGTGTTATCCATCTTGAAGAAGCAGGCGAATCTATGTATGCTAGTATTGATTTACTTGCCGACAAACTCGACAGACAGGTTAAAAAGTACAAAGCAAAAGCTCTTTATTCAGACAAAACAACAATCAGAAACGTTGAGTTAGAGGAAGAACCGGTTACTGAAGGATAATATGATTAATAATAAAAAAGTCGTTGTTATTATGCCGGCATACAATGCCGAAAAAACTTTAGAACAAACTTACAACGACATTTCTCAGGATTTCGTCGACGAGATTATACTCGTCGACGATTTTTCAAGTGACGGAACAAAAGAAATAGCAAAAAAGCTTAATATAACAACAATAGTACACGACCGGAACCGTGGATACGGCGGAAACCAAAAGTCCTGCTATAAAGCAGCACTAAAAGCAGGAGCAGATATCGTAATTATGGTACACCCGGACTATCAATATACCCCAAAACTCATCCCAGCTATGGCTGCTATGATGGCCTTTGAAGGATATAATGCCGTCATTGCTTCAAGAATGCTTGGCAACGGAGCCTTGAGAGGCGGAATGCCTTTATACAAATTTGTGGCAAACAAATTTCTTACAGCGTTTGAAAACCTGTTTCTCGGAGAAAATCTTACCGAATACCATACGGGATTTAGAGGATTCACAAAAGAAATCCTTGAAACATTACCGCTTGAAAGCTGCAGCGATGATTTTTGTTTTGATAATGAAATGCTTGCACTCATTTTCTGGAATAATTACAAAATTGGTGAAATATCCTGCCCTACAAAGTATTTTAAAGAAGCTTCATCAATAAATTTTGTACGTTCATTAAAGTACGGATTTGAAGTGCTATACATAAGCATGATTTACAGAGTTGGGAAAATGGGAATAAAAACAGGTGTATTCAAGCAAGGCTTAAAAAAATTGGACTTAAAGACAGACATTGAATATTACCATAAGAGGATTTAAAATGGCGGAAATAAAATTAATTGGAACAGATGTTGATGGAACACTTACAGATGCGGGAATGTATTATTCCGCCGATGGCGACGTGATGAAAAAATTCAATACTCATGACGGAATGGGCCTGAAACTCTGCCAGCAGGCTGGAATTAAAACCGCAATCCTAACCTCGGAAAATACCCCGATTGTTGCTAAACGTGCTGAAAAACTCAAAATCGATTATCTGTTTCAGGGTATGAAAAGCAAGCTGGAAGTTATAACTAACCTGTGCAAAGAACTTGGCATAGGGTTGGAAAATGTTGCATACATCGGCGATGATATTAATGATTTTGAAATCCTTTCTGCTGTAGGATTAAAAGCGTGTCCGGCGGATAGTATAAAAAAAATCAAAGAAATCCCCGGCATTAAAATAATGTCCTTAAAAGGCGGCGAAGGCGCTGTAAGAGAGTTTATTGATGACTATATTTTGAAATAGTTTCTCATATATATTTATAAACGGATACCCGCCCTAAAATAAAAAGGAGTCTGTTAATTATTATTTCTATTTGCACACACCTGCTCTATCTCTCTGCGCAGTTCTAAATTCTTTGCTTTCAGTTTTAATATTGGCGTTGAAAAAATTATAGTCATACAGAATAAAATAAACAGGTAAATAAAGTAAAAAGTTATCCAATCATTTTTCATATAAAACACTACTAAATAACATAATATCACAGCAACAATAAGAACATACAATATTCTATATTTTATCCAGTCAATTGCAAAACATAATTCTTTTGATACCAACATTGGAGCCGTTAGAAATATAATACCTATATTCAAAATACCTAAATCGGTAAATGCAATTTTTACATCAGGAAATACGACAAATATATCACCCATGAATCCTAATGTTAATAAAATCACAACTATTTTAGCTATAATATTTACCCATTGACTAATCCGTTTAGAGAATTTCTCTTTTAAAACAATGTATTTGTACAAGAGCCATAAAGGGAATAACTCTTTGTATAATCTTCTTCTGCTTCCTTATACAACTGCTTGCTCCGCTGATGCAGTTTGTATAACGGCAAACGAAAAATCATTACCAGTGCGATTATTATCATGGCAAATTTTACAACATACGTCATCGGGGCGGGAGTATCGTTTGTTGAAG
The DNA here is from genome assembly GCA_944326425.1 of Candidatus Gastranaerophilales bacterium. GTDB lineage: Bacteria > Cyanobacteriota > Vampirovibrionia > Gastranaerophilales > Gastranaerophilaceae > CALUTH01. The sequence goes on from CALVDX010000002.1 coordinate 114,819, forward strand.
TTATGGATACCACAACAGAACGATTAACATAATAAATCCCCGCGCCAAAGGCTATTAGAACGTAAACTATATGACGGTATAAATAACGAATCAAATCGTTCAATTTTTGTGCGTTTGAAAGAGAAATATAGAATATTAAAAATATTATAACCGGCATTAAGTAATAAAAATCGGTTTCTAGCAATAAATCATACCGGACACGGCAAAGATAATAAATAAATATCGGCAAAATAACCGGTAATATTTGGATAAATAAATTGTTGAAGTATTTGTTATTAATCATAACTAATTTATTCATTTTGATACAATTTTCAGCCCGCCACAGGAAATATACAACTAAAAAAGCAACGTAATATATCCACATTGCCACAGCCGCAGCCATAAGCCAGAAGAGCAGCATTACATTTGAAAATAATGTATAAAATGCGTACGCAAAAATGAGCAGAATTAAAGGAAATAAAATAAAAAAAATACTTAATATTGTTTGTTTTTTTACAGAATATTTTATTTTAAAAAGACAGACTATTAATCTTCTATTAATAGTCAATTTTTTAATCAAAATACCTAATATTATAACAACAAACGGAGATGCGAAAAACAACGGATAATGCAAAAAGAGTTTTACGAAATCAAAAATTGCGTTAACAATTCCCGCATTATCCGGAGCATCATAAAAAACAAAAAACATAGTTGCAAATGCGCCGGAAATAACTGATAATATAAACAGTAATATAGTTTCAAAATTTAAATATTCTTTTATTTTTATCATAATAAATTTAACCAATTAAAGACATATAGTATAATACTATATGTCTTTAATTTTTGCAATATATTTAATACATTTACACTATTTCCAACCGGGAATTTTTGTCAACTCTTCTTTAGTATACTTTACATTAATTAAAAGAACATAATTAGTTAACATGCCTTTTTCCTGCTGAATATAGGCATTATTGTTAAAAACTGTCAACAGGTCATCACCCGTTCTATATTCAAAATCATAAAAGTCCGGAATTTGAAAATACAAATCACCATTAGTATCAATATATGGGCTAAAAATATGGGCTTCCCCAATAAGCGCACCCAAATCAGGATCAGAATTATAAAACTTCAAACCGGGTATTGTTTTCCCTATTAACATACCATTTTTTATTTGTTCTTTATTTTCAACCAATAACCTGATTAAAGCGTGATTTTGTTTTACACTTTTCACCAAAGAAGATTCTCTATCCGGTGATATGATTATACAATCATCGGTTATTTTATTATTTATTTGTTTTATATGCTGCTTAATATTTTGATTTTTTATATCATTAACCCTAGCCACCGTAGTACCTTCATCAACATTTCGGCAACCTTGCAATGCATATTTGTAATAACGCACTGCTGTAGGATATTTTTGAGCATAGCTGCCGGCACCGATACCTGTTTTAGCAGCTATAGCTTGAAACTTATACCCATCCGGACTTCTCAGTACATCCTCCTTAATATTACCCCCATTCTTTTCTTTAGATTCATTCTTAACAAGTTTTTCCGTTTTCAAATTTGCATCTGCTGCAAATCCTGTCGGCATCCCGTAACGTTTCTGTACATCTCTGTCCATATAATCATTTATCTCTTTCTCAAGTTCTGATTTGTATTCTTGGGGTGACTTCATTACAGGTTTATTTGGATTCCCGTGTCCCGCTTTTGAACGGTAATGCGCCCGTACTACTGTGCCATCCTGTCTTGTATATTCTTGAACAAAGACGACATCATCCGAGCTTGCAAGTTCCGAATTTCTTGGGAAACCGATTTTTCCGTACTGGTAGTCCAATGCCTTCTGGTAATATTTGCCCTCTTCATTATCCATCGCTATTACATCTTCGTGACTAAATATCCGGTTATCGTTCATAACCTCATTGATGTAATCTCTCAAACTATTTTGCATTTCAACACCTCCCTTTTACAAAATAATATAAATACGTATTACGTATTGTAAATTATTTTTATTATTTATCAATACTATATCTTATAAGTACAGATATTAATACCATAGTTCAATACCAAATTACCATTTAGGATAAAAATAATTAACGACAAGGCAATTCATATCAATACAAATTATACAATACCTGTACAGGGTAAATATCCGGATAAATTATCCGGTTAATACAACAAACAGTTTCAATTAAACATTTTTGAGTTTTTTAAATAAATAATTCAGCTTTTTATAATCCGTTCCCAACCCGGTTAGCAGAAGAACAGATTTATCATTAGCGCGCTCATCTTCTATCTTGTTTTTATACAAAAAACCGGAGAGTTCAAACCCTGTCATACCCTGCTTTTTTATAACAATCTTTGTTATATCGCCGTCAAAAAACTCCACACCGGTACAATTCTCCTTTAATTCACAAATTTGTGTTATTAAAGTATCGATTTTTGCCCTGCCTTTTTTAGAATTAAGATAATGAATAGTTGCTTCAATGACCGCCAGCAGCGGATATGACGGAGATGTTGTACTAAAAAGCGATAATGCCCTGTCTACATCAAGGTTTGTATTGGTATGAAGAAGAGCAGCAGGGTTAAGTCCGCCTGCAGTTTTATGAAGTGACTGAACAGTAAAATCCGCAAATTTAACCGCACTTTCAGGAAGTTTGTCAGAAAATGGGTAAAGAGCCCCATGAGCCTCATCAACAATCAAATAAGCCCCGTATTTATGACAAACCTCCGCAAGAAGCGGAATATTTGAAACAACCCCCTCATAATGCGGAGAAGTAGCAATAACAGCCTTTATATCACCTGATTTTAAATACGGTTCAAGAATATCAACAGTTATAGCCTGCGGAATTCCCCACTCTTCTATTAACGGGATTGAATACTCTTCCATCTCGGCTCCGGCAAGAATACAGGCATTTTTGTGACAGGGATGTGCGTTATCCCAGATTAAAACCTTATCACCTCGGCGGACACAAGCCAAAACAGCAGCAATAATACCGCTTGTTGACCCGTTTATTAAATATCTGGTTTTAACCGTACCATAAATACCGGCTGCCCTCTTTTCAGAACACACCAGTGCCTCTTCCGGATTATAAACATCCGTTTCCGATATATCATTCTTATAAAACTGATAAAATTTGTGCTTAATAAAAAACTTCCCGCCATGGCTCGGGGTTGTAAAACATTTTACATTTGTTTTTTTACTCAAAATACTATTCAGGTTTTTGTTCATTTTCTTCTGTCTCATTTTCAGGAGTTTGGATCTTCACTTCTTCCGGAACTTCTACTTCAGGAGAAAGTTTTTTACTCAACTCGGACATTGTCATATTTCTATCCATTTTCTTAAGTGCCTGTAGTACATCTGTCTGGTAATCCGAATCAGCAAGATTTTTAGGTTTATCAAGAATCGCCCCCATCATTCTGCCCAAAATCCCCATAACAACAGTTGCCGGAACAATACGATACATCATTGACATCACTGAATTCATGTCGATGTAGTCATAATTAAACAGACATATCCCTGACAGTACAAGGAAAGTAATAACCGCAAACGATGTACAAAGGGTACTTTTTAAATCCATATTACTTGTTTATATTCTCCATATTCTTTTTCATACAGAACTGAACAAGAGTCATCTTGTCAATATTGCTCAAGCACGTAAACCTGCCGGATATAGTATAAACACCGGCATCATTTTTTTCAACTCTTATAAGTTTGTATTTACAGCTGACGCTCAAATCTTTTTCAAGCTGCAATGTAACATCATATTCATCTTCAATATTAATATTTTCTTTTGTAGAAAGTTTCATCCCGCCGGCAGAAATATCCAGAGTTCTTGCCTTATGAATAGTATTACCTGATTTAAGTTCAATATCGGAAAGGAACGTTATCCGGGTAAATTTACGGCGCTGTAGAAATCTGTGCTTAATAGGATTTGCAATAGAAATTATATTATTATTCAATTCTTTAATATAAGATTCAAAGTATAAATATCCATTATCCGTAAGAGAATAAAAATCACAAATGTGATTTTGGATGAGTCCTTTAGGAGTATATTTCAACTGCATAGTAAACCCTTCCATATCGACATTCAGGACTTTACCCTTATTTGAATTCTTAAAATCCTGCGGAACAATATCAACAATCTGATCTTTTTTTATAAGTTCTCTCATAACTATCCTTTCTGTTTTGGATTAAAGTTTTACAAGCCCGACAGACTTTGCTTTAACGTTTTGTGTAATTTCATTATATGACATAATAGAAATTTGCGGGTAGGTTCTTTCAATGAGTCTTCTGAATGCAAGCCTGATTGGAGAAGAACAGAGTACAATCGGCTGGTTACCGGTTTGCGTAATAGCTTTTTCAAGTTCAACATTAAGCCTGTCAAGCAGCTTCCTTGTAAAATCAGGGTCAAGCGTGAGACTCTGTCCGTCAGGACTGACACCTTTTGCAATCGTACTTTCAATATCCGGTGCAAGTGTGATTGCCAGTAATTCACCCGTATCTGAAAGATTCTGACTGCAAATATTTCTTGCAAGCGCCTGCCGGACGTGTTCTGTAAGGAAATCAAGATTTTTACTTGTCTTAGAGTACAAACTCATCGTTTCTAAAATAGTTTTCATATCACGAACTGCAACTCCTTCTTTAAGAAGATTTTGCATAACCATTTGCACCTCTGCGACAGAAATATCTTTCATAACATCCGTTACATACTCCTCAGAAACCTCTTTCTTAAGATTTTCAAGCAGTTGTTGAACATCAGCCCGTGACAAGATTTCCGCAGCATTACGCTTGATAACTTCGGTTAAATGGGTTGAAATAACTGCAGAAGCACTTACAACCGTATAGCCTGCAAGCTCTGCCATATCTTTATCTTTTTCTTCAATCCAGAGAGCAGGAAGCCCGAATGCCGGTTCTATAGCATGAATACCGTTCAATACGAGGGTCTCGCGGGTTTCGCCGGCCGACATTGCAAGATATCTGTCTGAATATACTTCTCCCGTCTCTAAAGGTACACCTTTTAGTTTTATTTGATATGTATTTGGCGCAAGCTGCAAATTATCTCTTACCCTGATTGAAGGAAGTACAATACCCAAATCTAACGCAGTCTGACGCCTGATTTGCGCAATACGTTCAAGCAAATCACCACCAAGCTCAATATTTAATAATGGCACAATTCGGTATCCGACTTCAATTTCAATAGTATCAACAGTAAGAAGTTCCATAATACTTTCTTTTGTGGCCTTTTTATCGCGTTTGCCAAGCTTTTTACGCGCATCCTCTTCTTTTTGAGCAGCTTCCTGAATTTCTTTTGATTGTTTTGTATCTTTTGACTTTTTGTATGCAAAATACCCTGTCAAAAATCCTATACCAAGGAATGGTACCGTAGGCATTCCGGGTACAAGCCCCATAAATCCTAAAAGTCCCGCGACAACACCAAGAATTTTAGGATCAGAAAACATCTCTGTCTTAATGTCCTCAGAGAGCGGTTCATCTTTACCGGTTGCTCTTGATACAATAAGACCCGTTGCCGTAGAAATTAAAAGCGCAGGGACTTGCGACACAAGCCCGTCGCCAACCGTCAATATTGTAAAAGTGTTAAGAGCCGTCTGGAACGGCATTTTTAACTGTATCATACCAATAATCAGGCCGCCAACAATATTTACAATCGTAATAATAATACCGGCAGTAGCATCACCTTTTACAAACTTGGAAGCACCATCCATTGTCCCGTAGAAATCTGTTTCCCGTTCCAATTTACGCCGTCTTTCCTTGGCCTGATCCTCATTAATCAGTCCGGCATTCAAGTCCGCATCAATACTTAACTGTTTACCGGGCATTTTGTCCAATGTAAACCTTGCAGATACTTCCGCAACTCTTGTTGCACCTCCGGTAATAACCATAAAATTAATTAATACCAAAATGACGAAAATAACAAAACCAACAACATAATTCCCGCCGACAACAAATTCTCCAAACGACTGAATTACATTTCCGGCCTCGCCATGCAGGAGAATCAGCCTTGTAGAACTAACGTTCAAACCAAGCCTGAACAGCGTTGCAATAAGAAGCACCGTAGGGAATGATGAATAATCAAGCGGTTCTTTTGTATACAAACACACAAGAAGGATAACCACTGCAAGTGATATGTTAATTGTTAACAATATATCTAAAAGCGGAGCAGGAAGAGGTATAACCATCATGCACACAATAACAACCAGACCTATTGCAAGGACTATGTCATTATTAGCAAGCAATGATGACAGCTTTTTCATATCCATTAGTTTTTCTTCCTCCTGCTGTATACGTAAGCAAGAATTTCCGCAACAGCAACATACAAGTCTGATGGTATTATACCATCAATTGGCACAGAATTGTAGAGGGCGCGTGCAACCGGACGGTTTTCAACTATAGGAACATTATGCTGTTTTGCTATCTCACGTATCTGAAACGCAACATAATCAACACCTTTAGCCACCACCATAGGAGCCGGAGCCCGTGTTTTATCATACACAATTGCAACCGCATAATGTGTAGGATTTGTTACAACTACATCGGCATTAGGAACCTGCGCCATCATACGACGTTTTGCCATCTGCATCTGGGTAGAACGAATACGGGATTTGATTTTAGGATCCCCTTCCGTATCTTTCAACTCGTCCTTTACCTCCTGTTTTGTCATTTTTATTGATTTTTCATACTCATAATCCTGATATTTTTTATCAAGGAAACCTAATATAATCATTGCAATGCACATATTAATAAGCATCTTAAACATTATTGCGCCAATAACATCAAACGAGGCAGCAAGCGGCTGGCCAATCATTCCATAGATCTTATCAATATCATTCATCAGGGTTACAAGTCCGCATACTGTTACTATTACGAGCTTTAAAATAGATTTTGCAAACTCAACCATGGTTCTTGGTTCAAATGGGTTAAAAAGTCGCTTGGCATTATTTATAATCCTTCTGGGGGATAAATTTTCCGGATCAAATTTTGCTCTGCCGGGTGCGAAAACATGACCAACTTCCATTCTTATAATGACAACAGCAGCAACCATAAGCAATACTAAAAGCGGAATAATAATCGATCCAGCCGTCTGGGCATAGGGCAAAAGCATTGCGAGTAAGTCATCCGTATTCATTTCGTCAGGATGAATATGTGTCAGGGCAAGCCTTATCATTTCTTCAACGCTGGTAAGAATTGGATTTGCAAAAACACTTAACAAAACAACTGCAATAGTAACAACAAAGGCAGAAGCCATATCCCTGCTTTTGGATACGTTACCTTTTTCCCGTTCTTTATTTCGCCGCCGCGGGGTGGCGGATTCTGTTCTTTCTGCTGCCTGTTCGTTTGCCATACCCTAAAATACCGCCATTACCTGTGACAAAATACGTTCTGTAATCACTTCTATATGTTCCGAAATTGCACGTACAAACATCAATGATAAAAGCATTCCTAAATAAAGTTTAAGCGGAAGAGAGACCATAAAAATGTTCAACTGCGGCATCATTTTTGAAGTGAAGCCAAGCAGCACATCCGTCATAAACAGAATTGCAAAAATCGGAATTATAAGCTCCATACCAACAGAAAATATCTGGGAGGAAATAACAATTATTTGCTCTACCATTTGCGGGGAAAAATCGAACGTAAACCCGACCGGCAAAGAAATAAAACTGTGATAAAGTGCCGAAAATAGTAAATGATGCCCGTTAACACACAAAAAAATCATGCCGGCAAGCAACACAAATGATTGTGTCAACACCGGTGAAGCACTGCCGGATAGCGGATCTAGCGCACTGCTTACAGAGAGCCCCATTTGAGTTGAGAACATATTTGCACCCATTTCAACACCTACAAGAATTACATTTGCACAATATCCGATTGCAAACCCTATTAGGAATTCTTTTATCAGAATAAGTGTAAGCTCCGGAACTGCAGTAGGAATAACAAACCCGCTTGCGGCTTTAACCATCGGAAATAAAACAAAAGCCACAGCTGCAGCAAACCAGACCTTAACCTGTGCAGGAATAGGATAAGTTGAAAAAAACGGCGCAGAAGACAAAAGTCCTGACAGGCGCGTTAATATTGCCATAAACAGAATTAAATTTGTCGGTGTTAGTATTGTTCCTAAATTATACATTAAACTCCGCCTGCCGTTAGTTGTGGAATTACATCCATAAATTCATTCACATAAGATATAAAAAGATTAACCATCCATGGCATAAGAACTATTAAAATAGCTATACCGCCGATTATTTTAGGAACAAACGTTAAGGTTGATTCCTGAATTTGTGTTACTGTTTGAAAAACACTTATCGCAAGCCCTATTACAACCCCCGATAAAAGAATCGGAACTGAAATTTCTAAGGTTAGAACAAACATCTTCTGCATTAAAGTAATAATAACTTCCTGTTCCATATCTACCTCGCAAACCCTTCAACCAACGACTTAACAAGCAGATACCACCCGTCTACCATAACAAACATAATCAGTTTAAAAGGAAGAGCAATCATTGTTGGCGGCAGGAACATCATACCCATTGCAACCAGAATACTTGATACAACTATATCAATAACCAAAAACGGAAGATAAATAACAAATCCGATAGTAAAAGCTATTTTTAATTCACTTAAAATGAATGCCGGAATAAGTACATAAGTCGGAATATCGTTTGTATCCTTAGGTTTTTCAAGCTTTGCCATCCTGACAAACAGGGCAAGCTCTTTATCGCTGGTCTGTTTAAACATAAAATCACGAACAGGCTGAATTCCCCTGTCAAGCGCCGCCTGCTGCGTAATCTGGTTTTGCATATACGGTTGAAGTGCTTCATTATTAATCTTAGTAAAAACCGGCGACATTATGAAAAAAGTTAAAATTATCGCAAGGCTTGTCAAAACCTGGTTAGGCGGAAGCGTTGTTACCCCGAGCGCCTGCCTTAAAAGGGAAAGAACTATTACAATCCGTACAAAAGATGTCGTCATAATAAGAATACTCGGCGCAAGCGATAATATTGTCAACCAGATAAGGATTTGCATCCCGTTTGTAAAATCCTGCGGAGTATTTGCCGGCTGCATACCGATATTTATATTCGGGAACGACATTGCGCAAAACGACGGCAAAGCGCCAAGCGCAATAATCCCGATAGCCAGCATTATCTTTTTCAATATACCAAACTTCATTTTATCTCCTCAAAAAAGGGCACATATTCCCACTGTTATTTTAACTTAAGGGGAAAAAAATTGCCAATTCTTTAAGAAAGTTTATATAGGGGTAAATAAGAGGGAGTATACAAACAAATGCCGAAGTTTACAAAAATCACCAGAAACCCAATACAATATTTGAGCCTGCAAATTTACCTCTTTAGCCCTTTATTCATTTTTCCCTGATTTGCCCTGTCATTTTTGAGCCAATTTACAGTATATGCACATAGAACAGAAAAAATTGCAACACCTGCAGCCGGAAGAGAGTATTTTTTCAAACCGCCCAAAAAGTTTTTGGAATTACCGGCAAGCGTTTCGGCACCTGCAGCGGCACCAAGCCCTAACACAGACAAAATACCGATATTTTCGCCCCTGTCATTGAATGTAAGATTGTTTTTAGGTTCTTTTACAAAAACATCATCTATACCTGAGGCATGCAACACCACACTCATAGCGCCCAAGCTAACTGCAAAAGGCAGCGCTTTCTTTGCTATAGCGCTTTTTCCAAGCCCTTTATTTTCCGCTTTGATTGAAGAATATCCGAGAGGATAAAGCGCCCCGCCGATTATTTCGCCCGACAAAACAGAACTTGCAAAACCCCTTAATTGGGTATTGTTATTTTTATTATCTGATTGAAATGTTTTGTTTATACCTATTTACCAAATATTCATAATACCATATTTTTAAGCAATTATTTTTGTTTCCGTACTCTGATTTTTATTCTTTTTGTCTTTTATCGCGCCGATTGCGGATTTAATTATTTCAATCGCACCAACAGTACCCAGCGCCCAACCCCCGCTTTTTGTTATAACATTCTTTAAATCTTTTCCTTTATTTATGGCAGCGCCGCCACCCGTCGAAACAAGAAATACTATCGAACCAAAGATTAACGACGCAAAACCGTTGGTTTGTTTGTCACCCTCCGGTTTATTTAATGATTTAACCTCCTGTTTTTCTTCCGATGATTTGTATTTATCATAAATAGGGGCATTCCAGTCATTCAGCCAGTAATGCAGCAGACCTACACTTGTACCTGCAATCAATGCCTCTTTTGTTGACCGCCCAGACATGCAAACAAACCGAGCCCCGCTCCCATGCCCGCGCTTTCTATTATTTTTCGTCTTTACAGCTCAGACCGTCCTGAAGGGGTATCATTTTGTGCCATAAATGTTTTATTGTTTATAGATGAGATTTTATTTAATATTATACTTAACCTTTATTATAGATTTCATGTAAGCGTTTAGCATTGGTAGCATAAATTGATGCTATGAAATCATTCTCATTCTTTGCGTGAGTCTTAAGCCAGATAGTATTTACAGGGCGTTTACCGGAAATAATGTTTTTGATAATAATAAACGGATTAACAGGCCTGATATTTTCCAACTTCAACGCCATACGCGGCTTACCTGTGCTGGTGCTCAAAATTGAACCTTGCGAAACCTCTGCATTGAAATCTCTGCCAAATCTTTTTAAAACATCTGACTTAGAAACGGCATCGTACACTTCTTTTGATATTGAACCTTTTACAGGTTTTATTGCACCAAAATTATCGTTACTTAAGGGTTGTACTTTCATATTTGCTTCCTTCCATATCGGGATAAACTGTTTACATGGTAGAACAAAAAACTTTAGAAACAACCCCATGTAAAGAAATGATACAGGACAAATACCATACTATAATTATTCGCCCCGGTTATTATACCTAAAACCCTTTGACACTATTATCTCACGCCCGATTTTAGCAAGCGAATTTTTCAGCGCCGCAAGACTCTCTTCCAGCCCTTCATTTACCCCCGCTTTATCCGGATAAATACTGTAATCTTTTTTTTGTTCAGAATTTTCGACCGCATTAAGCATAACAACATTTGCCCCTGCAGAGAGTACCAGAAGCCTGCCGTTTGGTCTGAGTGTTTCCATCGCTGTAGTTGCAGGAATATTTATATCCGGCAGAAGCAGTCTGGTTACAGCAACCGCATTAAGTGCAAGGTCAAAATTTCCTGCAGCAGTGCAGCCCAACGGTGTATCCGGGTGGGGAATAAAAACACCCAGCCCTATCATATCAGCATCAATCTTTTTAAAAAATAAAATATCTTCTGCAATCATTTCTGCTGTTTGTCCTTCAAGCCCGATAAGAGAACCTGTACCGACTTCATACCCGAGTGTCCGCAAATCTTCAAGACAGCGCAATCTGTTTTCAAAACTCATTTTGGGATGATATTTTTGATACAATTCTTTGTTTGTAGTTTCAATTCTTAATAAATACCTGTCCGCTCCCGCTGATTTAAGGCTTTTGTATTCTTTATAAGTTTTCTCTCCGATACTTAATGTTACTGCTGCGTCTTTTTTCTTAATACGTTCAACAATCCTGCAAAGTTCATCCATTACAAAAGCACAGTCCTCACCGGATTGTAATACTATTGTTCTTAACCCTTTGTCAATTGCCGCATAAGCAGTATTAACTATCTCGTCAGGGCTCATTCTATACCGCTGCACATTATTATTTTCAGCCCTCAAACCGCAGTAGTAACATGTTCTTGTACAATAATTTGAAAACTCAATCAGGGCACGAATATAAATCCCGTCACCTGCATACTTTTTTCTGACTCCATCTGCTGCCCTGATAAGTTCATCACCGCCGGATTGAAGAAGTGTAATTATTTCTTCTTTATCAAGCGAATGCTTTTCTTCTGCCTTATTTAAGATATCTTTTACGGAATTTTCTTTCATTTATTAGCCTTATTATTATTTTTATAGTATAACAGAAATTGGTACTAAACCATACGAGGTAGCATAAAATGGTTGCACAAGCCGAACTTATAAAACAAATAAAAGACTTGAAACAAAAAAAGAATGCAGTAATTCTTGCACACTGCTATCAAAACGTAGAGATTGACGAAGTTGCAGACTTTGTAGGCGACTCTCTGTATCTATCGCGCCAGGCAGCCAATACCAACGCCGATATAATTGTATTTGCAGGCGTTTATTTTATGGCAGAAACCGCCAAAATTCTCTCACCGGATAAAAAAGTTCTGCTCCCGCGAAAAGAATCCGGCTGTCTTATGGCCAATATGATTAACCTGAAACAGATTAGAGAATTTAAATCTCAAAATCCGGATATACCTGTAGTCTGTTACGTAAATTCAACCGCAGAAGTAAAATCAGAGTGCGATATTTGCTGTACAAGTGCAAATGCTGTTGATATAGTACGTTCACTTAACAGTAAAAAAGTTTTATTTGTTCCGGATATGCATCTCGGGGAATATGTTGGCTCGAAACTTCCTGATATAGAAGTTATTACTTACCCCGGTTATTGCCCGACACACGTTCGGATTTTACCCGAAGATGTACTGAAACAAAAAGAACTGTATCCGGAGGCAAAAATTTTATGCCATCCGGAATGCAGTAAAGAAGTTGTTGAACTTGCAGATGTTGTAGGCTCAACAACAGCCATTATGAAATATGCTAAAGAAAGTAAAGACACGGACTTTATTATTGTTACCGAACTCGGAGTTGTGGATCGGTTAAAACGTGACTATCCGGACAAAAACTTTATCCATGTCTCTTTTAAGGCAGTATGTCCTAATATGAAATGGAACCACCTTGAAGATATTTATAATGTGCTGTTAAATGAGAATAATGAAATTGACGTTAATCCGGAATACGCCCAAAAATCTCTTGCAATGATAGAGCGTATGCTTACGGTTAAAGTTTAATTTTCATCATCAGATTGATAAGTAAAAACAGAGAGCAGATAATCATTAAATCCGCAGACTTTTTGATATCCACCGCTTGCAAGTTCATAAATAACATTGCATCTTGCTGTTAGCTCAGAACAGGTATCATCGGAATAAACACTGTTTTTTAAAGATAATATCTCTTCCTTTAATGATAAAGCATTCTGCTCAATCAATTCATAATTAGTATTGAGAGCCAGTGAGCCGTCATCCATACCATTCCAAATTTCATAAGGTACATTAATTAAATTTTTCATATATATTCCATCCTTTCAGGATTTATTATATACTAATTCAATTATTTTGTAAATATATTAAATTATTCAAATACAAAATTAACAGGCACATCTGCCGGCCCCATAAAATATACAGTTATTTAGGCAGGATTATACGCTTTCGAGCAACTTTACAAATCTATCTACAAAATTTTCCTGAAACAAATTATTAACAGAAATTACCGAATTCTCACACATTTTTAAATAATCTAAATACACTGTATCAAGAATATTAAACATGGCATCTGCCAGTTTCTGCGGGGAATTTCCTTTATAAATATAACCGTTATACCCTTGTTTTATACAATCGGCAGCACCGCAATGCTCTGCGGTTATAACAGGACATCCCGTACCAAGCGCTTCCCCCGCAACCATGCCAAAGGGTTCAATAATTGACGGCATTATTAACGCATCAATTGAATTATAAAACTTTCCCATATCCGCCTGAGCCGGAATAAATTCACAATAGTCCTCTATTCTATAGAGCTTAACCAGAAGTTTAACCGCCAAATTCACAGAAGAATAAATAAATTTTACTTTAAATTTTACGTTTTTCTTTTTCAACGCATTTATGGCTCCCAGTGCAATATACCCGCCTTTTCTGGCAAACCCGGGTGCAGATATTCCAAAAGTGAAAACCCTGTTTTTATATCTTTTAACCTGATATTTTTCAACCGGCGGCGGAATTATAATCACCCGTTCCTTATCTACACTGTAATTCTCAACTATATCCTGCTCCAAAATTTTAGAAGAAACCACTACCTTTTTACACTTACAAATATTCTCTTTTACTTTAATAAATTCAATATACCGTTTTTTATGATGGGATATACAAAAGATTTTATACAGGAAAAACCTAAACGGAGTAAACATCATTTTTGCACGATAAGGGTAGCTATGATCATGAATATATGTTACATCTGATGGGACACAAGCCTTGTCTGATAAAACAAAATCATAGTTCTGTTTAAATTTTTCAAATTCATCAAAGGAAAAAACCTGATTAAATATTTGCGGATGAAGCATAGATATATTATCTGCAAACAAATCAATTTTATACCCGTGTTCCTGCAGCCCTTTACATAAAATATAATTAAGCTTAACTCCGCCCGATACAAAATTATTATCCCTATAGATATTTGTAACAAATGCAAGCCGCTTCTTAGTCATTATACCCCCTTAATAATTTATAAGTTATATTTTACAACTTATAACATGGTTATATTTATAAATCAATGTTTATAAACTTATTAATTATGGACAAGAAAACTCTTTTAAAAAGATTTGGGAAAAATGTCAAAATAGAACGCATTAAACAAGATTTAACCCAGGAAAAACTGGCAGAGATAATGAACGTTTCACAAAATTACGTTGCCAACATTGAAGGCGGCAAAGCTAATATGTCGCTCGGTAAGGTTTTGGAACTGGCAAATTACTTAAACATTGATATAAGCGTACTGCTTAATTTTAATCAGCCATAAACGCAATCAAATAGCGGTATATCAGGTACTTTTTCAACCCGCTGCCAGAAATATGTATTAAATCTCTGTTGTACAAATCCTTCAATTCGTTGGCAAATATTCTATACATTTCTTTTTGAATATCTTTGTCTGCGTCCCTGCAAAAACCAAGCTGCGGCTTTAATAAATCAGGAATAACCTTTCTTCTAATATATTTTTTCAACTGATTATCGTCAACCATTCCATATACATAGCATATATGATTAATACCCGCATAATAATCAAATAACTTTTTGGGAACAGGTTTTGAGTGTGACACTGAGCCGGTAAGCACAGTATAAAAAGAAAGTTTTTCTTTTATTATAACCGTTTTCGGATTTAACGAACAAACTTCACATGTATGGGAAAAATCTTCAAAACCGGCTTTAATAAACTTTATATCTTTAAGAAACTCTTTCCTATAAAACTTCACCCCCGGATTATAGTAAACCCGGTATTTCCGTTTAACGACACAATAATATAAAGGGTTATATGTTAACAAGAATTCTATTTTTTCCGGAGAATAATTTTCTTTGGAATATTTTTCCGGTTCACTTTCCATCCCGCAGCAAACCATATCAGCACCATATGTTGATGCGAAATAATACATAACCTCCAGAAACTGAGGATGGATTGCATCATCAGAATCAAGAAAGTATATATAATCACCTTTAGCCAATTCATAGCCGTTATTACGCGAATATCCGCACCCCTGATTTTCCTGATTAACAACCCTGACCCTCGCATCTTTACGGCTGTATTCATTCAAAATATCCAATGTCCGGTCTTTTGATCCGTCATTTACACAGATTATTTCAAAGTCCGAAAAAGTTTGCTTTAAAACACTATCAAGACAGTATGCTATATACCTTTCTGCATTATAAGCAGGAATAATTACAGATATTTTAGGCATTCCACTCTCCTATTCCAATTACAAATAATACTACAACATAAACAGGAATTATACAATATAAATAATGTAAAAATAGGCATGTATTCCTATAAATAAAATGTTAAAAATTATTAAGTTATCTTAAAAAACGCGCAATTATTTTTTTTAGGAGTTTTAATAGAAGCATAAGAAATAGAAGGACTTATTATGCATATTACACCGGTTAATACAAATACAAAAAAAGACAATCCGGCTTTTGGCGCAAAAATAGGAAGCCGTCTGAAGATATATGCACAGAAAGACCCCAGATTTGAAAATTTTATGAAAGAATTTTCTAAATGGGGCGACTCTAATACTGTAGTCGATATCTATAACACCCAGGTAAACGGCAAAACAAAGTACATGCTGAGACTGGAAAATCAGGTTCTTGATCGTACAAACGTCAAAATAACAAAAGATGATGCTGTTTTTATGCCGGCAAAATTAATAGATACGTTTTTCAACCTTACAGAAAAATCAATCCTATGGGCTGAGGACAGACTGTTTATAGAAGTAAAAAAATTCCTGAGTAACTCCCCTGCACGTTATAGAGAATGGTACGCTAATATATTAAGACAACAGGAACAAAAAGGAAAAACATTTGACCATGACACAGCAAAACGTTTCCAAAGGTTATAAATAGTTACCCCAAAAATAAAGGAGCAAAAAATGAAAATCAATACTATCAGCACAAATTACAATACCCCGGGATTCGGCGCAAAATTAAACGGAAAGTTAACCTTTGACCTATCTACAGAATTATTTGCACACAAGCTTGGGAAATACGGTCAAGCCTATGATGCACACTGCAAAAAACTTGCCTCTGCAGGCTCGGAAACATCAGAATTGTATCTTTCAAAAAACGGAGGCGGAACAATAGGGTTTAATCTTAAAAACCCATCAATCACAACCGCATACGAAATTCCGATGGGGGAAGCAGAACCGGGACACCTGCTGGAAACCTTCTTCAAAATTAAACCGGAAGATATTATTAAGGCAGAAGAAAAAATGAAATCATTAATCAATGAAAAAATCAGCGGACTTATAAAAGCGGCTCAGTCAGATAAAAATGTTTATAATACCGTTACAAAAGCAGGCAAAGACAGCAATGTTGAAAAAGCCGTCAAAAACCTTGATGACAATACAATCATAGACCTGTATTATTCAACAAAGAAATAATCTTTTATAATACACATCTAAAGCCCGCATTTTACATAAACTTCCGGCAAACAGCCGACTCGGTTTCAACCTCACGGTACAGCTGTTTGTTATTTTGTAGGTGCATAGTAGTTATGTGTTTTTATTTTGATACATTTCTTCAACTTCCCTGCGTAACTCTAAATTCTTTGCTTTCAGTTTTAATATTGGCTCAAACAGAATCAATGTTACTCCTAATAGCACTGATATATATATCACATAAAACATTACCCAATCATTTTTACAGCCGTATATTAACAAGCAAAGCAATATTATCCAAACTAATAATACATATAATATCTTCTGCTTTAATTTCGCAACTATAGGCACAGCCTTAGGAACAATCAACAGAGGAAAAGTCATTAATATTATTATAAAGTTAAAAACCATATTAAATAATAAATATTTTCTATCAAGCATTTCAAACATTAAACCGCACAGAATAAAAGAAAAGAACAATACAATACATATAAACACAAAATTTAAAAAATTTATTCCCTTATAACAATGCTTTTTTACACTGCTTTCATATTGCCAATAAGCAAATAGTGATATTATCTGTATTACAAACGGTATATTAAATAAAAGCATCACAATTATTCCGCTTAAACTACCACACCCTAAAAATAAAAAGGGTAATAAGATTAAAAGTACTATATAAAATTTATATCTCGCCTTTTTATTATTTTTTAGATAATAAATTTTACTAAGAAAACCGTGATTTAAACTAAAATTAAATATATTTATATACATTGAATACAAACAAATAAATAACGAAAGCCAGACAAATACAAAAATTGAAACAGAAGCCCAAACAGACTCTTGTTTATCACAACTGTCAACTCCGAATGCAAACAATAACAATTCTAGCATGCCGCTCCATAGCACTATTGCATTTAATAAGATTAATAATAGTATTTCTATTATTGGTACTTTTTTTAAGATATTAAGCATACAATTGCTCCGGTTGGTAGTATATTAACATATACCATCAACTTTTTACTAATCTATCATTACCACAAATAGCCCTGCTTTAACTCCTCTCTTGCATATTCATTTTTAAAACGCAGCTTTCGCATCGGTTCATAAAGTATAAGCAATACAATATACATCAAGACAAATGCGTAGCAGGTCAAATAAAATATCGTTTTACCTTGAAATCCATAGCCTGCAAAAACTAATCCAATCAACAATATTAACGGTATAATAAAATATTTTTTCGATAGACTAACAATTTTAGTCATTCCGGAGGATACAGATAATGGCACCAGAAAAAGTATTGTAACAAAGTATAACACCCAAACAAAAACTAACCCTTCATTCTCAATTTCCATATTATGCACCAAGTAAACAGGCAGCATTGATACCCCTATTAAAAGCAGCACCTGAATTATGATATTATTTAATACAGTCCAAAGTACCAGTTTGATTTTTTGAGACAAATGTCCTTTTATCCCCCAAACCTCATAAATTAACATTATCGGAAATGCAGGTGTATAAAAGTATGACATTATAGCGACAACAATCGCATATAATTGTTTTACCAACACAGTTTTTGCAATAAATACATTATCATTACCGGAAACTATTGCAGAATATACAAGAAAAACCTGCAAAAATGACATTAAAAAGTATAACAACCACCTTATTTTAGATTGTTTTTTCAATTTATAGGCAAAACCTAAAAGCTTTTTATCAGAAGTTAATAAAAAAACACACAAATACGCAGCCGCAACAAAAAATCCCAAATTAGGAAATGTCATTAAAGCTGCCAAATCGTCCGGTCGTTTTAAAGAATCTTCTGCATAAGCTACCCACATGTAAAAATATAACATGTACACCAATAACATAAACAAACTAATTAAAACCAACAAAACATACTCGATTATTGATCTATTTTTAATAGTTGCTAACATTTGTTCTTTTAATTTAATAAAAGGCATACGATTATTTTATCATACGCCTTTTAATATTTCAACAGTTTTAATATAATTTCTTATTTCCAGCCGGGCAAGTTCGAGAGTTCTTCTTTTGTATATGTAATATTCAATAGCAATACATAATTTGTCAATCTGCCAATTAATTGTTGTATATTCGCAGAATTATTCATTATAGAAAATAAAACAGCATCTTTACTCCATTTTCTTCTTTCAAAATCATAGTAATCAGGTATTTGCAGATGTAAATTACCACTGTTATCAATATAAGCATTATACACATGTGTCTCCCCAAGCAGAGTATCTAAGTCTCTGTCATTATAGAAACTAATATCGTTAACTATCTTACCTTTGAAATTTCCACTTTTTATCGCATTTTGATTTTGAATGATAAACTCTTTTAGACGATTACTGTTTTTCACCTCTTTTATAAGAGGCGATTGTGGTCTGGGCATAACTACAAGCGTATTTTCATTTATTGTATTGTTCATTTTAAATAAATGCCTTTTTAATATAGGATTACTAACGGACATCATATAAGTATATTCATTATCCAAATCTTTTTTAATATATTCTTCCGGTTCAAGAGATAGTCTATAATAATTTGCTGATAATGGGCGATTACGATTAATCAGTTTAAAACTACTTAAAGTTTTATTTTTTGCAATAGCTGCTTGTATAGGACTCAATAAAATTTCAGGATACAATGTCACAATATTTTTAACTTTATCTTTAAACCCTAAATCATTTTTATACAAAAATAATTTATCCATTATTATAGACTTAACATCTTCTGCTGTTATTTGCTTATTTGGCAGTACAGCTTTTATGTTTCTATACTTATGATCCCTACTATATTCTCCGGCCAAATCATCCAAGACTCCTAAATACCTTCGCTCCGGCAATTCAATATTTTTTATCTCCATCTCCCTGCCGGTATAGGGTTTGGAAATTGGTTTAGGTTGGGGCGATGGTTTTATATTTGGTTGTATATTCACTGCAGGTATTTCATTACTTACATCGTGCGACATTTCTATCTGACCTGTCAGCATTCCGTTTGATGGGTATAACGGGGCTTGATCAGGCTCTATATCACCAGTATCCGGAGCCACATACTCTAATTCCGTTTCAGGAAGTATATCTATAAGCTCCTGCAGGTAGTCTATATCTTCATCCGCTCTATTTACCCCTGCCCCGTAACGCTCCTGGACATCTCTATCCATATAATCATTTATCTCTTTTTCAAGTTCTGATTTGTATTCTTGAGGTGACTTCATTACAGGTTTATCAGGGGCTGCATGTCCCGCCTTTGAGCGGTAATGCGCCCTTACTACCGTTCCGTCCTGTCTTGTATATTCTTGAACAAAAACAACATCTGATGAGTTTGCACGTTCAGCATTCATTGGAAATCCTATCTTTCCATACTGATAATCAAGAGCTTTTTGATAGTACTTTCCTTCTTCATTATCCATCGCTAGTACATCTTCATAGCTGAATATTCTGTTGTCATTCATTACGTCGTTGCGTAATCCCTTAAACTTTTTGTCATTTTAAAATCTCCTTAAATAATATTTTGTACGACTTTTGTATTACTAATTTTTACATAATAATAGCAGTGTACATTATTTATTAGATTTTGTCAAGTGTTTTTGTGTATTTATAAATTTCACTATGACATTCACCAATTAGCAAACAAAAAAAGAACCCGAAGAAATTCGGGTTCTTTTCCGTTTATGAATTAACAAAAACTACTTCATCAATTCACCGACTGCTTTGTAAACAGCCATTCTTTGTGCTGCATCCTTTTCTGCTTGAGCGTACAAATCTTCAGCAGCCTCCGGATTAGTCTTTAACAATGATTTGTAACGACCTTCGGATCTGATGAATTCCTGATAGCTGCCCTTAGGATCTTTAGCATCCCAGGTGAACGGTACTTCGTTATCCGGATTATACCTGTATAACGGGAAGTAACCGGCTTCAACAGCACGTTTTTGTTCTGTTTGTGTCTTGCTCATATCAATACCGTGAGCGATACAAGGAGCATAAGCAAAAATGATTGAAGGCCCGTTATACGCTTCAGCCTCCTGGAATGCTTTAAGAGTTTGCGCTCTGTCAGCACCTAGAGCAACTGATGCAACATATACATAACCGTATGACATACTCATCAAGCCCATGTTTTTCTTGTAAGTTTTCTTACCGCCAGTTGCAAACTTCGCTACAGCGCCGGTCGGAGTTGATTTAGAAGCCTGACCGCCGGTGTTAGAGTAAACCTCGGTATCAAGAACAAGGATATTAACGTTTTGGTTTTGAGCCAATACGTGGTCAATACCGCCGTAGCCGATATCGTTAGCCCATCCGTCACCGCCGATAATCCAGACTGATTTATCTGTGAAGTAGTCTTGAAGTTCTCTTACCTTTGCTAAATCAGGACATTGAGCATCTGCATATTTTGCAAGAACCTTCTTAGCGTTTTCTTGCGCCGCAACCGCTTCTTCTGTCTTAGAGTTATCAAAGTGTGACATTGCCTCTTCCAGTGCAGATTTCAAATCAGCCGGAGTTTTTTCGTTTTCAAGAACTTTTTCAACATAAGTTTTCAAAGTATCTCTGTTTTGGTCAACTGCAAGTCTCATACCAAAACCGAATTCAGCGTTGTCCTCAAACAGTGAGTTAGCCCATGCCGGCCCTCTGCCATCCTTATTCTTGGTGTAAGGAATAGTCGGGAAAGTACCGGAATAGATTGAAGAACAGCCGGTTGCGTTAGCAATAATTGCATTTTCGCCGAACAGTTGTGAAACAAGTTTAACGTAAGGTGTTTCACCGCAGCCTGCGCAGGCGCCTGAAAATTCAAACAACGGTTTTCTGAGCATTGCACCCTTGATAGTCTTGGTTGTGTTTTTGCCCATTACGTTATCAGGAAGTGCATCAAAGAATTCTTCGTTAGCCATTTCACCTGCAGCTTCTTCTTTTTCAATAGATGACCATACAAGTGCCTGTTTATCAGGATTCTTTGACATCGGACACTGGTCGATACAAACACCGCAGCCTGTACAATCCTTGCAGTAAACCTGAACTTTGAATTTTTCACCGTGATCGTTCGGTTTTGCATCAATTGTATCGAATGATGCAGGTGCATCTTTGAGGTTTTCAGGTTCCATTAACTTGGTTCTGATTGCAGCATGCGGACACGCAGATGCGCAGATACCGCACTGGATACAGTTTTCAGCATTCCAGTGAGGAACTCTCGGTGCAATTGCACGTTTTTCAAGACATGCTGTACCTGTAGGTATAACACCGTCATTTGACATTGCAGAAACAGGGATGTCATCACCTTTTTGTCTCATTGAAGGTTCAATGATTTTCTTAGCAAAGTCAGATGCGTTGTCCGGAATAAGTTTGATATCCTCTGCGTGAGGAACACCGTCTAATGATGACGGTACCGGTACTTCTTCACACGCATCAACTGCTGCATCAATAAGAGCAAGGTTCATATTAACAACATCATCGCCTTTTTTCTTAAAGGTTTTCTTAGTCATTTCTCTCATACCTTCAAGAGCTTGTTCAAACGGTATGATTCCTGAAACTTTGAAGTAAGCAACCATCATAACAGTGTTTGCACCTTTGCCGCGTAAGCCCGGTTGTTTTTCAATAAGTGCTTCTGCATCAATATTGTAGAATTTAATCTTTTTATTGATAATTGTTTCCTGCATATCTCTAGTAAGGTGAGCAAATGCTTCGTCCTTTGTATAAGGAGAGTTAAGAAGGAAAGTACCGCCTTCTTTAATACCTTTCAACAAATCATATCTGCCGACATAAGCGTGTGCAGAACATGAAACAAAGTCAGGCGCCGTAATAAGATATGTAGATTTAATCGGTTTATCGCCAAATCTCAGGTGAGAAACAGTTACACCGAATGACTTTTTAGAGTCATAAGCAAAGTACGCTTGAGCGTCTTTGTTTGTATATTGACCGATAATCTTAATAGAGTTTTTGTTAGCACCAACAGTACCGTCTGACCCTAAGCCCCAGAACATACAGTTTGTAGTACCTTCCGGTTCTGTAACGATATGTTCTTCAATCTTTAATGATTTATGGGTTACATCATCTTCGATACCAACCGTAAATCCGTGGAAACCATTCTTTTCAGCATGTTTGTAAACAGCAAGAACCATTGACGGTGTAAATTCTTTTGAAGATAAACCGTAACGGCCGCCGATAACTCTGATGTCTTTATTTTCAAGTGCTGCAATAACATCAAGATATAAAGGTTCGCCGATAGATCCCGGTTCTTTTGTTCTGTCAAGAACAGTAATACGTTTAACAGATTTAGGAAGTGCTTCATTAAATCTTTTTACATCAAACGGTCTGTAAAGTCTTACTTTTACTAAACCGTATTTAGTACCGCGTTTTGCATTGAGGTACTCAATAGTTTCTTCAATAGTTTCGCAGCCTGAACCCATTGCAACAATAACGTCTGTTGCATCCGGAGCACCGACGTAATCAAACGGATGATATTGTCTGCCTGTAACGGCGGCAACTTTATCCATATATTCCTGAACAATATCAGGCACCATTTCATAGTACTTGTTAACTGTTTCACGGCCTTGGAAGTACACATCAGTGTTTTGTGCGCCGACTTTACAAACAGGAGCTTCAGGTCTTAACGCTCTTTGTCTGAATTCTTCAATATATTTAGGTTCAACTAATTTAGCAATATCCTCGTAAGAGATTTCTTCGATTTTGTGTACTTCGTGAGAAGTTCTGAATCCGTCGAAGAATTGTAAGAACGGAACTTTTGCTTTATAAGTTGAAAGGTGTGCAACTAATGCCAAATCCATTTCTTCCTGAACAGAGTTAGCTGCAAGCATTGCATAACCTGTATTACGGCAGCCCATAACGTCAGAATGGTCACCGAAAATTGATAATGATTGTGCCGCAATTGCACGTGCTGCAACGTGGATAACAGACGGCAGCATTTCACCTGCAATCTTGTGCATAACAGGAATCATCAAAAGTAAACCTTGTGATGCTGTATAAGTAGAAGTTAAAGCACCTGCAGCAAGAGATCCGTGAACTGCACCTGCAGCACCGGCTTCTGATTGCATTTCTGCTACTTTTACTTCTTTGCCCCAAATATTTTTCTTGTGTTGGGACGCCCACTCATCGATCCATTCACCCATTGTTGAGGATGGAGTAATAGGATAGATTGCGGAAACTTCACTCATCGCATACGCAATATGCGCTGCAGCATAGTTGCCGTCAACCGTAATTGTTTTTCCTGGCATAATTAACATACCTCCTTATTTAAATATGCGCTCTTACTTAATTATAACTATACCCTTGCATGATAATACAAACAAAATTTTTTGACAAAGAATAATTCACCTACATTCTTCATCGGTCAACGCAGCTACACCTATTTAAATACAACAACCCGCCAACTTTTTATTAATTTTAATATGTTTAACATCAATACTATATCGGGCGGTATAAAATACAGCCGCCCGATAAGTAACACCATTATAAACTGAATTAATTAACCATGGTTATGACAGTGATGATGTTCATGACCATGTCCGCCGCAATGGCTATGCTCTCCCCCGCAGGTATTTTCGCCTGCCGCAAGCACCCCGTCCAAATATTCTGCAACAAGTTCTTTTACGGGAAGTTCAGGGCAGCCTGTTACAACCTGCACACCGTTCCGCGTGAAAATATCCATGGGACGTCCGCCCATGCCGCCCGCTAATACAATATTTGTTCCTTGCTCTGATATCCAGCCTGCACTCTGACAGCTTATTCCTTCCCCGGGAACTCTCGTTTCAATATTTAATATTTCCCGGGTTTCAGGATTTACATCAACAAATGTAAAGGACTCACAATGTCCAAAGTGTGAGCATAGTTTATCATTTTCTGTAGGGATAACAATTCTCATATTTTTATTTCCTTTCATTTTATCAATATTTGACTGCAGCAAGATAGCACTTTCAAGAGCCTCTGTCTCGGTTATATTATGTAAAGCGGCATACTCTTTTAAAATATTTAAAATATTCTCATTAATTCTGCGATTAAATGGAATTTTTTTTAAACAAGTACGTTTTCTCCCTGCATTACAGCGTTTTCCGCCCCGCATAGTTTTAATACCTTCTAATTACCGATTACAATAACTAACTTTCTATAAGTACATAATAACATGGTGTTTGAATATGTCAATACATATTCAATACCGGCAGAACAGCTGAAAGTATCAGCCCGTTTAGTCAATTAATGCCTTGACCTTTTTGCTTAAAACGTTGTACACTGCTTTTATAAATAAAAAGGGGGAAATAATTATGAAAGTATTGCTTATTAACGGAAGTTCACGCAAAAACGGCTGTACCTTCAGTGCTTTAAGCGAGGTAGCCAAAGCCCTCAATAATAATAGTATAGAAACTGAAATTCTGCAGCTTGGTACCGAGCCATATAGAGACTGTATCGGATGCGGCGCTTGCCGGACTAAAAATGCAAACAGATGTGTTTTTAATGACGACATTGTTAATACCCTGATTGAAAAAGCAGAAACTGCTGACGGTTTTGTTTTCGGCTCCCCGGTATACTATGCACACCCGTCAGGACGGCTTTTATCGGTTATGGACAGAGCTTTTTATGCCGGAGGAAAATTCTTTGCTTACAAACCTGCAGCCGCAATTGTTTCCGCAAGACGCGCCGGCACAACAGCATCTGTAGATGTAATTAACAAGTATTTCCTTATAAATAATATGCCAGTAGTTGCTTCCTGTTACTGGAACATGGTTCATGGTAACAGGCCGGAAGAAATTTACCTTGATGAAGAAGGTATTGAAATCATGCACAATCTTGGCAATAACATGGCATGGTACTTAAAATCCTTTGCAATTGCTAAAGAAAACGGGATTAATCATCCTGTACTTGAAAACAAGGTATTAACTAATTTTATAAGATAGTCCTATAAACCGGAATAATTTAAAACTTTGCCGGTTTATAACTACTGTTTTTTATGTCTCGGGGTTGCCGGAGTCGGTTTTCCGCCGCGGGATTTGGTATTCTTCTTGCCAAACTGCTGAGGCGCTTGATTATAGGAGGTTTGTATACGTCTTACGCTATACACTTCAGGCAGCGACTGAATAGCTGTCATAACCTTCCTCAAAGTATCAATATTATCAAGTTCTATACCGAGCTCAATAATTCCGACTTTGTTACGGGTTTTGCAGTTTGCGTAATTTATATTTGTATTATTATCCGCAACAACAGAAATAATATCTTTTAAAATCCCCATTTTTTCCGCAGTTTCAATACGGATTGTAGTAGAATATGTTTTATCAACGTGATGCCCCGACCATCTTATATCAAGAAGTCTTTCGGGCGGGATATCGTCAAGGGTTTTGCAGTCAAGCCTGTGCACCGTAACCCCTTTGGAGCGTGTAACAACACCGACAATAGGCTCTCCCGGAATAGGCGAACAGCAGCGTGCAAAGCTGTATAAAAGCCCCTCCAGACCGATAATATCTTTTTCCGAAGCTTTGTGGCGTTTGCCGGAAAATTTCGGTTCCTGCGGTTTTGCCGGTCTCTTTAACTTATTAACAATCTTATTAACAGTTGTTTCACCATAACCGAGTGCAGCAAATAAATCATCTACAGAAATATAATTCATTTGCTGAGCAACCTTTTCAAACTCGCCGTTTTTCATGTACTCATCAAACACAACCTTTGTAAGTTCATGTTCAAGGTTTGCCTTGCCAAGTTCAATATGATCTTCACGTTTATTCTTTTTATACCACTGGCGGATTTTTGAAATAGCCTGCTTTGTGACTACAAAATTCAGCCAGTCAAGCCGCGGCGCAGAAACCTTGGAGGTCAAAATCTCAACAATATCACCGTTTTTGAGCTTTGTATCCAATTGAACAATCCTGCCGTTAATAAGCGCCCCGACAGTTCTGTTTCCGACATCCGAGTGAATACGATATGCAAAGTCAACAGGCGTAGCATTTGCCGGTAAATCAATAACATCGCCCTGCGGTGTAAACGCAAATACCTGATCAGAGAACAGGTCAAGTTTAACAGCATTGACAAAATCCTCAGCATCCTGCGATTCTTTGTTATACTCAACAAGTTTACGCATCCACGAAAACTGTTTATCAATATTTGAATCCGCCCGCTGAACACCTTTTTCCTTATATCGCCAGTGAGCCGCAACCCCGTATTCTGCAATTTCATGCATTGCCCACGTTCTAATCTGAACTTCAAGAGGTTTTTGCCGCGGTCCGATTACCGACGTATGCAACGACTGGTACATGTTGCTCTTAGGCATTGCAATATAATCTTTAAAACGCCCCGGAATCGGTTTAAATCTCTGGTGAATAAGCCCCAGAACTTCGTAACACTCTTTTTCCGTATCGACTATTACCCGCACTGCTGTTATGTCATACAGGTCATGGAACGCGATATTCAAACGCTTCATCTTATTATAAATCGAATAATAATGTTTAGCACGCCCCGTTATTTTTGCATTTATCCCGCTTTTTTGCACATCCTTGGAAATACTTTCGATAAGAAGTTTAACAGTCATTTCACGCTCAGTTTTCTTCTGCGACACAAGCTGTGCAATTTCGTAATACTTATCAGGATGAAGGTATCTTAAGGATAAATCCTCTAATTCTGCTTTTATCTTCCCGACCCCGAGCCTGTTTGCAAGCGGCGCAAATATGTCCAGAGTTTCTTGTGCTATTTTCTGTTGTTTTGCAGGTGTCATATAATTCAGTGTCCGCATATTATGCAGCCTATCTGCAAGCTTCAGGAAAATAATCCTTACATCTGACGCCATTGCAATAAACATTCGTCTAAAATTCTCAGCCTGACGCTCCTCTGTCGATTTAAACTGGAGTTTACCGAGTTTTGTAACTCCCTGAACAAGGTTGAGGACATCCTCGCCAAACTTTTCCTTTAATTCTTCAGGCGTAGTTTCGGTATCTTCAAGAATGTCATGCAAATATCCAGCCATAAGTGTATGCTTGTCTGCCCTTAAGGATACAAGTATTTTTACAACCTCAATAGGGTGCACAATATACGGCTCTTCCGAAACCCTGTACTGCCCGTGGTGAAGTTTCTTGGCAAACTCAAACGCTGCCTCAATTTCTTTTATATCGTCATCGCTGTAATGCTGCTCAATTAGCTGATTTTTGACTTCGTCAAAGGATATTACTTCATCGTCCATAGTTACAATAATACTGATTTTTCAGGAAAAATTCAAGTTAGAACAGAAATTTCATACATAAAGTGGGGGGGGTAAATGTTTCTGCCTTGCTAAAATATGAACTACAAGTCCGGCGCAGGGGGGGGTAAATATTTCTGCCTTACAAAAATATGGACTACAAGTCCGAAGTTCGGAACCCACCGATAACAGATACAATCCTCCCCCGCTTTACTCAAAATGTTAAAAGATGGTAGAATTGTGGTATGAGAATAATAGCGGTAAACAATAATTACAAAAACAGACTGGGTCAGCTTGCCGCTGCTAACCCAAAAGGACGAAAGAGCATGAAGATGGTCGATGATTCTGCAAAATACGGAGAAATTGATTATTACCCGTACAGTATGAACAGTGTTCAGTTTACCGGTAAATTTGCCGATACATACCCTAAGTACTGGCTTAAAAACCTGCTTAAACTTAATCTTCCCTGCCCGTGCTGCGGTAAACAAATGATACCGCTTGATGAAGTGAAAGCGCTTCCTGCGGCAGGACTATTCAGTGCCTCCTGTCTTACGGCCGTAAATACACTTGAACAATTTGAAGATTATATGAAGCCGGTTGAATACAGTATTATGCAAATAATTAAACCGCTTGCACAAAAGTACCCCGGAATTGACCTTCAAGAACTCATCATTCTGCTGTCTTTTGAATACGAAAGCAGCCTCGTTGCCGCACAGCTTACTATTTTAAACCGGCTAAAAACATTGGCACCGGAAGTCGAAGAAGAAAACAGACAAGAACTGCTGGATATTACTAAAACAGCAAAAGAATTTATACTGAAGAAACGTTCAACTAAATTTAAACGTAAAATTTTTCTGGGTGATATTGAAGAATATACAGCAAAAATTGAAAACAAAGAAACTCGCGAAAAAATTTTAACACTCGCAGAAAAAATGCCGACATCAGAAGATTCAGTTTCAGCATTTATAATGAAGTATAAAGACAGGTCGCCCGAGGAAATTGGTGAAAGACTTCTAATGTACTCTGCAGCTACTCTGGAACACATCACACCGGACAGCGAAAACGGAGAAGTAACAATCTGGGAATGCCAACGCTGTAACAACACCCGTTCAAATGCACCGGTAATCAGACAGATTAATGAAAACCCTAATATGCTTGATAATCTGAGAAATCATATTCAAATTATTGTTGACAGAGCTGTTTTTATCAAAAATCACGGCGGAACACAGCAATCACAAAAGCTTCTTGATTATGCTAAAGCCATACGTGATGAATACTTAACAAACATTAAAAAATATAAAAATATTGCCGTAAAAATTGAGGATGAAGCACTGAAAAAACTACAATTTGAAGAAATCCCGATATCCGGTGAGATAAAAGAAGAAATTGAATAATAACTGCAATAAAAAATCTCCCCTTTTGCAAAGGGGAGATTTTATAATATTCTAAACTACGCTTGAAGGCTTCTTTTAAATTCCTCCGGACGGGAAGAACGGGCAAGGGCATCTTCAAGAGTGATTTTCTTTTTAAGATATAAATCTTTAAGCGACATTTCCAGAGTCTGCATACCAAACCCTGCGTTAGTCTGCATTGTAGAATAAATCTGAGCAGCTTTTGATTCTCTGATGAGGTTAGCAATAGCAGGGATAACAAGCATAGCTTCCTGAGCCATAACACGGCCTTTTTTAGAACCGTCAGCCTGCAGAAGCGGTAACAGAGTTTGTGCAAATACAGCAATCAAAGAACTTGAAAGCTGTACACGGATTTGCTGCTGCTGCCCTTCAGGGAATACGTCGATAATACGGTCGATAGTTTGAGAGGCAGAAGAGGTGTGCAAAGTACCAAACACTAAGTGGCCTGTTTCTGCGGCCGTCAAAGCCAAACGTATTGTATCAAGGTCACGCATCTCACCAACCAGAATAACATCAGGGTCTTCACGAAGTGCTGACTTAAGAGCATTTGCAAAAGAACGCGTATCCTGCCCCAGTTCTCTCTGGTGGATGATTGAACGCTTTGACGTATGAATAAACTCGATAGGATCCTCGATAGTGAGAATATGCTCTGCTCTTGTTTCATTAATATAATCAATCATAGCGGCAAGGGTAGTTGATTTACCTGACCCGGTAGGCCC
This sequence comes from Candidatus Gastranaerophilales bacterium, assembly GCA_944326425.1. Lineage (GTDB taxonomy): Bacteria > Cyanobacteriota > Vampirovibrionia > Gastranaerophilales > Gastranaerophilaceae > CALUTH01. The sequence continues at coordinate 144,929 of CALVDX010000002.1, forward strand.
TGTAACCAGAACCAGACCGCGCGGTTTTTCAGCAATTTTCCTTACAGTTTCCGATAAACCTAAATCTTTAAATGAAGGGACTTTAGACGAAATGACCCGGAAACACGCCGCATAATTACCTTTATCACGATAGAGGTTACAACGGAAACGGCTTAAACCCGGGATACCGTATGAAAAGTCCAATTCCCAATCTTGTTCCAATCTTCTGCGTTGTTCCTTACTCAGCATCGGAAATAATAATAACTCTACATCTTCCGGTTTTAGAGGCGGTACATCCATACGCTGCAATATACCATCGACACGGACAGCCGGCGGTAACCCTGCTGAGATATGAAGGTCGCTCCCTTTCGCTTTTACAACGAACTCTAAATATTTCTCAATTAGCATTTCTACCTCTAATTTATATAAATAAAACTCAATTCTCGATTTAATTATACCATTTAACCGTAAAATTGCAAAGAAAATTTATATTATCTGGTTTAATTGAAGTAGGTATTATTTATAAAAACTTTAAAATAAAACTATCCTCCGGCAGCAGCTAAATCTATTTTAAGCTGCTTAGATTATATAAATATGCAATCTGTCTTTTTTAGGTTAAAATAGTTTTTATACCGGAAGGGGGAAATATGAAACTAAGTAGTACAACTGCCAAAAATTCATACAGATATTTCTGGCTTTTATCTAAAATTTTTCCATATATAAAACCTTATATGGGAAGGGTTATCGCTGGTTTTTTAGTAGCTGTTCCGCTCGGACTGCTGGACGGTGTTGTTGCATTCTCATTAAAACCTTATATGGACTACGTTGTAGGACAAAAGAATTTAGTATTCTCGCTGCTCGGTCATACATATACCGTTTCCTACTTACTGCTTGGAACTATAATTCCGTTTGGTGTTATAGGGTTTGCACTGTTTCAGGGAGTTTTACGGTATCTTAATGATTACATTTCAGAATGGTCCAGCCAAAAAATTACTAATGCCGTTAAAATTTCATTATTTAAAACATTACTGAAAATGGACACAAAATTTTATGATGAAAACAGCTCCGGAATAGTATTATCAAGATTTCTTACCGACCCTGATACGGCCTCAAAAGGCATAGTACAAAACATAAAAACAATTATCACCAGCACATGCGGAGCTTTAGGATTAATATGTGTTATGCTGTACAGCTCGTGGAAACTTGCCCTTATCGGAGTAGTCGTACTTTGTGCGGCATTTGTTCCTGTTGCTCTTATCAGAAAAAGAGTTAAACAAGCTTCCAATCAAAATATGGTCATCGGCGGGAACATCACTACAAATATTAATGAGACTTATTCAGGCAACAAAGTTATGACAGCATATTGCCTGCAAGAGCGGCAGGAAAAAGCGTTTGTCAACCAAATACATGAGTCTTTTGATGTCGCTATGACTCTTATCAAACGCGCAGGCTGGATGTCTCCGCTAATGTACCTGATTGCATCATGCGGAATTGCAATTGTACTCTGGTACGGGACAGGACTAATCCTGAGAGGAGAAATGACAGCCGGTTGCTTTGCATCTTTTGTTACCTCTCTCCTTTTATTGTATAAACCTGTTAAAACTCTCGGCAACACACTCACAGGACTTCAAACCATATTCGTTGCAATGGGCCGTGTATTTGAACTCTTTGACATGGAGCCTGAACTCAAAGAATGCAAACAGCCTAAAATATTAGAAAGTGTTAATTCATCTATAGTATTCAATAATATCTCTTTTGGCTATACACCGGAGCATACAGTACTAAAGAATATTAACCTGGAAGTTAAAAAAGGTGAAACTTTAGCTATTGTCGGCAATTCCGGCGGCGGGAAATCCACATTAGTCAACCTGCTTCCGCGTTTTTATGATGTAGATTCAGGCTCTATTACGATTGACGGTATTGATATAAGAGAGCTTTCATTATCGAGTTTAAGAAAACATATTGCAATGGTTTTTCAGGATAATTTTCTGTTTTCCGGAACAATTAAAGAAAATATTCTAATGGGAAATTATGAGGCTACAGAAGAAAAATTAGAACAGGCAATTGAATCCGCCCACTTAAAAGAAGCCCTTGATGCGCTGCCGGACGGAATTGACACCATGCTCGGGGAACGCGGAACAACCTTATCAGGCGGACAAAGACAAAGAGTTGCGATTGCAAGAGCAATGATTAGAAATGCGCCGATAGTAATTCTTGATGAAGCTACTTCAGCTCTGGATAACAAATCAGAAGCAATTGTACAAAAAGCTCTTGATAATCTGATGAAAAATAAGACAGTATTTGTAATTGCTCACAGATTATCAACTATTAAGAATGCCGACCGTATAGCGGTAATTAATGAAGGAGAACTGGTTGAACTCGGAACACATGACGAACTGTTAACACACGAAAACGGGCAATATAGGGCTTTATACGAAATGCAGTTCAGGAAACAAGAAACCGTAGAAGTTTAAATTCCCATTATACAGATTAATTTTCTAACAGCCGAAACATTATTTGTTTCGGCTGTTTCCTTTCTCACGTTCACATCCAGAAGTACGAATAAAATTTAATATAATCTGGATATAGAACGGAAAGAAAAAAACATAAACCCCGAACAAACGAGAAGAGAAAGGAACATAACAGATGAGAAAACTAGGATTCACATTGGCGGAAGTACTTATAACCTCCGAAATTATAGTGGTACAAACAGCTTTTAGAAAAGCAAACCTTGCTGTCAACGCGAGGAAAGGTAAGAGAAGGAAGGGGAAAAGATAAGGGGTACGATTTTGACTACACCAACCAATCCGGTGCAGGTGCTGCAGAAGAAGGAAGAGATTTTTATAAAACCATATTTAAAAAGGCTGCAAGTTACGCACTTACAGCCTTTTGTAATACTAAACTATACATAAATTATTTTTTATTGAAAATATATCTTGCAGATGGTGAGTTAGGATAAGCACCAACACCGTGTAATTTAATAGCGTATTGGTCACGTGCTACAAAATTCTTACTGTTACATTCTGTTTCAGTATCTTGAGTAATCGGTGTTTTACCTCTGCCGGCCTGTCCTTGGCAGTTAGCCAACATGTTAGGTTTCTTAAAACCGTTTACATCATATACAAATTTGAAACAGTTTACAGTTTCGCCCATTGCATCATTACATTCATTTGTTTCAATGGTATCATCAGCAGGATAAATAATAGCCGAACCATCACGGAAGAACATTGCCACATTACCGGTCATCATACTTCCATAATTTAAACAACCTGTTTCTGTTCCTGTAGGATTACCAATGTTATCATCACAAGCTTCTTGTTCATTAGCCGCATATTTTTCAGTCTGCATTCTGTTGCATAAAAATGCGTAGAATGAATTCATTTCTGTATCTGTATCACCACTGGAATCTACCATCTCATCAAAGCTTATGTTCTCCAATGCTACCTGCATTTGAACACTCTCTGTTAATGAACTTATTGCTTTCTTTAACGCTGTTGAATACTCCCGCTCTGCTGTGTTTGACATAAGAGTCGGTAATGTTAATGTCGCGATTACACCTATAATCCCCAGGGTTATAAGTACTTCCGCCAATGTGAATCCTAGTTTTCTCATCTGTTATGTTCCTTTCTCTTCTCGTTTGTTCGGGTTTTATGTTTTTTTCTTTCCGTTCTATATCCAGATTATATTAAATTTTATTAATTTAGTCAACATATTAATCTTAAAGATATACATGTAAATACATGCCACACCTTTTAAATTTTATATCAAGCCTTCTTACAAATTCGCTGAAACGCAAAGGCAATAAGGTTTACAATAATTAACATAAAAAATAAAATATATCCGAGTGCTGATGATTTTCCAGCCTCAAAGTATTCAAAGCCCTCTCTATACACACTATAAACTAGAACATCTGTTGCATGCTCGGGACCGCCCTGAGTCATAATATATATCAAATCAAAGACCTGAAAAGAGGATATTAAGGTAACAGATGCAACAAATACTATTATCGGCATGATATTGGGTAAAATTATCTTATATAAAATATACCATTCACCGGCCCCATCTACTTTTGCAGCTTCTATGAAAGACTTATTTATCCCTGCAAAACCGGTTAAATACAATATTACATTATACCCTAAAAGCTTCCATACTGAAACAAAAATCAAGATGCCCATAGCCAGATTCTCATCATATAACCATTTACATTCCAAATGTAACAAATTGTTAACAAGTCCCGATGACGGGTCAAATATCCAACACCATACACTGCCGACAACAACCATTGGTATTATATAAGGTAAGAACAGGATAAGTTTAAACTCTTCAGAAAACTTAAACTGCAAAAAAATCATATAAGCAATAATTAATGGTAAAGTTACACCAAATAAAGTTACGCTAAAGGAATAAACGAGAGTATTGTAAAATATCTTAATATACTCCGGTTTCGTAAAAATTTCTAAATAATTATTAATCCCTGCGAATTTAGGCAGCGACAAAAAGTCCCAGGATAAAAAACTTATCCCGAAAGACAACACAATAGGAACTATAACAAAAACAAAAGTTCCAATACATGCCGGAGCCAAAAACGCAAGTATATTATATATAGAATATGTTTTTTGATTCTGGCAATTCCCCATAGTTGTAATTTTAGCATAAAAGCTGCATTTACGGGAAAGTGTAAATCCGGCTGCAACAGTTTTATATTATGCTTCAAGTTCGCGTTTTATATCTTCCGCTGAAACGTACAATACAGGAGAACTTTCGTCTTTTCTCAAATAAACATCTTTAATCCCCGCCTGTACGATAAACCTTTTACAAAGAATACATATAATATCATGCCCCCAGATATACATAGTTGCCCCTTTGCACCTATCCTGACCGGCCTGGATTATTGCATTCTGTTCCGCATGGATTGAACGGCAGGTTTCATACTTGGTACCGGACGGAATATTATTTTTAATTCTGTAGCAGACACCACGCTCATAGCATGACTCAACCCCGCTCGGTGTACCGTTATAGCCGGTAGCTTTAATTTTTTTATCTTCACCGACAATTACTGCACCTACATTTGCACGCAAACAATTAGAGCGCGAGGCGCACGTCTTTGCCAAATCCAAAAAATAATCCGTCCAAGGCTTAATTCCCATTACTAAAAAATCCTTTCTGTACTCAATTGTGGCATGTTCTAAACCAATTTTTCAATAGTAATAGACGCGAATTTTACATTTTATAATAAACAGAGGGTAAATGAAGGGGTAAATTGGGGGATGAATTATCACAACGGAATACAGCCTGTAAGTTAGCGGGGAGTGGGGAATTTTTTTCTTTTGTTACCCTCCCCGCAGAACGGATTTGCAGCAGGACTTCAGCAGTGAGCATGTCTGCTTTACAAAACTTTACCTTATATTGACCTCAGTATTCATATTTGCGATAATAGTCAGGATGGTGAAATTATGAATTTTACAAACGTTGGTAAGAAAAAATTTGTTTACTTCTAAAGAAAAGAGAAAAGTATTTGCTTTTCTCTTTTTTTATAAGGATAAAGAAAGTAATGGTAAAAAAACAGTTTAAAGCCAAAATCAAATATAATAAATACACAGGGAAAGGCCTGTACATAATGGATTTAGAGACCCCGGGCGGAATAGTTTCCAAACCGGGGCAATTTATATCCATCCTTATCCCAAACAAAACTCTCCGACGCCCGATTAGTATCCTTGAAAACACCGGAACCTCTCTCCGATTGCTTTATAAAATCCGCGGAGAAGGAACAAAATACCTTTCAATGCTTACAGAAGGTGAAAGTATTGACTTTACAGGTCCGTTCGGGAATTCTTTTTCTCTCCAAAAAAGAAACCTGTTAATCGGTGCCGGTGTCGGAATTGCTCCTGTTTACTACTTAAAAGGGATGGGGATAAACGGAGGGGTAAATAAGGGCGAAACAAAACTGATTGCAGGATTTAAAACAAAAGACGAAATTCCGGAAGATTTGCTGCCCTCAATAGATTTCATATCAACCGATGACGGGAGTTACGGAGTAAAAGGCAGTATTGTTGATTATACAAAAAGCTGTATAGATAAGTTTAAACCCGATAACATCTGTATTTGCGGCCCCGTTATCGTAATGAAACTTATTTCTCAGATTGCTTTAGAAAAAAATATCAACTGCCAGGTCTCTATGGAAAGCATGATGGGATGTTCAATCGGAGCATGCCGCGGTTGCGTTATAAAAATCAATGATAACGGAATAATAAAAAATGCCTCAGTCTGTAAAGAAGGTACCGTATTTGATGCAAGAAAAGTTTTCTACGGAGGATGCAAGCATGCCTGATATGAGAGTAAGCAAAGGGAAATTACAGCTTAAAAATCCGATAATGACCGCATCAGGCACTTACGGGTACAATCTTGAATACGAAGATTTTACAGACCTTACCTCACTCGGAGCGATAGTAACGAAAGCTATAACCCTCAATCCGCGTGAAGGCAATCCGTGGCAGAGAATTATTGAGACCGATTGCGGTATGGTTAATTCAATAGGATTGGAAAATGTTGGAATAGAGCAGTTTTTAAAAGAAAAACTCCCCATTCTTATTAAAAGGAAAATAGATTTTTCCGTAAATATTGCAGGCAGCACTCTTGATGAGTACATAACCCTTGCCCGAAAGTGCGAAGCCAACAACATAAAAATGATAGAACTAAACGTATCCTGCCCCAACGTTCAGCACGGATGTCTGGAGTTTGGCGTTGATGAAAATACATTAGGCAGTCTTGTAAAGTCCGTCCGCAGTGTATTTAGCGGGTGTTTGACAATTAAACTTACCCCGAACGTTACAAGTATCGAAAACCTGGGACTAGCCTGCCAAGAAGCCGGTGCCGATGCGGTTTCTGCAATAAATACGCTAAAGGGTACCGGTATAAAATTAACTTTTGAAAACGGAAAATTCAAAAAAGAACAGGTTACAGGCGGATACTCAGGGCGAGGAATAAAACCAGCAGCACTCAGCGCGGTTTTGAGATTAAGCAAAGTACTAAGTATTCCAATCATCGGCATAGGCGGAATTTATTCCTTAAATGATGTTTTTGAATTCTTTGCTGCCGGCGCCGATGCCGTACAAATAGGAACCGCAAATTTTACCCATCCGGATATTGCAGGGAAAATTGTTTCTGAATTATATAGTTTTATGGGAAATAACGGGTTTAATACCCTCGATGAATTGAAAGGAGCGCTAAGAAATGAGTAACGAAGCGTTAGAACTCTTAGAGAAAACGGAAGGAGTACTGAAAGGACATTTTTGTCTGACTTCGGGGCTGCATTCCGACATATACTTTCAGTGTGCAAAGCTCTACCAGTACCCCGAGTACACGGAAAAAATAGCAAAGCTTATTGCAAAAAGTCTTGAAGGTGTAGAGTTTGACACAGTAATATCTCCCGCAATAGGGGCCGTTATTATAGGTTACGAAACAGCAAAACAAGCTAAAAAGCGAAACCTCTTTGTTGAGCGCAAAGACGGTATAATGCAGCTCCGCCGCGGTTATACCCTCAAAAAAGGCGAAAGAGTCGTCATAGTAGAAGATGTTATAACTACAGCGCGCACAATCAAAGAAACAATAGAAGCAATAAAAGAATTTGAGCCCGAAATTGCCGCAGTAGGCTGTATAGTTGACAGAACCTGCGGTAAAATAGGTTTAAACATAAAATCCGTACTCCAAATAGATCCGGTAACTTACGAACCCGGCAAATGCCCGCTCTGCGCCGCCGGTATACCAATCATTAAGCCCGGCAGCCGGGAGGGGGGTAAATGAGGGGGGTAAATAAAGGGGGAAATGAGCATCTCCAGGCGGAATGAAAAACTTTCCCCTCGCCCGACGCACTCCTGTCCGGTAAAAACTAAAATGTCATCCCGAACTTGTTTCGGGATCTTACCGGAAAACAAGTATAACGCCAAGCGGGTAAGATGCTGAAGCGCGAACGAGCAGAGAGCGAAGGGCAAAGCGTGAGCCTTTGCCCGTAGACTCGTTTAACGCGAGTGAGCAAGAACCAAGTTCAGCATTACAAATCAAGGATAAACAAACCCAGCTGTAAAATTCAAAAATAACAAGGAGAATACCAAAACATGAAAAACTTAATTGATATAAAAAGACTTACAAAAGAAGAAATAACCGCAATAATAAACCGCGCGGCGGAATTTAAAGCCGCATCACAGGATCCCGCGCGCGGGGAAATTAATTACACAAGCGGGATAAGCGACTTTGCACGTTTAGGAGAGCGTCTGTACCGAGCAAGTTCCTGTTCCAATAAAACCGCCTGCCTGATGTTCTTTGAAAACTCTACAAGAACAAAGTGTTCATTTGCAATAGCCGCACAAAAACTGGGGATGAATACCATTGACTTCAATGTACAAACCTCCTCTTTATCCAAAGGCGAAACACTAAAAGATACCCTTGATAACCTGTTTTATATGGGAGTTAATGTAGTAATTCTGCGCCATAGCGATGATGATATGACAGAAAGAATGTCAAAGGAAGTAAAATTCCCGATGGCATTCATAAACGCCGGCGACGGAAAAAGTGCACACCCGACGCAGGCACTTCTTGATTATATGACCATGCTTGAAAAACTCGGAACTGTTGAAGGCAAAAAAATCGTTATTGCCGGAGATGTCAGCCACTCCCGCGTTGCAAAATCAAATCTTGCGCTGCTTAGTAAAATGGGCGCAAATGTTCACTTTTTTGCGCCGGAATACTTCACTCCCAAAAACAAAGAAGAATTTAACGTAATCTGGGAAGAAGATTACAACACGGCTATTACGGACGCAGATGTCGTAATGCTTTTAAGAATTCAGACAGAACGTTTAAACGGTGCAGAAACTGAAAAAGCAAAACACTACAGCGAAAAATACTGTCTTACGACAGAACGGCTCGAAAAATATGCGCCGAATGCAATTCTTATGCACCCCGGACCGGTAAACCGCGACATTGAAGTTTCGTCAGAACTTCTTGATTCTCCAAAAGGTAAAACAATTCTGGAACAGGCGCGTAACGGTGTTTATGTAAGAATGGCGGTGCTTGAAAACACTGCAGGATAAAAGAAAAATGGAAATAACTGCTCAAAATTTAAAAATAAATATAACAAACGGGATAATTAGGGATATTCAGGCGGGCAATCCTGCAAGTAATCTATACCTGTCTCCGCGTTTTATTGACCTGCACTGCCACCTTAGAGAGCCCGGAGGAGAAGCAAAAGAAACCCTGCAAACAGGTATAAAATCTGCATTCAACGGCGGCTACGGAACTATTTTTGCAATGCCCAACACAAATCCCGCCTGCGATAATCCCGACACACTTAAATATATTCTCTCCCGTGCTGAAAATCCTTACGCAGTAACCGTTAAACCGGTTTGCGCAATAACAACCGGGCTTGCCGGCAGCGCACTTACGGATTTTGAAACGTTAGCAGCGCTTGGCACCGGATGGTTTTCCAATGACGGCAAACCTGTTGAGGATATGGAACTTTTAAAAAATGCCCTCAAAAAAGCAAAAAAAGCCAATGTTCTTATAATTTCGCATGCTGAAAATACAGCATTCCCGCCGCAGGATCCGCATTCTGAATACACCGCCGTAGAACGGGAAATCGAAGCGGTACGACAGACAGACGGGCGGCTGCACTTTGCACATATTTCTACTAAAAAATCAATAGAATTAATAAGAAAAGCAAAGAAAAAAGGTTTAAATATAACCGCAGAAACCGCGCCACACTATTTTACCTTCTCTAGGGATGATATTACAAGCGCAGACGGCAGATTTAAAATGAATCCGCCATTAAGAGAGCCTGATGACGTTATTGCGGTCAAAGAAGGTTTAAAAGACGGAACGATAGATATAATCGCAACAGACCACGCCCCGCACACAAGGGAAGAAAAACTGCGCCCCTATGGCAAATCCCCGTTCGGGATTACTGGTTTTGAAACCGCATTTTCACTCGGATATACAAACCTTGTACTGACAGGAGTTTTAACAATAGAAGAATTGATAAACAAATTCGTTTACGCCCCCGCTGAGATTGCAAGGTTAAAAATTCACGGTTTAAAAACGGGCGAGAGGGCGGAATTTAACATTATTGACCTTTCTGAAAAATACACGGTACATGGAGAAAACTTTAAAACAAAATGTAAAATAACTCCCTATGAAGGTTTGGAACTTACGGGAAAAGTAATCCAAACTGTCATCGGGGACAGAGTTTATGATTTAAGAAAAAGGGAGAAATAAAATGAATATCAACCCGAAAATTAAAGAAAAAATAGTTCTGGCACTTGATGTAAACACGCTTGATGAGGCAAAAGCACTTGTAACGGAATTAAAAGATTATACCGGAGTTTTTAAAGTAGGACTTCAATTCATTATGGCAAACGGAAGTGAAGTTTTTAAGTTTATAAAAGACGAGGGCGGAAAATTCTTTTTTGATATAAAACTCCACGATATTCCAAATACGGTAAAAAAAGCGTCCGAAAACATAATTAAGCAGGGGGCGTCTTTTTTTAACCTGCACGCGTCAGGCGGGACGGAAATGATGCGGCAGGCGGCAGAGGGTGCAAACACCGCGGCAAAAGAACTCGGGCAGGAGGCGCCGGTTATTCTTGCAGTTACACTTTTAACGAGTGTTTCAGCAGATGTTTTAAACAATGAACTAAAAATTCCCTACGATACAAAAGAGTATGCGCTAGGTCTTGCAAAACTCGCAAAATCAAGCGGTATGAGCGGGGTTGTAGCCTCGGCGCACGAATGTGCGGATATAAAATCCGCCTGCGGAAACGATTTTAAAGTCCTATGCCCCGGAATACGCCCCGAGTGGTCAGTAAAGGGCGACCAGAAACGTATTGCAACACCGTCTTATGCAGTATCGCAGGGAGCGGACTACCTTGTAATCGGAAGGGCAGTAACCGCAAGCGATGACAGGATTGGGGCAATGAAAAAAATTTATGACGAAATTGAAGGTATTTTATAATGAAAGCCAAATTATTATTAGATAACGGAATGATTTTTGAGGGCGAAAACTTTGGCGCGGAAGGAACAGCGTTCGGGGAAATCTGTTTTAACACATCAATGGCAGGGTATCAGGAAATTTTAACAGACCCGTCCTACGCCAAGCAGGTTATTGTAATGACTTACCCGGAAATCGGCAACTACGGGATAAACAAAGATGATTTTGAAAGTTCAAGAGTTTCCGCGACAGGGTTTGTAGTAAAAAACTATCCGGAAAACGAAAGCCACTACAAATCTTATATTAAACTCAAAGATTATTTAAAACAGCAGAATATAATCGGAATTTCAAACATAGACACAAGACGGCTCACTACAATAATACGCGAGAGCGGCGCTATGAACTGTACAATCACAACGGAAGAAATCACCGGAGAAGTTAGAGAAAAACTCAAAAACTTCTCAATCGATAAAAATATTACCAAACTCGTATCAAGAAGTACCGAGGAAGTTGTAAAACCAGCGCAGGAAAAAGCAAACGGGCTGCGTATAGCGGTTATTGACTGCGGAATAAAAAAGAGTATCATTGATTGTTTTAAAGACCGCGGATGTGAATTAACGATTTATCCGAATGTTGTCAGTGCTGACAAAATTCTTGAATCAAAGTTTGACGCCGTATTAATTTCCAACGGCCCGGGCGACCCGCAGGATGCAGCAGAAACAATTAAAACCGCAAAAGAACTCACAGGCAAAATCCCGATTTACGGAATTTGCCTCGGATACCAAATCTTGTGTATCGCGCTTGGCGGAAAGACTTACAAACTAAAATACGGACACAGAGGCGGCAACCATCCGGTTATAAACAAACAAACGGGAAAAGTCTTTATGACATCTCAAAACCACGGTTACGCCGTTCATCCGGAGTCGCTGCCCGAGAATACTACCATAACTTACGTCAACCTTAATGATGAGACGCTTGAAGGTTTTTCCTGCAAAGCGCTTAAAATTGACGCCGTCCAGTTCCACCCCGAAGCCGCACCCGGGCCTTACGATGCGCAGATAATTTTTGACGGCTGGGTGAATGAAATGTTAGAGCGCAAACACAATGTTTTAGACAAATTAAAAAAATTATTCATAAAAAGAGGTTAGGATAATGCCAAGAAATAACGATATAAAAAAAGTTCTTGTAATAGGTTCGGGCCCGATTGTAATAGGTCAGGCGGCAGAGTTTGACTATGCAGGTGTACAGGCCTGCAGAGCGCTTAAAGAAGAAGGAATAAAAGTTGTTCTTATAAACTCAAACCCCGCAACAATTATGACGGATGAAACAATCGCGGATAAGGTTTATATTGAACCGCTTACGGTTGAAACCTTTGAGTACGTCATAAATAAAGAGCGGCCTGACGGACTACTTGCGGGGCTTGGCGGACAAACAGGGCTTAATATGGCGCTAAAACTATACGAAGAAGGGCTTTTAGACAAATACAACGTCAACCTTCTCGGGACAAAAATTGATTCAATAAAAAAAGCCGAGGACAGAGAACTGTTTAAAGAACTTATGGTAGAAATCGGCGAACCTGTGCCTGACAGTATTACAGCCTCAAACATGGAGGAGGCGCAGGAGTTTGCATCAAGAACCGGTTTTCCGCTCATAATCCGTCCTGCGTACACACTAGGCGGCTCGGGCGGCGGTATTGCCTCCAATCAAAAAGAGTTTGAAGAAATAGTTTACAGCGGACTTTTAAGAAGCCCTATTTCACAAGTATTGATAGAAAAAAGTATTGCAGGGTACAAAGAAATAGAGTACGAAGTAATCCGCGACGCAAACGATACGGCAATAACCATTTGTAATATGGAAAATATTGACCCGATTGGAATACATACAGGCGACAGCTTTGTCACAGCCCCATCGCAAACACTTACAAACAAAGAGTATCAAACATTGAGAAGTTCTGCGCTGAAAATTATCCGCGCACTTAAAATTGAGGGCGGGTGTAATGTTCAGTACGCCCTAGACCCGACAAGCAGCCGGTATTATGTAATAGAGGTCAATCCGCGTGTAAGCCGTTCATCGGCGCTTGCATCAAAAGCCACCGGTTTTCCGATAGCCAAAGTCACAACCAAAATTGCAATCGGATACAGGCTGGATGAGATTAAAAACGCTATTACACAGAAAACCGCAGCTGCGTTTGAACCCGCGCTGGATTATGTTGTAACCAAAATTCCCAAGTGGCCGTTTGACAAATTTGACCACGGTGACAGACTTCTGGGTACAAAAATGAAGGCTACGGGCGAGGTTATGGCAATCGGGCGCACTTTTGAAAGTTCGTTTAAAAAAGCAATAACTTCAATCGAGGATAAAAATACAGGATTGGTCAGAAAAAAATACACCTCTTTTTCGGACGAAGAACTCAAAGCACTTTTGACAATTCAGGACGATAGGCGGATTTTCAGGGTAGCAGAGGCACTTTCAAGGAAAATTTCCGTTGATGAAATAAATTATATTACAAAGATTGATAAGTGGTTTATTTACAAAATTAAAAACCTTGTAGAGTTTGAACAGCGGCTTAAATCAGAACCCTTCACAAAAGGACTGTACCTTGAAGCAAAAGAAAAAGGATTCTTGGACAGTGAAATTGCGGTTATTACAAGAAAACGGCTTGAGGATATAGAAGCGTTCAGAAAAGAACACGATATTAAAGCTGCGTTTAAAATAGTAGACACCTGCGCCGCCGAGTTTAAAGCCTGCACACCTTACTATTACTCAACTTATAATGAGTATGATGAAAACGTGATTACGGACAAAGAAAGCATCCTTATTTTAGGCTCGGGGCCAATCAGAATCGGGCAGAGTATAGAATTTGATTACTGTTCGGTGCACGCAGCGTGGGGCGTTAAGGCGAAAGGGTATGAGGCAATTATTGTAAACTCCAACCCCGAAACACTTTCCACCGATTTTGATGTTGCTGACAAACTCTATTTTGAGCCTATGAATATTGAAAATATTATGAACATCGTTGAGAGTGAAAAACCTTACGGCGTGATAGTGCAGTTTGGCGGACAGACAGCAATTAATCTTGCGGAAAAACTCGACAAAAAGGGGGTTAAACTAATCGGAACTTCGCTTGAATCAATAAATCTTGCAGAGGACAGAAAACAGTTTGAGGCGCTCCTGCACGCGCTTGACATCCCGCAGGCAAAAGGTAAAGCCGTCAGGAAAGTTGAAGAGGCAATCGAAACGGCAGAAGAACTGGGATTTCCGCTCCTTATACGACCGTCATACGTAATAGGCGGCCGCGGTATGCAGGTTGTTTATAATACGGAAGAATTGATAACATACTTCAATTCCGCGCTCAAATTCTCAGACGAGCACCCCGTCCTGATTGACCAGTATATTGAGGGTAAAGAAGTTGAACTTGATGCGGTTTCGGACGGCGAAAACGTACTTATCCCCGGGATTACCGAACATATTGAGCGGGCAGGTGTTCACTCCGGCGACAGTATGGCAATCTATCCGACACAAAAGGTTAAAGCGTCTATGATTAACACTCTCGTCGACTACACTGAACGGCTTGCAAAAGCGCTTAAAATAAAAGGTTTGATGAATATTCAGTTTGTCTTAAAGGACGACGTGGCATACGTTATAGAAGTTAATCCGCGTGCTTCAAGGACGGTGCCTATTATGAGCAAAGTAACCGGAATCCCGATGGTAGAACTCGGGATAAGCACAGCTCTCGGGCTAAGTATCAAAGACCTCGGTTACAAACCGGGATTGTACGACAAAACCGACCTTGTGTGCGTAAAAGTTCCGGTATTCTCGTTCCAAAAATTAAACAGAATAGATCCCGCACTTGCGCCGGAAATGAAGTCTACAGGGGAAGTTCTGGGGATTGATACATCGTTTGACAGAGCGCTTGTGAAAGGATTTCTTGCTGCAGGGTATAAGTTTGACAGACTTAACGGGGATGTTATGTTATCGCTTAATGACCATACAAAACCGCAGTGCGATGAAATAGCAAAAACGCTTGTGGAATTAGGTTTCAGAATTGTTGCCACAACAGGAACGCACAAATATCTGCAAGAGCGCGGCATACCGACAAAAGAGATTAAAAATTTCGATATACCCAAAATGCAGGCACACATGAAGAAAAAACAGCTCTGTTTTATTATTAATACACCTTCAACCAACGCAAACGCAGCACGTATAGGCTCGGAAAACAGAGGATTTATGATAAGGACAATTGCAGAAATGTATTCAACACCCTGTTTTACGTCGCTTGATACGGCAGGAGCGTATTTAAGGGCGCTAAAATTCCATAACTCTTACCCGAATTTGGAGTATAATGGTATAACAGAATACAGAAAGGTTTGTACACTTGTATAAAATATCGGGAGCGTTAGTTTTAGTTTGTATACTCGGGCAATTTGCAATTGCGCAGGCAGCGCCGGATAACGGTACTGCAGCATTACCGGCAGCAGGTCAAAATACCGCGCAGCCAGCCGCCCCACAAAATACAAACAGCACGAATCCGGCTCCGGCGGCAGTAACAGAGCCGCCCAAAACTCTGCCGGTACCTGATTTAAATGAAAACGATGAAACCGATAAAATATACACTTCCAAACCTTTAACGGTAAAACCGGATTCCGGCAATAAAGCAATAGAAAGCCCGCCAAACAGTATTGATGTACAAAAAATTATCCAGTATTCTTCAAACAGTAGTCTTGAATATACGCGGCGCGGAATGTATTACGAGGAACAACAGGATTACAAATCAGCACTGGAGGATTACACAAAAGCCATAGAACTTGCCCCGGGGCGCTCTGAACTTCTCATCAGGCGCGCCGCATGCTATGAAGCATTGAATGAATATCCGCTTGCCGTGAGAGACCTTACGGAAACCCTCGGAATGCGCCCTTACCGTGCGGAGATTTATGCCTCCCGCGGCAAGATTTACGCAAAGATGAACAAGGACGATTTAGCAATATGGGATTTTGACAAAGCTGTTGAATTAAAACCATTAAAACCTGATTTTTACACCGACAGGGGAGATTTTTATAAAAGCAGAAAGAAAGAAGATTATGCAAAACGCGATTATGCAGCAGCGGCTGAACTTTACGCATACACAGCCGACAACTTTAAAGCCGCCAAAATGTGGCGCGAAGCAATAAGAGAGTATGACAAGGCCATTGCTAAAAATCCTGATAAAGCAGAGTTTAAGCAGGCACGCAAATTTTGTATGGACGAACTTGAAAAAGAATTGAAAGCAGCCGAGGAAGAGGCTAAAAAGGCAGAGGAGGAAGCCAGAAGAAAATCCCGCCAAACAGATAAAAGCAGAATGCTTCCTAAAGAATCTTTAATGCGCTAAAATATGATTATTTTTTGATTTTATAACATTTTAAATAATATAAACCCCTGTAATATACCGCTTTAATGCATTATTTATAACTCTTGTTTTTTAATATTTTTCATGATATACTATAAAATACATAAGGCATTTTATCAAGAATTATAACAATGAAAGAGATAACAGGCAAGTATAACAGCGCAAAAATTTTTACAGATGTAATAGATGAATTATCCGTAAAACAGATAGAAGAATTATGCAATCAGGAGTTTATATCCGGCTCTAAAATCCGTATCATGCCGGATGTCCATGCCGGTGCAGGCTGCACAATCGGTACAACTATGACCATAACCGATAAAATTGTTCCAAATCTCGTCGGTGTAGATATCGGATGCGGGATGGAAACTATTAAGATTAAAGAAAAATCACTTGATTTTGACCGTTTTGATAAATTAATTTATGAAAAAATCCCCTCCGGCATAAATATACGCAATACCCCGCACAAATACGCTTCGGAGATTAATATTGAGGAATTAAAATGCCTGTATAATATCAATCAGTTCCGCGCACAAAGAAGCATAGGAACACTTGGCGGCGGCAATCATTTTATTGAAGTAGACAAAGATGACGAAGGGAATTTGTACATTGTTATTCACTCTGGCAGCCGGCATCTGGGTAAAGAAGTTGCGGAGTATTATCAGGAGGAAGCCTATAAACAGCTTAACAATTGTTCTAAAAAAATCCTTGATGATACTATCGAAGAACTAAAATCAAGCGGCAGACAATCAGAAATCCAGACAACAATAAAAAGAATGAAAGAGCAAAATATAACAAATATTCCCAAAGCTCTTGCTTACACCAGCGGATACCTGTTTGATGAATATATTCACGATATGAAAATCGTCCAACAGTACGCAGTACTAAATAAAAAAGCAATGGCGGATGAACTTATAAGGGGATTAAATTTAACGGTTGAAAACGAATTTACTACAATCCACAATTATATAGACACCGGACTTATGATACTTAGAAAAGGTGCTGTATCTGCCGGAGCGGGAGAAATGCTTTTAATCCCGATAAACATGAGAGACGGCAGTCTTATTTGCACAGGGAAAGGAAACGAGGACTGGAACTATTCAGCCCCGCACGGGGCAGGCCGGCTATTCAGCAGAAAACAGGCCAGACAAAGATTTTCAGTCGAAGAATTTCAAGAGTCAATGTCCGGAATATTTACAACCTCTATCAATAACGATACCCTGGATGAGTGCCCTATGGCATATAAATCAATTGACGATATCATAGACAATATTTCTCCAACCGTTGATATTACTAAAATAATAAAACCGGTATATAACTTTAAAGCGGGTGAAGATTTTAGAAATCAACAAACACAAACAGCAAAAATTTCCTCATAAAGTACTAGCCCGACTGTACAATTTATTACATAAAAAACAGGTAATAATAAAAATGAAACGGAAAGGAGGCGTCTTGTGAAGTATCTTAGAAGTATTGCCTACTCACTGGTACTCATCGGGGCATTAAACTGGGGTCTGATAGGTATCTTCGGATTTGACCTTGTGGCAGCAATATTCGGTGATATGACAGTTTTATCCAGAATAGTATATTCTGTCATCGGGGCAAGTGCAGTAATTACAGCATTTACGGTACATCATTGCGATACTGTGCGACAGACAGAAACCTGTGAGTATGGAAATTGCAACTAGAAACTAAATATTTACTTTATTAAAAGAACCTCTGTTTAATGAGGTTCTTTTAAGTAACTTATTTTCCGGAGTACGACAGCCCCCTGCACTCCAGCTTTTCTAATATAGCAGGATACCTGTTTAGAACATTTTTTAGTTGGATATTATTCTGTACGACATTTTGCTGCTTAAGTGTTGTTTGGTTATACCAGTTTATTTCACGCCAGGGATTAGTATACATAACACTGTTAGCCGGATTATCAACAACTTTGATTTTTGTTCCCCGCATAAGTGCCATTGCCCAAAACCAAATATCATCAGCATTTGGAGCAAGTTTTTCAAATAATTCCTCATTAGTCACATCTCCATATAAAGAACGAGGAGGGTATAAAACCCCGCCGGCGCCGGTAAAGAAATTAATAAACTCCGATGAACTGTCAGAAATACAGAATTTCCAGTTAAGATACGGTTTTATGCGTTTTCTCCAATCAAATCTAATCTTATGCACCCTGTGGGCATGAATACTCTGCGGGGCAGCGGTATAAGAATTATAGAGCTTTTCAAGCCAATCCGCGGGATAGTATACATCATCATCCGCAGTTACTATTATATCTTCGGGAAATTCCTTAAGCGCAGGTATTAATTTTTTATATGACTTCAGGTTTTTACACCACTTGATTACTAATCCGTTTTCTTTTAACTTCAAAACCTGCGGCGAAACATCAGCCTCACGGTTTGGAAATTCTTCTTCTGCAAGCCATAAGATTACCATGTCCGGTTGTAAAGACTGGGTTAAAAGAGAATAAAGACAATAGTGAATATCAAACATTCTCTCGGGATATGTCGTTAAAGAAACTATCAAACGCGGTGTACGCCCGGAAACTTCATTTATTCCGCGGCCATTAAAACGTGAAATTTCGTACGCAATCTTCTCTTTATTTATCCCGTTTGTAAATACAAAATTCAGATTATTAACCAGTTCTTCATGCCTGTAAACCATTTTTACAAGTTTGATTAATCTCAAATATCGTATATATTTTTTATAAAAGTCACCCATCCGCATTCCTTCAAAAAACAGACAAAATAACTCTTTCAGTATACCAGAATATATTCCTGTTGTCACTGTTAAAAAATAATAAAAACACATATAATACCGCAGAAAATACTTGACAGGTATAGCTGAAAGATTATAGTATTACTCTATGGAAGTAAGAGTATTAAAGTATTTTCTTGCAGTTACGCGTGAAGGAAGCATTACGGGTGCAGCAGCATCGCTTCATTTAACCCAGCCGACACTTACACGCCAGTTACAAGGACTGGAAAAAGAACTCGGACAAAAACTGCTTACGCGGGGAAAGTATCGTGTAACCTTGACTCCCGAAGGGATGATGCTGAGAAAACGTGCAGAAGAAATTGTTGATTTGGTTGAAAAAACAGAAGCAGAATTCAATTCAATAACAGATATAATAAGCGGAGATATTTACATAGGCTGCGGCGAAACAGATTCAATGAAAGGGGTTGCCGAAGTTATGAAAGGACTTCAGGCAGAATACCCCGGTATAAAATTCCATATCTACAGCGGCAATGCAGAGGATGTTATTGAAAAACTGGATAAAGGACTGCTGGATTTTGGAGTTTTAATCCAGCCGATAGACCTATCAAAATATGATTATATAACTCTTCCGGATAAAGATGTATGGGGTGTTGTAATGCCTAAGAACTGTCCGCTTGCCCGAAAGAACGTTGTTGAACTTAATGACTTAATAAACGTTCCGCTTATAGCATCAAGGCAAATGTCAAAAAAATATTCTGCAGACAGCGGTTTTTTGGACTGGTTTGGCGATAAATTTGACAACCTGAATATTACTGCAACCTACAACCTTATATACAATGCAGTTATCATGGTTGAAGCAGGTATGGGGTATGCTGTTACTTTAGACAAACTTGCAAACACCTCAAAGGAGAGCAGCATTTGTTTTAAACCGCTTTCCCCGCGATTAGAATCAGGTCTGGATATCGTCTGGAAAAAATATCAGGTATTTTCACCGGCAGCAAAGCTATTCCTAAATCGTTTACAGGACAAATTCCGTGCAGAGCCATAAACTATCATAGAACAACAAGTGCATTATGCCTTAACGGAGTTCCATTCTCTTTACGATAGGAAAAGAATAAATCATTATCACAGGCTGTACAATAAGGACAAATGTCAATTTTTGTAACACCGATTTCTTCAAGCTGTCTGGCATTAATTTTTTTTAAATCAACATTATCTCCTTTAAAAAGCCCCGATTTATCGGTAACAGTATCCATAAGCTGCGAAAAAACATCTTCGCCTACAGTATAACAGCATACAGATATTGCCGGTCCTATTAAAGCTGTTACATTTTCAGGTTTAGTCCCAAACTCTTTTTGCATTTTTTCTACAGTAGCAACTGCTATTCTTGCAGCCGTTCCCCTCCAGCCCGCATGCGAAACAGCAGCTACATTGTTTACATTATCGTAAATAATCAAAGGAGTACAATCAGCAAAACTCAAATATATTGCAATATTTGGTTTTGAGACAATAAGCCCGTCCGTATCAGGGTACTGAGTATGCTCATCAACTATTTCTACATTTGAACCATGCGTCTGCTCCGGTGAGATTATCCGTTCTATATGCAGCATCTGCTTAAAAAACTCTTCATTACCGCGTATCGGACATTCCCGCGTTGTAAAAAAATGTCTTACTTCCGGTAACAAATAACTTTTTAGAACTTTCTTTCCGCCAAGGGTATCAAAATAAAACATCTTATCCTCATATATTCATAATTTTGCACGCAGCAGGTTAGTTATTACTAAACATCATTCCTTTGTAACGAAATTTTGTCAACATGTTTACAAAAAAAAACAATTAGTTGTAAAATACTATTAGGAGATTATCACAAATTGCCTGCCAATAACTACGAAAACTTTGATAATATGGAAACCTCGTTTCGCAAATCTTCTGTAATCCAGGAGCGTTTAGGACTGGTTTCATCACACATGTACAAACAATTCCTTGATTACCAGCATGCAACGATCAATACTGCAGAACTTTTCTCAGAAATGATAGACAACTTTAAAGTTATGGCAGATTCCTTTAAACAGTCCTTTGCTGCGCGCGGAATTGCAACACAAAATATTTATGTTGACTACGACAAGGACAAAACGGTTGTTGTAATCAATATTTTATGGCATACAATAAGCCTTACAACCCGCTGTAACTTTGAACCGCAGGCATTATTCAGGGAAAATAAGCCTCCGTTTTTCTGCGGGAGAGTAATGGCTTTAAATGGCAACTATAACGATATAGTAGAAGGTGCAAAAACCACATCGGAAATTATGGAGAAACTTCTTGAAAAAGAGGTTGCTTCTCTCTACGTTCCAGCAGACAAATCACAAGCCTGCATATTTAAAATAAAACACCTTAAAAACAGAGAATTTTTCTTAAACAATACCGATGCCTCCAGAGAGTTTGTACTGAAAGTCGTTGAAACCATCTGCGGAGGCGGAGTTTACCATGAAGAAGGGCAAAGAAAAAGCTTTAATATTTAATTTATCCTTGTCAAAATAGAAAAAATTTAGTAAAATATATACATCCACTATACAAATTATATCCAAATCAACAGAGAGAGTTTCTGAATGAGGCATTTATTCAGGTTTGGCACTTTTAAAAATTTTGTAAAAATTTTTAAAAAATGTGTTATATATTTGCAAAGTTGTGGAATAAAAACTATAGGCAGTATAAAAACAAAGCAGACACTTGAAAGTTCAAGGACGCTTGGGCGTGTCTGTACATATCATGGAGATACACTAAGTTGAGCGTAATCGAGTTTAGCGGTTTAGTAACTGGTTTGGACACCAATTCGTGGGTAAGTGCACTCACGGCGCTCAAGAATGCAAAAGTTCAGGAGCTGGAAGCAGAAAAAGCTGCCGTTGTAGAATTAAAAGATGTTGTATCAGGGATTAAAACATTCTTTTCATCGTTTAGGACATCTCTGGAAAGACTTACCGA
This sequence comes from Candidatus Gastranaerophilales bacterium, assembly GCA_944326425.1. GTDB lineage: Bacteria > Cyanobacteriota > Vampirovibrionia > Gastranaerophilales > Gastranaerophilaceae > CALUTH01. The sequence goes on from CALVDX010000002.1 coordinate 166,963, forward strand.
TGCACGATTGGGTGTAGATGCCATGGACATATTTGTTCAAAACCTTGCCAACTCCTCCGATCCGTCAAAAGTTACCGCTACTGCAACACACACGGCCTCAAGGGATACTTATGAAGTGGGCGTTACACAATTAGCAAGCGCAACAAAAGTTAATACTGCCATTAGAAAAACATTCACAATGACTTACACTGCCGATATGGACACTAAATTGTCTATTCTGGGGGTTAAAGAGGGATACGTATCAGTAAATGAAAAAGAGATTAAAGTTGAAAATAGTGATACTATCAGCACATTAATCGACAAACTTGCCGATATAGGAGTAACTGCCACATACGACGAAGGGAAAGGACGTTTCACAATAGAAACCGATATATTTGAGGTTGATGAAGGAACAACAAATGTCTTTGGAGCTCTCGGGCTAACATTCAAAGACATTACAGGTGTATCCTCGGGAGAGCTGCGTGTTGAAGGATATGTAACAATTAAACCGACAACTTTATTATCAGATATAGGTGCAACCGGCGGTAATATCATGATAAATAAAACCGTTGAAAACCTTACATTCAATTCCGGAGACACTATCCAAACATTCCTTGATTACATGAATAACAAATACGGAGCAGGTACTGCCACCATGGATTCCGGCGGATTTATAACGATTTCGGGGGTTGATATTGAAGAACTCAGAGGGGGTTCAAATATTATAACAGCCCTCGGCTTGACAGAAACCGTTGATACAGTGACATCTTCCAGTGACCGATTGTACTATGACAATACTGAATTTGCAAACGCTAATACAGCACTCGGTAATTTAAATACTACATTTTCTAACTACAGACTTATTCTGGGCAATGGTTCAAGCACTCAAACCGTAAATTTATCTTCCACATCAACACTGGGAGATATAATTAATCAAATAGAAACTTATGCTGCCAACAATGGTATGAATGCAGATATAGAATTGACAAACCAAGGTGCAATTATTATTACCGGGGATATCGATAAACTGTATATAAGCGGCGGAATTGCTGACGGACTGGGATTAAAAACCGATACCGTTAACGGAACAACATTAACCGGCTCTCATATGGAATATTCTATTACTTATACTGCCAAAACAAGTACAACATTTGGAGATTTAGGGATATCCGGAAGCAATTTAACATACAACGTATTAAACGAACGCGGGGAAACACTTGCTGCAAACCTAAATGTAACTTCAACTACTACCATTGAAAACTGGTTTGCTTCAATGAAACAGTACGGCATATCTGCTTCAATATCAGAAGAAGGGGTTATATCTGTAGACGGCGGAATTATATCCGGCAATCTGGCAACAGCACTTGGATTATCTTCCGTTGTATCAGGAGAAGTTATATCAGAAACATCAGCAGAATCTAATGCTTTAGCCGGGACAACAACAACCCAGGCCACAATGACTTCATCATTGCAATCTCTAGGAATTACATCTAATCAAACCCTTACAATTAATGTTAACGGCACTAATACAACACGTAACTTTACAGGAACCTCTACCTTGCAGGATGTTGCAGATGCAATTGCAGCTGCCGGCGGAGAAATGTCTATTAAGGATGGTGAACTTAGCATTTCCGGTGTAGATAAACTATCCGGCTCATTAGTCTCATCACTTAACCTTGATGAAAACACTATCCAAGGTACATCAATGTATAATACCAACCTTGCTTATACAATGACTTCAATTGCAACCGAAGCAACCCAATTTTCACACTTAGGTATAACTAACTTAAGTTTTGCAGTCTATGATGAAGAGGGGAATTTGCAGGGTAATGTTAATCTTGCATCAACTTCGACAGTGGGCGACTTCATTAACCGCCTCGGCACTTACGGACTGTCTGCAAACATTGATGAAAATGGTGTTATTTCACTGGAAGGGGGGTATATCACAGGAAACCTCGCCAATAGTCTTGGACTTTCATACAGTGCAGACCATACCTACGTATCCAAAACTACCATACAATCTAATGCTCTCATGGGTACTATTACTACAACTGCATCCATGACCTCATCACTGGCAGACTTTGGAATTAATTCTACACAATATTTAACAATCCGGGACATGGGAACTACAACCGTTCATTCCTTTACATCAGCATCAACTCTTCAAGATATTTCAAACGCCATCAAAGCTGCCGGCGGAGAATTTACATTTGAAAATAATCAAATTTATATCACCGGCATTGATAATATTTCCGGCTCTTTATTAACAGGGCTTGGATTAACAGCCGTACAAACAGGAAACGCAACATCAATTTACTCGGCAGATGTAAAATATACCCTTGGCGGAATTGCTACAGAAGCTTCTAAACTTGCAGACTATGGAATTTCTCCAAGCGGAAAAACCTATAATATATATGCATTGGACGGAACAGTTCTCGGGTCAAATCTTTCCCTGAGTGCAGATGCAAGTGTTGGCGATTTAATCTCTTCACTAACCTCTAAAGGATTAAACGCATACATCGACTCAACAGGCAGAATAAGTATAACTAACGGTTACATTACAGGTTCAATGGCCACAGCTCTGGGATTTTCATCAAACAATTATCAAACCAATGTTGTAAGTGTAACCCAGGTATCAGGAACAATTGAGGCTCAACTGCCTGTTACCGCAACATTAGATACAACATTTGCACAATTAGGTTACAGCGGCACATATTATTTGACAATTAACAATGATGGTACAAACAGTACATATACTTTTGATTCATCCTCAACTATTGCCTCAATATCTTATGCAGTTGCTTCTGCAGGAGGCAGTTTTGAACTACTCAACGGAGCTATATCAATTTCCGGTGTAGAAATATCCGGTTCACTGGCAACCAGTCTGGGTATCGATCATAAAGCAGGTTCTGTACAACAATACACAACAACAAGCACCAGTATAACATCAACTACTGTCATTAACGGCGGAACGACATCAATTGAACAAATTATAACAACAATAACAACTACATTAACTTCCACCGATACTTTTGTTTATCGTTCTGATATAAAATCATACGAAATTACCACTTCCAATTTTGATGTGTCTACTACCAAATTATCACAATTGGGAGTTACAAACGGAACAGTAAATTTATATAACGGCAGCACAAATTCAACAACAGCAATATTTACAGTAACAACTGATTCCACGGTCGGAGCTTTTATTACAGCACTAGAAATAAACGGCGTAACAGCAAGGTATGCAGACGGGGAACTAACACTGACAGCAGATGAAGATTTACAGTTAAGAGAAGGAACTTCCAACCTGTTCAGCCATTTTGGGTTTACAAACACTATTGTTTATGAAACCTTAACCCAAAACTCAACATCCAGCGTGCTAAATAACTTTACGACCCATAATCTGACTTCTACCACTGCACTTAGTTTGGTAACCAGCAGTACCTCAGAAATAACGCTTAATATAAACGGAGAAACTGTTTCAAGAGTGTTTGTAAACTCGGATACAATACAGGATGTAATATACTTTATCGAATCACAAGGCATTACCGCATCGCTAAATAACGGTACATTCAGCGCCTCCTCAGCATATCAGGAATTTTCTATTTCAGGAAGTCTGGCTTCAGTAATTCTTGGAGAAAACCCGTCGTTTACAACAACTTCCCGCCCGACAGCCTGGAGCGGCACAGTTACTGATAAAGAAGAATCAACTGCAATTAATGGCGATACAAAACTTGTTCACCTTGGCGTAACAACCGGAGATATTAAGATTTATGACAACGGAACGTTAATATCAACAGCTATTAATATAAGTGAAAATACAACCATAAATGATTTAATCTCATCACTATCAAATTATGGCTTCACAGCATCATTATCCGGCGGAAGATTAAATATAACAGCAGATTCCGAAATGTACCTTATGGACGAAACATCAAACCTTGCAACAAAACTTGGTTTGACAAAATCGTACGAGTACAACACTGTTTATCAATCGTCAACATCATCAAGTCTTGCATACACAACAGTAAGAACGATTGGAACATCCACAACACTTGCTGATATGGGATTTGAAGGAGGCTCCGATTTAAGGCTTATTATTGACGGCACAGTACACTCAATTGGTTTTACCGGAAGTGAAACAATTCAGGATGTACTGGATGCCTTAAACGTATACGGAATTAATGCGGCTATAAATAATGGCAGCTTTACTGCATCTTCTACCGAACACACTTTCAGCATTACGGGAGAGTTAGGCGCAAAACTTGCAAGCTCTTCTCCGGTAACCTCTACAATTACTACTGTAACCGGATATACTACTACTCTGCCGCAATCAGTTAACCCGGTAACAATAAACGAAGATGCTAAACTTGTTGACCTTGGAGTTACACAAGGCGGTATAAAAATCTACGATAACGGAACCTGGATTAACACAGGTATAAACATTGATCAAAATACTACAATTGGTGACTTCCTTACAGCACTTGAAGGATATGGGTTTACGGCAAACCTTGACGGCAACAAAATTAAAATAAGTACTGATTCCGATAAATATATTGCAGATGAGTCCTCAAACCTTGTTTCAAAATTAGGACTGACTAATCGGACACAAACAAAAGTAAATATATATGATCAAACAAATTCCAATACACTAACAATGGTCAGAACTTATGAACTTTCAGATACAACGACTTTAAACGACTTGGGATTTGCCTCCGGAACATCATTACGTCTTGAACTTGACGGAGTTTTACACAATATAGGTTTTACCGCCGATGATACCATTGGTGAAGTTGTTGATTCATTAAATACATTCGATATCCATGCAGAATTGCAAAACGGTATTCTAACTGCCAGTACAGAAGACAAAACATTTTATCTTATAGGTTCACTTGCAGATATACTCACAGGTGGAGCCCCAACTTACATAACCACAGAAAAAGTTTTATACCACGAAACAGAGTCACAAAGTACAGGAATTACGTATGTAGCAGATTCCTCATCCAAACTTTCGGATCTTGGCGTTGAAACCGGATATATTAACGTACTACAAGCCGGAGAAATTATTTCTACAATTGCAATCCGCGACGATACCAAAGTTTCTCAACTATTTAGTGCACTTGCTGCTTATGGTATAGCCGGGAATATATCAACCGACGGAAGAATCACTATCCAAAGTGTAGGCGATGTAACCTTGCTGGACGGAACATCAAATCTCGTCAGCCACCTTGGACTGGATGATAATATCTACTCAAATACATATTATGGTACAACTCTCGTTTTAGAAGATGATGTCAACGTTGCAACCGAAGACACTCTGGTTTCCTATTATGATACTCCTGACAAAAAGGCTGAAGGTTCAGTATATCTTGCAATTGAAGATCAGGATGGTAATGTGACAAATACCGTTATCAATATTGAAGCAAATGATACTTTTGGAACCCTGGTAGAAAAATTAGAAGAAGCAGGGATTTCTGCCAGCTTTGAAAATGGTAAAATTTCATATCATAACGGTATGGGGAGTGTAGAGATTACCGGCGGCACCTCTTCTATTGCAGATACTCTCGGCTTTGGCGATGCGGTACTTGAACAATGGATGCAAAATGATGTAGAAATCACATACGAACAAGATGAAATAAGATATTTATCCGTTGTTAATTATGCAGATAATTCAACAACACTTGAAACGCTTGGTGTTTCAGATGGTGAATTCTCGATAGGTATAAACGGTTCAATAATAAATGTCAATGTTGCAACAACCGACACACTTGCCAATGTAATGTCACGTATTTCAAGCGCTTCAAACGGGTCCGTTACTGCATCAATCACTTCAGACGGAAAGTTTATGCTTGAAGCGGCAGAAGGTGTTGAACTTATTATCGGAACATCAACCGATACTACAAACCTGGTAACTATTTTTAATCTTACACAAGACGGCTCAAATGTAATTACCGGCAACACTTCTTTGTACAGAGCTTCCTCAACATCCAAAATAACAGACAGCGGATTATTCAGAGAAGGCGATGTTACAGAAGGAACATTCACTATAGGAAATGCCGAATTTACTATTACGAGCGAAACAACTATTGCTTCACTAATCAATGATATTAACCACTCTGAAGCAGCAAATGCCAACGCATATTGGGATAATATTAACGGTAAAATGATTCTGACATCTGCAAGTCTGGGCTCATCATACGTTAATATTCAAGGCGGCACAAGTAATTTTACCGAGATTTTCGGGCTGACTATAAATGACAACGGGGAAGAAAAACTTACAACATATAATCAGGATTTAGGCGACAATGCTATCCTTACTATTAACGGAACAAGAATTGTCTCAACCTCCAACACCATTACAAGCGACATTTCAAGAATCGAAGGGTTAACCGTTAACATAAAAGGTATCACAGAGGGTGAATATGTAACAATAACCGTTGAACGTGATACACAATCCATTGTTGATGCCGTTCAGGAAACACTGGATGCATATAATACTCTTATTGCTGAACTAAATACCGTACTTGCAATCGGCGGGGATTTACATAACGATACTGCATTAAAGAGTATTAAAAATCAAATTACATCAATGTTCACCTCACGCGGCACAAACGGTGTAACACTCTTTAGAAACTTATCAGCAATCGGTATTTCTACTGAAAGCGCAAGTTCTGCTATGCCATCCGATATTTATTCACTCTATCTTGATACAGAAAAGTTTGAAAACGCTTTAAATACATCAGAAGATGAAGTCAAATTGCTTCTGGTAGGAACAGATGCCAACCCCGGTATATTGACCAAGGTAGAAACAATTATTGAACAAATGCTTACCACTACAGGTTATTTCCAATCAAAGAGCAAAGCACTCGACAGGGAAATAGACCGATATGATGTAAAAATAGAAAGAGCGCAAAGACAGGCAAATTCATATAAAACTATGCTTGAAAATAAGTTCCAAAGTATGGAAATGCTTTATTCTAACATGCAAAGTGCTTATCAGAACGTATTCTCCGGCGGACTTTAATTTGTAAATTATTGGCACATATTATAAAAAATGCTATAATCTAAATATGGGTTGGATTTTATATGATTAATTACGATAATTTACTTAAGAAAATCCCTAAGGTTAAAAAAATTCTTGATGACGGTTCTAATACAAGCCTTTATCATTATACAAAACCCGAAAAACTTTTAAGTATATTAGAATCCGGAACTATAAGATTTTCCAATGCACTCTATCTTAATGATAAAGAAGAAGTTACTTATTCATATAAACTGATTGTAAGTCTTATTAACGAAACCGGAGATTTAAATCAGGAGCTATTCTCCAGGATTAAAGAATATTTTTATAAAAAATATAAGAATATAGTTGACGGTGACGACAACTTTTTAAACAAATACGAGTATTATACAATATCGTTTTCGACCGACAGCGACAACCTTACATTATGGAACAATTATTCAAAAGGCCAGACGTACACAGGTTATAATATCGGATTTTGTAAAAAAGATCTTATTAATGATATGGAACGACAGGGATTTCAGTCTGTTTACGGAAACATAATTTATGATAAGAATATACAGATAACCATTTTAAAATTAATTTTTGATAAATGGAATAGACAGTATAAAAAACTTCTTGACTGCAAACAAACAGAAAAGAATAAAGAAAAAATGCAGGATACATTATTTGAACTTATTGATATTCTAAGTATAATAAGCCTGTTTTTTAAAAACCCGTATTTCAGGGATGAAAAAGAATACAGGATAATATTTATAAATCATTTTAGTACAAATACTTACAAACAAACAAAAATATTTGAGAAAAACGGTTTATTTATCCCGTACATTGAATATCGTTTTATGAAGCGGACAGTAAGTTCAATAAATATAGGACCGACATTGGATGAAAACATCTTTTATACAAGCACCTGCCGCCTGCTTGCCAATTTCGGATACGAAAAGAAAACAATAAACCGGTCTAAAATACCGCTCCGGTACTGATATTTCTGTCATATCACCGTTGCAGATAAAAACAGACCGTTGACAAAAAATATTGTTCTGGTACGATAGTTAATGTCGGTAAGCCCCCATCGTCTAGAGGCCTAGGACAACACCCTTTCACGGTGTAGACAGCGATTCGAATTCGCTTGGGGGTACCATTTTAAGATAAGGCTCTGATAAAGAGCCTATTTTTGTGAATATAATTTGTAAATTTATTTATTTTTATATTCTTTCTCTTTTATACTGTACTTGCAACTTTTTGTTATCCATTTTCTGGGCGCAGTTCAGTCGCGCAAACTATAAAGCAAGGCTTCACCTTATAGAGTTCTCGCCACTTTATTCCATAACTTTAGAAAAAAAAATAAGCCCGCTAAGCGGACTTTATTTTTTATTCAAATGGCGGAACTGACGCTTCTAGGTTCGAACTGTTAGTTCGAATGTATACAAATAATCTATCCCTCTATAGTAAATTTAAGCAACTTGAACAGTATATCCAAGTTCTTTAATGATTTTTAAGGCTGTTGATAATTGA
>CALVDX010000003.1 GCA_944326425.1 Candidatus Gastranaerophilales bacterium
AATATTACTAATGCAAATGTTGAGAAAGATGCAAATATTACATCTAATAATAAGACTACTATCGGCAATGCCGTAATTGGAAACAACTTTACTTCAATATCAGAAGATTTAGAAGTTACCGGCAAAGTAACAACAGTCGGTGATGCAGACATTGATGCTGATAATTCTGTTACTATTGCTGATGCTGATATTAAGGGAAATGCTGATATTAATTCGGCAATTGTTAATATTACTAATGCAAATGTTGAGAAAGATGCAAATATTACATCTAATAATAAGACTACTATCGGCAATGCCGTAATCGGAAACAACCTTACTTCAATATCAGAAGATTTAGAGGTTACCGGCAAAGTAACAACAGGCGGTGATGCTGATATCAATGCTGATAGTTCTGTTACTATTGCTGATGCTGATATTAAGGGCAATGCTGATATTAATGCCAATAACATAATTACTATACAGGATGCAGACATTACAGGTGATTTAATAGCGGCTGCTAATGATATAATAATTGACGAAATTAATTTAGCCGGAAATATCAATGCAAACGTTGATAATTTATCAATCAACAGTTCAAATGATATTAATATCGGAACAATCCAGGGGAACACAAGCCAATACACAAATAATGCCGTAATAACTACAGATAAATCAATTCTGAACGGACTTGATACAAATGAAGTTAATATGTACGTTCAATCAGTAGATTTAACTGCAGGTGATAAAATCAGTACATCAGAAAAACCATTAAACATAATGCTGACAAACGGTAATAAGCTCAGTATGACATCAGGCAACTCTATAGCCATTTCTACCAGCGGTTCATCTGCTCATTATTCAAAAATCGAAACAGATAATTTTGAATTGGCAACAGAGAATGATATTAATATTGAAGAATTCAAAGTAAATAATGCTCAATTGAATACAACTGCTAATAATATAAATATTGATAAAATGCAGGTTGAAAATAATGCGGTATTAGAGACTGCCAATAAACGTATTGTTGTTAATAATACCAGCTTGCAGCCTATTATAGATGCAGATGTACAGATGACTCTTAATGTACAGCCAACCTCACTGAAAATTGACAGCAGCAATAATATTATTACTGACTCAAGAAACGTTGTACGCCATAACGGTTATATTCAGATATTAACGGACAGCAACTATAACAGTATGAATAGTGCAATAAATTCATCGGGTGCTGCTAATATGAAAAATACAAATGTAGGTGAAAAAACTATCGAAAAAACTGATAAGCTTCTTTATACAATATCTACGGCGCATAACTATGTACAAAGTGTTATTGGTGATATAATTGGCCGTACAGGGAAACAACTTGTAAAAACATATTACGGAGATGTTGTAACACCTAAAAATATTTTTGATACAATTAATACATCAGTATTAAATCAAATATATAATGTTAATCAAAAGAAAGAACTTTCGGAAAACAGCGAGGATGATAAATTAGGTTTGCTATAAGGCAAGAAAGGACAGGAAAATGAAAATTGATTCAAAATTATTATCAGCAGGTATTTTAGCAATTGGTATTGTAATTGGATCTTGTAATACGGCTATATCAAATATTAGCACACAAAAAATTGCAGTTGTTGATGTTCCTGCAGTTGTTTCACAGTCAGCGCAAGTAAAAGCTCTTAAGGATGAGCAAACAAAAAAAGCACAAGAATTATCTAAATGGTTAGAGACTGTAAATGCAGATGTAAAAAAACAAACAACAGAAGCCAATAAAAAGAAATTATTAACAAAGTATAACGAAGAATTTGCAAAGAAAAAAGAAGCAAATACTAAAGCGTATACAGCAAAATTAGCCGAAATCGATAAAAGTATATCTGCAACAATTGCCGCACAAGCAAAGGCAAAAGGTTATGATATAGTTTTAGCGAAGTCAACAGTCTTATATGGCGGTGATGATATAACAGCAGAAGTTGCTAAAGTTGTCAAATAACAATTAATTTAAACAGTAAAATGCTATGCTCTATCTTAGAACATAGCATTTTTTATTGAAAATTATCCCTTTTAAAAACATACATGCATTAAGCTGCTGAATTTAATTAAACAACGATTTAAATTTTTTTTAATAGGCTTAACATAGTTTAATACAATACTGCCGCTTTCAATAAGCTTTTTACGAACAAATCCCGTTTTCGGGTATAATTTATTATAGGTATCAATTAAGTTTTTATTTGCTAATTTAACCTCATCCATATTATAGTACATTTTTTCATTACGCTTATAAAATACCGGATAATTATTGGTTTTATACATCTGTCTAGCTAAGAGGCCGGTTGTCGGATGTTTTTTACAGTCATTAATATGTCTTACAATATCCTCTGCAAAATCAGGATCGGGCAGGAGCCTTGTATCAAATTTTTGGGCAAAGTAAGCATTCCTTTTTATACCATCAAACCGGCCAGCGCCTATAATTTCTTCAGACATTTTCTTCTCCTTTTATACATTATAAAAACAAATAAAATTAAATTTGCTCTATATAGTAATTTTATTAAGAAAATTTTACAGAAAAATGATTAAATTTCTCAGAAACTTAATTTATGTTATTATTAAATAAATCCATGGGAAACTCATTATCAAAAAAGAAAAAGATTCTTATAATTAAACTTGGTGCCATTGGCGACAGTATTCATGCGACGATTATTGGCAGTTCCATAAAACTAACGCATCCGGACTGGCAGGTTGACTATTTAACGTATGATTTTTTAGGAGAGCTCTTGAAAGATTGTCCTCATTTTGATAACCTGATTTTTTGGCGCAGCCGGGAAAAAAATAAACATTTAGAATTGATGAGACTGGCAAAGACGCTCTATAAGGAGCATTACGATATCATTTTTAACCTTACTATCACTCTTAGAAACTGTATTCTGACAATTTTGGCAAGACCTGTGAAAATTGTTAACAAAAAAGAATTCAATAAATCCTGGATAGAAAATTTTTATCTTACGGCAAAACAGGAAATAAAAGATTTAAATCTGCCGGAAAGATTATATTTAGATGTTGATAGAGTAGCAATAAATAAAATCAGATCGGATATTAATATTTATAAGCGTCCGTATTTTATAGTTGCCCCAGGGGGAAATTCTGATAGAAACAGACAGGGAAGGCTTTGGAATATCGATAAATGGAAGGAGTTAGCAGGACTGTTAATAGAAAATTTTGGCGGCACAGTCTTTGTGTGCGGCGGAAGAGAGGAAGTCGATTATCATAGAAAATTAGAAGCAGAAAATATTATATTGCTAACAGGGAAATATACCTTATCTGAGTCAAGTGCTTTATTCACGATGGCTGATTTATTTATATCTGGAGATACAGGTCCGCTTCATATTGCTTCAGCACATAATATTAAAACACTCGCTATATTAGGCTCAACTTCGCCGGATAAAATAAAACCTTATGGACCAAACGGATTTTATATTGAGCCTAAAAGCGATTGTAAATATTGCTGGAAAAAGAAATGTAAATTTCTAAAGGCAGGAGATACCTATACCCCGTGTATGGAAAGTATTGTACCACAGGATGTAATAGACACAATAATGACAAAAATTTTAATTTCAAATACTATTAAATAAAAGAGGTATGCATTGATAAAAGCGTATATTAAGGAAAGTATTGAAGTAAAAAAGCAGATACTAAATAATGATGAAATAATTACCAATATAAATAAAGCCTCCGAACTAATAATATCTTCAATAAGGCAGGGAGGAACAATTTTCACTGCAGGAAACGGCGGGTCAGCAGCAGATGCGCAGCACATGGCAGGAGAATTTGTATCAAAATTTGCAATAGAACGAAAAGGACTGCCGGCTATTGCACTTACAACTGATTCTTCTATACTTACTGCTGTAAGCAATGATTTAGGATACGAAAATATATTTGTACGGCAAATAGAAACTCTTGCGAAGCCGGGTGATATATTTATAGCAATTTCTACTTCCGGAACTTCTCCTAATATTATAAAAGCAATTAATGCAGCGCGCGCAAGGGAGATTGTCACAATAGCTCTTACTGGTGGCAAGGTATCACCTATTGACAGCTTATGTGATTGTATAATTAAGGTGCCCTCTTCTAAAGTACCTATAATTCAGGAGGCGCATATTATGATTGAACATATTATATGCGATATTGTAGAAACAACCCTCTTCAAAATATAAACTAATGTCGGATGTTTTAATTCTCACAGACTTTTATTATTCAAGTTAAGAGGAGAATCTATGACACGAAACATTTTAATGGTATTAACAAATACAAGCATTACAAAAAATGGTAAAAAAACAGGGGTATGGTTTGAAGAATTTGCAGTACCATATACAAAATTTCTAAAAGAAGGCTATTATATCACTGTCTCAACCACTTTAGGCGATATTCCGCCGATTGATCCTGCAAGCTGCTATTTTGCAGAAAGCGGCAATTATAAAATGGCTGAAGAAGGCATAAATAATACAAAAAAATTAGAAACACTGGACAGCACAGACTACGATGCGATAGTTCTCCCGGGCGGACACGGTCCGATGTTTGATTTAGCAAAGGATATCACACTTGCTAAAAAGCTTGAAGAGTTTAATAACAAATCAAAACTAATTGCCGCAATATGCCATGGCCCTGCAGGATTGCTAAAAGCCTGTACGAACGGAGAACCTTTTGTTTCAGGACGAAGATTAACCTGTTTTACAAACGAAGAAGAAACTGTCAACCATAAAGAGGACATATTACCTTTTTATCTTGAGGACAGGCTAAAAGAACTAGGTGCTCATTTCATAAAAAAATTGCCGGGAGAAATTAATATAGTAGAAGATGCAAACCTCATTACCGGACAAAACTTTCAATCCTCAGAAGCTTTTGCGAAGGCCATTATCAAATGGCTTTCTAGATAAGATTTACAAGTCCTGTAGAATGGTCAAAATGACATTTTGCAATATACAATTCCCGATTGTTAACAGCATTTGCAATTATTTCCGAATGGTTAAGCAAAAACTCTTCTACCCATAAAGTATGCTGCTGTGCAAAAAAGTTATGGCAGGTAATATCTTCTTTCTTATCCAAAACAGGATAAACACAATTCAAAATGGAATCAAAGTGTCCCGTTTTATTTGGATAATTATCCCTGGCATATTTCATAACTCCGCAATCATCGTGACCAAGTAAAATCATAAGAGGGACTTTAAGCTTATAAACAGCATATTCCAGGCTTTCTACAACATTAGGTCCTGCCGTAATTCCTGCAACTCTTACAACGAACAGTTCACCAATCCCGCAATCAAAAATAATTTCAGGAACAACCCTTGAATCGGAGCAGCTTAAAACAGCTGCGTAAGGCTCCTGGTGAAATGCATATTTTCTAAGAGTATCAAGATTCATATTTGAAGCCGTAGGATTTCCTTTTACAAAGTTTAGATTTCCATTAAGAAGTTTATCTAACTCTTTTTTAGCTTTTTCAGGTATGTTATCAATCATAAAATTATTATACCAAATATTAGGAAAAAAGAAAAATTTATGTTAAACTATACAAAAGGAAAGAGATGCAGGATGTCAACAATAATTCTTTTTTGCGCGATAGTAATATTATCTTGTATAGTAACAAACAAATTCTCCAATAAACTTGGTATGCCGGCTCTTTTATTTTTTATGTTTCTCGGTATGCTGTTTGGTTCGGACGGAATTTTTAAACTTGATTTTGATGATTATAATTTAACATCAAAATTATGTTCAATAGGTCTGCTATTTATAATTTTTTACGGCGGCTTTTGCACAAAAAAAATTGATGATACAAAGGCAACTGCACAGGCGATTTTGCTTTCTTCAGCAGGCACTGTAATAACTGCATTGTTAACGGCTGCATTCTGTCATTTTGTCCTAAAAATTTCATTTGCAGAGAGTTTCTTAATTGGCTCGGTTATTAGTTCTACAGATGCAGCCTCAGTATTTGCAATATTACGATCAAAAAGATTAAACTTAAAGTATAATACTGCGCCGATACTTGAATTTGAAAGCGGGAGCAACGATCCGTTTGCGTATATGCTTACAATTATCGGAATATCATTCCTACACTCAGGGCGTGCTGATGCAATTGTTCCGATGCTGTTTTCCCAGGTAGGCATAGGACTTCTTACAGGTATTGCAATTGCTTACTTTGCAATGTTTGTGTTTAAAAGAACCCATATACTTTCTGAAGGTACTGATACTCTTTTTATGGTTGCTATCGCACTGGCATCTTTTGCAATACCGGATTTAGTCGGCGGTAACGGTTATTTGAGCGTTTATATTACCGGTCTTATTTTAGGTAATAGTGAAATAAAAAATAAAATCAGTATGATATACTTCTTTGACGGTATAACAGCATTGTGTCAGATTGTAATATTTTTCTTAATAGGTTTCCTGGCGTTTCCGCATAAAATACCTGAAAGTATTGTACCGGCGTGCTTAATAATGGCATTTTTATCCTTTATTGCGCGTCCTCTGGCTGTTTCTCTTATAATGCTTCCTTTTAAAGCATCACTGGCACAAATATCTTTTATTTCGTGGGCAGGATTAAGAGGGGCGGCCTCAATAGTATTTGCCATTCTGGTCGTAGCAGACAGTGCCGCGCTAAAATATGATTTATTTCATATAGTCTTTATAGTTGTTCTTATATCGGTTGCAGTTCAAGGGTCGCTTCTTCCGCTTATAGCAAAACGGGAAAACATGATTGACCGCTTTTGCGACGTTAGAAAAACCTTCAATGATTATCAACAAGAATCCGCTATAAACCTGAGCACAATAAAAATTACAGACCGGCACCCATGGCACGGTTTACAGCTAAAAGATATCCATATAAGCGACAATGCGCTTATACTTCTTGTAAACCGAAGCGGTGAAAAGATAGTGCCAAACGGTGAAACTACTCTTCTTCCCGGGGATGAGGTACTTACAGGAACAACCGTTGTAAATTCTAAAAGTGATATTAACTTATGTGAAACAACCATAGATGAAAATCACCAGTGGTTAAATAAAAGAATAAAAGATTTAAACTGCGGAGAAGGCTTCCTTATTGCTATAATCAAACGCGGCAATTCATCTTTTGTACCTAACGGTAACACAAAAATCGAACTCAATGATACAGTAGTATTCCACTCTGCATAAAACTATTTGACAATAAAAAACTTTTTTGTTACCATACAAAAAGAACCGCAGACAATTAGTCCCGGGGACAAAAATTAGCGGGGCGGCGAGAATGACCAAAGAAGCCGTGTCCAGTAAAAAGTCACCAATCGGGTTAAATTGATTAATATCAGGCTAATCGAGGTTACACAGTCGAATTAATAATAGCTTTGTGTACGATTTTGCGGTTTTATACTTCGCAAAATCTTTTTAGTATGGGTCGAACGGAGAAATCCGATATATATATAAACAAAGGAGCAAATTATGTCAACAAAAGCCTTTAAAAACGAAAAACTTGCTAAAATCAAATCTAATATTGAAAAAGCGCAAGTTGCTATCGTTTCTGATTATAAAGGTCTTACAGTTGAAGAAATTACCAACTTAAGACGTTCTATTCAAAAGGAAGACGGTGACTACATGGTTACCAAAAATACATTGGCTAAAATTGCAATTAAGGATACCCCTTATGAAGTTTTATCCGATGTATTAACAGGACCTGTTGCAATTGCTTTTGGTTTCAAAGATCAGGTAGCCCCTGCAAAAGCATTGTCAAAGTTCATTAAAAACACTAAAAAAGGTGAAATAATTGCGGCCGCTCTTGATGGAAAACTGTTAAGCGCTAAAGAAGCAAAAGCTCTTGCAGATATGCCGTCAAAAGAAGAAATCTACGCAAAAATGCTTGGAAGCCTCAATTCACCTGCGTCAGGTCTTGTTTACACTGTCAACGGTGTTATGGCAGCACTTACACGTGCCGTTGCAGCTGTGCGTGATAAAAAAACTGCCTAGTTTAACGTAGTACTTAATATAAAAAAGGAGAATAATTATGAGTAATGTAGAATCAATTTTAGAATCAATTGAAAAATTAACACTTTTAGAAGCAGCTGAATTAGTAAAAGCAATGGAAGAAAAATTCGGTGTTTCAGCAGCAGCTCCTGTAGCAGTTGCAGCAGCTCCGGCAGCAGGCGCAGCAGCTCCGGCTGAAGAAGAAGCTTCAGAAGTATCTGTTATCCTTGCATCAGCAGGCGCTAACAAAATCGCAGTTCTTAAGGAAGTACGTGCAATCACAGGTCTTGGCTTAAAAGAAGCTAAAGATTTAGTTGACGGCGCACCGAAACCTGTTAAAGAAAATATCAAGAAAGAAGATGCAGAAGCTATTAAAAAACAATTGGAAGCAGCTGGCGCATCAGTTGAAATCAAGTAGTTTTATTTTGATATTTTCAAGATTAAAAAGGCGGACTTTATATCCGCCTTTAGTTTTTTATTATTATAAAAATTATTCCAGAGAAATGTCACCAACACTCTCTAAAACCAAATTTTGAATTCTCCTTAATTCATTAATTAAGTTTGAGGTATTTTCAAATTTTTTCTCCCAGAGTATTATTATATCATTTAAGTAACCTTTTACCTCTTCATATAGCTTTAGTCCTTTATCGGTTATATTCATTAAATAAATCATTTTTCCATTCTTCGTGCTTTGTGTTCTTGTAATATATTTCTTTTTTTCTAAGGATGATAATATTTTACTGGTATGAGAGCGGCCTTTCAGAACCAGTTTAGACAAATCACTCTGTGATATACCCGGATTATTAATTAAAGTATCAAGGATAACAAATTCATCATGAGTAATATCACATTTAATTTTATTGTTAAATGTATTTTTTGCACTAATCTGCAGCAGCCTAGCCGTTTTTTCAATTTCATACGGTAAACACTCGGTGTAAGTCACTTTTCATCCCCTCTAATAAGAAAAATATCTATCAAAATCCACATCATCAAAACTGCATAACAAAGCAAATATTTCGTCATCATCATCAAGTCGCTGAAAGTTATACTCATCAAAAAGCCAGTATTTTGGATTTATCCCCTTAACTCTTACGATATTTTTATCCTTTAATATTTGCAGCTTTTTTTTTACAATATCAATCGGCAGCCCGACAAGTTTAGACAGCTCTACCGCCGTTATGCCATCAGGATTTGAGTATTTTTGCGGTGTTAAAAACATCAATTCCAAGCCGACCTTTTTTAATTCAGAATCCTCAATTAGATAACTCATACTAATATTATACATTGAAAGTAAAAAAACATGCGAGCATGCCATAAAAGCATGAATAATACAAAAATTTTTACAATTAATTAAAAATAAATCTGATTTATGAAATTTAATTTATTCTTAAAAGATAATAATACTAAGGGCTTTAGGGAATATTGCCATTTTTTTTATAATTGTAAACATTTTGTTACAAAAAGGCAATTTAGCGATGAATATTAACTTTATTAATATATAAATAGGGCTTATTATGGGAAACGAAGAAATCAGGATAACAGGAATAGGGACTAATCAACCTGCGCTTAATGAAAACCTGAGTAAATCTTACGACTTAGTCAGAGGGGTGCAGGAAGAACCCAGTATTTGGGAGAATTTTTCTCCCGGAACACTGGCGTTTTCAGTAGTGGTTCCACTAGTATTTTCCAGCAGCGAGTTCAAACATGTAAAAATGAATCCTGCGCTGAAGGGCACTGATCTGGCTGCAAATAAGTACCGGATGATTAAGGCTAATGAGCTATCAGCACTTCTTAATCGAATGAAAGTTAAAGATCCGTTTTTAAATGCAGATATTATCTCAATGCAAAACGAAATCAAATCAATTCAAAACAGCGGAGCTCTGGCTAAAGAGAGACTTGCGGCATTAAATAAAAAATATATCGAATTAATTGACAAAAATTCAACCTGGAAAAAATCTTTTATACAAAAAGCACTTGCAAAGGGGGCTGCTAAATCTCCGTCATTTGCAGGAGAGCTTCTCAAAGGATATAAAACAAATAAGTTAATGATTCTTTTTGAAGCTGTACAGGAAATACCAAGTATAGTAAGCGCATTCCAGACAGATACATCAACAGGTATGAAACAGCTTGCAAAATCTACCGGACGTACAGCAGTAGGTTTTGGCGGATTTATTGCCGGTACAGCTGCCGGAGCAAAAGTAGGTGCTATTTTAGGTTCTGTTATTCCGGGTGCAGGAACACTTGTTGGCGGATTAATCGGCAGTGTTTTAGGCTTTGCTATAGGCGGATTTACATCGCAGCTCGCAAAAATGGGATATGATCAAGTTATACCAAGTGAACAAAAATTACAAAAAAATAAAGATATAGAGACAATGCTAAGCAGTACGGCCAATCCAGAAGAGGTAAAAACAGCATTACTTCAAGAAATTTCACTTTGTGATGCTTACCTTAGCGAAACAGGGCAGGTACTTGCTCAGGCAAAAGCAGAAGGCGACGAAGAAACCGCAGCACAAGTCCGTTCACAAATGACAATAGTTTTAGATACAATGAATCAGTTAAACGAAATATACAAAAATAAATTTGGTGAGAGTCTGCTTTCAGATGCCGGAAACCAAAGTCAGCAACAAACAGCAGCCGGCAGTACAACTGCTGAAGGAAATACAGGCAGCACAGCAACTGCGGCGGCAAATCTTTATTCAAACCCGTCAGCAATGACACTGCCGGCAAGTCCAATGATAAATCAGTATAACCCGACCGGATTTATGGGTAATGAGTTTATGAACTATACCCCGCAAAGGGATTGGTCTGCAATGCTGCCGGACAATGTTGCTAACAAATTGTTTGCAGTTGGTTAAAATTTATCGCATAACAACTGAAAATGATTATATTCATGTTTGCAAACAGGACAGCATAGCGGTGCAGCTTTTGCAGTAGTATGATAGCCGCATTTCATGCAAATCCACCGGGTTTCATAATTTTTTGCAAATACGGCATTATCTTTAACAAGTTTTGCAAGTTCAAGATATCTGTTTTGATGGTACTTTTCAATATCACAAATCAATGCAAACGCTTCGGAAATCTCTTTAAAGCCTTCTTCTGCAGCAATTTCAGCGGAATTTTTATATATAACTGACCATTCTTCATGCTCCGCATCGGCCGCGGCTAAAAGATTATCATAAGTTTTACCAAGGAAAAAAGGATAGGTAGCATTTACCTGATAGAGTTCGGGGGGAATAAACTTATAGAATATTTTAGCGTGTTCCCGCTCATTGGAAGCAGTTTCTGTAAATATATCTGATATTTCATTGTAACCTTCTTTTAAGGCAGTTTTTGCATAAAATGTATACCTGTTTCTTGCTTGAGATTCACCGGCAAAGGCATTTACAAGATTTTGAATAGTTTCGGATTTTGCTAATTGCATATTGTATCCCTCCTTTTGAAACAGGATACTATATTTAGAAGAATTATAAATTAGACAATTTAACTAAATATTTGGCAAGCCCTTCCCCCATTGAAAAGCAAGAAGGGATAATTCTAAGAGCCGCCTGAGAGTAAAAATCGCAGCTTATGGAACGGCCGGCAAAGAATAAATTGTCATAATCGGCAGAGATAAGCGCTTCAATGGGAAGCTGGTATTCTCTGGTAACTTTTTCAAGAAGCGCGCCTTCTTTTTTGTCAGAATGGACATCTACCGGATAATCGGATATTAATACAGGATTATCAAAAATTTTTCCGCATTTTAAATCATCAATTGAGTAGAGATATTTTCCAAGCGGCCGCGCCGAAGTTCTAACACCTGCAGCAGCAGCGATTGAAGAAATGTACGCATTTTCAAAGCCTGGAAAGAATTTTTTACAGAAATCAATAATACGTAAAATAGCAGCACGTGCCTCAATTAGCTGGTTAGAATAAGCTGATAATTGGGCAGGTTGAACGTTTTTTATAAACCTCGGGCAGTTAAAAGCAATTGAGGAAGTCATTCCGGGGATTGTAAAAAGCTGAAAATAAGCTAAATCGGAGTATTTTAAGATACCTGCGTTCACCCCTTCCTTAAATACAGGGGTTAATGCCCATTCTTTATCCCAGGTACAAGCGGTGGAGAGATGTACAACACCGTCTATAATAGCGCCGGTTGTTGCATTCCTGTCTTTATCAAGCTCTAAAATGTACTCCATAAAAGCCGTTAAGTCGACTCCGGAGGCAATAAACCTCAGACTGGAAGGCTGTTTTTTATCTTCATCATCTATAAACCTGCAGCCTAAGGATTTGCATATAGTTTCATCAGCTGTAGCGTCAATAAAATAATTTGTTTGAATATAATTATTTAAATTGTTATCCACTTTATTTGATATCGTTTCGATAGGTACTGATAATTTACCAGCGACTCCGGAGCAACCCGCATAATTAGCCGTTTCGATAGATGGTGATAATATTTGATTTTCTAAAGCTGTACCATTACTAAAATCAGCCATCGAGAACACAGAAATTTGCGGCTCAGTTGAAAGCTTTACGGCTATAATTTTCTTACCGGATATTAAAATATCAGTAATATAAGTATTAAAAGCAATGCTGACGTTAACCTCAGTTAAAAGTTCATCAAGGGCAATTTTTGCAAGTTCAGGATTAAACCAGCCTTCATTACCGTCTGTATATGTCACCTGCCCGCCAAGCATTTTTAGTTTATTTGTAAACGATGTAAAAAAATCGTTATTTAACTTTGAATTAATAGTTTTCATTGCAGGAGTTACGAGAGCGGCAGTCATGGTTCCGCCAAGAAAAGAATTTTTTTCAACAAGAAGCGTTTTTAACCCGAGCTTAGCAGCAGTATATGCCGTAGCACAACCGGCAGTACCGCCGCCGGCAACTATTAAATCATATTTCACTTCGTACTCCTTTCAGATATTGGGAAAGAGTAGGGAGGTTTGAGGTCCCTACCTGTTCTTGTAAATCCTTAAGTATTTGTTCCTTTGAGGAAGAAAGAGTATAGTCTCTGTATGGAATGCCGGATTTAGTATAGAGTTTTGCCTCCTCATCATCAGTCAGCGGGCATATTATATTTTCCATAGATTTTGAAGCCGCAGTTCCAGCCGGAAAGCCCTTTGAATCTTTTATTGTACCGATATAAAAACCGGCAAGTCTCATTGAATTTCTGATACGCGCGGAGTTTGAATAAGTAAGCAGTATCCCGTCAGGGGAAATAAGCCTGTACAATTCTTTAAAGAATTCAACCGACCAGAGAGCAGGAGCCTTTGCCGGAGTAAAAGCATCAAGGAAAATACAATCATACTGTTTATCCAGATTTTTAATTGTACGTCTTGCATCCTCAATATGGTATTTAATATTAACATTATCGAGTAACAAAGAATAAAAGTTCTTAAAATACCGTTTCGATAGATGACGATAATCGCAGGGTGTCAAAAGTCCGACACCCTTATTTAGTTGTTTCGATATATTCTGATAATATATATTATGTAACAAGGCAGATAAAAGACATCTATGGGTATAATTACACCCCCCAACAGCATGTTTTGGAAGTGCTTTTAACCTGTTTTTGTCAAAATAACGGGAATAAAATTTATGGTACTCCATTTTTTTTACTTCATTAAGAAAATCTGTTCCAAATTGTTCAATTAATTTATCAATAATTAAATCATCGACAATTGGCAAAATTTTCAAATCATTATTATAGCAGTTTTCTTTAATAAAGCCTGACAGGTAGACGAAATCCCGTTCCAATTCAATTGCATCAATGTTTATTACAGGTAACTTATCACCCACGCGGCTATCTTGTTTAACTCCTGCAGAACTAGAAATATTATTTATGGTTTCTTCACTATTAGGAGTTAGATTTATTTCAGAGTTCTTAGAGCATTTTTCCCACTTAAAATTATCTTCATCTATCGAAACGGTATTCGTTGTATTTATATGGTTAAAGAAGTATTTTTTTATTATAAAATTTAAAAATGCTTTAGAATTATAACCAATCCCGTAGCAAATATCCAGAAGATTTATTTTATTATACTTATTTAGTATTTTATCAAGTTGTGCAGGAAAAACAAATTTTTCATAAGCTTCGGTAAGGGCGCCCGTTCTGGAATGAAAAACATCATTAAAATCGCCTGAAAACAGACCTATTGAGCCGTCATCTGTCAAATATGGCTTGAATTTAGGCATACACACCCTCCCTGGAAAATATTTTTACATAAAAATAGTGTACGCACAATAGAAAAGAGTTTCCGGGTTCCTCACTAAGTTTGTTCGCGTTTAAGCATGATAAATTTAAGTTTTATTTTTCTACTTTTTCTACAGGCTCTTAACGAAACAATTGCAAGCCTCGTTTTGTTTGAGCGTAGCGAGTTAACGAGGCTTTGGTTGAGTATAGAGACTGTTTTTGGGAGCGTAGTTTTTCTTTCTTTATCCAAGTTTCTTTCTTTTGTCATCGCAATACAAAAGAAAGAAATTTGGTGCGGGCTCGGGGGCGCATAGCCCCCGATAAAATTATTGCCTTAATATTTTTCTAAGATACTCTATTTCAATAATATATTGTTATATGAATAATTAATATTAAATTATTCGGGACAGTTGTGGAAACAAGTTCAGCAGGACAAAATAATTTATCATGGACAGTAGTGTAAATAAATAATATCATTAAGAATTATCAGTATATATCGAAACAATCATGGATGACTAGAAATTGTTCAAGTATATTATCGATACCTATCGAAACATACTAATATATAAGATAATAAAAATTAAATTATTTCTTTTAGAAAAATTAAATACAAAATTTAAAAAACCCCTTACTATTTTGGTAAGGGGCTTTTTAATTATTCCGATTTTTTAGTTCTTATTTCTTCAAGTATTTGTTCTACAAAATCATCGACTTTCATTGTGCCGACCTGTCCTATTTTACGCTTACGAACAGCGACAGAATCTGCTTCAATTTCCCTGTCACCTATTACACAAACATAAGGAACCTTTTTATCTTGCAGCGAGTCTCTTATTTTGTAATTCATGCTTTCCGAACGGTCATCAAGTCTTACGCGGATACCCTTATCTCTGAGCTTTTTGTAGACTTTTTCAGCAAAATCAATGTGTTTCTCGTTAGAAATCGGAACAACAGCCACCTGTGTAGGAGCAAGCCACAGCGGAAAAGCACCTGCATAGTGTTCAATAAGAATACCGTGGAAGCGTTCCATAGAGCCAAATACAACCCTGTGAAGCATAACCGGCGTCTTTAAAGATCCGTCTTTGTCCTGATATTTAAGCTCAAAACGTTCGGGAAGGTTGAAATCCAACTGTATAGTTGCACACTGCCATGTTCTGCCGAGAGCATCCTTTACTTTAAAATCGATTTTAGGCCCGTAGAAAGCACCGTCACCTTCGTTAATTTCGTATTTCATACCGCGCCTGTCCATTGCTTCTTTCAATCCGGCTTCTGCTCTGTTCCAGTTTTCAATTTCACCTACATAGCTTTCGGGGCGGGTTGATAATTCAACATCAAAAGTCATGTTGAATATAGCCATAGTATCGGCAACAAAATCAATAATTTCATTAATTTCGTCAACTAACTGTTCCGGAGTACAGAAAATATGCGCATCATCCTGAGTAAAGCCTTGTACACGGGTTAAACCGGACAGAGCCCCTGATTTTTCTTTTCTGTATACGGTGCCTAGTTCAGCCATTCTAAGCGGCAATGAGCGGTAAGAATGTCTATTAGCCTGATATATAAGAATATGGAACGGACAGTTCATTGGTTTAACAATGTATTGTTCTTCATCATCGCTGTCTTTTTGGATAAAGAACATATTTTCTTTATAGTGGTCAATATGCCCTGAGAGTTCCCAGAGTTTAGATTTTGCAAGTTGCGGAGTATTAACAATCACATAACCGCGTTTTCTGTGCTCTGTTCTCCAATAGTTTTCAATTTCTTCGCGGACAATAGCCAGATTTGGGTGCCAGAGAACAAACCCTGCTCCGATTTCCTCTCTTACAGAGAAAAGATCCAGCTTGGCGCCAAGTTTACGGTGATCGCGTTTTTCAGCTTCTGCAAGAAAATCTAAATACTTTTGTAAATCTTCTTTTGTCCAAAACGCCGTTGCATAAATTCTTTGAAGCATTTTATTCTTTTCAGACCCTCTCCAGTATGCGCCTGCAACTTTTAGGAGTTTAAACGCTTTAATATCGCGGGTTGATTCAAGGTGCGGCCCCTTACAAAGGTCATTGAACAAAATTTTTCCATCGCGTGTTTTTGTTAAATACAGAGTAGGATTATCGTTTTTATGTTCCTCCAATAATTCTGCCTTGTATATTTCACCTTCTGATTTAAATTCATCTATCTGTTCTTCAACGTTGTTAATAGAAACTTTTTCAAAAACAAGATCTTCTTTAACAATACGTTTCATTTCGTGTTCAATTTTTACAAGATCCTCTTCTGTAAAAGTATGGCCGTCTGTCATATCAAAATCATAATAAAACCCTGTATCGGTTGAAGGTCCGATTGCCAGTTTAGCCTGCGGGAACAGGTTTTGAACAGCCTGCGCCATAATGTGAGAAGTGGAGTGTCTCAATATCCCGAGAGTTGACTCATTTTTTTCCATAATCTAAAAATCCTCGCTATCCATAAATGTTATAGGGAAATTATACCACCTAAAAGAATGAATACAAACAAATAAAAAAAGTGCTTATATACAATACCACACAAAATACAGGTATAATGTCATTCCAAACTTGTTCCACTACTGTCCCTTTGTCATGCTGAACTTGTTCTTGCTCACTCGCGTTAAACGGCATTACGGGCAATCCAAGACAAGAAAGAAATTTGGTGCGGGGTTTGGGGGCGCACAGCCCCCGATAAAATTACTAAAAAAACTCTCTTTAGAACTAAAGAGAGTCGGAAATTTTGAATTATGGGTTATAGATGTCAGGATTAACCTGAGAAGGTTTTGTAAGTACGTTCGATGTTGTCGCCTAATACTGTTTGTAAAGCGTCTAACTCTGTAGTGATTTGAGTTCTTCTTGTATCTAACTCTGTCAATTGGAGTTCGAGACGTTTGTCTTGTGATTGAATAGTAGACAACTGGGCGTTGATTGCTGCCTGATCTTTGTCGTACATAGATTTTTCATAAGTATAATTTGCATAGGCTTCTTCATAGGCTAATTCATCCACTTCTGTATTTGATTCTACGGCATAACGTTTAGTATCATTCGGAAGAGTAACTGCAGCTAAACGACCGTTTGAGTCAAATTCAAGATGTGCTCCTTCAATTTCTTCATCAACAAGTATTTGCCCAGATGTTGAAGTGTATGTATTGGCAACACCGTCACCATCCTCAACGTCATCTTTTTTGAAGCATTTGTAACCATTATTACCATCAGAGACAACGTAGTAATCATCAGGATCTTCACCAGCATTTGTAATTGCAGTTTTCAAATTTTGAATTACAGAGTTTTCACTATTTTCAAACTGCTCATCGCCAAGAGAAATCAATTCACGCCCATCACAATAATAATTTGTTTGTGTTGCAGCCTTTTGACCAATATAAGCTTCCGCTTCGTTTTCGTCTACTTCTTCATAGTAGTCTTGAACACATCCTGCAAAATCTTCTGCGGTAACTTCACCGGCAGATTTATATTTAGGAGGATCATATGAACGTTCTTTTTCTACTTGACGAGTTTGTTCTTCACCATTTTCGTCAGTATAAGTTTCTTCTTCGTAATATGTTTCAAATTCTTCTTCGCCTTTCTTTTGAAGCCCATCTGTATATTCTGAAACTATATTACCATTTGAATTAATGTATTGATTAGAAGCGACCTGTGCGTTAACTCTCTCTCTAACTTGGTCGTTAACAGAGTTGCCTTGAGAGTCAACATAATTTGCATCAGAAGTATAACCTGTTGCCGCTTTTACAGAAGTCGAAATACTATATAAATCTTCAGGATTTTCTGTAAAATAAGGTTCCGTAACTTCACTATCTGGAATAATTTCTTCTTCTGATGTTATTTCCATAGTATCCGTTTGTTTACCAATTGTAATACCATTTTGGGTGGATTGAACATTGATAGTCGCCACGTTGTTCTCATCCATAGGTCCGATTGAGGAAATCGTATACTCTTGGTTATTCGCGGTATAAGTATATACAATATTTGTATAATCTGTTTTAACCGGCGGGGTTGGAACTTCCATACTCAGAAGTTGATTGTAAAACTTTGCACTAGTTGAGGACAATTGTGTTCTCGCCATGTTGATTTGTTGTCCCTCAAATTCAACATCGTTTAGCATTGAGGTTAATTGAAGTAACCTTGCTTGTGTTGCTGACATACCCATAATTCTTTTCTCCTTTATAGTTTTTTATTCCGTTACTAGAGTTAACGGCAACTTTTTCTAAAACTTTAATGTTTTAGAGAAAATATTTACAAAAGTTTACAATTAGCATGTCAAATACGCCTAAAACGCAATAATAATAAGAAAGTTAAAAACGGCTAAATATTAACAATACGTTCAGAAGTAGTACCCTCACCACCTGCCCTCGCCCCTGCGGGGACTCTCAGATGGGCGAGGGGACAGAATGTATGGAGTGAAAACTTTCCACCCGATAAGAACAAAAAAAAAGAAGGCCTGCCGTTAAGCAGACCGATAAGATAATTTTAAACACGTACATATATATAAAACAATTTACCACTCGTAATAGTAATAGGCAGGAATATCATCTGCCGGCTTTAGCACTGCCTGACCGCCCTTAATTAGATTAGTAAACGATCCTACAAACGGAAGCCAGGTTAATGCCCATTTTAGAGGCAATATCCAAACTGTACGGTTTTGCCCCTCTTTTACATAATAACAATAAATCTTGTCTGAGTCCAGCCCCGGAATTTCAACACGGCCGATTGTAATTGTTGCAGGAATACCTGTCATCCCGTTAGTTGTATAAAGCTCTATTATTGCATTAACCGGCGTACCCCGTTTCAATAAATTTCTACCGATACGCACATTCTTTTTTACCTGCAGTTTTATCGGCATCCCATCGTAAACGTTGTGGGGAGTAGAATATTTTTCAACAGGTGTAAGCCATATTTTTTCACGTTTCACGCTTGAATAATCATATTCCAAATGCGGTTCTATGTATTTAATGTCTTTATCTTTATACCACCCGGCAGGAAAATCATCAACAGCCAGCTCCGCAGCCATTACCGGCAGCGATAAGATGATAATTTGTAAAAATATTACCAATAATTTATTCATACCTCGGACTCGCTGTTGTTCCTGATTCCATCTTCTGTCTTAGCTTTAAGC
The DNA here is from genome assembly GCA_944326425.1 of Candidatus Gastranaerophilales bacterium. Classification (GTDB taxonomy): domain Bacteria; phylum Cyanobacteriota; class Vampirovibrionia; order Gastranaerophilales; family Gastranaerophilaceae; genus CALUTH01. Next base: position 19,247 of record CALVDX010000003.1, read on the forward strand.
GGTTATTCACTGAATCTAACAAAAAGTTTTGATATACCTCATCATTAATATATTCATTATTAACAAGGAACTGCGGGTATTTGGTAAATATGTATTCATATATAACCGCAAGGCGTTTTGAGGTCAAATTAGTAGTAGAAATAGCATCATACCTCTTTTGCGGGTATGCCTTATGTATAAGAGTAATAAGACCGAGCGGGTTGTAACCTGCATATACCATATAATCAACAGCCCGTTTATCCGCAAAAATTTCATATTTCTTAGGCGCCATCTTTATCTGTGCTGCAGATATCCAGCCGCCCCATGCCCCGTCATAAGAACGAACTGCCTTTGATATATCATGCGCCAATATTGCCGCGATTTCATCATCATTTGAAGCGTATTTAAAATATACATCATAAAACATTATCTGGCGCTTTGTCACAGACGTATCAACAGGCAGCAGCGGACGGTTATCAACAGTATAAGTAAATACTATCGGCTTATCAATTTTATTTGCATTAAGTATTCTGTATCCGATATTGTTAACTTTCTGCTGCAAACTTTGTTCCTTCAAAATCTGTGACTCGCGTTCATCGTTAGACTGCAGCTTATGTTCCTCAGTGATTACCGCGGATTCCCCCCCGCTCTCTGTTTTTACAACAGTCTCATCAGCAGCATATACTACACAGCTAAGCATTAATATAGAAACTATTAGTATAATCTTTTTCATCTTACAACCTTTAATTTTATTGTGCTAATTTATCTTTATATATTATAAAAACGGAAAATACAAATACTATAAATATATAATAACCCAGTATACTAAATAGTGCACCAAGTACAGGCACCGGCATAGAAAGTGCCTCTAAAAGATTTAAAATAAAGAGCAAAATCATAAGCACAATACATACTGCAATGCTCTTAAAGAAGTTTTTATACAGGAACTTTAAAGAATTCCAGAGCGATTTAAATATATTCTTCTTATTTCCCAAATACAGAGCAGGTACCCAGTACAAAAACTGAAAAAATACAACTGCAAAAACAGAAAATGAAACCAGCAGAAAAATATTTGTCTGATATAAAGTAACAGGATTTGCAGTTTCAAGAATTGATTTCATCGCAGCAGGGTCTGCAAGTGCCCTGTTAATAAGATCTACAACCTGCTCCAAACTCCCGAACTTATACTGCAGAATAAGCCATGAAGCCTCTGTAGCAACAAGACAAATAATCATAGAAATAAAAAACATACCGAGCACCGGCAGAAAATATTCTCCTACGCCCTCTACAAATCTGGATTTTGTATCCTCTCCATTAACAACACTTTTTACAAGATTACAGAAGCCCGCCATAAAAGCAGTCAGCATAAGGAAATATAGTATTATCGCAAGAAAACTTTGCAGAGGATTTGCACCCTGCGATATGTAAATATATACACTGCTTAAGCACTGGAAAAGTATCAGCGCACAAAGAATAAGCATATTTTTGTTTGTATACCCGAACGCTCTTTTGACAAACTCCATATTCGTCCCTCCAATTATCTAAAGCAATTATATCATAAATTACAAAAATTCCGACAAGATAGGGGTACTAAGCATAAAGCCTTTACGCGTAAAGCGTAAACACTCTCCCGCGCATAATAAAAATTCAGGAGAGTATTTATCTATAATTTTGCCGTACCGGCTTCTAAAATCTATATTAAATTTTTTATTTATTTCATCAATATTTATACCATCTGCCTTGCGCAGCCCCAGAAATATTTCCTCTTCAAGCCTTTCAGTATCTGTAACATGATGCGCATACTCGCTCTGAACAGGATTATTCATATATGCATCAATATCCGAAGTATTATAATACCTGAATCCGTCCGTGTACCCGTGCGCAGAAACCCCGAAACCATAATAAGTATTATTATTCCAATAATTAACATTATGCTTAGAACTGTATCCCGGAAGTGCAAAATTACTTATCTCATATTGTTTATACCCGTTTTTTTCAAGTTCATCACAGGCTGCCAGATACATATCAGCCTGTTTATCAGAATCAGGGAGTAATTCAGGTTTATACTCCGCAAAATATGTACCTTCCTCTATTTTTAACCCGTACAAAGAAATGTGTTTTACAGGAAGCTCTAAGGCACGTTTTATGTCATCAATAAAACCGGACGTTGTCTGCCCGGGCAGCCCGTATATTAAATCAATGCTAATATTTTCAAAACCGGCATGATTAAGTGTATTAACAGCACTTATCACAGAAGCTGCGTTATGCCTGCGCCCTATCGCACTTAATATCGCATCATCAAAGCTTTGCACTCCGACACTTATACGATTAATACGCGAAGCCGCATAGTTTTCCGCAAGAATAGATGTAACGTCATCAGGATTAACCTCAATAGTACACTCATATTCTTCTGCATATCTGAATTTGTTTAATATTTTGGACAGCAACTCAAATGGCAGCAGGGAAGGCGTACCGCCGCCGATATACAGGGTCGAAAGTTCTTCGCCTCTATAGTTATCTGCTATTTCTTTCAGCAAAGAGTATACGTATCCTGTTATTTTATTTATTTCCGGAACTGAAACAAAAGCACAGTACCTGCATTTAGACTTACAAAAGGGTATATGAATATAGGCATTACGTATCATAGCACTATGGTATTATAAAAAACTCAATATTTCTATTTATTTATATTTTGAACAGATGATTGCCCGCGCTCTTTCCATACAATATTGTACATTTTTAATAACAAGCATAAAAAAAACCACCCAGTTAATGAGTGGATTGTTTTCTGCATCCTAATGGTCTTTAGTGTTTATTATTTAGGAGTTTATATGATATTCGGGGTTATTACGTTGCATTTGGTGTTTGTTTTACACTTATCTGCAACAATTACATTGTGACATAACTAAACTTTAATGTCAAGTGATTAGTTTTATATTATTTTGAATATTAACCTTATTTCTTGTTATTAGTGTAACTTAGACACTATACAAAACTTAACAATTGCAGAAACATAAGCATTTAAGCGGTATTTATCTTATTTATTACACCGATACCAATAGATTACATTATTCAAGCGGCATATTATCCATACTTAGTTGAGTATATTTTTATTTTTTGTTTAGTGTAAAATTAATTATATGAAGAGAATATTAATCGCAATTGTTTTATCTATAGGGTTATGCACGCCTGCAATGGCTGATTTTAGAGAGCACTTTGAAGAAGGACAGGAAAGCCTGCTTCAAAACCAATACTCGACAGCTATTATAGAATTTAAAAAGGCTCTCAGAATTAACTTCATGGACAATTCTGCAAGAATCGGTCTTATTAACTCTTATCTTGCCCGCGGAGCCTACTATGCAACCACGGCACAAGACTGGGAGTCCGCTGCTAATGACTTTAGGGCAGCACTGTTTTATCTGAAATATTACAATACAAACGGAACAAATCCCTCTAATTCCACGGCTATCATAGCGCAGGCAGGGGAAAATCTGAATAAATGCCTGAAAATGCAAAACTTTAATACTTCTCCGTCAAGCAGATTTCAAAAAGCCCAACAATTACGACAGCAGGGTAAATTTGCAGAATCCGGATACGAATTCAATCAGGCCGCGTTAAGCCAACAATTCCAAACAGAATCATATATACAGTTAGCAGATTTGTTCAAACTTATGGGAAATGAAGAAGCTTCACTCCCATATTACGCAAAAGCATTAGAAGCAGAGCCGAATAACGGCCCCGTCAGGCTTAAATACGCACGGACATTAGACAGGCTTAACAAAGAAGATGATGCCGTAACCCAATATAATTATGCCTTAACTCAAAGCAACGGAGATCAGGAAATTCTCTACGCTCTGGAGAGAATTTACATGAAAAAAATTCAAAAATCTCCCAACGATGCGGAATTATACGCTAATCTCGGCGCTATTAAACAAAAACAAAATGACTTTGAAACAGCCCTGAGATACTATGCAAAAGCTGAACAAATTAATCCGTCTAACGTGCAGACAAGATTAAATATTGGAACACTCTTCCAGCAGCAAAAAGACTATGTAAAAGCTTTACAGTCTTATAACTCAATACTTGTTCTTTATCCCGATAATGTAGAAGCAAATCTGTATAAAGCACAGGCGCTGGAAGCCTCCGGACAAAAAGAACAAGCCTATGATGCATATAAAAAAGTTCTTGAACTTGATCCGGCAAATATACTGGCAAAGACAAAAGTTAATTCTATGGTTGCCGAAAGCATGTCACCGGAAGAAACACTTGCTTATCTTAAATCCAGCGTTACCAAAAATCCGCAAATGGTTAATTCTCTGTACAAATATGCCATAAAAATGCACAAAGCAAATAATCTGGATGAAGCAATTAAATACTACAGAGAAGTTATAAGGTTTGACTCATCCAATGCGGAAGCTTATGTTAACCTTGCTATATGCTACGGTCAAAAACAAGATTATGACAAAGCAGCACAGGTCCTTAATGTAGCACAGGCAAAATTTCCAAACAACACACAAATAAAGTCAACACTTGCTAATATTCAAACTGATAACTCTTCAGCAAAAATTGCGGATGCCTCAAAAAGTTATTCATCCGGCAACTACACAGAAGCACTAAAAGATTACTTAGCAGTAAAGCCAGCAACAAAAGACTCACTAATCGGTGCTGCAGCATGCTATCAGGGGCTTAAGCAATTTGATAATGCTATTAGCTACTACAAACAAGCAGAAAAACTTGCTCCCAATGACAAAGAGATTAAATACTATATTGGCGCCATGTATACTGAAAAAGGTGATTATACTAATGCAGAGCAATATCTTAAACCCATTGTTAATCAGGTGCCACAGGCAAATGAACTGCTAACTTTTATCAGTCAAAAATCTTCAATGGATACCTTAGAAAGTGCCATAAGCGATTTTGAAGCAGAAAACTACGACAGCAGTCTTTCCAAAATAGAACAGGTCTTAAAAACCGATGCAAACAATGCTTATGCTCTTTACTACCGCGGCATGGTATATGATGCGAAAGGGGAAAAAGCAAAGGCTATAGAAGATTATAAAAAAGTAGTACAACTAAGCCCTGATATAGTAATAGCAAACTATCTATTAGCTGTCGACTACGATGCTTTACAAAAATTTATTGATGCATATAATGCCTACAGCACATTTCTGAAAAACTACACAAATAATGATGAATATAAACAATATGCAGAAAAAAGACTGGAAGATTTAAAACCATATGCCCCGGATAAAAAATAAAGTTATTAAACAGGTTGTGGATACAAAAGTTTCCCTTGCCCCGCTTGCAGGTATAACAGATTACGTATTAAGAGAATTAATCCGTGAGAATGCCACTGCCGCATTAATTACTACTGAAATGATCAGCTCGGAAGCTTTAAATCAGGTTAATGATCCTGTTATAATTAAACGCACACCTCAGCAATCACCAATTGCGTATCAAATAAGCGGACATAAACCGGATTTAATGGCAAAAGCGGCAAAAATTCTTGAACCCTGCGCGGATATTATCGATATAAACATGGGCTGTCCGGTAAATAAAGTAGTTAAAGGAGGCGACGGCTCGGCTCTTATGAAAACTCCGCAGCTTGCCGCTGATATAATTAAAGCAGTTAAAGAGAATGTACAATGTCCTGTTAGCGTAAAATTTAGGCTCGGCTACACTTCCGACAGTATGAACTATATTGAATTCGGGCAAAAAATGCAGGAGGCAGGCGCAGAATTGATAACCCTTCATGCTCGCACAAGGGCACAAATGTACGGAGGAAACGCCGATTGGGCTAAAATACATGATTTGGTAACAAATGTTGATATCCCGGTTTTTGCAAACGGTGATATCACCTCAGTTGAAAAAGCCGCAGAATGTTTACAAATATCCGGTGCAGCAGGTGCAGCAATAGGACGCGGCGCTCTGGGAGATATCACGCTTATAGGCAGAATAGAAGAATTCTTTAAGTCAAATAAAATTCTTCCGCCTCCATCACCTGGCGAAAGAATTGAGGCACTAAAAAAGCATTTATACGCGGAAATAGAACTTAGGGGCGAAAATGTAGGAATAAAATTTGTAAGAAAATTTTATCCTTATTATATCTCAGGAATTAAAAATGCTGCAAAATACCGTTCAATACTCGTTACAACTGAAAGTTTAGATGAAATTAATTACGTATTAAATTATATTTTGAAAGAAGAAACTTCTATGGTATAATATTTATATAGCAATTATTGCTTGTCCGTTTATTAAATTAGAGGATATTGAAGATTGAATAGCGCATTTAATGTTAATATGGCTGCTCTTTCTAACAGCAGTCTGAAGAAAAGACTTTCTGCGATAAGTTTTGAAGAGGCATCAAAAGATTTTAACTGCTTTATTGCTAAATCCGGAGATTATGCTCTGGCAAAGAAAAATTTTCCTTATGATGACATAGAAAATCCTGTCCAAAGCGTTATAGATACTTGCAAAAATACAATTACAGCTGAGCCTCAGAAAACAGACTTTATTGTAATATACGGACTCGGGTTAGGCTATATTCTGGATGAAGTTTATACAAGATATAACTCAAGAATTATTGTCTTTGAACCGGATTTGCAGCTTTTAAGATTTGTTATGGAAAATGTAGATCTTTCCCACATTCTCTCAGATCCCCGTGTATATATTTCAAATAATTGCGAAGAGTGCTGCCTTAAAATTGCAGAACACTACTTATCGCACGATAAAATTGATATTTTATACCTTAAAAACTACGGGCTGATTAAACCCAAAGAGCTTATTCTCCTATCTAATATGCTGTTTAATACCTGCAAGTCAAAAATTGCCGATATTAATTCTATCAAAGTAATTTCAAAAGCGTGGGTTAAAAATATTATTAATAATATTACCTCTTACCGGTACATTAAACCGCTTTACAGTTTAGATAACTGCGTAACAGGCGGAACAGCGCTCATACTGGCCGCCGGGCCATCGCTTTTAGATAATATTGAACAAATCAAAGCTAACAGAGATAAATTCGTAATTTTTGCAATATCAAAAACACTGTCTACACTTCAGCAGCACGGAATAGTGCCGGATTTTGCGGTATTTGCTGATGCAATAAACCGCTCAGATTTAAACTCGCTCAGCTCTGACTTTATATCAAAAACTAAAATTATTGCAGACATAAAAACTGACAATATTATTTACTCAAAAAAATGGAAAGATGTTTATTTCTATTTTTCAAACAATACAGAATTTGTTAATAAACTGGCAAACAAAGGTCTTATAAAAACATATCCAGCAGTTGGCACAACTACAATTAATGCATTGATGTGCGCTTCACAGCTCGGGTTTAAGAAAATAGCTGTCTGCGGATTTGATCTGGCTTTCAGAGATAATATTGCCTACTGTGATAGTACATCTTTAATCCTAAAAGATAATAAAGCGCAAATTAATGACTACAGTGTTGATACAACACTTGTTAAATCGGTAACCGGAGATATGGTGCGTACAAGAGTCGATTATGCAAACTTTATTCCGCAATGCGAAAATAACCTTAGATTAATTAACTCCGGTACAGAAATTTTTAATATAACCGACTTTGGCGCTTATATAAGAGGTATGACTTATACCGTTTTGCAAAAAGTTATATCAGATGAAAAGTCTAATTTAAATGAAATTATAAATAATACCAGTATACAAAGAATTAATCTATGCGAAGAACTTGATAACGAAATCAAAAACATGGAGGAATTAAGAGAAGCGTTCTCAAGCCCTGAAATTAATTTCACAAAAATTTATGCACTTAAAAAATCATCGCTGCTCTCGGAATATACAAGATTTGATTTACTGCAGCTGGTACAGGGCGACTTTACGCATGAACAGTTGAGTACTTTTGTTAATACAATCCTTGCTTCGATTGATGAATTAAAAGGATTAATTAAAGGGAATCTTGTTCATTCTTAAGCTTCACAAACGCCGGTGCCGGTAAATTCAAGTCCTGTAAATATTTGATAACGGTTTTCAGGCAGATTAATCTGCGGAGCCGCATCAAGAATAAAAAAGGCAGATCCGGAGCCCGTCATCATTGCAGATGGATAAGCTTTCTTAATTGTTTTTAAAATATCAAACTTTTTAAGCGGTACAATTTCCAAATCATTATAAATTAAATCTGTAATATCTACTCCGGCTGTAAGAGCTTTTTTCAATTCAAAAACTTTAGCCGGCTCTTTTGACGGTAAATTAAGAGTATCAAACATTAAGTAACCATCCCGCGCAGTTATGCCAAAGTTTAGCGGCTTTATCACTGACACCCCTGATTTGCATACTGAATTAATACGTGTAACCTTTTCTCCGCGGGATTCAGCATAACAAGTTCCTCCATGATAACAAACATTTACATCAGACCCCAACCTTGCACAAAGTTCATCCATTTTGTTTTCCGGCAAATTTGTGTTCAATAACTTATTTAATGCCCACAATGCTCCTGCAGCATTAGAACTTCCGCCGCCAAGCCCCGCCTGCACAGGAATATTTTTCTCAATCCCAACATTTATTTTACAGGGGGTTAGTCCTGAAACAGAGGTGTAAAAAAGGTCTATAGCCTTATAAATAATATTATTTTTATCATAAGGGATATCCTGACGTTCGCCGGAAAGTACTATTTCAAGCGAGTCCGAGGGCGTTATAGTAAATGTTAAATAATCATAAAGGGATATCGTTTGCATAATACTTGCAATATTATGAAATCCGTCCTCCCTTATTCCAAGGACCTCAAGACCGAGATTAATTTTTGCAGGAGTTTTAACTTTTATTTGCATTTAATAACGCCTCTGAAAGCTCGCCGAATTTTTGAATAGAAAGCTTTTCACCTCTTATATCCTCAGGAATATTTACTTTTTTAAATGCGGCTTCTATATAACTCTTTGAATACGCTGCCTGCAAGAGACAATTCTTTAGAGTTTTCCTGCGCTGTGCAAAAGCGGCTTTAATAACACGCCTGAAATGTTTATAATCACTTAACGTCAACAGCGGAGTTTCTCTTATGTCGAGCCGTACAATTGCTGAATTAACTTTTGGGGCCGGATAAAATGACCGTCTGCCAACCAGTTTAACAATCTCACAATCTGCCCAAAACTGAGAAAGTATTGATAATAAACCATAAGCCTTATTTTCTGCACCTGCATACGCGGTCATACGTCTTGCGACTTCCTCCTGAACCATCAATAAAACCGTATCAATACAGTTACGGTTTTTATTATCCATGTCGTCTATTTCTCCTAACAGGTGAGCTATAATCGGGGAGGTAATATAATAAGGAATATTTGCAACAACCTTAATTTTTCCCTGCACATCCTTGCATAATTCAGAAATATCCGTTTTCAAAATATCCTTATGTACTATTTGCAAATTAGCAGCATCAAGCTTTTTCAAAACTTCTATAGCGTCTTCATCTAATTCTACGGCAATAACTTTTTTTGCACGCTTAACCAATAATTCCGTAACAAAACCAATTCCGGGCCCGATTTCAAGAACTGTATCATTCTTGTTGATATCAGCAAATTCTAAAATCGACTCTATAACATCAGGATTCACTAAAAAATTCTGCCCTAATCTTTTTTTTGTTCTGAAAAATTTTGCTCTTTGCAAGTAATCACTCATACTATTTATAATAATACAAACAGGTAAATGTTTTTAGTTTATTATTTGTTATTTTATTAATGATAAAATAATAAAAGGAGTACATCGTGAACTATTGCAAAGAAAAACTGAGAACAGAAGAAATTTTAGAATTATTCCAATCCGGCTGTAAAACAGATACCAAACTCGGTTTGGAATACGAACGGATACCCGTATCTAACAAGGATTACAGAAGCGTCTCATACTACGGAGAATGGGGTATTTGCGAACTTCTGGCAGACTTTGCAAGAATTGATAACTGGGATTATATACTTGATGACCTTAATATAATCGGTCTGAAAAAGCTACACAATACAATAACAATCGAACCGGGCTGCCAGTTTGAAATAAGCCTGGAGCCTAAGAAATATATAAAAGAAATAAAGTCAGAAATTAACAGGATTAACAAAGAACTAAAACCTCTTTTAAAACAATATGAAATAGAACTTCTTAACTATGGTGTAACTCCTGTTTCAACTTACAGGTACATACCGCTAAATCCTAAAAGAAGATACCGGGTTATGGCAAATTATTTAGGCGGCATTTTATCAGATGTTATGATGAGAGAAACAGCAGGAATACAGGTTTGCATTGATTATAAAAATGAAGATGATGCCGTAAGAAAATTTAATCTGGCAAACAAAATGTCACCGTTTATGACTGCAGCCTTTGCAAATTCTAAAATCAGGGGCGGGGTTGATACAGGATATCAAAGTTTCAGAGCTCTGGCATGGCTTAATACTGATAATGAGCGCTGCGGTTTTGGAACAAAGTTTCAAAAAGAAAATCTTTTCAAATCTTATATTGATTTTCTTATGGAAGTACCGGTAATATTTATACAACGCGGGGAAAATCTTATAGAAGTAAACGGAAAAATTAATTTTAAACAGTTCATGGATAACGGATACGAAGGATTATATCCGACAATAGACGACTTTAAACTGCACGCAAATCTTGCCTTCCCTGATATAAGGCTGAACTCTTTTATTGAAATAAGAAACCACGACAGTGTGCCGGAAGAATATATTTACTCTGCATTAGCTGTTTACAAAGGCATAATGTACGATACAAGCGCCTTAGAGAGTGCAGAAGAACTGTTAGAAAGATTTGACTACGAGGAAATCAGCGAATTCAGATACCGTGTTCCCAGAGAAGGGCTAAAAACAAGACTCGGTCACTATAAAGTGAGAGATATAGCAAAAGAGTTAATTGAAATTGCATATTACTCATTAAAAGAAAAATTTGACAAAGAGGAGGAATATTTACAGCCCATAAAAGAATTGATAAGACAGGGGCTAACGCCGGGAGACTTAACTACTCCGCTGATAGAGGTGCACACCCGCTAAATATCGCGGCGCCCTTCTATAGCCTTTGCAAGAGTAATTTCATCTGCGAACTCTAAATCAGCACCAACAGGCAGCCCAAACGCAATTCTTGATATTTTTATCCCGAAGGGTTTTATCAATTTTGTAAGGTAAAGGCATGTTGCTTCGCCTTCAACATTAGGGTTAAGCGCAAGAATAACCTCTTTTACCCTGTCATCAACAAGCCGGTTTAGAAGTTCTTTAATGCGTATATCATCAACTCCAATACCCTCCATTGGAGAAATAACCCCTTGCAAAACGTGATACAGTCCATTGTATTCATTTGTTTTTTCTATTGCTATAAGATCTTTTGTTTCCGCAACAACACAGATGATAGAACGATCACGTTTAGAGGATTGACAAATCTCGCATGGCGATTCTGTTGAAATATTAAAACATATTTCGCATGTACATGTATTACGCTTTGCTTCAATAATAGCATTAGCAAACTTTTCGACCTCGGAAAGCGGCATTTTTAAGATATGAAAAGCCATCCTCTGCGCCGATTTCTGCCCGATTGACGGAAATTTTTGGAACTGTTCTATTAAAGCTGCAATGGACTTAGGATAAATCATACTAGAACAAGCCCGGAATATTAGGGAGATTTAACCCTTTTGCAATGGCACCTGTTTTTTCTTCAAATATCTGTGTTGCTTTTGTATCTGCTTCTTTTAATGCGGCATTAAGCAAATCTTCAAGCATTTCCAAAGTATCATCTGAAACACTTTCCGGATTATCAGGAGAAATTGCATTTTTTGCAAGTTTAAGAGATTTAAAATGCGCCTGTCCGGTATAAACAATTTTTACTGCTCCGTTTGCAGCAGCAACTTCAACATCCGTTTTTGCAAGCTCATCCTGCAAATCTTTCATTTTCTTTTGGAATTGTTGCGCCTGCTTTACTATATTCATCATATTCATCATAATTAAATATCCCCCATAATTATATTTACCAAGCTGTTAATTTATTATACAATAAAAGTATGCAAAGTAAAACATATCTTAATTCCAGTATAAAAAACGGGCAACTAATCAGATGGTGTATTATGCCATTAAGTGTTTATATTGCCCCTATGAATTTTTACTCAAAAAAAGGAGAAGATCCTATATACAGAAGAATGGTTGTGGATGCACTTAATGCATGGGTCTCTGCCAGCGGAGGAAAATTCCAGTATAAAATTACAAATGTTTTACTTGAATCACACATGAACGTTGATTGGAAACGTGTAGAAAGAACAGCACTCGGACATTGTTACACAAATTATGATGCAAGCGGCAGACTTTGCGGGGCAGAAGTATCCATCGGGCTGTCTGACGGAATTATTCACCAAAAATATATGGCGGAAAATGAAGTTTATCACACAATACTGCACGAAATAGGGCATGGACTCGGGCTGGGACACTCCCCTTATAAAACCGATATAATGTATACCCCGCATCAATACGGAGTAACTGCTCTTTCCCCAAATGATATCAACTCCATCAGGTGGCTTTATACTCTGCCTGCAAACATGAATGTTCAGGATTTCTGCGGGAAAAACGGGCATCCGCACAGCATGAATCTGGATTCAGTTCTTTATAAAATTGACAGTAAAAGTTTACAAAAAGATAATCAGACAGCATCAAATGCTGCACCTTACGGAAACAGAGATCTGCTCTCGGAAGCAGAGAATATCGGAGACCTAAAACGATATAATATGCTTATCCATCAATCTGTTAATCTTTCAAGTGACCTAAAAAAATTCATAAATGACAGACAGCGGGATAATAATTAAATTTTAGACTCTAATGCTTGCAGCCCTCACAATTTCCGCTGCATCCTCCGCCCATTACACAGCTAAAACTAAACGGCTTATTTTCCAATACAGAATTAATTACTAATGGATAGAGCATATTTTCTGTTTTTTTTATATTTTCTTCAAACTCATCAAAATGAGTATCATAATCAATTAATACGGGGAATTGTGCTATGATTTTTTCATTTCTCCCTTCCTTATCAAGGGTGCAAACAGTTACACCGCTGACTTTTACGCCCGCCAGAAAAGCACTTTTAACCGGCTCATTAATATCAAATGCAGGCAAAAGCGAAGGGTGAAGCCGAATCACTTTATTTTCTTTGAAAATCTTTTTATCAATCTTATTTACCGAAGAATTCACAATGACTAAATCAAATTTATTCAGTTTAAATACCTCACTATCAATATCGCTCACAGCAGTTATTTCTACCTCTTTATTTTTAAAGAAATTAATAATTGAACCTAATACATCTCCGCCGTTTATTATAGCAATTTTTTTCATAAAAAAACTCTCCTTTAATTTTTTGGTGCAAGTACTACCATCTCACAATTTTTACAGTCAAATTTTAACGGATATTTTTGACCGCAATCATCAATCAGGAACAGTTCTTCCGGTGATTTACATTTTCTGATTGCCCACTTAATACAATGCTTTGTACGCATAAGTTCAAACTCTCCCCGCGGCGCAGACTTTTCAGGCGCATACTCTTCTATATTGCAACCGGCCTCTTTATAAAACGATTCCGAAAGTTTATTATAAACATTTTCATGATAATCCCCCGCGGGAATTGGATAACCTGCTGTTTTTAAAGCAGCAGTATCAGGTCTGCGTAAATATTTTTCAAGTCGTTTTTTCATTAATTCACCAAAAACGAGACGTCTGAATTCGTTTATTTTGGAAACCGGATAAAATTTAATTTCCTGTTCTAATTTTAAATCTTCTATATAAAAATCAGTATTTCCCGTCTTTGAAAGCTGGTTTACAAAATTTTCTTTTGCCTTATCAGGATTTTTAGGGATGTCACCAACTGGAAGCGGCAGCACTATTCTATTTTCATCCTCATCTATTGTGTATAAATAATCATCCTTTACTGTAATTTTACATGCTATTTTTCTGATTATTTTGCTTGCGGACAATTGTTTTTCAAATTCAACATCCTGATTTCTATAAATAATTGTTCCGACAGGAATATCTGACCAATTGTTCGGAAATATTCTTTCTCCGGCTACCCTGTTTACCGCAAAACCTTTCAGCTCCCCTTTATCAGTAAAATAACAAAGCCCGTCCTGCGGAGATAGTTTTTGTACTGTGCTGATATTATAATAATTTTTCCCAGAATACGTGATTTTTCCCAATTTTTCCCCGATAGATTTAGGAGAATTAAAATTAAAACACTGTTCTCTCTTTTTTAGAAAATAAGTTGTGTACCCTCTATTAAAAGTTTTATTTATATCAGGAACAAAACCGTTTGTAAAAATCTTTCCTGATGAAGTCTTAATACTATATTTATCAAGTAACCGGCGATAATATAAGGTCACATTCTTAACATAATTTCTATCTTTTAGCCGGCCTTCTATTTTAAAAGATTTAACTCCCGCTTTTATCATTTCATCCAGATATTTAGATGCATTAAAGTCTTTCATTGAAAGTAAATACTTATCTTTTAAAAGAATATTTCCGTATTTATCGCACAAAGTATACTTTTTTCTGCATGGCTGCGCGCATTCTCCTCTGTTAGCCGAACGCCCGCCTATGTATTGGCTTAAATAACACTGTCCGCTGTAAGAGACGCATAAAGCCCCGTGAACAAAACATTCTAACTCAATATTTGGAGCATATCCGGATATTTCTTTTATTTGTTCAATTGATAACTCTCTTGCAAGTACAACACGCGGAATGCCAAGAGTTTCAAAAAATTTAACTTTTTCTTTTGTCCTGTTATTACACTGGGTGCTTATATGTATAGGTATCGGCGGCAGTAATCCGTCACATGCAAGTTTTAAGAGCCCCATATCCTGTATAATTATAGCATCTGCCTTTATTTCGCAGAGCTGCTTAATAAGTTCTGCCGCCTGTCTTATTTCATTATCAGTAAGAATCGTATTAACAGTAACAAAAACCTTTACATAATATTTATGTGCATAATCTATAATTTCTTTTATATCTTCAAGAGTATTACCGGCATTTTTTCTTGCACCAAAAGAAGCAGCACCGATATATACAGCATCAGCACCTGCATTAATTGCATCAATTGCAGTTTCTTTATCTTTTGCAGGCGCCAGCAGTTCTGTTACATAATTATCCATAGGGTAATTATAACATGTAATAATCAAAGCAGGTTAAACATTCTCATACCCGTTAGTTATGCAGTCAACAACAGCAGGCTCGGAAGATGCAAATAACTCCGGCATTAAACTGTTTAATTCACTAATATTGGTAACCCTGTACCCTTTAATACCGTAGCCTTCTGCTATTTTCATAAAATCCGGATTACACATCTTAGATTGATAATACTTGCCGTTAAAAAACTTTTCCTGCATTTGTCTTATCATTCCCAGATAACCATTATTCATAACGAAAATTTTTACAGGAATTTTATACTCTTTTACCGTCGCCAGTTCTTGAATATTCATTTGAAAAGAACCGTCACCCGTAATATTAATAATATAGTCATCAGGCATGGCAAAATGCACCCCGCAGGAAGCAGGAAGCCCAAACCCCATAGTTCCCATCCCGCCGGAGGTTAAAAAACGCTTTGGAGTAACAAACTCAAAACTCTTAGCCGCAAGCATTTGGTGCTGACCTACATCAGTTATTATTATCGGATTTAGAGTTTTCGTATAATTGTTAATTAATTTTAATACCGCACTCGTTTCCATTCCGGATAGATTACTAAAAGTATTTAAAGAAACATTATCAGAAGCAAAATTTTTACGTTCTTTCACTCCGGCTTCCGTAAGTTTTTTTATTGCAAAAACACAATCACAATTTACTTCTTTGACAATGTTTACATTATCAAAAGTATATGGCAATGTATTTATATTAATTACAGGAGTTCCGCCGGCAAACATACCGGACTTACAAATTGTACGGTCGCTAAAAGCAACCCCCAAAGCTACTATTAAATCTGAGTTTGAAAGCAGTGAATTAGCACTTTCAGAACCATTGACACCAATCATGCCGTAATTGGAACTAACCTGTGCAGAAACATTTCCTACACCCATCAGTGTTGTAACAGCCGGAAGATTAGTTTTCACAAGAAAATCAGAGAGCTCGTAAAATGCATCTCTACATCCGCCGCCAATAATAAATACCGGATTTAAAGCCGTATTAATCATAGAAGCCAATTCCATAAAATCGATATCAGGGCTAATCTCCGCACTTAAATTACTCTCATTTTGTTCCTGAAATTCAAACTGCCTTTCCAAAACAGAACGCTGCAAATAAACAAGCACAGGCCCTTTCTTTCCCTCTGTAGAGAAACTAACCGCCTCTTTTATTATTCCGTATATATTATCAGAAAGCTCCGGTGTATAAACTTTTTTTACAATTGGCTGTACCATTGACATAAAGTCAACACTCTGAAAAACCTTACCATTAGAATTATTTGCCGCACCTGCTATGATAACAAGGGGCGTAGAATCAGCATAAGCATTTGCAATACCAGTTACAGTATTTGTTGCCCCCGGGCCGGAGGTTACGAGAACAATACCGGATTTTCCTGATGTTATTGCATACCCCTCTGCTGCATGAACACAAGCCTGCTCGTGACGGCACAAACAGTGAACTATTTCGCGCCCATCAGCTAGCTCATTGTAAAGAGCAAGCACACTTGCCCCAGGATACCCGAAAATATTTGTCACAGAAGAATCTTTTAATGCTTTTACGACTAATGCGGCTCCTGTTTTGTAAATTTTTGGCTGATTTATGGCTAACATAACCCCTCAAATATATCAAAACAAAGTCAAATTGTAAAGAATTAGTTATTTTCTTGAATTAAAAAAATCAGCGTACTATAATTTAAATGGAATTTTATTTTAAGAGGTATGTATTATATGAAGAAGTTATTAGCATCAATGTTAGCAGCCGCAATGTTCGGGCTAAACACTTTGCCGGTATTGGCACAATATGGTATTGATGATTCCTACTGGGCTAGTAAAGAAATTTACAAGGTAGTTACAGATGGTATTTTACCTGTTGATGAAAACGGAAACTTTAATCCGGAAAATACTATTACAAGAATACAATTTGTCCAAGGTTTATTAAAAGTTTTATCAAATGATAACCTTGACGTAACTATTACGAATACTATGTCAGATGTTTCAGTTTATGACAGTTACTATGACGATGTATTAAGAGGCCAACAGCTAGGTGTTGTTTATGGATATCCGGATGGAACTTTTAAAGCAGAAAAAAACTTGCTCAGATCCGAAGTTACATCACTAATGAGCCATATAACAAAAGAACAAGCAAGTGATCCGACTGTTCTTGATGCATTTAAAGATACCGGTGATATCCCGGGCTGGGCAGAATATTCTTACCAGAAAGCAATCAGCTACGGGCTTTATGTAAACCACCCTGACGAAGCTTTATTAGAACCAAATAGAGAATTAACCAGAGCAGAAGCAGCTGTACTTTTGGCAAAACTATCTGATATGCTTAATGTTGTTAAAGATGAGTACTTAGGTGATGCAGAAGAACCCGTTGTCGAAGAACCGCAGGAAATTGTACTAGGAGTTGAGCACCTTTGCGTACACAGACAAGCACCTAATAATACCGTTACTAAAACTAATTTTAAGAAAATTATCAACCAGGGTAACGTAGTTCAAATTGCATTCTCTGAAAAATTCCTTTCTAAAAAGCATAAAGGCGGAGAAATAGTTAACTTCTACCTTCCTAAGGACTTATATACCGTAGAAGGAACAAAAGTTCTTCCGGAAGGAACAAGATTTGTTGCAGAAATTATGGATATACAAAATCCAAAAATTTTCAACAAAAAAGCAAGAGTTAACTTAATCTTCAAACACATCCTGCTTCCGGACGGCAGCGTAATTGATATAACAGGTAAACCGTTTACGAAAGACGGCAGACTTGCAGAAGGCGCATGGGTTACATTCGGAAAAGTTCTTCTTTATACCATCACAGGCGGGGCTGTTGGTTCAGGTGTTGGCTTGAGTATGGCATTTATACCTGATCCTTCAAGAGTTGGTACAGCTCTCGGTATAGGTATTCCTGTCGGCTGTACTGTCGGGTTAATAACAGGGCTTATTACTCCCGGGGTTAACTATAAAGCAAAACAAGGCGAATGTATCTACCTCTTGCTGATTGATGATGTTAATCTTGAAGAACAATTATAATTAAATCTTACAAAAAAACTCCCTTTTAGTTATAAAAGGGAGTTTTTTTTTATAAACGAACAGTATAACTTTTATTATTTATTTCCACCGCGATAAATCATAAACGATTTTAACTTTCTACCGGTATCATTTCCATTATTTTCCAGTGAAACTACATTTATTTTATCAAGATAATTAAGGGAAGTAGAACTGCCGCCGTCAAAAGCCATAGCTTTATCCAGATTATAACTCTCAACAAGCTCTCTTACTTCATACATAGTCATCGGATTCTCATTAGTTATAATAAAAATATGCACTAATCCGCCTTTTAAACCAATTATGGTTCTTGCGGTTTTATGGAGAACAGATGCAGATTCCCTAATAACATTACCATCCTTATCCTTTTCTATAAAATACTCTTCTTCCAGTCTTAAATCAGGATATACCATAGGTCCCCCCTGTGCAGACGTTAGCAACAAGCAGCCATCCGGCAGCGGCGAATCATGAGAAGCAATATCATAAGTTTTTTTTATTCCGCAGTCCAAGACCCTAAACTCAGTCCTGTTTAAAATTTTAGATAAATTGTTCCGCAGTTTAGGATTTTGGATTAATGACTCATTAAATAACGGGTCTAAATCCTCAGTCGTTTTTGAGGTGACATAAGAAATTGTTTTTTTATTATTTGGATCAAAAAAACCGGCATTGATTGTCAAAGTTGATTTTGAGATTTGATGAATACGCTTATTTGTTTCTAATTCTCCAACAGTAACGAAATCAACACGCTTTGCATCTTTTTTATCATCCAAAACAATATGATAAATACCATTGTTAAAATCAACAACAGGCTGGGAATATACACATGGTGCCGCGCATAAAATAAGTAACAATAATATTTTTTTCATCAATTAGAACACCTTTTAAATTTATTAAAAAATAATTTTAGTTTAGTACACAGCGGTACTGTGTCAGAAGCAAGTTCCTTAGCCTGATAAAACTTATAAGTAGCAATTGCAAATAATATAGGAGAGAAAGAAGCCGCTATTAAAGGCGGTAAAACACCTTTTTCTGCCAGTAAATCAAAGAATGGCAGCGTAATATAATAGATAAATACACAGCCTATTGCTATTACAAAACCAACTAGCGAACGTTCACGCGGACGTGAAAAACCAAGAATACACCCCATCAGAGCAAGAAGAATACAAACCAATGGATGAATAAAACGCTGATAGTATTTATTAGCATTTAGCCGATACTCTTCATCGAGATTTTCAGATTTTAACAGATTGATATATTTTTTCAAATCAGCATTGTCTATTTCTCTATCACGTTTTGTAGAATAATCCATTAAAATTTTAGCGTTTTCGGCCTCAACACCTTTTAAAATGACAAACGTATCGGATTTGGAAATTTCTTCAAATATACCATCAGTTGAAATAGCATAAGAAGTCACATCTTTAAGAGTCCATTTATTATCTTTAATATACCCTGTCTCTGCAACATGAATATTTGTAAGCGGGTGCATATCACTGTATACTTTATCCGCAAAATCAAGGACTATAATATTTTCCATTGAATCTCTATTATATCTTGAGACTATAATACCTGCCAGCGGGTGCTTATCTACATCCTTTTGGATATAAACAAACTGAGATACAGGATTTGCACCTTTTATTTCATTCAATTTATTACATGAATAAGGAATGAGTTTATCATAAGTAATAAAACAAAGGTATGTAACAATAACAGATAAAACAACGACAGGAGCAATTATACGTGCAAAAGACATTCCGGCAGCACGAAATATTGTTAATTCAAAATCCTTGCTTAATTTATCAAACGTAAACAAAGTACCGAGCAAAAGCCCTACAGGGAATGCTTTACCAAGTATTTTAGGCAGTTCACAAACCAGAACCATAACAGCAACCTGAGGTGTATAAACTCCTTCTATAGTTCTCTTTATAGTATTTAAAAGCATTTCCGGCGCTATCCATATAACAGTAAAAAGAATTATAGCAACAAGGGTTGCCATAAGCACCTGCATAAAAATATATTTATCATATATTTTTATCATAATTTAAAGTCCTTCCCTAGATAAAACTCTTTAGCTACAGGGTCCACAGCAACTTCTTCACTTCTTCCCTGTATTTTAATTTTTCCGTCAAAAATAACATAGGCTCTGTCAGTAATAGATAATGTAGCCTTTGGATTATGGTCCGTAATTAAAACCCCTAAACCTTTATCCTCGGAAAGTTTTCTAATATTATCTTTAATTTCTCCGATAGCAATAGGGTCAATACCGGTAAATGGTTCATCAAGAAGAATAAAATCAGGACTTGCGGCAAGGGCTCTTGCCAGTTCCACCCTTCTGCGTTCACCGCCTGAAAGTGATATAGCCTGTGATTTTCTTAACTTTGCAACCCCGAATTCAGTTAATAAATCCTCCAGTTTTTGCTTCTTCTCATCACCGGTTAACTTATCATTCATTTCCAATACAAGCTTAATATTGTCCTCTACAGTAAGTTTTCTGAATATAGAGGTTTCCTGCGGAAGATATCCTATTCCTGCTTTAGCCCTCAAATTCATAGGCCAGGCAGAAATATCCTCACCGTTAAACACAACTTTTCCGGAGTATGGTTTTACCAAACCGACAATCATATAAAATGTTGTTGTCTTACCTGCTCCGTTCGGACCGAGGAGACATACAACTTCACCCTTATTAATATAAAAGGATACGTCATTTACTACACTCCTGTCCCCGTATACCTTAACGAGATTAAATGCCTCTATCTTCATACTAAACCTCTGTTTCCTGATAATATTGCACCAATATCTTTCCTGTAAAATTTTCCTTCAAAATTTATATCCCCGACCTCGGAATACACGATTTCTCTTGCTCTCGATATAGTTCCCGCTATAGATGTAAGAATAAGATTTTTTCCTTTTACTGTTTCATACTCTAAATATTTATTTTTTGTAAGCGGAAATAACGCTACTAAAGTTTCATCATCAAGATTTTTTAGGCCTTCAATACTTTGACCTTCTTTGTACGAAGATATAACAACAGATACAGCATTGTCATCTTTTTGCGGGATATAATCATAAACATCTGCAAATATACCCATTAAGCAATCATCAACAATTTTCATAAAATCAATATCAAGAAGTGCTAAAATACCCTGAGCGTCGGCATCTGATAAAAAGTATTTTAAGTTAGTTACAAAAAGCTGTTCATCACCGGTAAAAACACACTCAATACCAAATATACCAATGAACGGCTTGCCCTGTTGTTCAAAGTATTCAATAATAGAATTAGCAATAGTTGATGTAAGATAATCAATATGGGCATCTGTTAATTTATAAAAAGGAGAACACGCACCAACACCATTAGTTAGAACTCCGCCATCCCCCTCTAATGAATAGTTATAATTTAAGGCAGTTCCCATTGGCAATGCTTTGTACCCGTCAGAAACAAAATAAATTGTAAAAGTTTTTCCGTACAAAAATTCTTCAATAAGAACAGTTTCATCATTAAAAATCAAATCATCAACAACAGTTTTTGCAATTTTATCATTTACGCAAACCGTAGCATACTCCTTCAAATTTGACTTAATAATCAACGGCATTTTTGCATTTTTTACATATTCATAAGCCGCTCCTGCCTTATCAAAAGATGCAAACCTAGGAACGGGGATGCGAAGTTTATAAAGCAGCTTCATAATTGAAAGTTTATCATTAAATAGCACAGAAGTATCAAATGCAGGGGCGAAAACCTGTAGATTTTTTTCTGTAAATACAGAAATCAGTTCAGAGGTTAGTGCATTTTTATCGACAGGAATTGTTACAGAAATATCATTTTTCTCAATAAATTCAGCAATATTAGCAGGATTATAATCCGGTATATCAACCAAAACAGCGAACTCACTCATTATTTGATTACCAGGACATACATAAACTTCGTTATTTTTAGAAAGGTACTTTGCAAGAGAATATTCTTGTACGCCTTTTCCCAATATCAGTACTTTTTTCATACAACAATTATATCTTAAAAATGAACTCTATTTATATTTTTGTAAATTTTTATATACAATTCCCGATAAAAAAGCAATTTTTTATATTCATGTGTTTTATAGTAGTACTATGGTGCAAAGTGTAGGTTACAATTATTATAATCCGTACTATAATAATCAGGCGGAGAACACATACGAAAGGCTTGATGAAGTCATAGAGAATCCTTTACTCTCTATCGGCGGGTTATTTCTTGCATCACAAGGCATAAACCTGCTGTCAAATCAAGCCTCAAAAGCACTCATGCGCGGAAAAGAGTATACAACACCATCAAATGTTCTTGAAGTAACAAAATCCATGCTAAATAAAAACAAATTAGACGTTGACGTATTTTTTGTAAACCCTGAAAATATTAACAGAGTCAGTCAAAAAAGCGGAATAAGAATCGACGATTTAAGAGAAGTTGCAGCCGGTAAAAATGCATTTTATGCAGACAGCGCAAAAGTAGCTGTTGCTCCGACCGGTAAACCCTCATTAATACAGCACGAACTCGGACACGCAATAAATGCAAAGAACCCCGTATTAAAAATGCTGCAAAAATCAAGAAATTATGTAGCGGCTGTACCAACCGCTCTTATTGCACTCAACTATCTAATAAAAAAGAATTCTAATACAAACAAAGAAACTTTTATTGAAAAAAATGCCGGTACTTTAGGATTTTTAGCATACTCGCCAACTATCATTGAGGAGGGACTTGCCTCCATAAGAGGAATAAAAGCCGCACAAAAAACGCTTGCAGGTAAAGGTGTTAAATTCGGCGCATTAAAGAAAAATTATTTCCTTGCCTGGTTAACATACCTTTGTGCAGGGATAGGGCTCGGCATTGCCTCAAAACTATCCGTAAAAACCGGCATTCCAACATCAATGGGAATGTAACAGATTATTGCATACTATTATTCTGCATATCGGAAGGTAAACAGACTCCAAACTGACAATTAGAGTTATATTGTTTTTGATTTTGCAACTGGTTATGGTCCTTAAAAGTTCTCTCTACATTACTCCTGTCCGCAGGTGCAAGGCGGATAAAAGGCTGACCTGCAAAATCTGCAGCTTTATCATAATTTTGGTATATTGGTTTATATGGTTCTCTTATCAAAGCCGCATCACTTGCTGTACATACCAGTCCGTCAACAGAACAAGAAGCATAAGCCGCGCCGGCACCAATAATAAGGATTGCAATTATATATATCTTTTTCATTATTAACCTCCTTTAGTTTATATCTAAAGATTACGTTAATAAATAAAAAATACATTGGAAAAAAAGCTTAGCCTAATTTATTAATGTTTTTGCAAACTCAATTGATACATCTGAGAGGACACCGCCGGCCAGTTCTGCAACAGCATTAATCTTTTCTTCGGCAGAAAGAACTTTGACAGATATTTTAGTTGAATTATCCTGAGATTTTGAAACATAAAAATGACGGTCAGAACGCGATGCAATTATTGCCTGATGGGTAATCATTAATATTTGACGGTATTTCGCAAGCTCTTTAACTTCATCAGCAACACTCTGAGCAGCTTTACCGGATATTCCGGTATCTATTTCATCAAAAATAACAGTATCAATATTATCACTTTGTGCAAAAATAACTTTAAGAGCAAGCATAACCCTTGATATTTCACCACCAGACGCAACTTTTACAAGCGGTTTGGGCTGTTCTGAAATATTTGTTGATATTAGAAATTCAACATCATCTGCACCTGAAGGGTTTAATTCTGCCGGTTTAACATCAATTAAAAATCTTGCTTTAGGGAGTTCAAGCGCTGCCAGTTTTTCCGAAATCATGCAAGAGAGAACTTCGGCATAAGTTTTACGCTGCTCTGTAATAACAGCAGCTAACGTTTTAAGTTTTTCTACTGTTATTTGTAAATCTTTTTCCAACTGTAACTCATCGGCTTCATTAGTTTCAACAGATGACAATTCCTTTTGAGCTTCAAATAAAGTATCCATTACACTGGAAAGAGAGCCGCCGTATTTCCTTTTTAACTTATCAAGCAAAAACAGTCTTTCCTGCAGCAGGTTTAATCTTTCTGTATCGTTATCCAGAGACTGTGAATAGTCTCTTAAAACAGATGCAATATTTTTAACACTTTCCATGACATTAATAAGTTCAGTTTCTGTTTCAGTCAAAGACGGTTCCAGTGCTACTATTGAAGAAAGATTTTTCCTCACCTTGCTTAAGCCTTCAAGTATTGACTCATCATCATTACTAATTGCCCAGGAAATTGCTCCGGATAACTCTTTAAGTTTTTCAGCATTTTCAAGAATATTAATTTCGTTGGTTAAATCCTCATCCTCTGTTTCAGATTTAATATCCGCATCCTCAATTTCTTTAATTTGAAACTTCAAAAAATCAATTTGCGCTTCTGTTAGAGTATTAGAATTCTTTACATTTTCAAGACGGCTTTTAAGATTTAAATAATTCTGCCAGACAAGATGATATTCGTCCAAATGTGCTTGAAGTGTAGCCCTTGCATAATTATCCAACAGTGTAATATGGCATTTGGGCTTCATAAAAGTATACATTTCATGCTGGGAATGAATATCGACAAATATTTCTCTTAACGCACGAACAGCATCCTGATTTACCATACTGCCGTTAATTTTAGTCCTTGAACCTGACATTGTTATTTCTTTTGTTATAACAAGCTCATCGCCAAGATTATCTATACCGTAATCCTCATAGAAATTTGCTAATTTACCTTCAGTATTAACGATTGTTAATTCAATCAGCGACTTAGCTTCTCCTGATTTAATTAACTCTTTAGAAGCCTTAGCACCGAGAGCTATATCAATCGCATTAATCATAATACTTTTACCGGCTCCGGTTTCACCTGTTATTATATTTAGTCCCTTATCAAACTCCAGAAGAAGTTCATCTATTAATATGAAATTTTTTATAAATAACTTTGACAGCATACTTATAAATTAGCCTAAATAGATAATCAAATCAATATTTACAAATGTTAACAATTGAATCAAAAAAAAGGCAATTATTTAGCATTTATATACTTTATATATATAAGCAGGAGAATTTGTAATACTATGAGTTATGATAATGTAACGAATTATACACTCAACAGGTATCCGGCACAATGCAATCCTACTTGCACATGCCAGCAGAGAAACACGGGCTATACAACTATGCCCGGACTCTTTAATTTTGGTATGAGCGGAGGATTTGCCCCTGCAAATTTCTCATTTTTCAATTTTACAAATTCCTTTTTCCCGCAAATGTTTAATCCTTTCCAATTCCAAATACAATTATTTAATAACTTAAATTTCAACCTGTCACAGATGTTTCCTATGCCTAAAATTGACTTAAGCCAATTAACAGAATCAGTAATGGCATCAACAATACCAGCGCTGCCATCGATATCTTTCGGTAGTTTAACAACAATAGCAAGGGTCAAATCAAATAACAAAACTAAAACGACAACAACTTCTGCATACAGTAACAGAAAATCAACTTTATTACAAACTGTTGAAAAAAATGATAATAGTTTCGCGGATCAGCTTAAAGCTAAAGGAGTCACCTATAATGCAGAACTCGGTCACAATCTTGCAAAATATACAATTAACCACTCAACAGGAGGAACAGGAAGGTGCGCCCATTTCGTTAATAATGCATTAGAAGAATACAATATAAATGCCAAAAGAGATGATCATGCTTATACGAGGGCTAATGTTCTTGCTAATGATAAAAACTTTACAGAAATCACCGTAAAAAATGCAGAAGAACTAAAAAGCCTTCCGGGCGGTTCGGTAGTAGTTTATCCGCAGGGTGTATGCAACTATAGCAATGAACACGGGCATGTCTTTATTGCAACAGGAAATGGCGGCGCCGTATCAGACCACATTCAAAACAATATTAAATATGGAGACGGTGTAAGGGTATTTATTCCAACGCAGCAAACAGCTACAGCGTAGCCAGATATTCATTAATTGCCTTAGCCGCTTTTTTACCTGCTCCCATAGCGTTTATAGCATTTGACTCGCCAACAGGTGCAACATCACCGCCTGCATATATATGTTGTATCGAAGTTTCGCGGGTATCAGGATTAACAACGAAATACCCCTTTCTGTCAACTTCAAAATCAAGCCCCTCCGATTTTGCCGATTTTTGAATAATCGGGTTTGGTCCGGTACCTAATGCTACAATAACCGTATCGACATCCAAATCTATAAATTCACCCGTACCAACCGGTGAACGTCTGCCCGACTCATCCGGCTCGCCCAGTTCACAGATTTCAAACTTCATAGATTTAACATAGCTGTTTTCTCCAAGTATCTCGTGCGGTGCAAGCAGGAACTTAAAAATAACCCCTTCTTCTTTAGCATGACGAATTTCTTCAAGTCTTGCAGGAAGTTCTTTTTCAGTTCTCCTATAAACTATATAAACTGTCTTGTACCCTACTCTTACAGCAGTCCTTGCCGCATCCATTGCAACATTTCCGCCGCCGATTACAGCCGCTTTTTCTCCGACTTTTAACGGAGTAGCCGTTTTAGGATCGTTTGCATGCATTAAATTCACTCTGGTTAAAAATTCATTTGCCGAAGAAACACCATTTAGATTTTCTCCCGGAATACCCAGCATTTTGGGCAGTCCTGCGCCTGAACAAATAAACACTGCATCAAAGCCATCATCTTTTAACTGTTCAAGAGTAACTGATTTACCGACAATAACATTCTTTTCAAATTTTACCCCCATAGATTTAAGGGTATCTATCTCTCTGTCAAGAACAGTTCTGGGAAGTCTAAACGGAGGAATTCCATAACGAAGAACACCGCCGAATTCATGAAGCGCCTCAAACACAGTAACGTCATGCCCCGCCTTTCTAATATCGGCAGCGGCTGTTATTCCCGCACATCCGGAACCAACAATAGCAACCCGCTTACCTGTAGGAATAATTTGAGGTGTAACAGCAGAAGTATTATCACCGACATAACGTTCTAATGCCCCTATAGCTATCGGCTCGCTTTTAATACCCAATATACATTTCCCTTCGCATTGACGTTCCTGCGGACAAACTCTTCCGCACACAGAAGGCAGCATTGAAGTTTGTCTTATAACATCACCTGCCAGTTTTAAATTATCTTCTTTAACAGCCTTTATAAAATCAGGAATATTGATATTTACAGGGCACCCTTTTACGCACTGCGGATTTTTACAGTGTAAACATCTTTCAGCCTCCAGCCTGGCCTGTTCGGGTGTAAAATTTTCCTCTACCGGCTCAAAATTAGTTCTTCTGATATTAGGGTCTTGTTCTTTTGGTCTTTGTCTCATACATTACTCTCCTCAGGTTATATTTTACTCCAAACCCGAAATATTCATCAACCGGTTATGTTCTTTTTTTAAGAATTCTTTACCAGGTTTTTTGATCGTAATATCATCCCACGGTAATCTTTCTTCAAATAAAAATGGTCTTGTTACAAAATAATCAGTATCAATGCCTAACTCTCTTGCAGCCGCTTTATACGCTCCAAGCTTTCCGCCAAGCTGATATACTCTATACAGGTAGGATGAAATAGTTTCATCACCTCTGGAAATAAGAGTCTGGTAATAATCCCATTTAAAACTTGTAAATTTAGACTTCACACCTATTTTGGCAAGTTCTTTAGTAAGATACTTTTCTTTTTTTTCAAGTGAGGATGTCGTTTCTCTGGCTGTCCATTGGAAAGGAGTATGCGGCTTTGGAATAAATGATGAAAAGGAAAACATAATATCCAGACTTTTATAATTTTTTTTAAACATCCGCCCCAGATCAATAAAAGCTTTTACATCTTCCTCCTGTTCACACGGGAGACCAATCATGCAATAAAATTTTATTCCTTTTAAACCGGCATCTGCAGCAAGTTCTACAGCATTAAATATTTGTTCTTCACTAATATTTTTATTTATTATACTTCTTAACCTTTCGGTCGCCGCTTCAATAGCAATTGTAAACGTTTTTTGTCCGGAAAGCTTTAGCAGATGTAAAACCTCCGGAGTAATAGCATCAACTCTTAAAGAAGAAAAATTAAGATTAATATCTTGTCCGTTCTCAATTTTTGAAATAACATACCTGCATATTTTATCAAAAGCAGGATGCGCACTTATTTGAGCACCAAGCAGCGCTATATTTTTTGTATATCCAAGCCCTAAATCAATCTTATTTATAATGTCCTCATATGGCAAAAACCGCACGGGAAGATTTAAATATGAAGCAAGGCAGAAGCCGCAGCGGTTATAACACCCTCTCTCAACCTCAATGATAAAAGTGTCTTTAAAATAGGCCCTGCTGCTTATAACAGGTGTAAAAACACAATCACTCACTTTATGCGTAACTTTATTTGCCTTATTTTTGAGAGCCGGAATATAAACCCCTTCTATTTGCAAAAGTTTTTTTAATAATTCTTCTTTTTTAAGCCCTTTATTAACAGTCAAAACATCCATAACACTGTTTAAAAGCTCTTCTCCGTCCCCAATCAAAAAGAAGTCAAAGAAACCGGCAAAGGGTGCAGGGTTTGAAGTAATAACTGGGCCTCCGGCAAACACAAGTACATTTTCTCTGTCCATAGCCCTAACAGGAATATTCAGTTTTTCCAGAATAGTAAAAATACTCATAATATCCATTTCAAAAGAAACAGAAAAAGAAATTGCATCTATTGATGACGGCAATGTCATTTTATCAATAGTATCCTCCGTTGCAGAAAAAACATTAATATCATCTCTTTCCTGCATAAGCTTATTAAGCCATAAATAACCAAGTGACGATAATGCAAAACTCTCAGGCCCGGGGAAGCCCATTACTAAATTATAAGAAGCTCTGTCTGCCCTTGCCGGTTTGTACAATAATTTATCATCTGTACTACACATCATTATTATTAATATTCTTTATATACAATTCGTCGACCAAAACACAAACCGTTGCTGCTATGGCAGGAGCAAAAATCACTCCGATAACCCCAAGAAGTTTTGCCGTTACAAGCAATGAGAAAAATATTACAAGCGGATGCAAGTCCATGAATTTTGAAAATATATAGGGCCGCAGAAGATTATTTTCAGCCCATTGTGCCAAAATAAAGGCCAAAGTTATACCAATAAGTACAGGCATCCCCATCTGCCAGCATACAGCAATTGCAATTACGTAGGCAATCAGCGGACCTATAACAGGAACAATATCAAGCACACCGGTTATAACACCCAAGATTAAAGCGTAATCAACACGCATTAATAACAATGCCATTGCAAAGATAAAGCCTACAGCAGCCATTGTAACAACCTGGGCAAATACATAACCGCCGATTTTTTTAGAAATCGTTTCAAGTATATCTCCTACATTTTTACCATCTTTTTTAGGAAATAATTTTACTATAGACTCTTTTATGTATGCTTCGTCAAGCATAAAATAGTAAGTAATCAGACAAAACGCAAAGAAATTAACAAGCGCAGACGCAATTCCGATTGTTGCAGTTATAGAACGGTTCACAAAATCCGAAGCAAACTCGGAAGCATGCTGAAAGAGGGAGGACGCATCAATCAGAGAGGTTAAACTATAACCAAGAATTTTCATATTAATAAGATAATTTTTTAACTTTATAAAATGCTCGGGAAGGTGTTGAAATAAAATTTTAATTTGCTCATAAGAAAGCATTACCGGAATAAAAAGAATACAGAGTACAATAACCAATCCCAATAGTACCAGTGCTACGGCAAGCGAACGCTTCATTTTTTTTGCGAGTTTATTAACAATAGGATTGAAAGAACAGGCAATAACGTATGAAGCAAAAAACAGCATAATAACATTACTAACCTGCGCCAAAAACCACAATGCAACCAGAATTAATGAAAAAACTAGAATATTTTTTACTGAAATATACTCTCTTAGCACTGATAATGACATATCCTGCTCCTTTTATGAAGATTATACCAGAGAGAAGGAAGGAATACAATAAACTTATAAACTAGGTGATATAAATTATTAAAAATGTGGTATATAAACTAGGAAGGAAGTATATTATGACAAATACAGATGAGTTGATGGTTATTGACGGGCACAGTATAGATTTTGAAAAAAATGAATTTCCTAAATTAAATGATATCAGGGAAATTTATGATATTAATTTGTCAAAATCAATAGATAATTGCAAAAACAGTTTAGTAAACCGGGATGAAGAATTTACAAACAAGAATATATGGAGTATCAATGTAAACATTTCCGATAGGGAAATTATACAAATTGAAGACAATATTTATGAAATAATCTCCGGTCCGTGCGGACTATCACTCAAACTATATGGCAGAAACGGAACAATATTTGAATTTAAAACAAACAAAGATTTTAAACTGGATGAAAAGAAATACGGCAAAAGCATAGATGTTGAGGATAATCCCAACTTATGCCATTATACAAACGGCGATACAAGCGTTATAAGCAACGATTTAACAAACAGGATAATTAAATACTCATCTTCTGAAAATATTAATCATCATATTTATACAAAATACTATGAATTTATAGATGGTATGGATATAGCCGTGTATTTACTGCTGATTGATTATACTCCGTTCAGAATGACAACCTATTATGACGGAGGGAAACATTATGATACACTGAACTTTAATTATGAAAAATAATAAAAAAAGGGCTCTATTGAATAATAGAGCCCTTTTTTATAATCTGATATCAATTTACTAACATGAATATGAGCACGAACTTCCGGTTGAAGCGCTTGAAGAGACCGCACCTGCAGAAGTTGATACCGCTGTTCCTGTTGAAATACTACCTGTACTAAATCCTCCTACAGAAGCAGAGGCGATAGAACCTGCCGTTTCAACAGGCGGAGTAGCATAAGCCGAATAGTCAACTTCTGTTGTTGTAGAAAACTCACAAACATCAAAACCGCCCCAGGCAACAGAGCCTGCAGTTTCAACAGTCGAACTGTCGGCCCCAATAACCGGTGAATAGTTTTCAACATTTGATACTGCGTTTGTATAATTATTTTCCGATGATGCTGTTTGAAGAATTGTTCCAAAACTTGATGTACCTAGTGCCATTTTAAATATCCTCTTAACATATCTTACATATATATAAAGTCAAATAAAAAACATAAATTTCAACAAGATAATCTTTTGTAACAAAACTTAATAATTAACCTTTCCCATAAAAAGTATTAACAATAAAAATTTAAGTACTAAAATATAAGAGAAAAAGAAAGGAGCTCTTATGTTATCAGAAAAAATGAACAAAGCATTTAATGACCAGATAAATGCTGAATTATACTCGGAATATTTATATTTATCAATGAAGGCATATTTTGCGGATAAAAATCTGCAGGGATTTGTAAACTGGATGGATGTACAGGTTCAAGAAGAACACGCTCATGCAATGGGAATGTTTGATTACGTAATAGAAAGAGGCGGACGAGTAGAGTTAGGACAAATTGATAAACCGCGCCACGACTGGGAATCGCCATTAGAAGTTTTTGAACATGTACTGGAACATGAAGTATATGTTACATCACGTATTAATGCGCTAATGGATACTGCAGAAGAAGTTAAAGACAGAGCCGCATTATCATTCCTTGATTGGTATTTAAAAGAACAGGTAGAAGAGGAATCAAATGTCGGCGGAGTACTTGCGACATTAAAACTAATAGGTAATGATACACAAGCTTTGTTTATGCTTGATAAAGAATTAGCAGCAAGAACATTTGTTGCGCCGGTTATCGGATAATTATATATATTTGATATATTGACAAACATACTTGTTTGTGTAACTATTTGAATATGAGATACACAAATATACATTTAAATAATAATTCTTGGTGGCGCCTGTAATTAGTACAGGTTGCTTTATAAAATTCTTGATAAAAGTAAACCTGTACAGAAAATGTTCAGGTTTATTTTTTAGTCAAGGAGAAAATTATGTCAGTCAGTTTAATAAATACATTATCCAACCCCTTAAAAACAGCATCAAAATTTGTATCGTATCAGGAAAGTGCATCAGGTTTGTCAGCATCCAGACTTATTCAGGATACCGGCACCTGCCTTGCGCCTAAAGTTACGTTTTCAAGAAGTAAAGAAGATTTAGCTGAAAATATATTTTTAGAATTATCCGAAAATGCTATTGTGTACCTCGGGCCGGCTGTACTTGGCGAAAAAGTTGCAAGAAAAATCTTTTCAAAGGGGCTCAATAATCAGGAAAAAGAACTTGTGGCTAAATCATTCAAAGAACTGAGCGGAATGCCCTCAAAGATAAAAGGGAAAATAGTTCCCATAAAAGCAGCCATCGCACTTTCTACAATGCTGATTCCTCTTGCGGAATTTTCTTTAAGTTACTTCAAGAACTTATTTACACTAAAAGTTTTCAATAAGAGTGATTTTCAAAATATAGCCTCATTAGAAAAGAACGAAGAAGATAAAGAGCAGCAAAAACATGTAGAAAAGAGCGCAAAACAAAAAATCGGACTAGCAGGAACAGTGTATGGAGCCCTTCTAGGATTGAGCGTATTAATGGCAGCAAAGGGGAATAAGTCTAATACATTACAAAAATTAAGCGAGTTTATAATTGCACCGGGTGATAAATTATTTAAAAACAATACTAAAAGAGCAGGTTTTGTAAACAGATACTTTAGTCAGGATTTTAATTCAGAGAACGGGAAACTGGCAATGAGCAAGGGACAGCTCACAGCATGCGTAGGGATTGGCGGATTGGGATACTTTGGATCTTCCGCAGACAGGGGTAAAGAAAATCTGTTAGAAACGGCTTCACGCTTTCCGCTTATTGGTTTTTACATAATAACAGGCGGTGAACTTTTTGACAAAGGTTTTAAAAAACTTTTAAGCAAGCTTGGCTGCTGCAAAGACGTTATCAACAAAGATTACAGCTCGCCAAGCTTTAAGGAACTGGAAACAAAGGCAGCAGAACTTGCAAAATCAAGGAATACAAATATTACAAAAGAATTCAAAAAACTTGCAGGGCAAAAAGTTGTAGTAGCAGGCGTCCCATATCTTTTTGGAATAGGGATTATGGGCTTCTTTGTTGCAGGTATGACAAACTATTTTACGAGAAGAAGGCACAAAAACTTTATTAGGCAAGAAAATAATATTTAATAGGAACAAAGCCGCTCTTTCATTGAGCGGCTCCTCTTTATAAATATTTTTCAATATTTGATATAATAGTACTTTTCGGCATAAGCCCGACCATACGTTCAACCGGCTCACCGTCTTTAAAAATAATAACACTGGGCAGTGCACTTATTGCATAATACTGTGCAGAAGCAATATTTTCATCTGTATTTATCTTACAAACTTTAACTTTGTCTCCAAGTTCGACAGCAACTTCGTCAAGCACAGGACCTAATTTTCTGCATGGACCACACCACGGAGCCCAAAAATCTACAACAACAAGTCCGGAACTTATTTCTTCCTTCAAATTATCATCCCTAAGTTCAATACTCATAAATATCCTCCTTTTTACCAATATTAGCATGTAATTTATTTTTATGCTATCATTCTGTAGAGGATGATAAAGGGTAATAATGGTTAGAAAAAAAATTGTTGAAATAGTATTAGACACTGAAACTACCGGATTAGACTACACCCGGGAAAAAATGATAGAGTTTGCAGCAGTCCGGCTTGAAAACGGAAAAATTAAAGATGAGTTTCAAACACTGATAAATCCTAAACAGCATATTAGAAAATCAAGTATTGCAATACACGGTATAACACCGGACATGGTCGAAGACGCACCTACAGAAGAAGAGGTTATGCCAAGAATACTTGAGTTTTTAGGAGATGCCCCCATTGTTGCCCACAATGCCATTTTTGATTATTCTTTTTTAAATGAAGCATGTATAAGGTTTACGGGAGAAAAACTTAAAAATCAGCATATTGATACACAGCAAATGTTTAAAGAAGTTTGTCCGGAATTAGAATCCCATGGACTTGAAGCCCTTACAAAGACCTTCGGAGTAGAACTCGTAAACCACCACCGCGCAATGGCAGATACAATGGGGCTTGCACTTGCATATCCGAAACTAAAAAAACTTTACCTTCAAAAATGTGACTGGCAGGCAAAGCAGCTTGATAATATTGACTATCTGTTTGACAGATATTTAAGAATACAACAGACTATTCAGACACTTCAGGCAGAAATTCAGGATTTAAAATCAGTATTTAAGCTTTATTTTGATTTGGGCGGAGAACCGATTAGAGCTCTTACCGGAGAAACTATGATCTACCAGTCAAAACAATCTTTCAGTTACGATTTTGATGACATTAAAGATATTCTTGAAGATATAGGCGCCCTTGATAAAGCAGTAAAACTTAATAACGGTTTTATTGACAGGCTCTGCAACGGACTAAGTTTGTCAGAAGAACACAGAACTGTAATAAAAGATGCACGTCATGATATTACGGAATCACGAAATATTCAAATAATAAAACCAAATCGTTAATACGGCATCACCGTCGCCATCTCTGACGAATGTGTCATATCCATCGATGGCGACGGTCTCATTTCCGGTAAGCTTGCTACCGCTCTCGCTCTCTCCTACGTAGAATCTGGGTCCGAAATTTCCGGCACTATTGCTGAAACTAATATTCTGCAAGGTGCCAAAACACAGATTGCTTCCTCTAAGGTCGATTTCTACAAGTCCATGCTTGAAAACAATTTCTCAAACATGGAGCTACTATACTCCAACATGAAATCTAATTACTCCAACTTCTTCTCCGGTAGTATTGTGTAATTTGTTATACCCGCTAGGATGTAGGTTTTGGTAATCTTTGATTACCGAAACATTTATTGTTGCGGACATCCTACGGACTTACTAATAGAGCGTGTATACTTCCTGCCGATAAGCCCCTGAAACAAGTTCAGGGTGACAATGTTTTCCCCTCACCTCTGCCGCTCTCCAGAAGGGAGAGCGGGAAACATGCTTTCTCTCATGTATGAGTGGAATTATCCTTCTACTAATTCAATTAAATAATTAGGAAGCGCAAATCTTGCGTTATGGTAGTCCTTATTATAGATTTTACAACTTTTAATAATTTCAGAAGCTCTATCCTCAGCATAGTAAGATAACGGCTTAACGTCAACCGAACAAAATGCCCATGCCCAATAACCGCCGGGGTATGTCGGTATCGGAGATGTATATGCCGCACATACAGGAAAGACCTTCTTGAGCAATGCATACATTTTCTTTATTTCGTTTTTGTTAACAACAGGGGATTCAGACTGTGCTGCCATAATTCCGCCCTGTTTTAAAGAATTTTTGACGTTTGTATAAAACTCTTCCGTAAACAAGCCTTCACCGGGGCCCATCGGATCGGTTGAATCAATTAAAATAATATCAAACTCGTTTTTCTTATCCTTAATATATTCAATAGCATCCTCTACCAAAATTTCGACACGCGGATCGCTTAATCCGCAGGAAATAGTAGGAAGATACTTCTTGCAGACTTCAATTACCATTCCGTCAATTTCACATAATACAACTTTTTTTACGCTGGAGTGTTTTAAAACTTCTCTTACAGTTCCGCCGTCGCCGCCGCCTATAACAAGTACGGTTTCAGGATTTTTGTGGTGCATCATCGGTATATGTGATATCATTTCGTGGTAATAGTATTCATCTCCTTCTGTTGTCATCATAAGTCCGTCTAATGTTAATATTTTCCCTAACTCGCTGTCAGAATCTATTATCTCAACTTTTTGAAAGTCAGATTGCTTAGAAAATAAAACCTCTTTTTGTTTTATTGCAATACCAAACCCCGCAGGATTAATTTCTTTATAAAATTCACTCATTTTACACTCCTTTTATATTTCCAGATAGTACATGTATATGCAGGTGAAAAACCTCCTGTCCTGCTTCTTTTCCCGTATTTATAACCGTTTTATATGATTTCAGCCCCAATTCCTTAGCAGCTTTTTTTACCCCGCCAAGCAGTTTTCCGAGCAGAGACTCATCTTCAAGTTCAGTCAAGGATTCGTAATGCTGCTTTGGAACAACTAAAACATGGGTATCTGCTTTAGGATTAATATCTCTAAAAACTACGTAATCATCAGTTTCAATAATAAACGGTGTATTAAATTCACCGTTTGCTATTTTACAAAAAATGCAGTCAGTCAATTATCTTCCTCCTTATGTTTAGTCCTTTTCTTTTCATAAATAATATCTTTTCGCTCTAAAACGTTATAAAGCTGTGAATTTATCTCTCCGCCAATCAGTATTAGCGTAGATGTATAATACAGCCATACCATTAAAACAGCAAATGCACCGATTGTTCCGTAAACAAAATTATATGTGTGTAAATTGTTTACATAAACTGAAAACCACCACGATCCTGCTAACCAGCATACGCAGAAAAATATTGTTCCCGGCAGTGCGCTTTTTCTCCGCAAAAGTTCCTTCCCGCTTAAATCCGGCAGTATATAGTACTGAAGATAAGCCAGTACAAACAATGCTAAAAAGGCAACAGGCCATCTTAAAACAAGGATTGCATTTGCTATATCAATATCCAAACCAAGCGACGTAGTAAAGAATTTCAGGATAACTTTCCCAAATACAATAAGGTTTACTGTTAAAAATAAAACAGCCGTATTTACAAACACCATGGTAAGTGATAATAGCCGCGTATAAATGAAAGAACGCGTTTCTTCAACCTTATATGCCCTGTTTAACCCCTTTAAAACTACCGCCATTGCATTTGTAGAAAGTATCACTGTAATAATAAACCCTATAACGGCAAGCAGTCCGCCCTTTTCATAGAACGAAACTTCATTTATTACAGATCTTATTAAATCAAGGGCATCATTAGGCATAATTTTGCTCAGTGCTATAAATATCGGATTGACAAAAGACTTCCTTCCCAGACGGCTAAAAACTTCAATTAAAAACAATGCAAAAGGGAAAATCCCGATAATAAGCATAAATCCCATCTCTGCTGCCATGCCGGAAAAATCATTGTCTATTACTGACTTAATTATACTTTTTATAACCTTTAAATATCTTCTCATACTCTTTCTTTTATCAAGTTTAAAATCTTCTTAACAGAAGTATTTACAGAAGATTTTATAACACATCCCGCAGCGTACGTATGCCCGCCGCCGCCAAATTGTGCACATATTTCTGCAACATCCAGTTCTTTTGACCGCATAGAAACTTTGCTGGTTTTTGAATCAATTTCTTTTACCAGAAACGCGGCATCCACGCTGTCAATCGTCCGTAATTTCTCAACCAGCCCCTCGGTAAAGTCCTCGGTTGATTGATAGCCTTCCAAATCCTTTTTGTAAATCGTAATATAAGCAATTTTGTCATTATTGCAAAATTTTGCTCTGCTTACAGCTCCTGCTTGAAACATAACGTTATCTTTCGTTTTGGTTTCATATACAGACTTGTAAATTTTATTTGGATTAACCCCCAGAGTAATTAACTCTCCGGCGATTTTAAGGGTTTCTGCCGTTGTATTCTCATACTTGAACCCGCCGGTATCCGTTAAAATTGATATATATAAGCACTCTGCTGTGTCTTTAGATATGTTCCAATTATGTTCACGGAAA
Source organism: Candidatus Gastranaerophilales bacterium (assembly GCA_944326425.1). Lineage (GTDB taxonomy): Bacteria > Cyanobacteriota > Vampirovibrionia > Gastranaerophilales > Gastranaerophilaceae > CALUTH01. The sequence continues at coordinate 56,997 of CALVDX010000003.1, forward strand.
TATTTAAACAATATCATACCAGCAGAGGACGCCGCACTATCTATGATATTAATATCTCCATACCCGTGATTTGTTTTATGATGATCAATATTTATCCGGCAGCGGGCTTTATCAAATAGTTCTACTGCTTCACCCATTCTGTCTTTTGCAGCCACATCCACGCTTATAACAACATCATACACAAGGGATTTGTCAAACTCTCTTTTAGACAGATTTACAAAAGGCAAATCTCTGTAGGTATAAGGAACTTTAGATGCTATGAACATATCTGCCTGTTTCTTAAAGTTTTCCTTTATCCCGTTATAAAGAGCACACATCGAGCCTAAAGTATCGCCATCCGGGTTAATATGTGATGTTATCAGTATCTTAGAAGCACTTTTTATGGTATCATCAATATTAATATTACTCATTATTGTTTTATCTTATCACAAAAAGGCAAAATGAAAAAAATTCTATACACAAATTTTGAATCTGCTGATGACATAATTGCTTCACTTCTTGATAACAAAGAAATTAAAAAAGCCGTTACACGCTCAAACCTGTATTCTTTCTGGAAAAAAATAGCCGGCAAATACAAGGATAAATCCCGTCCCTGGGGGATGGGAGCAAACGGACTTATGATAATTGCCTGTGAAAATTCCATTGTTGCACAGGAGCTTGCTATGTCTAAAGCTATGCTTCTTGTAAAATTGGAACCTTATTTAAAAACTCTTAACATCAGGGTTAAAGATTTAAAATTTGATGTTAAAAGATGGGAAAATGAGGACAATAATACATAGTCCTTTCTGGTAAAATTTCTTATATTGCGCTACAATAAACCTATGGATAAAGGACAGATTTTTAAAATTCATTCGGATTTCTACTATGTGTATTTTAATGAAGCTCTGCACGAATGTAAGCTCAGGGAAATCTTAAAGAAACAAGGTGTAAAGCCACTTGTCGGCGACTTCGTTTTTTTTGAAAAGAATGCAATAACAGAAATCCTTGAACGCTCAAACTTTATCCCGCGTCCTGCCGTTGCCAATGTGAACCAGATAATAATAGTCTCCGCGCTTAAAGAACCTGACTTGAGCTACCTGCAATTAAACAGGTATATCGCATTTGCAGAGTACTATAAAATCACCCCGATTCTCTGCTTTAACAAGGATGACTTAATTTCTGACGAAACACTTTTAAACCAGGTTAAATCAATATATCAACCGTTGGGGTATAAGATAGTTTTTACCTCTGCAAAAGAAAATGACGGGATTTCAGAATTAATAAATTTGCTAAGCAATAAAACTTCTGCACTATGCGGAACGTCGGGAGTAGGGAAATCCAGCCTTATTAATGCGATAAATCCGGCTCTTTCTCTCAGAACTAAAGAAATAAGTAAAAAAACTATGAGAGGCACCCACACAACACGCCACTGCGAAATTATACAAATTGATAATAAGTACAGGATAATCGATACTCCGGGTTTTTCTAATCTCAAATTTGATTTTCTATACCCGAGGGACGTTGATAATCTCTTTGTTGAAATGAAACCGTTTAAAAATGACTGCAAATATCCTGATTGCCTGCATATTTCCGAGGACGGCTGCTGTGTGCTTGCCAATAAAAATAAAATATCCACGACCAGATATCAAAGTTACATTGCTTTTGTAGAAGAAGCACAGGAGTTTAAAAATAAAGTTAAGTATGAGGGGAATAAAATAGAAAAAAGAAGCAAGTACAGCGGCGAAAAAAGACTTGCCAAAATCAGTGCAAAAAGCAGAAGTTCTGCAAGAAATACTCAAAAACAAAATATTTATAAGGAATTAGAAGATGGAAACATTAATTGAACAGGTAAATAAAAAACTGGATGAATATATAGAAATCGAGTATCCTAAAACCATATTTGAAGCAATGAAATACACATTATCGCTCAAGGGTAAGAGGTTACGCCCTGTTATGTGTCTGGAAACAACACGTATTCTCGGCGGCAGTATAGAGCAAGCGCTGCCTGCTGCCTGTGCATTGGAAATGCTTCATGTTCAAAGTCTTATTCACGATGATTTACCCTGTATGGATAATGATGATTTCAGGCGGGGAAAGCCTTCTAATCATAAAGTATTTGGTGAAGCTGCTGCTGTACTTGCCGGAGATGCCCTTATTACTTACGCAATACAAACTATTATTGAAAAATCAAAAGGTTTGTCATCAGATCAGCTTGTGAAAATTATTTATGAGTACTCAAAAGCGGCGGGCGCATACGGTTTAATCGGCGGACAAATAGTTGATATTGAAAGTGAAAAAAAACATTTTGAACGTGAAGAAAAAGAAACACTATCTTATATTCACATCCATAAAACAGCAGTATTATTCAGACTTGCAGTTAAGCTTGGATGTATTGTTACTGACGCTCCCGAGGAAAAAGAATTAGAGTTTGATGAATTTGCCCTAAAATTTGGATTAGCTTTCCAGATTTATGACGATATTATGGATGAGATTTCCTCTTTTGAAGAGCTGGGAAAAACCACGGGCAAAGACAAAGCGGCACAAAAACTTACGTATACTTCATTATACGGAATTGAAGATGCAAAAAATAAGTGTATTGAATTAATTAAAAATGGTCATGGTATAATTGATAAGTATGGATCAGAAGTATTTGAAGAAATACTCGGAATAGTTGAACATAGACTGGAAGCGAGGATAAGTTGTTAGAGGTTTTATCAAAAATATACGGAACAGGAATGGAAGCTTTATTAATAGGATTGGCTGCTGCATTTACCGCGCAATGTATAAAGTTTTTACTGCACTTAATTACAAAAAAAGAAATAGACTTAACGCTGTTTACAACTACAGGCGGAATGCCAAGCTCTCACTCTGCCGGTGTAGTAGGACTGGCTGTTCCTGTAGGAATTCTTACAGGTTTTACTTCTGTTGATTTTGCACTCGCAACAGGACTTGCCCTGGTTGTTATGTATGATGCTGCTGGTGTAAGAAGAGCTGCAGGCAAGCAGGCTGCCTGCTTAAACAAAATTATCCTGGATTTCTATAAGCATGACGTTGCACAGTTCGGGGGACGGCTCAAAGAACTCTTGGGGCATACTCCGCTGCAGGTCTTTGCCGGAGCAATTTACGGTGTGTGTTTTGCTTTATTAGCTCATTACTACTGGGGAATTTTATTTAGCTAAGCTTCAAGGTAAGCCTGAGGATAACAGTAATCTTCCTTAAATCCTACCTGTCTGTACATTTTTAATGCCCTGTAATTGTTAGTTTCTGTAGTTACGTTTATTTCTTTGCAATCATTTTCTCCAAGCTTAGAGGCATCAACAATACTTCTCACTGTTCTTTGAAGCAGGTGTTTGGAGAAACCTTTACCGCGGTGTTTTTTAGCAATGCCAACGAGGGGGATATTTGCTATTTGCGGGGTTGTAAGATTTGCAAATGATATACCGCAAACTTTTTCATCACATAGCAGTACACTTGTATGATTAGGTAAAAACTCACCGTAAATATTTTCTATAATTTTATTTAAAATATCTTCGACTCCGTTATAACTTCTAAATCTTGTATCAAAAAGTGCGTCTGCTGTATCTTTAAAAGCTTCCAGAATTAGTTCCGTTGTTTGTTGTAGATAATCTTCTGACCAGCCTGTTATTTTGTACTGGGCAGGAAGAGTACTTAATTTTACATTTTCAAGTATTCTTTCACTTTGGGCATCTCCCATTTTTAAACGTAAAACAGCCTGTCCAATAAACTTAAACCCAAATTTTGATATTTCTGAAACAAAAGCGGCCTGTGATCCAAGCAAAGGATAACAAATCACTTTCCTTTTCCGTTCCTGTTCCGTAAGTTCAAGAAATTTATCCATCAGGACTTTAAATTTCTGATTTTTATCATCTTTACCAAGAAAGTGTATCATGTTAAGCTCAATACCTTCCGATATGGATGTTGTATAAGCCAAAAAGCCCGTGGGAATATCATTTTCAAGCAGCGATATGCATTTTAAAAGTTTTTCATCAATAGCTTTGATAAAATCTTCATAATCGAGCGGTTCCAATTCAAACTGATAATCAGTTTTAGCTTTATTTTTAAAATCATTGTAAACCCCTGTAAAAAATTTATACATTGTCGGGTTCAATAATTCTGCTTTGTAAATATTTTCGCTCATAAAACTCCTTTAAATGTATGCTGCATTCTGTCTTGTTTTGTTTTTAGATAGTACTTATTGTATTCTGTTATATCTGCTTCAAGATTAATTGTCTCAACAATATTAAGTCCGTAGCCCTTTAAACCTATTATCTTTTTAGGGTTATTTGTAATAAGCTTGAAATTGTTAAATCCCAAATCCAAAATTATTTGGGCACCGACACCGTAATTTCTTAAATCCGGGGGGAAACCGAGTGATACATTTGCGTCTACTGTATCTAACCCTTCTTCTTGGAGATGGTAAGCCTTTATTTTATTAATAAGTCCAATGCCGCGCCCCTCGTGGTTCCGAAGGTAAACGACAGCTCCCTTACCATATTTATCAACCATTTTTAATGCGTGATGGAGCTGTGCATTACAGTCACACTTAAGGCTATGGAAAATATCTCCGGTTAAACATTCGCTGTGGACTCTGATAAGCGGAACTTTATCTGAGCCGTCATCTTTTACTAATGCAACATGTTCAAAGCCTGTTAAATGATCTTTATATCCGATAATTTCAAAATTACCAAATTCTGTAGGCAAAAAGGCTTCGGCTTCTCTTGTAACTGTCCGTTCAGATTTCAGCCTGTAAGCAATTAAATCTGCAACAGTTATAAATTTTATGTCGTGTTTCTTCGCAAATTTAGCTAAATCATCCCTTCTTGCCATAGTGCCGTCATCCGCCATAATTTCACACATAACTCCGGCGTTTGTTAGCCCGCACAGTCTTGCCATATCTACAGCGGCTTCTGTATGTCCTGTTCGTGCAAGAACACCGCCTTTTTTTGCAGTACACGGAAACAGGTGTCCCGGACGCCTTAAGTCTCCCGGCACAGCATCAGGAGCAATTGCGACCTCTATTGTTTTTGCCCTGTCAAATGCCGAAATTCCTGTTGTTACTCCATATTTTTCATTTGCATCAATACTTACGGTAAATGCTGTTCTCATGCTTTCATTGTTATCAGATACCATTTGAGGTAAATCAAGCTTATTTGCAATTTCATCAGAGATTGCAAGACAAATAAGCCCTTTACACTCAGAAGCCATAAATTTAATAATTTCAGGAGTAGCATATTGGGCTGCAACAATTAAGTCACCTTCGTTTTCTCTATGCTCATCATCAGCAATAATTACAGGTTTTCCTTGCCTGTAATCGTTCAAAGCATCTTCGATTGTATCAAATTGAATATGTTTTTCTTCCATTATGCAAACCCATTTTCTTCCAGAAAATTTAGATTAATCCTAGATTTATTATGATATATTATTAAGTTTTTTTCAATATACTTAGAAATTATATCGAATTCTATATTAACACTTCTGCCTGTGCACAGATTATTGAGTGCTGTATTTTCCCATGTATGAGGTATAACTGCGATTTCTATGCCCTCAGCAGTTTCGTCTGCTATTGTTAAACTTATTCCGTCAATAGCAATAGAACCTTTTTTTACAGTGTAATGATTAAATTCTGCAGGTATTTTTATTGTGAGTGTATAAAATTCATTATGCTTTGTTATTCTAATAACTTTTGCGGTTGTATCCACGTGACCGTAAACAAGATGCCCGTCCAGACGGGAATTAAGCTGCATAGCGCGTTCAAGATTAACTGTATCACCGGTCTTTTTCTCTGAAAAATTTGTGACCTTAAATGTTTCAGGTGAAAGATTTGCCTCAAATATATCATTTGCCGCCTTAATAACAGTAAGGCAGACCCCGTTTACCGCAATACTGTCACCAACATTTAATTCTCTTGCTATAAATGTTCTGATAGTAATCTGATTTGTGTTAATAACAGAAATACTTCCGGTCGCTTCTACTAACCCTGTAAACATAGTTAAATTATATCACAAAAATCAGGGAGGAATAATTTGCAGTTTGACTGCTTACCAGTATTTTATTATATTTTGTGCTTTATTTCAAAACAAAAACTCTGTTTTGATGTTGTCTTTTTGTTAATTTGCATTAATCATACAAACAGAGGTACGCAAAATCAGCATATATGAGTCATAATTATAAAATATAGTGAGATAATTATAATGCCTTTTTCTTACAGGTTGCAAAAAGTTCTTGATTTTAGGATCAGGGAAAAAGAAAAACAGCTTCTTGTCGTACAGGAAGCGCAGCAAAGAGTTGCGGAAGCGGAGCAGGCAATTATAAGAAATAATGAGGAAATAGAACTTACTATAAAGAATAAAAGAGTAGCGGATTTTAAACTGATGGAGTATTATGATAAATATTTGCATCACCTGTGGGATAAGGCGGAAGAACTGGAAGCTCACAGGCAGGAAGTTCAAAAAATACTTGATCAGGAACTCATGACTCTTACTTATATGGAACAGAGGGTTAAAGTTCTGGAGAAACATAAAGAACGGCTAAAAGAAGAGTATGATTATGAGCAAAAACAAATAGAAATGAAACAATTTTCCGAAATCGGCGTTCAACGATTTTTTCAACGTAAAAACGAAGAAATTGAAGAACAGGAACGAATAAATAAACAGGAGCAGATATGAATATAGAAACAGGAACAGTATCAAATTTAAAACAAACAGAAAAACCGCGTAAAACAACAGCATCAGCAGGTGGCGATAAAGACTTTCGTTCTGAAATGGAAGACTTAAAAAGAAGTCAAAAAGAACCGGTAGAAAAAAATAACAAATCGGCTATTAATGCACAGTTCGATAACACTGCAGAACAAGATGATGGCGGTATAATTCAAAAAAATGAAACAGAGGAACAGAAACTTCCTCAAGTTGATAAGAATACCCAAAACCTTACTTCTACAATAGAAGAAATTAATAACTCTATCCATCAAACGGAGGATTTTGATGGTAATATATTAAACCAACAGCCGAAACAACCCGATATTAATAAAAACAAGGAGTTTGATAATCTGTTGTTAAATAATGATATGAATATGCAAAATGTAAAAACTGATAAGATGCCGGAGTTAAAGGCAGATATAAGTTTTGCACAAAATAACAGTGAAGCTTTTTCATCATTTTTTAAGAACAGCGAACTGCAAGAGACAGGTGACGAAATCAAGGAAGATTCTTCTATTCTTTCGACTATGGCCGAAAATATTGCGATGGTAAATAAAGCATTAACAGAAAAAACGGCTTCTGTGAAAAAGACAGGGCAGGTGGGAGAAGTCATTGATAAAACCATAAATGCTTCTACGTTAAACATGACCAGAACTGATGTTCAGTTTTTTATTAACCTTACAGCAGGAGAAACCACGGACATAAATGAAATTACTAAAGCTCAGGAAACCTCTAAAAACGGGGCTGTGTCAGAAACCCTTGCCAATCTTCTTGCGGATAGTATGAAAACGGGTAAACCTTTCAGAATAAATTTTGACAATGACATTTCTGTCATTATAAAGTTAAGTAAAGAAGGCAGGATATCAGCAAGCTTTATTCCGGGCTCTGATGCCGCCGATAATTACCTAAGAAATAACCTGTCAAATCTGGTTCAAAGATTTGAGGACGAAAATTTGCCCTATGATGATTTGAGCCGCCAAAGACAAAGACGTGATAACGAACAAGAACAAAATAAGAAGGATAATAACAATGAATGATTCTTTTACAACCGCACTTAATACACAGCGTGCAACAAATCAGTGGATAAATGTTCTTGCTGATAACATGACAAACATTTATACTCCTGGTTTTAAAGAAAACAAAGTTAACTTTCAAACCTTCCTTGGCGGTGCTATTATTGATAACCCGCTAAGAAACCAGGGGCAGGGAAAATCAACCCCCGGAACATCCAATGAAAACCTCTTCTTTGAAGGGTCTGGATACTTTATCGTGAGAAATGCCGAAGGTAAAGTTGCATATACACGCCATGGTGAATTTACTTTTGATGCGGAAGGTGTATACAGAGCTGCTGATGGTGATACTGTTCAGGGATATATTTTAAATGATAAAGGCGAAATTATGTCCGGAACAAAATCAATTAGCGCCGATTTGTATCAGGAGACAGCATTAAAAGGCGGGGCGCTAAGTATACCAACTACAAATATTAAACTCTGGATTGATCCGAATAACGGAAAATTCCTTGGTAAATATGATGAATATGAAATAAGAAATGACGGTACTATTTATGGTAAAGCAGATAATGGTAATCGTTCAGTACCATTATATAAAATAGCAACTGCAAATTTTCACAATCCAAACGGCTTATACGAAATTAAAGACAGCAAGTACGTTGAAACAGCGGAATCAGGAAAACCTGTAGTCGGAAGAGGTGAAATCCGCTCCGGGCTGTTAGAAATGTCTAACACAGATTTTAAAAATAATATTGCTGAGTATCAACAGGCCAAAGTTCAAATGGAACTTGTTAATGCTTTGATTAAATCAAATAAAGAACTGCTTGAAAATGCTATGCAGCTTGTAACTTAGGATTAATAGATAAAGTTAAACTCCGTTTTGAAAAGGAACTTATAAAGTTCCTTTTTTATTTAATTAACCTCCCCAGTCAAATACTGAGGAAATAGCATCATCAATCAAGGACTGTACGGATTCAATTTCTGTTTCTATCGCAGAAAGTTCTGTAGAAAGATTTTGAAGTTCAACATCCCAATAATCTTCTTTGGCAGAAATCTTTTCTTTTTCGGCATTATACCAGGCAGTGATTTCTTCTTGCTCTACAGAGTCCCTGCGTTCAGTTACAAATGCCGCGTTTAAATAGTATTGAAGGGAAGTTCCTGCTTCATACTCACCATAATCATCTACTGTCTGCAGGTGAAATATACCGCTGGTTAGAGCATTGCTGATATAATCGCTGTCGCTAAGATTACTTGTATATTCAGTTGTCCATCCGTTTGAAGCGCAAGCCTGAAATATAGGTTTATAAAAATCTACCATTTGTTGGTAAGCTTCGACACGTGTAGAAGATGTAAAACCGCCTTCAACAACTGTTCCATCCTCTTTAGTTCCGTCAATATTTGTAGTTGAGAGCCCCAAAGTCTCCAGAGCTGCTGTATCGTTATTATAAACAGCAATAATTGCCTGGTATTCAGTAGAGCCTTCGCTAAATCCCATATAGTTTGCAATAATCTGAGGTATGTAAGAAGCTTTAAAAGTACTTCCTCTACCGCTGCCGTCGCATTTTACATCGTCTCCGCAGGTTGCAATAATGGCATTTGCATACTCGTTATTTAAAACAACAAGCCCCCGGTAATCTGTTAGTATTACAGAATTATCTGTTTTGGTTACAGGAGTACTTGAAGATGTAATTCCATATTCTGCAGCAATATCAGAATCTGTTATCATAGAAGCAGCGTAGCTGTCAACAAAAGAGCTCTTTAATGAACTGTCCCCCATTAAGTAGCTGTAAGTGATAGGAACATAGGCGCCGTCGCTGTAATAGTTTATCTTTTTATTTTGCAGTTTACTGTAATACTCTTGTGATAATTCACTTTGTTCACGGGAAAGAGCCAGTTTCTTGTTAGAAACAAGCATTGTTTCAAGTTCATTATCAGCTTTTCTGCTGATAAGGGTCAATAATCTGACTTGTGAACATGCTAAACCCATTTTGGCTCCTTTATCTTTTTCCCTTGTATTAGTGTTATCGGCACTTTTTAGGAAAACTTTAATTTTTTAAAAGAAAATGTTACAAAAATTTACAAAAAAATTTATAAGCCGAAAGGTAAAGTTAATTAATTTTTATTATTGCAACATTTTCAATATGGGGTGTATTTGGAAACATATCAAAAGGTTGTATACTTTCAATAGTACAATTGTTTTTTAACAGGTATTTTAAATCCTGCGCAAGGCTTTTGGGGCTGCAGCTTACGTAGATTATTGTATTTTTTGTAACTCTTAAAATATTCTTCAAAACTTCTTCCCCGCAACCTTTCCTTGGCGGATCAAGTATTGCAATATCAAAATTTTCACTGCACTGTTTTATATATTCAAGGCTATCAGAAGCAATTACACTAATATTTGTTATACTATTTTGTTGTATCGTTTCGATTGCATTTGATACTGCGTGAGTATTCAACTCAACACTTGTAACAGCTGAACATAAGCCGGAGAGAGTGATTCCGAATGCTGCAATGCCTGCATAGGCATCAAGAAGTTTCGGAGTGCTGAAATTATTTGAAATATAATTCTTAATATAGTCAAACATTATATTTGCACACCCCGGATTTACCTGAAAAAACGTATCCGCACTAATTTTAAAGATAATATCCGACAGTTTTTCTTCAATAAAGTCAAATCCCGTTAACAGGTGCGTGGTTTTACCGAGTATAATATTAGTTTTTTGGGGATTAAAATTAATTGCAACGCCACTTATTCTATCAAATTTTTTACTAAGTTTCTCTGCAAGTAAATTAAATTTATTAGAAACCATGCGATCATCTAAATTAACTACTAAAACTACAAGAATATCACCATTGTTCTCGGAAAGTCTCAGGACAATATGTTTCAATTCGCCGGAATGAGATGTTTCATTATATCCGGAAATTCCTAGGAGTTCTCCTTCCGTTTTTATAAATTCTATAATTTCATCGCATATTGCCGGATGTATCGGACAGTATTTAATATTAACAAGATCATGTGTACCGGGTTTGAAATATCCTGCATACAATCTGGTATTATATTTCTGTAATTTACCCCCGCGGCTTCTGACCGGATATTGCACTTTGCATCTGTAATTATAATCTTTGCCTGAGCTGATAGGATTATTAATTGTTACCTTTTCACCAAGAATTGAGTACAAGGTATCTTCAACAATGATCCTTTTATAGTTTAGCTGCTCTTTATATTTTATATGCTGCAGGACACATCCTCCGCAGACCTTTTGTAATTTACATTTCGGTTCAATTCTAAACGGAGAAGGAGTAATTATTTCTAAAATTTCGGCTTCGGCATAATTTTTTTTAGCTTTTGTTATTTTGCATTTTAACCTATCCTGAGGGCAGGCGCCTTTTATAAAAATAACAAAATTATCTTTACGGGCTAGTCCTGCACCTTCACTGTTAAGTTTTTCAACATCCAGAATAACAATATCACCGGCATTCATACTATTTACCCAGAATTACCATCATAACGGAAATATCAGCAGGCTTTACACCACCGATTCTTGAGGCCTGTGCAAGATTTACCGGTCTTATTTTTTCAAGTTTTTCGCGGCTTTCTGATGAAATACTTTTTACCATACTATAATCAAAATTTTGTGGAATTTTGTATTTTTCAAGCTGCTCGGTATTTTCAATCTGGTTTTCCTGACGTTTAATGTATCCGTCATACTTAATAAGTATTTCCGCTTCCTGTGCTGCATCATCCGGTAAATTAAGTGCTTCTGTTTCACTGTCAATTTCTTTCAATACATTATAGTTAATATTGGGACGTTTTAACAATTCAGCAAGCCTTACACCGCGTTCTATAGTTTCTCCATACTTTGCTAGTTTATTATTTACCTCATCATTACAGGGTATTTTAGACTGCTTTAAACGTTCTATTTCCTGCTTAATTCTTTCCTGTTTTGTTTTAAAAATTAAATACTGCTTATCGTCAATAAGCCCTATTTTATGTCCAAGAGGGGTTAGTCGTTCATCCGCATTATCCTGTCTCAAAAGGAGACGGTATTCAGAACGGGAGGTAAGCATTCTATAGGGCTCCTGAATATCTTTTGTAACCAAATCATCAATAAGAGTTCCAATATATGAAGAACTTCTGCTGAAGGTTATCATTTCTGTATTATCCAGATATTTAACCGCATTTATTCCTGCAACAAGTCCCTGCGCTGCTGCCTCTTCGTAACCGCTTGTTCCGTTTATCTGCCCCGCGAAAAACAAACCCTTTACGCGCTTAGACATCAGAGAATGAGTTGTCTGTACTGCCGGTATATAGTCATACTCAACAGCGTATGCAGGTTTAATTATATGCGCATTTTCAAGCCCGGGCAGCGAGCGTACCATTTTTACCTGAACATCGGCAGGCAGGCTTGTTGAAAATCCCTGAATATAAACTTCATAAGTATTTAAACCCTCCGGTTCTATAAATATATGATGTGAAGGGTTTGATGCAAAACGCTTTACTTTATCTTCAATAGATGGGCAATACCTAGGACCAACTCCCTCTATTAATCCCTGATACATAGGGGATTTGTCTAAATTTTCCCTGATTATTTGGTGGGTAATCTCATTAGTTCTCGTTAAATAGCAGGGAACTTGCTGTCTTACGGGTCTGTCAGGTTTAAAAGAATAAAAAGTGAGTTTATCATCCCCGGGCTGAATTGTCATTTTTGAATAATCAATAGTACGTTTGTCTACGCGAGCAGGGGTTCCTGTTTTAAGTTTTTTAACCGTAAACCCTAATTTTTTAAGAGAATCAGAAAGTCCGATAGCCGGCATTTCTCCTAAACGTCCAGCACTATAAGACTTCAAACCAATATAAATCTTACCGTTTAAAGAAGTTCCAGTTGTTAGAATAACTGCATTTGCGCTGTACTCATTTCCAAATTCATCAACTGCTCCCGTAATAACATTACCGCTCGCAATTAAATCAGTTACCGTTGCCTGTTTTAACCAGATATTTTCTGTACTTTCAATTATATTACGCATATAGCGCATATATTCTTTTTTATCAGACTGAGCCCTTAACGCCCTTACTGCTGGGCCCTTCGATGAGTTTAAAACTTTCATTTGTATATATGTGGCATCCGCAGCCTCTCCCATAACTCCGCCGAGAGCGTCAATTTCACGAACAAGAGTCGACTTTGCAGGCCCGCCGATTGCAGGGTTACAGGGCATAAGCGCTATGTTATCAAGGTTAAGACTAAACAGCAAAACCTTTGCCCCGAGTCTTGCCGCCGATATTGCCGCTTCACAGCCCGCATGACCTCCGCCTACTACAATTATATCGAAACTGTTGTTTAAATAACTCATAAAATGATTATAATACAAAAGAGTTGTATGATATAATTTAATTAAAAAAGAGGTTAAGTATGAATAAAATTTTATCATGTCTGCTAATGCTTATATTGCTTTCTCCACAGATAATGGCGGAAAATTTTTTATTTCAGGGCAGTGTAGTTTTTAACTGGGATGAAATTACTCAGGAAGAACGGGATGAAGATATTAAACAAATGCAAATTAACATTTTTGGAGATAAATTGCCTGAAAAGAAAATCCGTATGGAAGATTTTAAAACAAAGTATAAAGACTATTTAAAAGATAAAGATTATAAAAAACATTATATGGCAGCTGCTGCAGGGTACAAAGAATATAAAGAATATAATATCTCTGCAATGTACTTTAAAAGAATGAATTCTTTATATATGTACGGGCTGCAGAAAAAGGATGATCCGACAACTATTTACTACTATGATGCAATGGGAAATCTTCGTTATGTAGATAATATTAAAGGAATGTATCCCAGGTTTCCTTACTTTGCAGAACAATATAGAAGAAACGGTACTCTTGCAGGGGTAAGCTATTTTACCACTCTTGAAACCCAGTATATTTTTAAAGGCAACGGCGATTTTAAAGGGGTTTGGAATCAGTATAAGTTTTATAACAAAAAAGGAAAAGTTATTATGCAAAGGAGCAACTATTAATGAATTTAGAAGACGAAATCGGCAGATTTCTAATTGATAATAAATTGACAATATCCACGGCCGAATCATGCACCGGCGGTCTCTTAAGCTCAAAACTTACAGATGTACCCGGAAGTTCTAATTATATAACCTATAATGTTGTTACGTATTCTAATGATATAAAAAACAAAATATTGAATGTAACAGAATATACTCTTGAAAACTTTGGTGCCGTAAGCCCTGAATGCGCCCGGGAAATGGTACAGGGGTTAAAAGCTATAACCGGCTCGGATATTTGTGTAGCAACAACAGGTATAGCCGGTCCGGGAGGCGGCACTCCGCAAAAGCCCGTAGGATTATGTTATGCTGCAGTGTTATACAAAGATGCAACAACTGTAGAAAGGATTCTTCTCCCGCCTAATACCCTGAGAAAACAAATGAAAGAATTATTTGCCCAACAAGCGCTTAAACTCATTCAAAAAGTTTTATAGACTTGATGCAATTTCTTCAAGAAAAGGCTGGCAGTCTTTCATAAGGTATTCTGCAAACAATTGTGTATCCACCTGTACCATAACAATTGATAAATAGTTTTCATCAAGCTGTGATAACATTTCCATTAATGTTTCCTTTTCAAGAACTTCCATTGGTTTAATAATGTCCGGTTTCATTAATGTACTCAGCATTTTTATATAAACTTCATTATCAAATAATTGTAAATATTTGGGTTCATCAGATGACATAGAGAAAATTATTTGTCTGAGAATAAACGGATCAATACTTGCCATTACCGCCTCATAATCTCTGTCACCAAGTGATGTTATCTGATTAATAATTTCAGTAGAATTTACCTGAAAAGCCGGCTGCCCTGTTAAAGATTCCATCAATTGCTGCATTAACTCCGGCGGAAGGCTTTTTAGATATTTAGCAACATCCTTTTTTTCAACTTCTGTATTTGCAAAAAAGTTTTGGAGTTCTTCCTCCGGCATCATTAACATTATTTCTTCAAGATCAAATGTATTTAACATTAAATTAACCATTTCTTCCGGATCAATATCCTCTAATAATGTTAATAACTTATCTTTTGTAAAAAATTGCATGCCGATTACCATATCTTCAGGTTCCAATAACGGAAGTATGGCTTCCCTCATTTGGTAATCCATTTCGGATATAAGTCTGTATTTATTTTCCGGATCAAATAATCTAAAAAGTTCAATAAGCTCATCTGTACTGTTATATAATTTCCGTGCATAATTAAGCGCATTTACGTTCCCTTGAGCAGCTTCTGCCTCGAGAATTTCATCAACGGTAGAAGTTGCATAATCTCTCATTCTTGTATTTGAAAGATTAAGCACGCTCTGTAAATGAAAAATATTTGTATCAATTGCGACCATAATATACCTATATTATATAACTTATATATATAAAGTATTTGTTGCTAAAATAATTGCTTTTTTGTTACAAAAGTTAATATTAGAAAAATTTCTCTTTTAATTCGTATATTGAATGGCTCTCTCCGGCAAATACGTAATTCCCTACGACTCCGGTATTATAATCTTTATTTATGTTACTTTCGTATCTTAAATTAGTAGTAGGGGTCATTATTATCTTATTATATATTCCTGCTTTTTTCAGTTTTGAAACATCAAAAAGTGCATTGTCATAAGTTGTTTCTATAACCTGAAAAATAAACATATAATCAACAGGGGCCTGTGAATGTAGTGCTCTGAAAAAATATTTCAAATCAGCATCAATATGATCAATCTTTGTGGTAAATTTGTAAACGTACCCTTCACCGCTTCTTTCAGGGAGCACTAAAGTTTTAGAATATAAAAACTGATTTAATATTTTGTATTGTTCGTCCAAATCTACTTTTTCAGCAGTGTTCTCCTTTTCCCGCAATTCAACATACATAAATGAATAAGAAATTTTGTTATTCATTCTTTGTATATTATTATGCAACTCTTTATTAATACGACGTTCTTCATTCTTCAAGTAATCAAATTTTAAATCGTTAAAAAACTTTGCAAGGTTATTACATCTTTGTTTGATAAACTGGGAGAATAGAAATACCGATATTATTAAAAGTAAGCTGGTAATAAAACCGCCGACTTGCATAGCCCCATCACTACCTTTTCGCCAAATAAGAGAGGCTATTGAATTAATTACATTTGCTACGGGTTCAAAAAAATTAAAAATATTTGAATTGGCCAATGAAAACATCATATACGTTGTATATAATAAAAGATAAAGTAATGCTACAATTGCTATAAATTGAAATATATTTTCCAGGCACCTTGATAAGTATATGGCTAAAGAAAGTAGTTTTTTCAATCTTATTCTCCCAATTTAATATTATCAATAAGTCTTACGCCTTCTACTCTGCAGGCTATAAAAGCTCTTGAATTATCATCTGCTTCTTGTTTTTCTTCTAAGGTATCAGAATCATAAATTTCAAGATACTCTAATTCTACATTATTATTTAAAAAAGAGAAAGCTGTTTCTTTGAGTAAATCCACATTTATTATGCCCTGTTTATAGCATTTTTTTATATTTTGTAAAATTTTAGACAATAAAAGAGCTTCTTTTTTACCGTTTTCTGAAAGATATTTATTTCTGGAACTAAGTGCCAGTCCGCCAGTTTCTCGTACAATGGGGCAGCCGATTATTTCAATTGGAATATTTAAATCTTTAACCATTTTCTTTATTATAATTAATTGCTGTGCATCTTTTTCCCCGAAGAAGGCAAAGTCGGGCTGTACAATATTAAATAATTTATTAACTACAGTACAAACTCCGTCAAAATGTCCGACTCTTGATTTTCCGCAAAGCTTATCTGTAAAATTATATGGAGGGCACACATAGGTAAGATTATCATTAGAAAGTATAAAGCCTGCTCCGTACATTTCTTCAGGTGACGGTGAAAAAACTGCATCTACACCGTTTTTCATACATAATTCATAATCTGCCTTAAGTGTCCGCGGATATTTATTGTAGTCCTCATTTGGACCAAACTGTATCGGATTTACAAAAACTGATACAACAACCCTGTCACACTTCTCCTTAGCAGCTTTTATAAGACTTAAATGTCCGTTATGCAGTGCGCCCATTGTAGGAACGAGTCCTAAAGTTTCATTATTAGCTTTATAGGGGCGTATATATTCCCTTAATTCATTTATTTTTTTAATTAACAAAGTATTTATCCTCTTTTAGTTTTTGATATTCTTCATCTGTTAAATTGAAAACTTCTGCCTGTGAAGGGAAATTACAATTTCTAACATCATTTGCATAGTCTGTAACGGCTTTTTGTACTACCTCGTTGATATTAACGTATCTTCTTGCAAATCTTGGTGTGAAATCAGTATATTTACCTAAAATATCATCCGACACAAGAATTTGGCCTGAACAATATCGTCCGGCACCGATACCTAAAGTCGGAACAGAAAGATTATCAGTAATATATTTTGCACTTTCTTCCGGAACCATTTCAAGGACTATACCAAAGACTCCGGCATCAACAAGCCTGTTTGCCCACTCTAACAATTTTATTGTTGACTCATAGGTTTTACCCTGTATTTTATATCCGCCAAGAGTATTCATAAACTGCGGGGTAAAGCCAATATGCGCAAGAACAGGTATACCGCTCTGTACACACCTTGACACTAATTTTAAAAGATGATTATTAGCACCTTCAATCTTAATTGCACTTGCCCCTGCTTTAAGCATTTTCCCTGCATTTTCTAACCCTTGTTCCAAAGATACATTATAACTCATAAACGGCATATCGCCGACAATAAAAGAATTTTTAGCGCCTTTGGATACTGCTCTTACAAAAACAATCATTTCGTCAATACCGATAACGTAAGTGTCACGATAGCCTAAAGCTACCATTGCCAGTGAATCCCCTACTAATATTAAATCGACGCCGGACTGTTCGATTATCTTTGCCGTTGAATAATCATAAGCTGTTATTCCAACAATTTTAGTTCCATTTTCTTTTAACTTTTGCAGTTTTGGTATATTCATATAATCCCTTTATATACCTTTATATACATTTATAATCATTTTTTCGTTTTTTTCTTAAACCAGTAATATATAGCTCTTGCGACGCGGTTTGAACTGTGTCTTACAAGTCCGGATCTGTTCTCTTGAATAAGCTTTGACGAAATAATTTCAATATTAAGCGAAGCCAGTTTATCATCATCAATCACAACAGGAAAAGAACCGGACTCTGCATACCCTTCTGAAATTACTGCCGGTAAAACATTATTAACTAATACCGCATCAATAATTCTCTTTCCGCCGGCATGTTTAAGGAGTGCTTTTATATGGTCAGATACAGTATAATCATCCGTTTCTCCTGGTTGGGTCATTATATTGCAAACATATAGTTTTTTAGCTTTAGATGCAGCAATGGCGTCCGCAATTTCGCTGATTAACAAATTAGGAATAACGCTTGTATATAAGCTCCCCGGCCCCAGAATAATCAGATCGGCTCCCTTAATAGCAGTAAGAACATCCGGTAACGGCTTGCATTTCTCAGGTTCTGTGTATAACCGTTTAATTACACCGCCGGCTTCAGGAATATTGGATTCTCCGTGAACTACTCTTCCGTCCTCAAATTTTGCAACCAGCTTCATATCATCTAAAGTGGCCGGTAATACAACACCTCTTATTGAAAGAACTTTGGAGGATTCTTTAACAGCTGTAACCATATCTCCGGTTATAGAACAGAGTGCCGTTAAAAATAAGTTGCCAAAACTGTGCCCTTCAAGACCCTCACCGTTTTGAAAACGGTATTGAAAAAGCTGGGTTACCAAATCTTCATCATCTGCAAGGGCAGCAATACAGTTTCTAATATCACCCGGGGGTAAAACCCCTAATTCTTCTCTTAAGCGTCCGGAGCTTCCGCCGTCATCACCAACTGTTACTACTGCTGTAATGTTGTTCGTAAAACGCTTGATTCCTTTAAGCAGCATTGATAATCCGGTGCCGCCGCCAATTGCAACAATGTGCGGTCCGCGGTTTAACTTACGGCGTCTGTATAGAATTTCCAGCACTGAACTTCTGTCTTTTTCTGTTCTTAAATCCATTATTGACATGTTAGTTTTTTGCCAGCCAAGAAAAAATAGTATAATCCCTGCAATTACCAGCAAACATGCAAGTAAATCATGCGGCAGGTAATTAACTGTTGATTTGGCAAACGTAAGCAGCCAGGATAACACCCCAATATTAAGTAATATAAGGATACCAAAAAGAATCAAAAAAGACCCCAGCAGTATTAAGGCAAACCAACGTTTTACTTCAAGTCCGGGGATTAACCACCCGACATCTTTTGGCACTTTAATATGACGAATCCTTTTTAACATACTACTCCGCCCAACCTGCTTCTTTTGCTGTTATATAATTTACCGGATACGGTTTTATTAATTCATTAGCCTGTTTTATAAGTGACAATGATGAGGGGTATTTATTACTAAAATGAATTGTTTGAGCGTTTACTGCTGCCATCCCCTGATTAATAGTCCTTATTTGGGAGGTATGTATAAAGTGCTGTAAACGTTTCATTACAGAATAATTATCTGTATTATCTGCAATAGAGTAATCAATAGTTAAATCCGTATTGTATGTTTTTTCAGGAAGCAATTCTTGAACAACTCTTATGTTAACAGCTTCTGATGTTTTTTCAGCAATATCACCCAACGGCGAATAAAGTGAAAGCCAATTAGAACATTTTTTTACGGCGCGGGCTACTGCGCAGGAAAATTGAAAATCTTCACCTATTTTTTTATACATTGCACCATGCGGTCTTACAAATTCTATATCAAGGCTATAAGCCTTTGCAAAGGATAGAAGTGCGCCAACCTGATAAACAACAAGAGTTTCAATCTCTTCTTCCGTTAAATCTACATTCCTATATCCAAAACCCTGTATATCTGCATAGCCGATATGTGCTCCGATTGCAATATTTTTGTTTTTTGCTTCAAACAGTGCAGACTTAATAACAACAGGGTCTCCTGCATGAAATCCGCAGGATATAGCAGCAGAACTTACATAATCCAGAAGTTCTAATTCTGTTGAATTCTTATATACTCCGAAGCCCTGTGCCAGATCACAGTTAAAATCAATATTTTTAACTTGTTTTCTCTCTATAATTTCTTGCATTATTTCCAACCTCAATAAAACTATTATACCATAAAATATGAATTATATTTGCATTTGTGATTTTAAAAATGCCTGTATAAATCCATCGATTTCTCCGTCCATTACCGCATCAACATTACCTGTTTCAAACCCTGTACGATGATCTTTAACCATTTTATACGGGTGAAAAACATAAGAGCGGATTTGTGAGCCGAAATTTATGTCAAAAGCTTCTCCTTTTAACTCTGCTAACTTTTTCTCATGTTCCTGCTGCTTTAATTCCAAGAGTTTAGACGCAAGCATCTGCATTGCGTTCTCTTTGTTTTGCAGCTGGGAACGCTCCTGCTGACACTTTACAACAATTCCTGTCGGCTTATGCACAATTCTTACAGCTGTTTCTACTTTATTAACATTTTGTCCGCCGGCCCCGCCCGAACGCATGGTGTCAACCTCTATATCTTCGGGTGGAATATGGATTTTCTTATCTACATCCGGTATTATGGGTGACACCTCACATGATGCAAAACTTGTCTGCCGTTTGTTATTTGCATTGAACGGAGAAAGCCTTACAAGTCTATGGACGCCTTTTTCTGCTTTTAAATAACCATACACATACCTGCCGGTTATTTTTAATGTTGCAGATTTTATTCCTGCTTCTTCACCGTCTGATTTTTCTATAATCTCAATTTTATAATTATGCTTTTCTGCCCATCTTGTATACATTCTTAAAAGCATATTTGCCCAATCCTGAGCATCAGTCCCGCCGGCTCCTGCATTAATACTTAAAAATGCATCGGCATAATCATACTCACCGCTCAGCAGTTTTTCAAATTCATACTTATCCAGCTGTTCCTGAACAACTTGTAATTTTGTTTCTGCTTCTTTTAAAAAATCATCATCCCCCAACTCTAATGCTGTTTCTGCATCAGAAATTGTTTCTTCCCAGAAAGCAAACAGTTCAAGAATGTCTTTTATTTCTCTTACCTTTGCACCTAATTCGGAAGCCTTACGCTGATTTGCCCATATTTCCGGCTTTTCTAATTCTAATTGCAGATTATTTAATCTTTTATTTAAATCTGCAAAGTCAAAGACACTCCTTATTTTTTTCTATGCGTTGTTTTAGTTCCGATATATTCATATAGAAATTTTATTATAAATTATTTATGATTACAAGTAAAAAGCACCTCCTTACGAGGTGCTTTGTTTTCAATATTGAACTTTAAGTTTATTTGTTCTCTTCGCTTCCTTCTATTTCACCATTATCAATCATTTTTTGGAGCTCCGATGGTTCATATTCTTTATTAACAAATTCTACAGTTGCTCCGTTTTTTAGAGAAGTCAGCAATCCGTTAATTATGTTCATTTGTCTTTGCATTTTTATAGTTTGCTCAATTTCGTTTTTCACTTGGGCAAACGGGTATGTTCCGGCTTCCATTCGGTCAGTAACAATAATAATATGGTATCCGTATTTTGATTTTACAAGTCCGCTTATTTGATTAACAGGAAGCGAGAATGCTGCATCTGAAAATTCTTTAACCATTTCTTTTCTTGCAAAGAAACCTAACTCGCCGCCTTGCTGTGCGCTTGTTCTGTCATCAGATTTTGCTTTTGCAATTTTAGCAAAATCCCTTGGACTGTTCTTAACCTCGGCAAGAACTGCTTCTGCTTTTCCTTTTCTTGCAGCCATTTCCTGATCTACACGTTTTTTTAATTCTTCTTCCGTGATTTCAGGATTTTTCTTTTTCAACTCGGCAGCATACTCATCAGCATCTGCTAAAATCAAGATATGAGAAGCCCTGACTTTTTCCGGGTAAGAAAAGTTTGCCTTTCTCTTCTTATAATAGTTAGAAACATCTTCTTCTGTAACTGTTGTTTTAGATATAGAATCCGCAAGTTTACTTACCTTTATTTGGTTTGTTGTAAGTTCTTTGAATTTCGCAGGCGATATACCTTTATTTCTCAAGTATTTGTTTAAATCATCTTTAGATCCGAATGTATTAGATAATCTCTCGATTTCTTTTTCGTAGTCTTCATTTGTTACAACAATATTACGCTTTTTAATTTCTTGCTCAAGAAGTTTATCATAAATTAATTCATTGACGACTTTATCTTTAAATATACCGTAAAGCATATTGTTAGGATCTTTTACCGCATCTTTATTCTGTGCAAATATAGAGCTGCCAACCCATTCATCAAATCTCTTGTCAAACTGCCCCTGCGTAATTGGTTCTCCGTTAAC
Organism: Candidatus Gastranaerophilales bacterium; assembly: GCA_944326425.1. Lineage (GTDB taxonomy): Bacteria > Cyanobacteriota > Vampirovibrionia > Gastranaerophilales > Gastranaerophilaceae > CALUTH01. Next base: position 79,081 of record CALVDX010000003.1, read on the forward strand.
TTTAATAATTACATTTCTGCTGTTTAAAGAACAACCTGTTGCAAGCAGTCCCACAAACATTAAAGACAGTAATAATTTTTTCATTTAAATGCCCTCTTCCTTATACTTGTAACTAACGTCTTTTATATGATAAAACAAACCTGTTAAAATGTTAAATAATTCATCAAAATTTGAATATACATTTTTTAACAAAAGTATGGATTTTGTATTCTCAATATTTTTAGGCGCCTGGGTAAATTTTATATTTCTTGATATTTCTGGTTTAAGATTGCTCTTAATTAAATTCCATTCATAATTGGTATACGGAGTATAAATTCTAATATATTCGTCAGTTTCACGTACTGCAGAAATGCCGGCGGACGATGCAAGCAAACGGATTCTTATGAGTTTGGTAAGGTTTTCTACTTCTTCAGGAAGTTTTTTAGAAAATCTGTCTCTCCATTCTGATATAATATAATCAAGTTCTATTTCTGATTTTACATCACTCAAACGTTTATATTCTATCATTTTTTGCTCTGTATCCCCGACCCACTCATCAGGAATAAATGCTGTAACGTTAATATCAACAATTGTCTGCGGAGTATTTTTTATTTCTTCACCCTTTAACTCGTTAACAGTATCTTCCAAAAGCTGGCAGTATGTATCAAAACCCACATTTACCATGTGTCCGTGCTGTTTGGTTCCTAATATATTTCCAACTCCTCTGATTTCGACATCGCGCATTGCTATTCTGTAACCGCTGCTAAGAGTTGTAAATTCTTTAATTGCTTTTAAACGTTCTTTTGCATCTCCTGTTAGTTCTTTATTTTGTTTATAGAAACAATAGCAATATGCCTGCCGTTCGCTTCTGCCCACTCTTCCTCTAATTTGATAAAGCTGTGCAAGTCCGAGTTTATCGGCATTATGTATAATTATTGTATTTGCATTTGGAATATCAATTCCGTTTTCAATAATAGTAGTACATAATAAAATGTCATACTCATGATTAGAAAAATCGACTATAATTTTTTCCAGCTCTTTTTCATCCATTTGGCCGTGGCCTATTGCTATTCTTGCATTTGGAACAAGTGCCTGTAACTTAACTTTAAAATCCATAATAGTTTCTACGCGATTGTAAAGATAAAAAACCTGTCCGTCTCTGTCTATTTCATGCAAAATAGCATTTCTTAAAACCTGTTCATTATATGCACCTACAAACGTTTTTATCGGCAGCCGGTTTGATGGCGGGGTATTTATTACAGAAATATCTTTAATTCCTGAAAGCGACATATAAAGTGTCCTCGGTATAGGGGTTGCAGACATTGAAATAATATCAATATTCTCGCGCATTTCTTTTATTTTTTCCTTATGTCTTACTCCAAATCGATGCTCTTCATCAATAACAAGCAATCCCAGGTCTTTGAAAACAATATCCTTTTGTAAGAGTCTGTGCGTGCCAATGACAACATCGCACTGGCCTGTTGCCATATTTTTTAATGTTTCATGCTGCTCTTTTTTTGACCTGAAACGGCTTAATAACTCAACATTAACTCCAAACGGTTTAAATCTTTCCTGCATGGTATTAAAATGCTGAAATGCCAGTAATGTTGTAGGAACAATAACGGCTGTTTGTTTTCCTGAAGCCGCGGCTTTAAATATAGCACGCATAGCAACTTCGGTTTTTCCAAATCCTACATCACCGCATATCAGCCTGTCCATGGGTGTACTGCTTTCCATATCAGCCTTTACATCATTTATCGCTTTTAATTGATCCGGAGTTTCCATATATTCAAAACTTTCTTCAAGTTCAATTTGCATTGGAGTATCAGGAAGGAACTCAATGCCCTGTTTCATTTTTCTTCTTGCATAAAGCCTTAATAAATCGTACGCAATAGATTCTACTTCTTTTTTGACCCTGGTTTTAGTTGTTTCCCAGTCGCTTCCGCCCATGCGTGAAAGTTTCGGTTTAATATTGCCGGCCCCGCGGTAGCGCGAGAGCAGGTTTATTTGTTCTGCAGGAATGTGCAGCCTGTCTTTTCCTGCATATTCAATAGTTAAATAATCTTTTAACTGCCCGTCTATTTCTTGTTTTGAAAGACCGGCATATATACCGATTCCGTGAACGGAGTGAACTATAAAATCCCCGACAGAAATGTCGTTTAGGCTTTCAATATACTCCATTTTTGTTTTATATGGGCGCTTTTTATATGTCGTGACATTTTTACCTGATTTATTGAATAACTCTCTGTCCGTAATATAAAGCGTATTTAATTCTTCAATCCGGCAGCCCGACGCAGAAGTATTTTCTATTAATTCAAAATTAAAAATCCCAAATTCATTTAATTCTTCTCTCACCCTGTCCGGATAATCGGTTGCTATTATCAGCTTATAACCCCGATAATTATTAATATATTCTGAAAGTTTTTCAAAATCAGCATCAAAAAGAGGAACAGACAGTGCACTTAAATCGATTACTTCCAGTTCTATATCATCAAGAAAATTGTTAAGATAAATTTTAGGATTAGCCGCCATTCCGGCTATTACATCTTTTGCAGAAAGATGATTTTTACCTTTAATTGTCTGAATTAAACCGCTTTTAATATTTTCTGCAAATTGGTTATCAAAATTCTCATTCAAAGTTTCAAGTCTTGTAACTACTTCGCTATACTCATCAATTATGTACGTATAGCCTGAGAAATACTCCGTGACCGGTTTTAAATCATTAAAGTAATTTTGATATACATTTATCCCCTCAAAAAAGCCTTCTTCACTCACCTCTTCACGCAGAAAATCGGGAAGCCCAGATATATTATCAGGCAGAACAAATTTAAATAACGGGTATATAGTGCATTCTTCCGCCTTGCCGGTAGAACGCTGGGTTTCATTATTAAAATATCTTATCTCAACAATCTCGTCGCCCCAGAACTCTATTCTTACAGGAGAGTCCGTAAACGAATAAATATCAGTAATATCTCCCCTGACGCTAAATTCTCCGACATCAGATACCATTGTTACCCGCTTGTATCCAAGTTTAACCAGTTTTTCTGATAATTCTTGCGGAGAAACCTCATCTCCTATTTTGAAATTTAGTGAATATTTTTTATAAAACTCTGGCGCAGGAAAGCTTTCCATAAGCGCACGCGCCGGAACTATTATAAGCTGCGGAAGTTCTGTTATTATGCTTGTTTGATTAGACAAATCATAAAAATCAGGATACAAAAGTTCATAAGGCGAAATACTCTGGTATGGAAAAACGGCAGCCTCTTTATTAAAAATCTTTTTTATATCACTCTGATACTTTTGCGCGTTAATTTCAGTAGCAGTAAGCAGTACAACCTTTCTGCCTTCATCAAGACATTTATTTACAATATATAATCGCAAATAAGACGTTAAACCTGTGAGTATAAAAGATGATTGTTTAAGTTTACTAAGAATACTCATTATTGTTTAGTCGTAGATTCGTATGATATCCCCATCTCTTTTAATGCCTGAATAAACCTTTCAGCACAGGCCGATTGCACTTCAGGCGGAACAACACGAAGAATTTCAACAGTCTTAGATATAATAGGATCTTTATCATACCATCTGCTGCCATTTACAGGCTTAACCATATCATAAAAACGATCTATTGCATCAACAGAAACCTTCTGTGCAAGCTTATCAAGAAACAACTTTGCGTGAGAGTGTAATTCTTCAGGATAATTTTTTAATAATTCAATAACTTCTAAAAGTTTCGGGTCATGGTCATACCATCTTTTATAAGCGGGAGTCATTTTTAATAACCTCCTCTGCAGTAAGAATATGATTGTCTGAATCAGTTACCCTTACAATTTTTGCTCCAAGAGCTCTCAATTTTTCTTCAAAATGTTCATACCCTCTGTCAATGTGATGCAGATTAGTAACTTCTGAGACACCTTCAGCCATAAGAGCGGCAACAACCAATCCGGCTCCGGCTCTTAAGTCGCATGCTTTTAATGTTGTTCCCGTAAGTTTTTTAACACCTTTAACAATTGCATGATTTCTATCCTGATGAATATCAGCTCCCATTCTTCGCAAATCAGGAACTTGCATAAAACGATTTTCGTAAAGGCTCTCTGTAATAATACCAACTCCCGAGGCTGTTGTTAAAAGTGTCATTGCCATTGACTGTAAATCTGTCGGGAAGCCCGGGTAAGGCTGGGTTACAAAATTGATTGAATTCAATCTGTTACGGCAGGAGACCTCAATAGCAGTAGGTTCTAAAAGCTTAATATGAGCACCCATTTTTATCAGCTTGTCGTTAAAAAATGTTAAATGAGCAGGAAATACATTTCTAATTATCGCTTTTCCCTTAGTTGCAACGACAGCGGCCATAAAAGTACCGGCTTCAATTCTATCAGGAATGGTAGTGTATTCTATCGGATGTAAATCGCTCTGTTTAACTCCGTTTATAACAATTTCGGAGGTACCGGCTCCTGCAACATCAGCTCCCATAGTATTAAGGAAATTAGCTAAATCAACTATTTCAGGCTCCTGTGCTGCATTTTGTATTCTTGTTGCTCCTTCAGCAGTCGTTGCTGCAAGCATAAGGTTTTCAGTCGCACCAACAGAGGGTATATCAAGATAAATATCTGTTCCAATTAATTTTGATGCCTTAGCATGGACATATCCGTTTTCTATTTTTATTTTAGCACCCAGAGCTTCTAAACCCTTTATATGAAAATCAACACGACGTTCGCCTATTGCACAGCCGCCGGGAAGAGCAACAACTGCTTCGCCGCAGCGAGCCATTAGTGCCCCCAATACAATAAAGGATGCCCTCATTTTGCTTACATACTCATATTTTGCAGTTACTGAATTTAAAGCATCAGCATCAATTATTACAGATTTTTCAGCTTTATCATATACTGTTTTAGCTCCAAGGCCTTCAATTACATCAAGCATTATATTAACATCTGTAAGTTCCGGAACATTATAAATTTTAGTTTGACCTTTTGCAATGATAGAAGCTGCAAGCAGTTTGAGCACAGCATTTTTTGCTCCGCCTATTAAAACTTCTCCCTTAAGGGAATACCCACCTTTTATGTTGTATGTTTCTGCCAATGTCACTCCAATTCTTACAATAATTATAATACAACTATATTAACAAAATGTAAAGGTTTGTTACATTTTATAACCTGTTTGGAGGACAACAATTATCCTTAAAACTGAGTCTAATGAGGAATTGCAGACTTTATAACTTCAATAACAAAATCAAGAGCTCCATGCTGGGCTTCAAACACATTTTGGCATGCTTTAGAAGTCTTGTTATAAAAACTTGTATCTGATAATAATGCATCAGCAGTTTGTTCAAACTCTTCCGGGGTTTTAACAACAAAACCGGCATTAAATGCCGTCAGCAGTTTATATATATCTTTGAAGTTATGTGTATCCGGCCCTGAGATTACAGGCTTATCCCATATTGCAGCTTCAAGAGGGTTGTGTCCGCCTGTTTTACAAAAACTTCCGCCAATAAAAGCAATGTATGCAAAACTGTACATTTTTGCCAGCTCACCCAACGTATCAAGAAGAATAATATCATACTCTTTGAAAGTTTGATTATTTGAACGTAATCCGTACTTTAAACCTCTTATATCCAGCAATCTTTTTATGTCATCCAGTCTTGTAAGATGTCTTGATGCATGCAACAGCTTTAAATCCGGATGCTTGGTTTTAAGTTTTTGAAAAATATCAAAAACAATTTCATCTTCTCCTGTATGGGTGGAGCCTGCAAGAAGTATTCTGCCGCCGCCATTATCTATTGATATATCAACTTCGGGAGGTGTTATATCAAATTTTAAATTTCCCATTACTTTAGTTTTCTCCGGGTGAGAACCAAGATAAAGAAACTTCACGTTATCATCTTCAGACTGGGTGTACACTCCGGAATAATTACTCAATACACTCTTAAAGAAAAACTTAAACGGTTTATAATATTTAAAGGAAGAATCTGATATTCTGCCGTTAATTGTATAAAGTTTGATTTCTCTCCGTTTGCAAACAGATGCAAAATACGGCCAGATTTCAGTTTCAGCAATAAAAACAATATCCGGTTTTATTTTATTTAAAAATTTTTCAACTATAACAGGTAAATCAGCAGGGAAATAAGTAATGAAATCTACAATTTCTCCTAGTTTTTTATGGGCAATTTCCTGACCCGTAACAGTACCTGATGTTAAAATAATTCTTGCATCAGGAAAAACTTCTCTTGTTTTTCTGAGAAGTTTTTCCAGTGCAATTACTTCACCTACAGAAACTCCGTGAAACATAATAACAGGACGGGTATCAGCACTCCAGTTCTCCGGCTCCTTAAAGAATCCTAATTGTGTTATGTAACGAACTTTTCTGTTAAATTCCATAAAACTAACCTGCTATATATTTAACAAGCGTTCTTACTCCTGCTCCTGCGCCGCCTTCAATAAATTCTTTTTGCGGTTTTTCAAAATACGCAGTCCCGGCAATATCAATGTGTGCCCATTTAACATCTTTTACGAATTTCTTAAGAAATACACCTGCTGTAGATGCTCCACCCCAACGTGAACCTGTATTCTTCATATCTGCAATAGAACTTTTCAGGCTGTCGCCGTATTCTTCCCACAGCGGAAGTTCCCAAAATCTTTCGCCTGCCTGTTTTGCAGTTTCTATTAGAGATTTAACCAGTCCGTCATCGTTGCCCATAATGCCGGAAGCCTGCGTTCCCAATGCAACCATACATGCCCCTGTAAGGGTTGCAATATCAATGACTTCATCTACGCCTAATTCGCAGGCGTAACAAATTGCATCTGCAAGGGTTAAACGTCCTTCGGCATCCGTATTATCAACTTCTATGGTTTTTCCGTTTTTAGCAATAAGTATATCTCCCGGTTTATATGCTCCGCCGCTTATCATATTTTCACAGGCTGCAATAATACCATGTACTTCAACATTAGGGTTAAGAGCTGTAAGGGCTTTCATCGTAGCAATTACACACGCGGCGCCGGACATGTCATCCTTCATTGTAAGCATTGATGACGGCGGTTTTAAATCCATGCCGCCGCTATCGAATGTAATCCCCTTACCAATTATTGCGATTTTCTTAACAGGATTATCACAAGAGTATCTCATGTGTATGAATTTTGGCGGCTGAACACTTCCTTGTGCAACTGCAAGGTATGCGCCCATCCCTAACTTTTCTATTTCTTCTGTTTCATAAACCCGTACATCTAAATCAAGAGATTCTGCAACATCAGCCAAAAACTGCGGAGTTATTATCTGTGCAGATTCATTAATCAGGTTACGTGCCAGGCTCATTGCATCTGCTATTTTTTCTGTCCTTTCAACAATAGATTGATTTGCCTGTACAAATACAGTTTCAATTTTATCAGGTTTTTCCGATTTATATTTATCAAAGCTGTAATCAGCAATTTTCACGCCGTAAGTAAACTGTTCAGAGTAGTCAAAATTTACCCCCTCAAGAGAAAATGCAACTGTTTTGGCTTTCATTTGCATTGATTTTTTTACAGCTTTTGCCGCAGCTTCACGTAGTTTATCATGGTTAAAATCTTCACGTTTACCAAAACCTATCAATAATATCTTGCTTGCAGGAACTTTATCATAAGTTTGCAGAAGGTATGTTTCACCAAATTTTCCCTCAAACCCGTCTTTCTCTATTGCATAATAGTTCGCAATTTCATTGTTTGTTTTTTCTCCTTCAAACTGGTTTACAACCAAAATATCACAGTATATTTCATTTACATTTTCAACAACTTGTATATTCATATAACTCTCCTCTTTTTATTATAATATTACCACTTTTACAGGATAATGTAAAATTTTATACTTTCATCCCGCTGCTATGGCTATTGTATAGCGCAGGTTTGTAATGCAATTGTAAAATTTTTGAATCCTTATTGTCAAGTTCTTCTTTTGTAAAAACCTGATTTTTACCTTCATCAGCGCGCTTAACAATTGTGTTGTGGGAAATTGAAGCTAACTCATTACGGAGCAGCGGGGTAACAATATTGCAGGATAGAACAGTTGCTCCTATAGTAGAGCCTGTCGTGAAAATATTTTTAAATGCATTATACGTTTTTTTGTATGGTTCAAATGATACAAGCGGTGTTAAATCCTTTTCCATATTAAAGCTGCTTTTCCCGTAAGAATGTTTAAACGGGGAATTTTCCATATATTTTTTTATTGATTTGGGTAAAATTTTTCCTGTCGTCACAAGCTTTTTAGAAAAATTTTTAATCCCTGTAGTTAAACCGTAAAAGCAGCCTATGTTGACTGCAGCATCAAAAGTCTCCTGCGGAATAAGGAACGTTTTCTCTTTTGCAGAAATTTTATCGTTAAACAAAATAGCGGTAATTTGAGCAGCAGAAGATAAAGCCCAACCAATTGTCCCTGTATGGACAAGCACTTTTGCCGGGTCTCTTGAATATCTATTCCAGATATTTTCCAGATATTTATCAAAACTAGGCATCAGCACCTTCTTTCTTTGCTGCTTTGGCTCTTCTCCAAGCGATAAGTTTATTTGTTAAATATGCAGTGCCCGGAGCGTCAAGGGCAAAATTACTAAAACACATAACTCCCAAAGCCAGAAGTGTTGAAACAATTATACGATGAGTTTTTAAAAAGAAACTGCCCTCCTTCAATCCCTGTAATTTTGAACTTGGAATTAACCATTTTGAATACCTTTTATTTCCATCAGGGCGCGTCATTGCAGCAACCAGATTATAACTCGGCTGACGCACTGCAATACCGGCAAGAGTCCCTACAATAACTTTTGCTTTTGTTCTGTCAGCAGAAATTTCCCTGGTCTCAAGACTAACGTTTTTGTTATGCAGGTCAATATACGGTTGTGTGGCTAATGCAGTTATACCAGTTATTGCACGATTAGGAGCAGGTCGTGATACCCAATCGGCAATTTTATTCCATCTGTCAGGATTTCCGTTAGAAACCGACATTTTTGGGATACTGTCAAAAATTTTATTAATACTTATAGACATACAACGACACACTCACTATCCTTTATCATAAAACATGTGAAGTTCTATAATTGACTTTTTTTGAGGTAATATTACAAAAAATTTACAATTATTCTTCATTCAGACTCAGAACTGCCATAAAAGCTTCCTGCGGAACTTCCACTCTTCCGACAGCCTTCATACGTTTTTTACCTCGCTTTTGTTTTTCAAGCAGTTTTCTTTTTCTTGTGATGTCACCGCCGTAACATTTATCAAGCACACTTTTCCGCATTGCTTTGATTGTTGTTCTGGCAATTACACGTCCGCCGATTGCCGCCTGAATAGGAACTTCAAAGAGCTGACGCGGAATAATATCTTTTAATTTAGCCGTAAGTTTTTGACCAATATAATATGCACTATCTTCGTGACAAATAACAGACAGGGCATCCACTGTTTCACCAGCCAAAAGGACATCAAGTTTTACAAGTTTTGAGCGCTTATAATCCTCAAACTCATAATCCATGCTCGCATATCCTTTGGAACGTGATTTTAATTGATCATAAAAATCAGTAATGACTTCACTTAACGGAATATGATAAATTAATTCTGCCCTTACTTTGTCTAAGTAATTCATATTTATGAATATACCGCGCTTAGTTTGCGCCAGATCCATTAATGTACCGACATAATCATTCGGTGCGATTATAGATACTTTTACATAAGGTTCTTCTATATAGTCTCTGTACTGTGCAGCAGGGAGATTTGCCGGATTATCAATTTCAACAACTTCGCCGTTTGTCTTATGAACTCTGTAAACTACAGACGGTGCAGTCGTTACGATTGACAAATTATATTCCCTCTCAAGCCTTTCCTGTGCTATTTCCATGTGCAGCATTCCTAAGAAACCGCACCTGAAGCCAAACCCCAGGGCCGAAGAGGTTTCAGGTTCAAAAGTAATACTGCTGTCATTGAGCTTTAATTTTTCTAAAGATTCTTTTAATTCATGGTAATCTTCATTGTCTACAGGATATAGTCCGGAGAATACCATTGGCAAAGCTTCTTTATACCCCGGCAGCGGTTCTGTTGCAGGATTATCCACATGTGTTACAGTATCACCTACAAATCTTGTTAATTCTTTTATAGAAGCAGCAAAATATCCTACATCCCCGCAAACAAGTTCGTCAACCTGGACTCTGTTCGGGGTTAAATATCCTAACTCTACGACTTCATACTCCTTTTTAGATGCCATAAACCTGATTTTATCCCCGTTACGTAATTTCCCGTCCATTATTTTAAAGAAACACAAAGTGCCCAAATACTGGTCATACGCACTGTCAAAAATCAAGGCCCGCAACGGCTTCTCTGTTGTATCCTCCGGCGGAGGTATAAAATCAACAATAGCTTCCAGTACATTTTCAATTCCTAATCCGGTTTTTGCACTCACAGGAATCGCCATTGATGTGTCAATACCTAATATCTCTTCAATTTCAGCCTTTACCCGTTCAACATCCGCAGACGGCAAATCTATTTTGTTGATAATGGGGATTATTTCAAGATTCTGTTCAATTGCCATATAAACATTGGCCAGAGTTTGCGCTTCAACTCCCTGGGTTGCATCAACTATAAGCAGAGCACCCTCACAGGCTGCAAGAGAACGTGATACTTCATAAGAAAAATCAACGTGCCCCGGAGTGTCTATAAGGTTTAAAATATAATCTTTACCATCCTTTGCCTTATAATTCATTCTTGCTGCGTTTAATTTAATAGTAATCCCTCGTTCCCGCTCAATATCCATTGTATCAAGCAGCTGCTCCTGCATATCACGCTCTGCAATTGTTCCGGTAGCTTCTAGCAATCTGTCAGCCAGTGTTGACTTTCCATGATCAATATGTGCGATTATACAAAAATTCCTTACATTATCTCTATATTTCATAACTCAATTATAACCAAAACAAAAAATTATATATATTTTTCTTCCGCAACAGTACAACACAAGCTAGCATATTATTCGTATTTGCAGCCGCGCCTCAATGCAGCCTTACTCAACAAATAAAAAGACCGGACATGATACTGTCCGGTCTTTTGTATATATAAGAAAGAGTATTAACGTTTTGAAAATTGGAAACGTTTTCTTGCTCTTTTTCTACCGTATTTTTTACGTTCTTTAACACGCGGGTCACGGGTTAAGAGACCTTCTGAACGGAGAACACTCTTATATTCTTCATTAGATTTTAATAATGCTCTTGCGATACCGTGTCTGATAGCCCCTGATTGTGAAACAATACCGCCGCCTAAAGTCTTAACTCTTACATCATATTTATCTTGATTTTCAGTTAAGACTAACGGTCTGTAAATCATCATTTCTACAGCCGGTCTGTTTCCGATATATGCTTTTAATGTTTTACCGTTAACAAAAACTCTGCCTTTACCTCTAACGAGTGTAACAACAGCAACAGAAGTTTTTCTGCGTCCGGTTGCTTTAATTTCTTCTTTATTAAGTGCCATTATTTAGCCTCCTTTTCTAATAAGATAGGTTTTTGTGCAGCGTGCGGATGTTCAGAACCTGCATATACTTTTAATTTAGTGAATTGGGTGTCACCTAAAGTATTATGCTGTAACATACCTTTAACAGCTTTTTCAATAGCCAATCTCGGATCTTTTTCCATTAAGGCTTTAAAGCTGGCACTCTTTAGCCCGCCCGGATAACCGGTGTGGTGATAGTAAATTTTAGAGTTTTCTTTGTCGCCGGATACTCTAACTTTGTCAGCATTGATAATAATTACAAAATCACCTGTATCAACGTTAGGAGTATACTGCGGTTTATGTTTTCCTCTTAAGATATTGGCAGCTCTAACCGCAAGACGGCCGAGAATTTCGCCTTCTGCATCAAGAACGTACCATTTTCTTTCAACTTCAAGAGGTTTTGCTGAATATGTTTTCATGCGTATTCTCCAATATAATAATTAGTATTCTACTTTCATTAGTGTCAGTCCGTACGGACTAACTGTTTGTCCGGCCTTACACCGGTCTTTTGCCTCCAATATCTCTTTCATAAGAGATGGCGGCAATTTGTGTCCTTCTATTTTTAGAAGAGTACCGACAATAGTTCTTACCATATTGTAAAGAAATCGATTCCCTGCAATATCAATAATAACTTTGTCACCTTCCCGGCTGCATTGAATATCATACAGCGTACAGACTCTGCTCGGGTTTAGCGTTCCGGAACTTTTAAACGAAGAAAAATCATGTTCGCCTAACAAGTGATTCAAGGCTTCCTGCATTCTTATTAAATCTACCGGATATTTTATTCTCAGTAAATCTCCGTCAAATGCCTGTTTGTACTTCCGGTTTATAAACTCATATCTGTAATATCGTTTTTTAGCAGATTTTTGAGCGTGAAACCTGTCCGGTACAATCCTTAAATCAGAAACAGAAATATCAGGAGGTAAAATTTCATTCAACTGATAGACAAATTTTGAAGCAACAATATCTTTGTCATAGTCAAAATGAATAACCTGACCTTTAGCATTGACACCTCTGTCTGTTCTTCCGGAAAAGACTGTCTTTACGGGTCTTATTTTATTAAGGGATTCATAACGAACCCCGGTTAATAATGTACAAATTCCTCTTTCCAGTTCTCCTTGTATTGTCGGCTTGATTTCTACACCATCTTTGTCGAATTGAATTTGACTTCCGGCATAATTCTTACCGATATACTGAACGTCAAGAGCGTACCTCACAGCGCAATCCTAAACTAATTGGATTAGAGCCATTTCGGCAGCATCACCGCGACGGGGCGGTAAACGGTAAATTCTTGTATATCCGCCTTGTCTTGATGAATATTTTTTACCGATAATTAAGAACAATTTTCTTAATACGGTTTGCGGAGCAAGCTTTTTATTTTCTTCAGCCTTGTCAAAAACTTCGCCTGTAGATAAATCCATAAACTTGCCGGTTTCTTTATCAAAAATATACTTGGAAGCGATTCTTCTTGAGTTCAAGTCGCCTTTTTTTGCAAGAGTGATAACCTGTTCAGCATATGGTTTCAATGCTTTTGCACGAGCCATAGTTGTTTTGATTTCACCGTGTACAAAAAGTTCGGTAGCAAGTGAACGCAAAAGAGCCTTTCTCTGGTCTTGAGCTTTTCCAAGCGTATGTTTTTTTGTTTGGTGTCTCATTGTTTTATTCCTTTAATCTAAATATTACTAGTCGTTTGTTATAACTACACCGTTTTCATCAGTTTCAGGATTTGGAGCCAAATCTAAACCGAAGTGGTGGAGTCTTTCAATTACTTCGTCTGAAGATTTTTTACCGAAGTTTTTGATGTTAAGAAGATCATGTTCTGATTTCTTAAGTAATTCAGCCATAGAATTGATGCTTGCTCTCTTTAAGCAGTTGTATGCTCTTACGGAAAGCTCAAGTTCATCAATAGTAATTGACGGTTCTTCGCTGGAAGTTTCTTCAGATGCTGCAGCAGGTTCAGCTGCTTCCATTACTGCATCAACAACAGCAGAGTTTTTGCCGGTGATGTTAGAAATTTGAACAAAGTGCTCAATTAACAGGTCAGCAGCCTGAGTAAGTGCTGTTGTTACATCAATACAGCCGTTAGACCAAATTTCGATAGTTAATTTATCATAATCAATGCTGTCGCCTACACGGGTGTTTTCTACTTCATAGCTTACACGTTTGATAGGCATAAATGTAGCATCAATCGGTAACATATCGATTGCCTGACCGGACTTAGCGTTTCTTGGAACGTCATGAGCGACATAACCTTTACCGGTTTCAACGATTACGTCTGCGTGGAAACTGCCGCCTTCTGCAATTGTACAAATTAACCAATCCGGATTTACAACCTTAACACCTGCAGGTAATTGAATATCACTTGCAAGCACCGGTCCGGGTCTGTCAACATCAATTCTTAAATGCTGCGGTTCTTTAGAATCAGTCTTGATAGCTAATCCTTTAAGGTTAAGCATAACGTCAATAACGTCCTCCAATACACCCGGAATTGCTGTGTATTCATGTGTAATACCTTCAATTCTTGCAGAGGTAACTGCCGTACCTTCAAGACTTGATAACAAAACCCTTCTTAAAGAGTTACCGATAGTGGTACCAAAACCTCTTTCAAGCGGTTCAATAACGAACTTGCCGTACTGTGAACCGTCAGAGCTTGTCATAGTATTAACTGTTTTAATTTTTAATTCCATATTTAATATCTCCTATCAGAATTAGCTTACTTTGAGTAGTACTCAATAACGAGTTGTTCTTTAAAGTCAGGATCGAGTTCTTCGCGTTCCGGAATTCTGTCAAATACGATTTTTAATTCGTCTTTGTCTATAGTCATCCATGCAGGAGCACAAGCCATATCAATCATTCCTGTAACGCTCTTAAGGAATTCAGCACTCTTTGACTTGATAGTAATAACATCGCCTGCTTTAATTAAGTATGACGGGATATCAACTTTCTTACCGTTAACAAGTACGTGTCCATGGTTAACGATTTGTCTTGATTGTTTGCGGGTAATACCGAAACCTGCTCTGAAAAGGATATTGTCTAATCTTGATTCAAGAATTTGAAGTAAGATAGTACCTGTTACACCTTTTCTTCTGGCTGCTTCGTGATAATACTTAGCAAATTGTTTTTCACTTACTAAATAAGTAAGTCTGATTTTTTGTTTTTCGTTTAAGTGGATTGCATATTCAGAAAGTTTTTTTCTGACTGCGCCGTGCTGCCCGGAAGCTGTTTGTCTCATAGAAACAGTAAGCTTTCTGTTAGACAGGTCTTTTACTCCGTAGTTGCGGAATAATTTATTTGTTGGCCCTGTGTATCTTGCCATTGTAATTTCTCCTTTAACTTGCCGGTGAGGCACCTATGACTTGCTAAAAGCAAGCTCTCACCGCACTATACTCTACGTTTTTTAGGAGGACGGCATCCGTTGTGCGGAATAGGTGTTACGTCCTTGATTAATGTAATTTCCAGACCTGCGGCTTGGATTGCTCTTATAGCGGTTTCTCTGCCTGAACCGGGTCCTTTGATGTATACTTCTACTTTTTTCATACCCTGGTCAATTGATTTTTTAGCAACCAATTCTGCTGCTGATTGAGCGGCAAACGGAGTACCTTTTCTTGCACCCTTGAAACCGGTAGCACCGGCAGATGCCCATGCAATAGCATTACCTTGTGTATCTGTAGAAGTTACAATCGTATTATTGAAGGTGGACTGAATATGTACAACACCTTGTAATACGTTTTTCTTTTCTTTTTTCTTAGTTTTTTGTGGTCTTGCCATTTTATCTATCCTTTATCTTTTCTTTTAATTAATTTCTAACTATGCTTTTTTCTTACCTGCAATAGGGCCGCCTTTTTTACCGCGTCTTGTTCTTGCATTAGTTTTTGTTCTTTGGCCTCTGCAAGGAAGACCTTTTTTGTGGCGCATGCCTCTGTAAGAATTGATTTCCTGAAGGCGTTTAATATGCATTGTTACTTCACGTCTGAGGTCACCTTCAATATGATAAGCTGATAAAGCTTCACGAAGCTGTTTAATATCATCATCTGTTAAATCATCTGTTCTTAAATCCGGAGAGATACCGGTAACTTCAAGAACTTTTGCAGCTCTGGAAGGCCCTATTCCGTATATATAGGTTAATGCAACTTCCAGTCTCTTGTTACGGGGTAAATCCACCCCTGCTAATCTTGCCATTTATTTTCTCCTTTGTTATTTTCTTAAATCTTATTAATTAATTTAATTACCCTTGTCTTTGTTTGTGTTTAGGGTTTTCACAAATGACAGCAATTCTGCCTTTTCTTTTAATAACTTTGCATTTGTCACACATTTTTTTGACTGATGCTCTAACTTTCATTTTTCTATTCCTTTATATTTACTACGTTACTTTAATCTGAATGTAATTCTGCCTTTTGATAAATCATACGGTGTCATTTCTACTTTAACCTTATCGCCCGGCAAAATTCTTATGAAGTTCTTTCTGATTTTGCCTGAAATATGGGCTAAAATTTCGTGACCGTTTTCAAGCTGTACACGAAACATTGCGTTTGGCATTGCTTCCAGAATAGTACCTTCAATTTCTATGACATCTTTAGACATATTGTCCTCATTTTTCGGCTATCAACGTGCGTAATTAACGCTTATTTTAATCTTACCCGCTAAAATTCAAAATGCAAGCAATTTTGAGGATAATAGTACAGAAAATGTATATTAAACAAATGAATGTTTTAATAATTTATGCACGCATTCCTTGTATTACGCATTCTCCCGAACTCAGTAGTTTTAATCTTTTCAGGAATTTATCTTAATAATTCTTAATATAATAAAAAATGATTGCCTATAAAAACAATCATTCTTTATCGCTCAGAAGATTAAAAGATTTAGTTATGATGAAACCAGTTACAGAATTCATCACTGCACAAGTTTTTGTTTAGCTGGTTCATTACTTCAACATTTGTCATATCAAAAGTAATAGGTGTTACAGAAATTTTATTATTTCTGACTGCTGAAATATCAGTATTTGCATCTTCAGGTTCTGTGATTAATTCTCCTGCCATCCAGTAATAGACTTTACCTCTGGGGTCTATTCTTTTCTCATAATCGTCTGTAAACATTCTTTTCCCGAGTTCAGTAATTGCAATACCGCCGATATCTTCTAAATCCAACCCCGGAACATTAATGTTCAAAATTGTTTTGGGCGGAATAATTGTCGGATCAAGTTTATCAACAAAAGCCGCAATACAGGCAGCCGAAACTTTAAAATCTTCATACTCGTTGCGCATACTGGCCAGCGAGGTTGCTATACTCGGAAATCCAAGCATTGCCCCTTCCATTGCACAGCTTACCGTGCCGGAATACAGAATATCAGCGCCGAGGTTTGGTCCGTGGTTAATTCCGGATATTACCAGATCCGGCATTTCATCTTCTGACAAAATAGCATTCAGCGCAATTTTTACACAGTCCCCCGGTGTACCGGTTGTCATCCAGCAGCGTTTTGTACCGTATTTAGCATCAACTTCTTCTACTCTTAACGGAGTATGCAAGGTTAAAGAGTGTCCGGCAGCACTTCTTTCCCTGTCCGGGGCAACGATATAAACATCGTTCTTTAAACTAAGTGCTTCGGCCAGCGCACGAATACCGTTTGCCAAAATACCATCATCATTTGAAATCAAAATCTTCATGATAAGCTCCCTATATAATATCCACCTAATTATATAGTACCACAATTTTCAAATTTTGTACCGCAGAATAATTTAAACTTTCATTTCTTTTTCAAAGCCGAAAAGTGAGCTTACGGATTCTTCATCATGAATTCTTGAAATGGCCTGTCCCAGCAACGGTGCTACTGATAATTGAACAATATTTTCAGGAAGCTTTTCTTTATCCCACGGGATGGAATTTGTTACAATGCAAAGTTCAATTGGTGCATTTTTAAGTCTTTCTATAGCCGGCCCCGAAAAAATAGCATGTGAAGCACATACATAAACCTGTTTTGCACCCTTGGACTTAAGAAGTTTTGCTGCTTCGCAGATAGTTCCTGCAGTATCAATCATATCGTCAAACATTATACATACTTTACCATCTACGTCGCCTATTACATGCGAGGCAATTGCTTCATTATGTTTGTCTCTCCTTTTATCAATAATAGCAAGCGGACAATCAATTTTCTTGGCAAACTGTCTTGTTCTTTGTACCCCGCCTGTATCAGGACTTACCGCAACCATATCATCTGCCGGTATATTAAGGCTTTTAATATAATCAACAAGTATAGGAGTTGCAAAAATATGATCAACAAGGATATTAAAGAAGCCTTGGATTTGACCGGTATGTAAATCCATTGCAAGAACTCTGTCCGTACCGGCAGTGGTCAATAAATCCGCAACAAGTTTAGCTGTAATAGCTTCTCTGCCGGAAGTTTTTCTGTCCTGTCTTGCATATCCGTAATAAGGAATAACCGCAGTAATACTTTTAGCGCTTGCACGCTTAAAGGCATCAATAATGATAAGAAGTTCCATTAAATTTTCGTTAACAGGATTGCAAAGCGGCTGGATAATAAAGACATCGTCGCCTCTAACACTTTCTTTAACCTGAACATAAATTTCGCCGTCAGCAAAATTTTTAACAACCATAGGACCGACTGTTGTCCCAAGATAATCCGCAATTTCCTGAGCGAGTTTCGGGTTTGAGCGCCCGGCAAAAAGTTTAATGTCGTGAGTTGGATTGACTGCTTTTTCAAGCTGCGGATAAGAAACTTCAAGAACCATTTTAAATCCTTTCATACGATTTGTGATGTTTTTATAATAATAGAAAATTATATATTTTAACAGTATTTTTTAAGAAAAATTAAGACGGGCTGATATATACTATCAGCCCGCCCTTAATATTCTTTTAATGATTATGCTGTAGCGCCGTCATTGCCGGCACCGCCGCCTTTTTTTGCAAATAATTTTGCAATCGGATCATAGGTATATTTTTTTACAAATTTTGCAGAAGTATGTGCTCCGTCAATACATTTGTTTATACCTTTTTGCATAAAGTTTAAATCTTTACCTTCTTTTGCAACAAATTTGCCGAAAGTATGTTTACCGATTTTTAGCCCTTTGCCTCTGCCTAAAAGTGCGGCCAGCGTATATAACCCTGCCGCTGCAACTACGCCGGCACCGATAGCAATGTTTCTTCCGGTGTGGGATTCTTCGCGTTCAAAAGAATCATGATCTTTCCTTCCTTCAAAATTTGCAGTACCAACAGGCGGCTCTTGTGCTTTTTTATAAGCTTTCGTTTCTGTTGCTGTTTCCGGAACAGTGTAAACTCCGTAACTTTTGTAGCCGACACCTTCAACCATAATTTACCTCCTAAGTATAATTAATTAAACACTAACCTTTTTCATTATACTTTTATAAAGTTTTAAGAATATTATTTATTGCTAAAATTTAATATAAAATTTACAAATGTTTACAATTAATAATCGGAGGAATAAAAACAAAGTATAGGTCAAATTTTCCCTGTTTTAATCTCCGAAGATAATAAACGGAATATCGTGTTCTATTGCATAATCTTGCAAGAATTTTGTTCTGTCGTACGCTGATTGCCTTTGCGCTCCGTTATAACCGCGATCAGCTTTGCCGATTTCTGTTTTACCTAAGAAATCAAGCGGGTTTCCGACAGTTAGATTTATATCCCTCTCATAGGCAAAGACTGCCATTACCTCTCTGGGGTTAGAGCCGTACATTTCATTGTATCTTGTGTTAGAATTAATTGACGCATATGCTTTTATCAGCTGCTCTCTGTATTCCGGCGGTTCAATTTCGTTTAAGGATTTGTTTTTGTTTGCTTCAACAAAACGTACATACTCCGCATCATTCATGCCGGTAGCTTCTTTAACGAGATCAGAAATATAAACTCTGTCATATTCCCCTATTCCGCCAAATACGTAATCTCTTTTAAAATCTTCGATAAACTTTCTGAAGCCGGAGCCTGCATTCGTGTTTCCTCCGCCGTGAATGTATTTTGTGTCAAAATCAAGTACTACTCCCTGCGGGCGGAAGAAACGGTATTTGGATTCGGGACGTTCTGCATAACTTATGGATAACAAGACATCAGAGTCTATTAGTGAGAATGCATCAAACTTGGCAAGCTGGTTTTCGTAATCAAGTCCGTGTACAAAGAATTTTATATTCCCTGTGTTAACATTTTCTGTAAGTTCACTGCCTTTTTTATCGCTGCCGGCTTGCGCTGTATACCCTCTTGATACCGAGCCTTGCGGGAAGCCTATAGCCTCCCAGTCCTCAACTTCGTTAAACTTAATAACAACAAGCCCGTCAGAACGTTTGTATACTCCTTTAATATTGGTGCTGCCGTCCGGATTAACTGTAGTTATTGCCTGATTAATTTTACTTGCCTTTGGAACTTTTGTAACTGGTAAAATAGGTTGTGATACTTTTAGTTCGTCAATATAACCTCTTATTCTTTGAGCGTAAATATCTGCTGATTGACCGAAACTTCTTACATTCCCGTTAAAATCCGTCCTTGCCTTACCTGTAGCAGAGTCATGGAAGGAATTGTCTGTTTTTACTGCTTTCAGGTCTGCGTGGGTAAACATTAATGCCATATCAAAAAGATTATCATACTGCAGGTCGTAGGCAACGGATTGCAGACGTTTTGTTAAATCAGCCTCTGATTTTGCAGTGTTTGCATAAGCCAGCCATTCGTGATGTCTTGTAAGTGTGTACAGCTTAATTTCTTCATCTCTTGTGAGATTAAACTTTTTACTTATAAAGAACGTATCAAAGCTGCCTTGAGCAGCGTGAGTTCTGTCGCTGAACCCTTCTTTTTTAGTAACATCATGCAACAGGGAGGCAAGCATCATTATCTTTTTATCAGAGTCGTTCAGAGTTTGGAATTTGGGATCCTGCGTTACTTTTTGCATAACTTTAAGCGAGTGTGTAAAAACGTCATAATCGTGCGCACCGTGCTGTGTTTTCCCGATTTCAGTTCTTAATTCGGGTATTATGTCTACAATGTCGTTCAAAAGCTTTTCAACCTGAGGGTTGCTGCATCTTATCGGATTTTGTTCTGAAAAACGGATAACATCGGGGCGGAGTGCTTCAACTACGGCTTTTGTATTCGGGTCTGTAATATCTGCCAGCTTTTTGCCGTTGTTGAGGTTTACCGGATAACCCGTTATAGAAAATCCCGTTTTATTTTGTTTGTTGTGGTGGAGTTCAAACCCGAAGTAGTCATAGACTTTTTGTTGTTCGTTTCTTGACAGTTTTTTTATTTTTTCAAGCACGTTAGTAATAAATTCATCTTTAGAGTACTCCTGCCTGATTTGTAAATTAGAAAAATCTGTATCGGAAAGTTTTGCAAGGTTAGAGGCAAGACTGCTCATATTTTGATTAAATTCCGTTATTCTTTCAGGCGGTTCAATTGTTCTAATATCAACACCTAAAGATTTAACAATAGCCGGCAGCAGTGAACAGTAGGTTTCGCTGTCAGTCGGAATGAGCGGGAAATGTTTCTTTAAGTCATCGCTTATATTAAACAATGCCGCGTTGTTGGCTACAAGCTTACGTAAAAGGTTTTGTTTCCCTTCCATCGGAATTTCGTTAATATTTGTTTTGCCGTATAAATCAAGGTTTTGTGCCGTAAATAGAAGATCTGACTTTGAAAGTTGCAAAACTCTCATAAGTCTTTCATTCGAAAGAATTTCATCAGCACTCATTACTTTATCAGAAGTGTCTGCATTCTTAAATATATAGAATGCAGTTTTCATAACATCAGTGTTATTATACAGTTTTTCATCTGAAAGAATTTTATCAGCAAGTTTGAATTGTTCTGAGTTCTCAATATTAAAAAGTATATCTCTTGCTGTCACCATGTAATTTCTATTATTATACAATTTTTCATCGGAAAGAAGCTTATCAAGAATTTGAATTTTTGCAATCGCGCTCTCATGACTAGTAGTATTTTTAAGTATCTCTCCTATATGATTGCCCATTAAACATCCATTGTTATACCATTTTTCATTAGAGAGAATTTTATCAATAAGCATTAATTGGTTGGGAGTGTTTGTATACGTAAGTATTTGGTATACAGAATTTATGATGTGGGTATTATTATACAACTTTTCGTCAGAAAGGATTTTATCAGCAAGCATTACTTTATCAGGAGTATTTGCCTCCTTAAGTATATTGTGTGCAGTCTTCATAACATTAGTGTTATTATACAGTTTTTCATCCGAAATAATCTTATCAAGAATTTTAACTTGTTCCTGTGTATTAATCCAAAAAATACTACCTTTTTCTTTATATGATACCCCATCATTCCATACAACTGCATTGTCACATAGTTGATGCATCAACATGTCATTGTTATACCATTTTTCATCAGAGAGAATTTTATTCATAATTTGAATGTTATATTCATTCCAGTCATAATGGACAGTCATATTAAGTTTTTTTAGTTTAGTTTTAACATCATTTTTCATTTTATTAAATTCTTCAATTGACAAATCTTCCTTAAATGACGGAATTGCGTTGTTTTTTTCCTTCGCCAAAGACAAAACAACAAATGCAAGTTCGTTTTCATCCCTGGCTTTGCAAAGAACGCGGTTGTTTTCTTTTATGTTATACGTTCCATCCTTCATTTTTTCGATTTTGACATTAGAGAGGGCGGATGCATTCTGGCTTGCACCGTGCATTCTGGCACCTGCAATCATCATCCCGAAGTTCATAAGCCCGTTTTGTTCAAGTGATTCTCTTAGGGAAAGGTCCGATGTTAACCTGTCAAAGAGTACATCTGCTGTCGTTTCGGTAGTTGTGCCTGCAACAAGAGTAAATTTGTGGGAAGAGATAATTGATTTAAAGAAGTTGGGGTTTTTAGAGAGGACTTTTTGAACAGCATTCCCGAGCGGTCCTGAAACGTACGCAGCGAAATAGTTGTACATTAAACCGCTTTTTAATTGTTCCCAGGCTTCTTTACCTTTGTCTAAAGTTAACCCCTCGTTACTTGTAAGCCCTCCTACGATTGTCTCTGCCGCGGAGAGAGCCGCCATAGATGTGGTCATACCGGCTTTAAAAACCTGCTTACCCGCTATTGTCCCGAGGGTTTTCACTGCTTTATTCTTTAACATAAGAACCGTGGCGGATCCTGCGGTTAAAAAAGAAGTACCGATTATTGCCGCGGTCTCTAATAACATTGCATTGGTTTGGGATGAGGTAATAAATTTTTCTGTTATTTCATCAGCGTTTTATTCTCCCATTGCATTTTTGTAGGCGGTTTTAAAGCTGCCCTCCAACTCTTCGCGGTTAAAGGATTTTGCTTTTTTATCGGCTTCGTTTTTTGCCTCCGCCAGAATTTGAGTAAGTTTTTCTTTTAATTCAGTATCGTTCTGACATTCCTGCTTTAAATTATCAATGTATGCCTTAGCATCGTTACCAAGGATGGGAGATAAGAGTGCCGCAGGTTCAAAGCTGTCAAAATCTGTACCTTTAATTTTTTCTATCCCGAATTCAAAGTATTTGCTTAATGCTTCGCAAGTGTTTAATTCATTTAATTGACTGTTAACCTCACCAAGCTTTTTAAAAGCTTCCGGATTAAAATCAATGCCGTAGAGATTTTTAAATTCTTTAGCAAACTCGTTTTGTTTTTTTGTTTTTGATTTTAATTGATTAAGCTTGTTGATTTCGTTTTGGAGTCCGTCCTCGTATTCAAAGACTGTACCGAAATCATTTCTTCCGGTAATAGAATCAAACAGTCCGTTGCCTATGACATTAAAACCCTGCCATACCGCATCAAAAGAAAGATATCCGATACTGTCATGGTACCCTTTAACTTTTGAGTATGCAGTATTAGCAATCCCTGATAAAATATTAACCGCATCTTCTCTTGCCTGATTATCTTCTTTAGCCCATTTGGGAGCGGCAGGTTTTGCAGCAGGAATATCGTGAAACGACTCAAGGTAGGATTGTTGATTGTTATATCCCCAGATGCTGCCTGACTGCCGTGCCATTTTCTGCATGCGGGAGTATATTTCACTGTCGGAGCCTTCTTTGGTATTCATCCAGGAAGCAAAGTCTGATTGAGTGAGGGCATTTTGAGAGAGCATAAATTGAGCAATTTCGTATTTCGTAAACTTTTTCCCCTGTTTACGTTCTTCGTCCTTCAACTCCTTGATATGCGACTGCGTATAGCTGTCGATTTTTGCCGATATTTCATTGCCCAATGCGGATTACCTTCCTTTATGCATCGTTTTATACTTTATGGTGTATATATCGGTATAATTTAGTAAAACTTTAGTACTTTAGAGTATATTTTTACAAAAATTTACAAAGGGGTAGAAATAATAATTTTAATTCACCCTCTGCGAAGTGAGCCATCAATGTTAGTGAAACAGTTACAGGGCGGGCATTGTTTGAGGTACGAAATACCGAGTTTGCCCGCTTGATGTTGAACTATACAATTGATGAGCGAACGCAGCAATAGGGTGGCGGTTTTGCGTCTCTTTTGCCGCCAAAAGAGACCCCGTCCGGAGGACCCGCCGGAGGCGATGTTGAAATAATAAAATCCTACTGGGTACGAGGGTGCATAGCAGTCCGATAAAATAAATATTTACCCCCTTTCAGGGGGGTATACACCATAAAGTATAAAACGGTGCATAAGCGGGGAAAATCCTTAAAATCCGTTATTATTGGAATTCCCCTTTCCTATTTAAGCATATTTTGCCGGAAAAGATTTTATTTATTGTATAATTAAAATAAGAATAGGAGTTTGTATGTACGATTTTCCATTTGAGCTGGATGATTTTCAAAAACAGGCATGTGACTATATTTCCAATGGAGAAAGTGTCGTTGTCTGCGCACCAACGGGAGCAGGAAAAACGGTAATAGCAGAACACGCTATTCACTGTGCACTTAAAGAAAACAAAAGAGTATTCTATACAACCCCTTTAAAGGCTCTTTCTAACCAGAAATACAGAGACTTTGCAAACAAATTCGGCGAGGATAAAGTCGGACTTTTAACCGGAGATACATCCTGTAACCGCGGGGCACAAATAGTCGTTATGACAACGGAAGTATTCCGCAATATGCTTTATGGTACAAACTTCGGGTCTGTTACGGATAATTTGAAAGAGGTTAAATATATTGTACTTGATGAAGTCCATTATATGAACGATGAGCAGAGGGGAACTGTTTGGGAAGAAAGTATAATCTACTGCCCGACAAATGTTCAGATTATTGCCCTCTCTGCGACCGTCGCTAATGCAGATGAACTTACCGGATGGATTAATACTGTACATTCAAAAACAGAACTTGTAAATACTGACTTTCGTCCGGTGCCTTTGAGATTTTTTTACTTCGATTCTTCACAGCCTGATAAATTGCTGCCTTTATTTTCACCGGGCGGCGCTTTAAATAAAAAAATCAAGCCTGAAAAGAAAAGCTTTAAGCACGGTAAAATGGCCCAAAGAAGTGTAGTAAAAGATGTTATAAGAAACCTTCATGAGCAGAATATGCTTCCTGCTATATACTTTACATTCTCAAGAAAAAAATGTGATGAGCAGATGGAAAAATGTATTTCTCTATCCCTTGTTACTCCTGCAGAACAGAAAAGATTACGAGAAATAATTGATGAATATATTGCGGAAAATCCATACCTGTACAAAAATAAGCACATTGATTATCTTTTATCAGGTGTAGCATCGCATCACGCAGGACTTCTGCCGGGTTGGAAAGTACTTGTAGAAAAATTATTTCAGGAAGGACTTATAAAAGTTGTATTTGCTACAGAAACACTTGCTGCCGGTATCAACATGCCGGCACGCTCAACAGTTATAAGTTCTATCAGCAAGCGTACAGATTCGGGACACAGAACACTTACTCCGAGCGAATTCCTTCAAATGTCAGGTCGCGCAGGGCGCAGAGGGATGGACGAAGTAGGCTATGTTACTATTGTCGGCACTCCTTTCCAATCTCCTGAAGAAGTAGCGGAACTGGTATTAAGCGATGCTAATCCGCTGGAAAGCCGTTTTGCTCCAAGCTATTCAATGGTTTTAAACCTCTTGCAGCGTTTTACGGTTGAAGAAGCAAAAGAACTTATTTTAAAAAGCTTCGGCTACTACTCAGCAGGTTCGCGATTATCACCATTGTTTGCACAGCAGGAATTAAACGAAGAAAAAATTGAAGAGTGTGAAGCCTTTAAATGCCCGCACAGGTTAACAAATGACAACCTGCTCAGATATAATAAAGTGCGGGAAATGTACGTTGCAAACAGAAGGACGCTGAAAACCATAAGGAAACAGGAAGAAAAGAAAAAAAGAGAATTATCTCAGGAGTTCTATGAATTTGAAAAACAAACAAAAAAACTTTTGCACGAAATGCATTCTTCGCCCTGTGATGTGTGTAAAATGTTTAAAAAACACATGAAGTGTATAGAAATACTTGAAAGATATAAGAAAAAACAGGAGTCGCTTAACAAGGAAATTGAACGCAAGCGCGATATTTTCTGGAATATCTTCCTTGCGCACCGCGATGTTTTAAAAGAATACGGATACATCAAAGATGACTACCCGACAGAGCAGGGGATAATGATTTCTCAATTCCGGTCGGAAAACGAACTGTTTTTAGCCCGGACAATAATTCAAAATGTATATCAAGAACTGACTCCGGCAGAACTTGCAAGTGTTGTTTGTGCAATTACTACGGAAGATATGCGTAATATAGAAATTCCCTATTTACCGCTGTCACGTCCGGTTAAAAAAGCTATTAATAAAATAAAAGATATTAGACGTGAGCTAGATAAAATTCAGAAAAAATATCTTATAGAAGATGTAATGTATATTAATACATACTTCTGCGCCCTCATAGAAATGTGGGTAAACGGAGCAGAGTGGGATGATGTCGTTGACCAGTCTAATGTCAGTGAAGGAGATCTGGTAAGGGCTTTCAAACGGGTTGTTGATGTATTGAGACAGTTCTGTACAATACAGGGTGTTCCGGAAGATATTGTATTTACCGCGCGCGAAGCAATTGACTGTATTCAGCGCTCGCCAATAGATATTGATAATTAATCAAGGTTATTTGTAAAACCGGTTGAAATTAGTACTATATTGTATTTATTACATAATTTTATTAAATCCGGTGTTGCAAACGGGAGTATAACAACAGCAATTCTTCCCTGGGCTGCAACTTCAATATCATGCGGTGTTACATACCCATCAACAGCCATAATTGCATCTTTAGAGCTATCACAGGAATAATCAAGCGCCATTTCCATAGCGGAACTATGCACACCCTGAATTATTGCAGTAGTTTTAAACTCTTTAGAAATTACAACGGCATTTGATTTTACATATTTTACAATTTTCCAGGCAAAAACAGCATCCTCTATCTGTTCTACAGTCGGCTTTGCCTTTGATGCAACTTTAAAAGTATCTTTTGAAAGTTCTTTTCGGTTTGGCTCCTCTACTATAGTACCAAATGGAGTAACCGTGACTTTATCGGCTTTAAATTTTTTGTACTCTGATAGAGGTGTTTTGATTATAACAAATTTTATTTCGTGGTGTTTCAAATAATCTATAGCATTTTGTGTAAACGCCGGAGCCGCTATAAGATTTCCAGAGGTAAGCATTTTTACAAAATCAGTATCAATTTTTTCGCTTGCTGCAATTACTGAATTTTGTACATCAATAGGATTTGCGTCCATTACCTTTGTATATGCTTCTACAAGTGTCGGAGCAAGAGCTGCACCATAAACGTGAGAATTTTTAGCGGATGCAACTGCTTTTACATCAAAAAATTCAGCAACAATTGATAATGCAAGTGTTAAACTTTTTATATCAGAATATGATAATTCAAAATCAGCTTCGTACTCAATCATATTTTCTGATTTATATAATTTTGCACTTTGATGCTCATTTATTCCTGATGAAAGTTCTCTTATTAATTCTAATTCCTGATTACTCATTAATTATTCTCCATATTACTGACAGGTGTATGTTCTGTATTGTTATTCCCGGACGCAGATGAAGGGACCGCTGTTCCGCTTCCTTCATTATGACCGGCTACTGGCGGGGTTAAGGTTATTGTATTGCTTTGTTTTACCGGTACCGGTGCCGTTTCGGCCGGCTTAGGCATAGGCGGATGTATCGCCGGAGTTTTCTCTTGCTGCTCAGTACTATTATTATTTCTGCGCAAGCCCGGAAGAGAAATATTTATTTTAGGAACATCAACTTTCGGCAAATCTATTTGAGGCGCATCAAGTTTTTTGTCATCTTCTTTTTTCTCAAAGGCTTTTTGCGCATCACTTGGTGCAATTATTTTAACAGATTCTGCCTTAAAAGCATCTAAAGCAACCGGCGGGTAATCAAAATCATGATCACCGTAGGGCGCTGTAGCCACCGTCATTATATCTTTCCATATAAGTGCAGGAACTGTACCACCGGTTAATGATCCTCTTGAATTATCATCGTTACCAACCCATACACCGCATACGATATCCGGAGTATAGCCCATAAAATATGCATCCTTATAATTATCCGTAGTCCCGGTTTTACCTGCCGCGGGTTTTCCTATTCTGGCAGCAGTTCCTGTTCCATATTGTATTACCGTTTTTAGCATTGCAGTCATTTGTGAAACTGTGTCATAATCCAAAACTTTTACGGATTTCGTACGCGGAGCCTCATAAATAACTTTGCCGCGAGAGGTTTCTATTTTTTCAATTGCATACGGCTCGACCTTGTATCCTCCGTTTGCAAAAATACCGTATGCACGCGTCATTTCAAATAGTTTTACACTGTGTGACCCGAGCGCAATTGTATAATCGTATGGCATCGGGGTTGTAATACCCATCATTCTGGAGAGTTGAATTACATTCCTTACCCCCACAATATCCATCATTCTGGCTGCACAAACGTTTGAAGAAATCATCAAGGCCGTATAAATAGGAATGGAGCCTCTGTACTTGTTTCCGTAGTTTCTTGGTATCCAGTTTCCGACTTTGAACGGTAAATCATCAAGTCTGTCGTTCGGGCCATAACCCTTTTCAAGCCCTGCAGCATATATAAAAGGTTTAAAGGCAGAACCGCTCGGTCTGAGTGATTGTGTAACCCTGTCATATTGGGATTTCGTATAATCTTTTCCGCCGGCATACGCTATAATCCGCCCGTTTACCGGAGAAAAGACAAATGCGGCTGCCTGATTTTTATCAGATTTAAGCCCCCAGGCATTCATATTTTTTAGTATAGCTTCATTAGTTTTTATTTGGGTTTTATAATCAAGAGTGGTTGTAATCTTATATCCGCCGGTTGAAATATCTTCATCCGTAAAACCGAGTTTTTCAAGCTCTTTCATTACATAATCACAAAAATAAGGTGCTTTGTTTAAAGCGTACAAAGAAGGAATATTCGATAGATTTACCGGAGCTTCTTTTGCCGAATTGTAGGTATCTTTATCGATATATTTCATTTTATACATTCTGCCTAAAACCTGATTGCGTCTTTGTTTTGCAAGTTCTATATCATTAAACGGTGAATATACCGACGGGGCCTGCGGCAGCCCCGCAATCAATGCCATTTCAGGTAAAGTAAGCTGGTTTAATTCTTTATTAAAGTAGACTTTTGCAGCGGCTTCAACCCCGTAAGCGCCTGAGCCTAAATAAACATTATTCAGGTATAGTTCCAGAATTTTATCTTTATCAATAGTTTTTTCTATTTGTGCAGCAATTTTTATTTCTTTAATTTTTCTTGTTAATGTCCGTTCGTTACTTAAGAACAACATTCTCGAAAGCTGTTGTGTAATAGTACTTGCGCCCTGAACTACTTTACCTGCAAGAATATTAGCAATTATTGAACGTGAAAGCCCGAATAAATCGTACCCCGAATGTGAATAAAAATGTTTATCTTCAGTTGCAATAAGAGCTTGAATTAACGGTTTTGGAATTTCGCCCAGTGTAGTTTTGGAAGATGAAAAGGCTGTAAATGTTTTTATAACAACTCCGTCATCCGAATAAATCTGGGTTACCATATTCGGGGTAAAACTTTCAAGCTTGCTTATCGGCGGGAGCGTCATTAAGTAAACCTTGAGAACAATCAGCCCCGCTAACACTATTGATATAAAAATTACGATTAATTTAGTTATAAGTGATATTATAGGATTTGGCGTATTTTTTCTTCCGCCATTTTTATTACGTGGAATTTTATACATTTATATCCCCTGTACATGATTTATATGTTATTATTTTACCAGATAAAAAAAAAGTAGGTAGGGGTTAATGATTTCGGATTTATTATTCTCTATAAAAAATGAAATTCTTTCTTATTTTGTTCCTGAAAGAATAAAATATAAAATAACAGGAGAGTGCAAAAAGTGCGGCAAATGCTGCCGGTATATGTATAGTGTTGACAAATACTCGCCGACTGATTTTAAAATAATGCAGTTTCTTTTTCCTGCATATAGGCGGTTTTACATAAAGGGAACAGATGATACGGGCAATCTTATTTTTGCATGTAAATACGTTACGGATGACGGATTATGCAGCGTGTATGATAAACGATTAAAAATGTGTAAAAATTATCCTGCAAAATCAATACGATTTTACGGAAAACTACACGAGGGATGCGGGTATACAATTGAAAAACCGGATTTTAAATCGTATCTGAACAAATCAGACTAAATTATTTTTGAAGAGCGCAGCCATCAGTAGTAGTAAATGTATTTAAACAAATCATAATAAAATCAACAAATGCCCAGATACCTGTTATAAGAAGTCCGATTCCAAGCCAGCCGAGGAGCAAAGTAATTAAAAGCATTGTAATTCCTGATGCGGTTTTGCCTACATAAAAGCGATGAGCGCCAAACCCTCCTAGGAACAAGCATAATAATAGCGCGACGACCCAGCTTTTTCCTGTATTGTTAGATACAGCTGCCGGCTTTCCCGTTGCAACTCCGCAGTGAACACAAACTACAGCATTATCATCTATTTTTTGTCCGCAATTTTGACAGTACATTTTACTCTCCTTATTTCAAAATTGTAGCATATTATAAAGGCAGGTTCAAATTGTCAGTGCTTACCCGCCGCAAACCTTACAAGGTATTCCGCCACGGTTTATTGTTTCTTTTTTATCAATTTTGATACAATTAACAGTGCACTTTGCAGCCCATCAGCACAATAATTGATGATATTTGAGGGTTTTAGTGTTAAATAATACCATCTCTGCAGAACATAGTGTTGCGGATAAAAATATCAGAGTTATTAGTAATGTAAAAATTTTTTTCATAAAATATACCTGTTTAATTTGAAAAATACTAACATACTTTTATTTAAATGTAAAACAGTGGGAGAAAAGAAAAACTAATGCAAAGAGAAGAAAGTACAATTTTTGTACAAAATCAAATAGTAAGAACGAAAAAATATGCGCTTGGCGCGATTCGAACGCGCGACCTATCCCTTAAAAGGGGAGTGCTCTACCTGCTGAGCTACAAGCGCATATTTTATAAACTTTATCAAAACAACCAGCCTGCTATTTATACTTAGTAATTCTTAACTTCGGCCGCCTGGCTGCCAACTATTTCAATATACCAAGAACATTTTTTATCGTCAAGCATTTTTTATGATATCAGTAAAATCTTTATGAAGCTTTACATTGTGTACACGCAGGTAATCAACACGTTTTTCAATTAACAGACTGTTTATTGCCAGCGTATAAATATCCTTTTCTTCATTTGTTCCGTTGCCGAGAAAGCTTTTTCTCGATATACCAACCATAACAGGCCGCTTTAAAGTATAAAAATCTTCAATCCTGCTTAATATATCTAAATTATTTTGTTTTGTTTTTCCAAAACCTATCCCGGGGTCGATTATTATATTTTCTATTCCTAAGGATTTTGCAAACTCAATTTTTTTATAAAGAGCTAAATAGATGTCTTCTACAACGTTGTTATAATTTGGATTATCTTGCATTTTGTCCGGGGTTCCCTGAGAATGCTGAAGAATTACCGTTGCATTATATTTTGCAATAATTTCCGGCATGCCTTTGTCATAGTCAAAACCTGATACATCATTAATTATGTAATTTCCCCGCTTAAGCACTTCTTCTGCAACTTTAGCAGAACGCGTATCAATACTAATCGGGAGATTAATGTTTTCTTTCTCTATAAAATCTAAAACAGGTAAAACCCTTTTAAGCTGGGTAGCAGCATCAACAGGAGAAGAATAGGGCTTTGTTGATTCTGCGCCGATGTCTATCCCGTCAGCCCCGTCTTTAATCAATTTCAGAAGATGTCTTTTTGCATCTTCAATATCCAAATACTTACCCCCATCCGAAAATGAGTTATCTGTAATATTTAAAATTCCTATTATTTTCGTAATATTATTTTTGGTATAATCGCACAAATTAAGTATTTCTTCTGACAGCATCTTTAAACCAAATGGTTGAAATACCAGTTTTTGTGCAATCTTCTTTAATTCGGATATTGATGCTGTAATAATTGCATCAGATTTTTCAATTTTTCCGGTAATAACCTCTCTATGAGTCATGCAGTCTGCACCAACTGAAATTGCTGTTTGTTTTAAAATGTTAGCCTGCGCAGGGCTTAAATCATATACTTTAATCAGTTTAAAATCCAGTTTGGGGACTGCCTGAGAAGAGTAAGAAGAGTCATACCCGATTTTGGCTAACTCCTCTTCTTTGTTAATATTTTTCAGTTCTCTTAAAATAAACTTATGCAATTATTCTTCGCTTTCTAAAGATTGATGACCTGTTTTGTGTGATTTAAGTGTTACACCGCGTTTTGAGGTCTGGATAAATTCTATCATATCTTCAACAAGCTGATTAACCGGAAGTTCTTTTCTAATTTTTTCAATTGCTTGAGATGTATTGTATTCATCAGAGATGAGAAGCTTAAATGCATCATAAGCAATAGTCCTGTCCTCTTGCGAGAAGCCTCTTCTTTTAAGAGCCACAACATTTAACCCGCGCGGGATTGGCGGTCTGCCCTCTCCTTTTGAATATGGCAGAATATCCTGTCTTGCAGCAGAAAAGCCGCTTATTATAGCCATTTTCCCGATTCTGATATTTTGGTGGAAAACACTCATCCCGCCGACAAACGCACCAAAGCCGACATGGACGTGTCCGCCGAGGGTAACAAGATTTGCAAGTATAACCTGATCTTCTAAAACACAATTGTGCGCAACGTGCGAGCCTACCATTAACAAACATTTGTTTCCGACCCTTGTTGTAAAATCCCCGCAGGCAGCCCCTCTGTGAATAGTAACATTTTCTTTAATAATGGTATCATCGCCGATTACAACCTTTGTAGGTTCGCCTTTATAGCCTAAATCCTGCGGTTCTGAACCAATAGTCGCAAATGGAGATATCGTACAGCGTTCACCTATTTCTGCAAACTCAATATAGGCGTTAGCAATAACTCTTGTTTTGCTTCCAATTATTACATTTTCACCTATAACAACATTAGGTCCTATTATTGCATCATCTGCTATTTTTGCACCCGGGTGAATTACCGCACTTTTGTCAATCATTTTATACTCCTCTTATTGAACTGCATTTACAAATTTAAGTATAGTATAAAAAAATAGTTTATTTCAAAATTTAATATTATTTTAATATGAAACCACCCCCAATAAATATTTTATTGGGGGTGGTTATTTAATAAATACTTGTTACACTTGTGGCGGCAGGTGCTTTTCCATATCATAAATCATTGCTCTAAAATCGGGAGTTTTATTGCCTTTTGCCAGCGTAGTTGCGCCGAACCCGAGGGCCGTAAGTCCTAACGGAGCTATTGAAATTAAACGTCCCCACTTATTTTTTAAGAATGCTCCGCCTAAGAGAGCAAGCAATGATGCAGCAGTAATTGAACCGCCGATTATATTTTTACGTTTTACACCCTTTTTGTGTTGTGCTTCCAACTGAGAAACAAATTCATCAACTGTCGGTTCAGGGAGTCTTGCCGGTGCATTGTTAACACCGGTTTGTGTTTGTACCGGCGCCGGAGTGTTAACCGGATAAGCTGCTGTGTTTGGAGAAATACCTTGTACCATAGTTCTTCCTTTCTATAACTAACCTTTGTATATAATAATTAGAAATGTAACTAACCTTACTTTTATAAAAACAATATTAGTAAAATAATTGCTAGTAAAACAAATAATGTAAAGAAAAATTTACAAAATTATTTTTTTATTTCAGCTTGAATTTGAATGTTGAGCAGATATAATAAGTTATGGTCTCTCAATGTTCTGGCTTTGAGAGGTTGATAATTAAATAAATCAATTTGGATGCAGCAGGTTTGTAAATAGGGCAGGCGAATGGAGAGCTCTGGGGATCGATGGAGCCGTATAGGAGATATACCAAGCTGCGCCCGAAAAATTTAAAAATTGATAATTGAATATCGGGATGTAGCGCAGCTTGGTAGCGCACCTCGCTTGGGACGAGGGGGTCGCACGTTCAAATCGTGTCATCCCGACCATTTTAAAAGAGAGGGTAGCCCTCTCTTTTTTGTTTATCAATGTAATTTTTAGGAGGAAGGTATTATGGGCAAAATTTTTGGTATTTCGGACAATCCTGTTTCTACAATTGGAGGTTCATTAAACCCTGTAACTTATGAAAAGAAGGAGCAGCCGGTAACAATTATTAATAAACAGATTAACAAGGCTGATAAGTTTGTACCTTCTGAAAAACTGCCCAAATCCAATTCGTTTGTAAAAATGCGTAATGGTGTCGGCAGATTAATGTCGCATTTTAGTAAGAAATTCATTAAAAAATAAAATCCCGCCGGTATTTTTTCGGTGCGGCGGTCATTTTATTGTAATTACTATAATACAAAAGGCAGGTTTTACCCTGCCTTTTGGTTTTCGCATTTTCTTAATCCGTAAGAAACCTGCAAGATGCTTAACAGCAGCAGCAAGCTTCTTTTCTTGCGTTCTTTTGACCGTTAAAAGCCTTTAATCCGCGGTATACAGCGGCAGAACCGAGTTGTTGCTCAATTCTTATTAATTGGTTATACTTAGCAATTCTGTCAGATCTTGATGCAGAACCTGTTTTGATTTGACCGCAGTTTGTAGCAACGGCGAGGTCTGCAATGAAAGTATCTTCAGTTTCACCTGAACGGTGAGAAGAAATTGCTGTGTAACCTGCTTCGTGAGCCATTGAAATAGCTTGTAAAGTTTCGGTTAAAGTACCGATTTGGTTAACTTTGATAAGGATTGAGTTAGCAACTTGTTTTTCGATACCTTGAGCGAGTCTCTTAGTGTTAGTAACGAACAAGTCATCACCAACTAATTGACATCTGTCACCGATTCTGTCGGTTAACATTTTCCAGCCTTCCCAATCTTCTTCAGCCATACCGTCTTCGATTGAGATAATCGGGTATTTGTCAACCCAGGAAACTAAGAAGTCAACCATTTCTTCCCTTGAAAGTGTTTTATTTTCGCCTGAAAGAACGTATTTACCATTATCGTAGAATTCAGATGAAGCAACATCCAAGCAGATTTTAATTTGGTCTGTAGTATAACCTGCTTTTTGGATAGCTTCAAGTATAACTTCAATACCTTCAGCGTTAGAACCGAGGTTAGGAGCGAAACCGCCTTCATCACCTACGGATGTAACCAGACCTTTTGACTTAAGAACAGCTTTAAGGTTGTGGAATACTTCAGAGCCCATTCTGATAGCCTCTTGGAAAGAAGAAGCCCCTACAGGAGCAATCATAAATTCCTGGAAGTCGATATTGTTATCAGCGTGAGCACCGCCGTTAATAATATTCATCATAGGAACAGGAAGTGTAACAGCGTTGATACCGCCTAAGTATCTGTATAAAGGCATTTCGTATGCTAAAGAGCAAGCCTTAGCGCATGCTAAAGAAACGCCGAGGATAGCGTTAGCGCCTAATTTAGATTTGTTTTCTGTACCGTCAAGGTCAAGCATTAATTTGTCGATTGCTTGTTGGTTAGCAGCATCTTCACCGATTAATTCCGGTGCAATGATAGAGTTTACGTTATCAACTGCTTTTAAAACACCTTTGCCTAAGTAAACTGATTTATCGCCGTCACGGAGTTCCAATGCTTCGAAAATACCTGTAGAAGCGCCTGAAGGAACAGCTGCACGACCTACAACGCCGCATGATAAAGTAACATCTACTTCAACAGTCGGGTTGCCTCTTGAGTCTAAAATTTGTCTTGCGACTACATCTTCAATGATTGTTGGCATATTATTTCTTCCTTTCTTAAAAATTAATTTACCAAGATATTTATTACCATAAAAAGGTTTAATTTGCAATATTTGTGTGTATTAAGAATTGTTTTTGCTCTTGAAATTTTCTGCTGCCAAAATGTTTTGGTTCTGAAAATTATTCAGCGGAAATGTATCCTCTTAAAGCAGTGTATGCCGCCACATAAGGGGAAGCAAGATAAATAAAACCTTTTGTGTTTCCCATTCTTCCCTGAAAGTTTCTGTTTTGTGTTGCAAGACAGACTTCGCCGTCACCTAAGATACCGGCGTGAACGCCTACGCACGGTCCGCATCCGGGAGCCATAATTGCGGCGTTAGCCTCTACAAAAATATCTATTAAGCCTTCTTTTAGGGCCTGCTTAAAGACATCTTTTGATGCAGGAGAGATAATCATCCTTACATCGGGGTGAACCGTTTTGCCTTTCAATATTTCTGCGGCAACTCTCAAATCTTCGATTCTTCCGTTTGTACAGGTGCCTAAGAATACCTGATTAACTTTCACATCTTTTAATTCTTCAACCGGCTTTGTATTGTCTACCGTATGCGGGCAGGAAACCGTGTGAGGAACGGAACCTGCGTCAATAACGATTATTCTTTCGTAATTGGCGTCGGGGTCGGGGAGAATTTGTTTAAACTTGTCCTCCCTTCCTCTTTGTTTTAAAAACTCTTTTGTCTTGTCGTCTGCGACAAATAAACCGCATTTTGCGCCGGCTTCAACCGCCATGTTTGCAAGCGTGAACCTTTCTGACATTGACATCTTGTTTATTGTATCGCCGCAAAATTCAAGCGCTTTGTAGGTTGCACCGTCAGCACCAATCATACCGATAAGGTGGAGCATCAAATCTTTTGAACAGACGCCGGGCTTGAATGTTCCGTTTACAACGATTTTGAAGGTTGCAGGGACTTTTAACCAGGTTTTACCCAGAGCCATTGCTACTGCAATATCGGTAGAGCCCATACCTGTTGCAAAAGCGCCCAGCGCGCCGGATGTACATGTGTGTGAATCCGCGCCTACAAGGACCTCACCGGGGTTAACGTAGGTTTCAATAAGTCTCTGGTGGCAAACTCCCGAACCGACATCCGAGAGGACAGCGCCGTACTCTTTAGAAAATTCTCTTAGTACCATGTGCGTGTTAGATAGTTCTTTGCGCGGGCTCGGGGATGCGTGATCTATAAAAAGAATTGTCCGCTCGGGGTTGTTGAGTTTTTGTTTGCCTAGCTTTTTAAACTCCGCAACCGTCAGAGGACCTGTTCCGTCCTGAACTGCGGCTACATCAACCTTTGATATAACGAGTTCTCCCGCCTTAACATCTTTTCCCGCGTGGTTTGAAATAATTTTTTCTACAAGTGTCTGCCCCATAATTTCCCCTTTTTTTTATTTTAGATTATAACACAAAGTACAATTTGCGGAGAGTTATTCAATATAGCCAATGACTAAATGTAACAGAATGTTAAGACGAATTTCAAGAAGGCGGAAACGCATCAGCCGCGCGGAATATAATATAATATAATATAATATAATATAATATAATATAATATAATATAATATAATATAATATAATATAATATAACTCGCGCAATTAATTGTAATTCCCGGTTTTAATATAAATATAAGATTGTTAAGTAGGAAATAAAATGAAAGGGGAATTACAATGACAAGATTTACACCATTAATTAAATTGGCAAAACAAGCGCCGTCGTTTTTGAATAACACGGCAAAAACCGCACAGAAAAAATTTACGCCGACTGCAAATTTGATTAACCAAAGAGTGCTGACAACTGCACCGGATGGTTATAAAATCAGCGCGGCCTTTAAAGACTTATCAGATACTTTTATCAAACATACTCCTGATGTATCAGGTATTACTAATTCAATAAAACTGGCACCGTCGTTTTTGAATAGTGCGGCAAAAACTGTAAAGGGCAAATTTACGCCAACTGCAAATTTGATTAATGAAAAAATACTGACAACTGAACCGTATGGTCATAAAATCAGCGCGTCTTTTAAAGAATTGATGGCAAATATGAATAAAATGATAAAAGATATTTAAAAATTTTGATGTTGAAAAATAAGGAGGACTTTGCGCCCCCTCCATTCAATTAAAAAAGGGTAAGGAGTAAACCAATGACACATATTCAGCCAATAGCAAGCAATACTGCAGCGCCAACAATAAAACCGGTATTTACATCAGCGCCGGATAATAAACCCGCGGCGGATATTCAGGAAAAGAAAACAAGTAATACCGTAAAAGCGGTTATCGGAACGGCAGGCGCTCTTGCGATTGCGGCAACTATAATCGGCGGAATACGCTATAAAAAGGGAAAAGACATTGCTAAAGAAGTTAAAGAACTTATGAAAACCTGCAAGATCGGATACTCTGCCCAGCATGTAAAAAATAACTATAATAATAATGAACAAATAGCAAAACGGCTTGAAGAGATAAGCAAATTAAAACCCAAAGAACAGTTAAGCGCGTTAAAGCAGCTGGAAACAGATATGAGTAATCTAAACCTGCTTGCCTACTGGCGGCAAATGGACGGCAAGGGTGTCAGCAAAGTGATGGAAACGGTGCCGGCAGAGGTAAAAAAAGCACTGGATGATAATGATATTCTAAAAGCAGCGGAATTATACAGACAGCTTGGAGTAAATCTGCCTAAAGGACGGGTTCTCTCTAATAATGGTGCGACTGTTGCGGAAACAATAGAAAATACCTTCGGCAAAGGGTCAAAAATTAAACCGCATACCTATGATAAAGCGCAGGAATATGATGTAATCACCGTGTATAGAAATCAAGGCGGATACAAGGAGGGTTATGTAAATTCTAAAAATGAAGTTATCTCCGGTTCTAACGGGGTTATGCTTAAAGATGATGATATCTTATGCCGCAGTTACATGCATGCGGACACAATTAAAGCAGTAGGCGGAAATAAGAAGGATTTTGCGGTTTTAGAAGGAACTGTCCACGGTTCTAACAGGCGGCAGGTGCAGCTGTATATTAATGGACCTGAAAGAGATACTGCCGGTCGCGCTATTCCTTATAAAATCAATATATTGTCTCCGGACGGCAATCTGACTCCCGTACAAAAGGATTTGTTAGAACTTGCCAAAAACCCGGAAAAATTTGATCGCAGAATTTTTGACAGAATACTGGAAGGTCCTGAAACAGTGCAGGAAATGATAGACGGGGTTACGCACGTAAATACTTATAAGTATCTTAATTATGATTTATTACTCTCTGCTATCCAATCAATGGTGAAGTAAGGCAATAATTTAATCGGGGGCTGCACCCCCGATTAAAATAAACTCTTTCCCTGCGCCCTACGGGCGCGGAGGAGAGGGATTTGTCGGGCTAAAGCCCGACCTATTACTACTAAAATGTCATCCCGAACTTGTTTCGGGATCTTACCAGCAAACAAGTATAATGCCAAGTTGGTAAGATGCTGAAGCGCGAATGAGCAGAGGCTGGAGGGCAAAATGGGAATTTTGCCCGTAATGCCGTTTAACGCGAGTGAGTAAGAACCAAGTTCAGCATGACAAAATAATTTATTATGGACAGAGTGCTCCCGACGGGAGAGGGGAAATTTTTTTAACAAAAAGAGGATGGCTATTGCCATCCTCTTTCTTTATTCCAAATATTTTACTGTTTCAGGAACGATTCATAATTCCTTGCAAGGAGGTGTGTTCTTACCTGATTGATTAAGTCAAGAGCAACACCGACCATGATGATCAGTGACGTTGCCCCGATACCTTGCAGGGTTGTAATTCCCGTAAAGTAACTGGTTATTGACGGTACAAGCGCGATTATACCAAGCCCCAGTGCGCCGATAAATGTTGTTTTGGTTAATATTTTATCTAACGCATCTGCGGTTGGTTTCCCGGGCTTAATCCCCGGAATTGATGAACCGTATTTCTTTAAGTTATTAGCAATTTCTTTTGGCTGCATATTAGGCATGATTGATGCGTAGAAGAAAGTTAAGGCAACAATCAGCGTAAAATACAACGCGTAATAAGTTATACCGCTGGGTGAAAAGATTTTGTTTAAGAAAACAACAGTATTTTCAACCCATCCTGCCGGCAAATGCGCCTGCCCGATTAAACTAAGGATAGTTGACGGGAAAAGCAAAATTGCAACAGCAAAGATAATAGGCATAACCCCGCCCGGATTGAGTTTAAACGGAATAAAAGTGTTTACTCCGCCGTAAACTTTATTACCTACCTGACGTTTCGGGTTTACGATAATAACTTTTCTGACCGCTTCCTGCATAATTACAATGAATACCATTGTTGCAAAGAAGATTGCTAAAAGTACGCACAACCCGATTTGCAGCATTGAATCGTGCATAACGATTTGTGCCGTTCTCTGGGTGTAAAGCGGAATACCTGAAATAATACCGATAAAGATTATAAGAGAACCACCGTTCCCTATACCTTTTTCTGTTATTAATTCGGAAATCCACATTACAAGCGCACTACCTGCCGTTAATGAAAATATCGATGAAATATAAAACATTGTATGGCTGCTTACCGTGATTGTGTTTTCAAGGTGTGAAAGATACGCCATAAATACAACAGACTGGAACGCTGCAAGAATTACAGCAAAAATTCTCGTATACTGAGAAAGTTTACGTCTCCCGGCTTCCCCTTCTTCTTTTTGTAATTTTTCCAGCGACGGAATAATTACTGCAAGTAACTGCATAATAATTGAAGAAGTAATATAGGGTCCGATACCTAACGCAAAGATAGATACCTTACCAAGCGCACCGCCGGAGAACAAATCAAGGAAACCTATGATGTTGTTCTGGCTTGCGATGTTTGCAAATACCTCGTTGTTAATACCGAAAATCGGTAAATGAACACCGAACCTGAAAGCAACAAGCATAATAAAAGTAAAGATAATCTTTTCTTTTAAGCCCGATGCATTCCACATAGACATCAAGTCTGCTGTCGTCGGTAGTTTTATATTTTGTGCCATTATACTAACTCAACCTTTCCGCCGGCTTTTTCGATTTTTTCTTTTGCTTGCGGCGTTACATAATTTGCTTTAACAGTAATTGATTTTGAAAGTTCTCCGTTCCCGATGATTCTTAATGCCTGTGATGACGGGTGAATTCTCTTTGCATCAATTAAAGTTTCAAGAGAAACTTCTGTAATGCCCCATTGCTCAAGTCTGCCGACGTTAACTGCGGCAGTATTGATTTTGTTAATAATTTCAAAGCCTTTTAATTTAGGCAAACGTCTGTAAGCCGGCATTTGACCGCCTTCAAAACCTCTTTTGGAAGATCTTCCGGAACGTTGTCCTTCACCGTTGTTACCGCGGCAGGAGGTTTTACCCATACCTGATGAACGGCCGCGTCCTACGCGTTTGCTTTTTGATGTAGCGCCTGCTGCAGGTGCCAAATCCGTTAATTCTATTCTTTTATCTGACATAATTTATTCCTCTTTCTGATAATTATTATTCTATTACTTCAACAAGGTGTGATACTTTGTTAATCATACCCTTGATAATAGGAGTATCATTTTGTTCAACGATACTGTTTGTTTTCTTCAAGCCTAAAGCTGCTACAACTTTTCTTTGAGCGGGAGAACAGCCAATCAGACTTCTTTTTAATTGAATTTTTATTTTTTTAGTTTCAGTCTTACTCATTATTATATTCCTTATTATTTCATGTAAATTTGTAAATCAATCAGCTATTAGTTTAATAATTCAGCCATAGTCAGGCCGCGTTTTTTAGCAACTTCATGGAACGGAGTTAAAGCTTTTAATGCAGCAATTGTTGCATTGGCAGCATTTAACGGAGACTTAGAACCTAAGGATTTAGAAAGTATGTTTTCAATCCCTGCAAGTTCTAATACTGAACGAACAGCTCCGCCTGCGATAATACCGGTACCTTGTGATGCAGGTCTTAACATAACAGCGCCTGCGCCTGAACGCCCTGTAATCGGGTGCGGAATAGTTGTTTTGAAAATAGGAACACTAACAAGATTTTTACGTCCGTCTGCAACTGCTTTTTGGATAGCGATAATAACTTCGGCAGCTTTAGCGCAGCCTACACCTACCTGACCTTTTTGGTTTCCTACGATGACGATTGCACGGAAGCTTAATTTCTTACCGCCCTTTACAACCTTTGTTACACGGCGGATTTGAACAACTTGTTCTTTCCATTCTGATTGAGGTTGTTCTTCTTTTGATGTTTCAATTTTCTTTTTTCTTGAACGTTGTTTCTTTGGAGGAAGAACTTCAACATTTTCTTCTGCTGATACTTCTGCTGCAGCAGTTTCGCTTACAGCTTCTGTTTCCGTTTCTGCGGCTGTTTCGGTTTCTGCAACAGCGCCTGATTCGATTTTTTCTTCTTCAGTCATTTTTTACCTTTCTTAATTTATTTTACTAACTTATTATTTACGTTATTTGAATACATCAAAACATAAGCATTTTTTGCTTTTTGAAAACTATTCAAATGTGGGTTATTTTCTGACAGGATTATATTATTATAAACAAAAATTAAATGCAAGCGGGGTAAATTTGACTATGACTATAAATTCTCGGTTTTAATTCCTGCCAAACCTTTTAATACTGACTCTGTTTGGTTTATAAATCCGCGTTCAGCACTAATATCAATATCATATTTTTGAATATCAACTATTTCAACAAGTTTTTTCTTCAAAAGATATAACAGCAGAATACATGGTTTGGAAGTACGCTCCAGTATAGTAATCGAGTTAGTCAATATTTGAAGCGCTGTTTGATAATTGCCCTCTGCGGCGTTTAAATCTGCCAGTAAATAATTTGACAGGTGGGTAATAAAAAATAAAGAGTTATTTTTGCTTTTAGCCAGTACATTGCTAAATATATGCCCTGCTTTTTCATACCCTTTAAGCGACTTGTATGCATATCCTATTAACAAATCTCCAAGCAGTGTATACGGAACTCTGGATTGCTCTGCCGCCGTCTTTTTAAATTCATAAATATTTGATGCAAATACTCCGTAGTCTCCGTTAAATCCTGTAAAAGCATTAAGCAGCTTTGATAGAAGTGTAAAATATTCATCCTCATAATACTCTGTAACAGGATTAACTGTTTGTCCCTGTAAAAATTTATTAATACTAACCAGAACGGATGATGATACAGGTTTCTTTCCTGCTGCAATTTCTATTTTTTCTAAAAGTTTTTCAATATTACTTTCCCCCGTTAAAATTGAAGAGAGCAGGCAATAAACAAAGCTGTCCAGAATATGCAGCATAAACTGTTCCATAGTAAAGATTTCAGGTTTTAATCGGGCAATTTTATCCGGTGTTAAGACATTTAATATGTCATTACTTACTTCCATACATTTGTCATATAGCCCTAAGTAGAAATAAATTTCCATACTCACAAGTGACAGAGAAAAAACTTTAAAATTAATATTCCCTTCTCTATCTGCAAGCGCACAGTTTTCCGTTCTTTCAAGAATGTTCTGCAGAAGAGTAACTGTATTTGTATAATTAGAAGTCAAAAGCCCGCCCTGAAGCATCATATTTGACAGTATTACAATTTTTTCATTATCATTAGA
The DNA here is from genome assembly GCA_944326425.1 of Candidatus Gastranaerophilales bacterium. Lineage (GTDB taxonomy): Bacteria > Cyanobacteriota > Vampirovibrionia > Gastranaerophilales > Gastranaerophilaceae > CALUTH01. The sequence goes on from CALVDX010000003.1 coordinate 122,314, forward strand.
CTGTATAGCTTTTTGCAGCAGGCTTTCTGCTATCGGATAAATTCTTTCCGGTGCATATCTGTAAAGCAGCTGGGTAAGGTTATTATAAAAATCTGATTGATATTCAGCCAGTTCATCTTCCGGAATATCCTTCTCTAGCACTTTTAATAACTTCAAAAGTTTAATGCACATTTTTAAATATGCATCATAATCGCCAAATTGAAGTGTTATAATAGATAATTCATAAAGTTTGGAAAAAGCCATTGAATAATCATCTAAATACTCAAACAGCAAAACCTGTGTATAATCTGTTTTATTACCGCTGAAAACTTTTGTGTTAAGATTATTTGCCAAATATTTAAGAACTTCCGGCTTAAGTGTTGTTTTAAAACTCTTTCTTAGTGTTTCGTAATTTTGAATGTAAATTCTGTTACCGTATAAAGTTAGATATCCGCTGTTTTGCAGCTCTCTTATACTATCAGTATTATTAAGTCCTAGTTTATCCAGGACAGAAGTTTCTATTACGGGGCCCAATATATATGAATATGCTAAAACTAACGACTTTGCAGTATCTTTAGATATTCGTTTCAATCTGGTATTAATAAGATGTTCCAGATTAAACGGCAGTATAACTGTTTTGGAATCGGTAACCACAGTTTTATCATTAAAGGTTATTATAATGCCGCAATCCTTCAGGTAATTAATGGCATTTACGCAATAAAGATAAGAAGCCCCGGCATTATCAATAATTTTTTTATAATAATATGAATTTTTAAAATCCTCTGTATCCACAAGCTGTTTTATAGCTTCCGGAATATTCATCTGCCCGATAAATATTTCAGTATAAAAGTATGAATTAAGGAGTTCGGGCATAACCTTTTGTAAAGCGTAGCTTTTACAATTTGTTATTATAAAGGATAGTTTCGTATTATTTACTTTGCTGAATACTTCTTCTAATACTCTTTGTGATGCAATATCAACATATTCAAAATTTTCTATATAAATTGTAGACTGCGGGAGGGCGGTTAAAAATTGAAGGAATAGCTCAATATAAGCAAGTCTGGCACTCTCTGCATCTGAAAAGTCAGGCGGTGAAAGGTGTAGAAGAGAATTTATAAGTTTATCCCCGCGGGCCCCCAATGTAATTTTATTCACGCTATTGTTCAATATTTCATCAATAAGAGTTCTTAATAAACCCCACGGAGACATTGACATGTCCTCGGTACAGATTACCGTATAGCAGGGTACATTTTTTAATCGTACAATATTTTCCACTGCGCTTGTTGGCAATGTTCTTTCACTGTCGCCCCTAAGTGATATTATTCTGCTTCCTGTTTGGAAATTTATACCATCCAGATAATTATAAACCTGCTCTGCGCCGAATTGCTCAAATTTGCAATTAACTTTTATTCCTTCGATACTTTTTTTATAAAGTTCCTGTTCAAAATCCAGCTCTTTTTTTGTTACAATCTTAACTGCACTTGCCTGTATATTAGCAGAATCATCTGTTTCTTTTTTCTCCGGAATTATATATTCTGACGTATTTAAAGAATAATACGATATAACTTGCCCGTCTCTTTCAGTTGTATAAAGAGAATCCATCTTGTATTCTTTTTTTAAGTAGTTATAAATATATTGATCAACAGTAAGCTGCAAGCCTTTTGCATCGTTTGTTTGTTCCGTATACAAGTCAAGAAGTTTAACTTTCTCTGTATCTTCATTCAGGTCAAAAAAGGCTTTTAAATTTTTTTCTTCTACTGTCAGGCGGGCTTCAAGGGTAAACATTAATTCTTTTTTTAATGTTCTGTTTAAATTTCCTAAAATATTCAAAAGCTTAATACTTGCCTTCATTGCTTTTTGTGCAGAAGTAAAACCTGATTGCTCATTTATAAAATTTAGTATAAATGTTGTTTCATTGTACATAATAAAGTAAGCTTTTTCTTCTTTTGCAAAGTTTGAAAGCATTGCTTTAAGTTTATATAAAAACTTTGTGACAAGCTTTTTGTTTCCGAGAACTTTAGACAGCTTTGTAAGATTACTGAAATTAACCGTTAAAGCAGAATAAGAATCATTCTCCGTTAATCTCTTTACTGCGCTTACAACAGTAGACTCCCCGCATTTTGAACAGATATTGCTGTTTGTTTTGTTAATAGTGCCGCATTTCGCGCATTTGCTTATAATGATATACCCGCAATTTGCACAGGTGCTCACATCAGATGTATTACCGCACCTGGGGCACACTAATGTCAGAACTTTCTTACAGTACGGGCATACTGTAGATTTATCGTCTATTTCCTTTTTACACTTCGGGCAAATCATTCTTAAATTATATCACAATTTTATTTCTATACCAGTTAATACCACTTGTTATCAGGCAAAAAAAGTAGTACCATGAAAAAATGAATATGCTTGAACAGGTTAATAAAGCTATTTTATTATCAAAGCAGGGAAAAAATGCCGCGGCAGAAAAACTCTATTTTGAATTATTGGAAAAATATCCGGAGGATATCCGTATTTTACCGTTTCTCGGCTGGTTTTATATATCAACTTCGCAGTATGAAAAAGCAATAAAAATATTTGAAAAAATAAATATTTCAACACGGGATATTAACGTTATAACCGGGCTTGGACTTGCATATTATCATACAAACAGATTTAAAGAGGCGTATAAAAATCTAAAGATAGCTGCTGATGCTAATCCGACGCTGGATATCCTTGATAAACTTATTACCTGTGCATGCGAAAAAACTAATCATCCAGAAACAGTATTTGGTTATGCACAAAAAATGAGAACTCTCTATCCGGATTCTCCAAAGACATGGGAATGCTATATTCTTGCTGCTCTGTGCGCAGGTCATTTTGAAGAAGCCGAAACTTACTGCGCGGAGTTACTAAGCATTCACCACGATGTCCCCGCCATATATTTAAGCGCGGGACTTATCCAGGAGGTTATGTATTCTAATTATAACCTTGCTCTTGAATGTTCTTTAAAAGCGATTAGTCTTTCACGCTCTCCTGCGGCTCTATATAATGCAGGTTTAATATATTCAAGATTAAAAAATTACACTGTGGCCGAGAAATATTTGCTTGAAGCATATAACACAAACGAAAATTCACCCTCCTTAAATACAACGCTTTATCTCTTGTATATGAAGATGAAACAATTTTCAAAAGCGTATTCTTACTTCAAAAAATCAGCTCTAGAACACGGTCCAGGGAAAATGCTTAAAAATTTATGGGAAGGAGAGGACTCCATTAACGAAACATTGTATGTATACGGCGATCAAGGGTTTGGAGATATAATTATGTATTCAAGATATTTATTATGTCTCAGGGATAAGTTTAAAAAAGTAATTTTGGCTCTTCCGCAGGCACTTATTCCCTTATTTACAGAAGTTTTACCAAAAAATTTTTATCAAATAGTTTCTCTTAACACTCCTGTAGATTATGATAAATCTGTTTTAATCTCTTTTCTCCCTTATTATTTGAATTTAGATTTTTTTGAAAATATTCCATATTCGGAAGGATATATAAAACTTAACCCGGATATTACTAACACGGATTTAATAAAAAACAATAAAAAACTTAAAGCCGGAATTGTCTGGGAAGCTGCAGGAACTGCTCTTAGAGGTCCTATAGACAGGACTATTAATGTAAAACTTCTTTCCGATATTTTGAACCAGGAAGGTATAGATTTCTATTCTTTACAGGTTAACCCATCAATGGACTGCTTCAATTTGTTCCCGCAAGTAAAAAACTTAGGAAAAACTTTTGATAATTTTCTATATACGGCAATAGCCATTGAAAACCTTGATGTAGTTATTTCTGTTGATACTTCCGTCGCTCACCTGGCAGGCGCAATGGGTAAAAAAGTATTTATAATGTTACCTTACTCATCAGACTGGCGCTGGTTTGCTTCATCAGGACAAACCCCATGGTATGACAGTGCAGAACTGTTTTCACAAACAACTCCCGGAGATTGGAGAAGTGTTATAGCGTCTGTTGCTGAAAGACTAAAACAGTTTTAATATTAACCGTCTTTTTGCTCTGCAGGGGCTGCATCACCCGCTGTATTTTGTTCCGGAAGTTTTTCCTTAATTTCTTCTGCATTGTACTGCTTGAATTCTGTTTGATTAACAGGGTGTATTGATTCGTCCTGCTCACCCAATCTTTGGTTAATTATTTTTTCAAATTCCACAAATGTATCATGTCCAACCAGCTGTTCCATCATTGAACGCTTTTCATAGAAATCTCCGCGCGCCTTCATTTGTTGGTCAATAGCATCTCTGTAAAAGGCATCCGTAACCAGCAGTACATCTTTAGATGAGTCCTGCGCAGCCTTATAGTTAGCGTATCGTTGCTGTACCATGCGGCTTGTTAAATCATATATTTTTCTTGTTGTAAGATAATCATAATAAGCGTTAACTATTTTTTGCTGCAAATCATCAATCTTTCTTACAAGAATAATCATGTCGGCATCACCAACTTTTGTATACTTATAATTAAGAGCCTTCGTATCCTGTGACATAATGCCAAGAGTATTGCCGCCAATAAGTGAAGCGCATGACAATAATGCATTACCGGTTCCTGCACCAACCAGTGTTGACATACCGGCTATAGTTTGCAGTACATTTTTTATTGCGGTGTTTGTAGGTTTGTCTTTGTCAGGGTTTGATAACTTATATAATGCATACTTAACTGTATCGCTCCTTGTCGCAGCTCCTTGCCAAAGGATAGAAAGATCTGTCATCATCGTATCATAATCACCATCAATGGCCTGAGCGAATTCATTGGACATACGTTTAATGCTTAAATCGGCGTAAGTCATACCGGGTGTATTTATATCATCTTCTACCTTTTTTGCAGTTGTAGTATTAATCTTAATTTCATAATCAGCCTTAACTTCAGGTGTATCAGTCGTCCCAACCCGATAAGCCGGCGGATGGAGGGTATTTAAGTCAGCATATTCCGCGGCCGGAGTAACAGCCGATATTGATAAAAGTATACTTAGTATCAAATACTTTCTTAACATGCTTATTTCCCCTTAAATAAAGCCGAATTAAAATCATACTGGTAAAGCTCAAGTTTATCAACTGCCGTTTTACCTGCTAATCGTTGAAGTTCTGTATGGTACTTTTTAGCAGCCTGTTCCAATTTGTATTCTTCTATATACATATTATCATATAACGACGATGAAAGCGCTATATCAAGAATGTCATTACTCTGAATTGCGCGGGAGTAGTTTTTACTGTACAGTATCATTTTTGAGCGGGTTGTTTTTAGCTGATTCAATGTATTTTTATAGTTGTAATAAGAAGATATAATTTTATCCTGAAGTTCTTCTACCAGGCTGGCTAGCTGTATTAATTCCGTATCTGTTAAAGGTGTTTCCTGCGGCACGTTCTTTTTGTTTAATAGTGATTGTGCTATTTTGCCTGCAGAAAATGCTGCAGTCTGAATAGTCGGGTGTTGTCCCATCACACTTGGAACAAAAGAGGCTCCTGATATTACGGCAGAAAGAGTCTTGGCCATAAAAGAGGAGTGTATTCTTTTTTGACTGTCAGGGCTTGCAAGTTTTTTTATTGCAAATTCTATAACCTGATTATTTGCAACTGTCCCTTGCCAGAGTATTTCCAAATCAGCTAAGTCCTTTTGCCTCTGGGTATCAATAAGCATTTGGAGAGTTGCATCATCTTTTATAAGCAAAGAACCGGAAATTTTTTTCGGGTTTGTATCAATGTTCACTTTTTCCTTCTGCTCAACCTGTAAGACGACTTCACCGGCATTACATATATTGCTTGCTATAGTAAATAATAAAATTATAACTGTTGTGACTCTTTTTTTCATAATAAGTTTTATAGCATGCGCAGACCCAAAAATCTAATTTGGTAATTACAGTAATGTAAAAAATGTAATAAATCATATAGAAAGTATAAAAATTCATCTTCGGGTTAACAAAATATCCACCCTTTGGAGGTTATTCGTAAAAGCTAAAAATATTAGAATAACTTAGGGAAGGGGGATATAGTGGAGATAGAAGTTATATCTGATACAAATTTGGGTAAGGTCATAAATGCAATAAGACCGGTTAAGTACAACAATGTTTCTTATCGTTTTTGTGTAAGCGGTGATGCTCTTCGTCTTGCTAACAAACATAAAGAATCAATCCCGCATTATCTTCAAGCCATAATGAAAGACAGAAATAATATTGATGCTTATGTTGGCATAGCCCGTTCCTATAAGGCTATTGAAAATTTTGAAAAAGCCTTGCACTATTTTAAACAGGCAAACCTTATAGAACCTGAATTTTCTTTATATCTTGAAATCGGGATGTGTGATTTCGCATTGGCAAGGTACGAAGAAGCCTTAAAAGATTTTATGTCTGCAATAAGATTATCCCCTGATAATCTTGATGCGCAAACCTGGCTGGCGCTTACACATGAAGAACTTGAAGAATACAGCATGGCCTTCCTTATATATGACAATATGATTGAGAAACACCCCGAATATTTAAATGCCTATATTAATAAGGGGACTTTAGAGATGAGTATTGACCAGTACAAAGAGGCTACTAGCACTTTTTCTCAGGTTATTAAAATAAATCCCGATTTTTATAAAGCTTATTTTGGTATTGCTTTGTGTTTTGATAAGCTTGGTATGTTTAAAGATGCAAAGCGCTATTATACAAAATTTATAAACCTCAAACCGCAAGCAGAGGTTGCTGACTTTGTCCGCGCCAGAATTTTCAAACTCTCAAAAATTAAAAGACCCGGGTGCTCCCACCTGAGTCTTGTTAATTAATCTCTCCTCGTGTTCCGGTATTGTCCTCGTGTGTTCTTTTTATTTTGCTCCTTATCTGACGTTTTGTTTATTGCCTTCGGTACATATATAAAGTGTATATAAAAGTTAAAATTTCATAACTTTTTAAATCTGTTACAAAAGTTTACATCAAAGTTAATAAGTTACTGGTTGTTTTATAATAATTGTAATAGTTTTATTGTATGGGAGGCATTAAGATGAGGTGTAATTTAGGAGAAGTCATAACAGCGATGGTCACTCCTATGGATGAGAGAGGCAATATTGATTACGAGGCTTTGGAAAAACTTGCCTCATATCTCGCGGATAATGGCAGCGATGCTATACTTGTCTGCGGAACGACCGGAGAATCTCCGACAGTTTCTAACTCAGAAAAACTTGAAATTTTATCAAGCGTGAAACGTGCAGTCAATGACAGGGCAAAAGTCGTAATGGGGGCAGGCTCAAATTCTACAGAAACTACTATACGGTTTATAAAAGAAGTAGAAAGAGAAGAACTTGCTGACGCATTATTAACGGTTGTCCCATATTATAATAAGCCCTCCCAGTCCGGGATATATGCTCATTTTGCGACAATAGCAAAAGAAACAACGCTTCCGTTAATTATGTATAATATTCCATCTCGTACAGGGGTTAACATGCTCCCTGATACGGTTGCCAAACTTGCAAATGAATTTAAAAATATTGTTGCGTTAAAACAAAGCTGCCCCGATATGGATATGATATCTGAATTAAAAATCAAGTGTCCGAAAGATTTTGTTATATACAGCGGGGATGACAGTTTAACACTTCCAATGATTTCTATAGGGGCAGACGGAGTTATTTCTGTTGCTTCCCATTTATTTGGTAAAGAAATTAAATCAATGATTAGAAACTTTAAAACAGGAGAAATTGTTGCGGCCAAAAATATGCATGCCGCACTATTTCCTATTTTTAAAAAATTGTTCTTTGCTCCAAATCCGGTGCCTGTAAAAACACTTTTGGGGTATAAGGGCTTAATAAAGGATACGGTAAGGCTTCCGCTTGTAGCGCTCAACTGCGAGGAAAAAGAACAGCTTATATCGGTGTATAACTCTATTACCGTGTAGATATATTCAACTGTACTATTAAATTGAAAATGTTTTTGATAAAATTCCATTGAGGAGTATAAGAAATGAAGAATAAAGTAAAATTATTTTGGTTTATTGTTTTGGTCGTGATAGCTTCTATGTATGTAATAATAACCAAACCTACAAAATTAGGTTTAGATTTGGTAGGCGGGTCACGATTAGTGCTTGAAGCCCAAACAACTCAAACAATGCCTGTAATTACACAGGATATGATGAACAGCCTGCAGTTTGCAATAGAAAACAGGGTTAATAAACTTGGCGTTGCGGAAACTGTTGTACAAAGACAGGGCGATAAAAGACTTGTTGTAGAAATTCCTGATGTAACAGATCTTGAAAAAGCTAAAGAATTTATCGGTGAGACCGCTGAACTGGAATTTAAAAAACTTGCTATGGTAAACGGTCAAATGGACTGGGTTTCTACCGGATTAACAGGTAAAGATTTAAACAAAGCAATGGTCAGCAGTAACCCTAATAATGGGGAATGGGTTGTGTCACTTGATTTTAATAATGAAGGAGCAAAAAAGTTTGCTGATTTAACAAGAGAACTTGTCGGCAAACAAATGGCAATATTCTTTAACGGTGAACTGCAGTCTGCCCCTAATGTTAATGAACCTATAACCGGCGGGCATGCTCAGATTACAGGCGGCGGACAAGCTGGTTTTGCTTATGAAGAAGCAAAACAAATGGTTGACCTGTTGAATGCCGGCGCGCTTCCTGTTCCTGCAAAAATCATTGAAGAAAATACGGTCGGACCGACTCTCGGGGCTGATAGTATTGCTCGTTCAAAACTGGCCGGTATAATCGGTATCGGACTTGTTATGATATTTATGGCTGCGTACTATAGATTCCCTGGACTTATTGCTGATATTGCATTGTGTATATACGGGGTTATCCTGTTTGCACTGTTTAAAATTATTCCGGTTACTCTTACGCTTGCGGGTATTGCAGGGTTTATCCTGAGTATCGGCATGGCGGTGGATGCTAACATTCTTATCTTTGAAAGGACAAAAGAAGAATTGAAAGCGGGCAGAACTTTATTTACAGCAATAAATTCAGGCTTCGACAGAGCGTTTACGAGTATTTTTGACTCAAATGTTACGACAATTATTTCCTGCGTAATTTTATATATGTTAGGAACAAGTATTGTTAAGGGGTTTGCCCTGACACTGGCTCTTGGTGTTGCTGTTTCAATGTTTACGGCAATTACAGTAACCAGAAACTTTATGCATTTAATCTTTGGTACAGGAGATTTAAAACACCCTGAATGGTTCGGGCTCAAAAAATCCGATATCGGAGATGAGTATAAAGCTGTTGAAACAAAACGCGAGAAAGCAAAATTTGGTATTTTGGACTAAATGAAGGGCAGGTTATAAATTATGAAATTAGATATAGTAAAAAATAAAATTTGGTTTTTATGTCTTTCAGCACTCTTGTTATTGCCAGGGATAGCTGCAATGATATATTCAACAATAACGTATCCGACGCATACACCATTAAAAGTCGGTATAGATTATACAGGCGGTACAACCTTACAGTATGGTATTGACAGCACAACTCCAAACGAAAAACTCGGTGAGCTGAGAACAAAGCTTGAACAAAACGGTATTGATAATCCATATTTGCAGGTTATTAATGTTTCAGCTGATAATCAAAAAGAGGGACTTAAGTCAATTATTTCTATAAGGACTAAGTTTATTGAAGAAGGATCTAATGTTGCGGATGAGATTACTCAGGTAATGAATGAAGAATACTCTTCTGCAGAACTTTTACAGGTGTCATCAGTTGGGCCTACACTCGGCAGTGAGTTATTTAAAAACTCTGTTATTGCTCTTTCTCTTGCAATCTTAGGTATAATTTTTTATTTAACCGTGAGATTTCAGTTTGATTATGCGCTTGCGGCAATACTTGGACTAGTGCATGATGTTTTGTTTATCTTAGGCGTGTTCTCTATTATGGGCTTAGTCTGGGATGTACAAATTGACGGCTTGTTTATAACGGCGCTTTTAACAGTAGTTGGTTTCTCTGTCCACGATACGATTGTTGTATTTGACCGTGTGAGAGAAAATCTTAAGTACTATTCTAAAAAGATGGCATTTGGCGAGATTGTAAACTTCTCTATCCACCAAACACTTGCAAGAAGTATCAATACATCGTTGACAACCGTTTTGACGCTGCTTGCATTGTACCTGTTCGGCGGTGTTACAACCAGAGATTTCGTTCTTGCAATGATGCTCGGTATTATTATCGGGACTTATTCAAGTATTTTCTTCTGCGCATCGCTTGTTGATATGTGGAGAGAAGGCGCCAAGAAGAAACAGGCTGCTTAAGAGTTTAGTTTAATGTTAAAAAAAGAGGCGGCGTGACCGTCTCTTTTTTTTGGGGATTAATTGTTTGCGTGTCTGACTGTAGTCCGATCTAACTGATTTATTAATTTTTGTTTTTAATATTGTTAAGAATTTGTTACAAGACGGACTAAATTTATTTTCTTTGGATAGAGTTAATAAATGCATTTACCCATTCTTGCGCCCGGCATGTAGTTGCTCTTCCGATACAAAAATACATTTACTCTGTTCTTACGTCTGGCATGTAGTTGCTTTCTAAAGCAAAAATATATTTACCCCTTCTCCTGTGCTAAGCTTGTAGTCTTTATTCCAACATGACAAATACATTTACCCTCTTGCTTGTAAGATTTGATGTGTGATAATAGTATCGGAGGGCGGTAATGAATACCTTAGTTTATTCAATAGAACAAACCGAAAATCCTGAAACTTTATATATAAATCTGACTAACTCATGTACGAACAACTGCATTTTTTGCTTAAGAACGCAGAAAGACGATGTTTGCGGCAAAGAAATGTGGCTTGAGAATGAGAATTTTTCACTTGAAGATATTATAGAGCAGTTTAAACAATTTCCAACTCCGAAGTCTGTCTGCTTCTGCGGATACGGCGAACCGATGCTGAGATTGGAACTGTTAAAAGCTTTTGCAAAGTATTTGAAGGGAAATTATCCCGAAATCTTTATCAGAGTGAATACAAACGGACATGCAAATGCTATACATAAACGAAATGTTTTGCCTGAACTAAAAGGGCTCGTGGATGAGTTTTCTGTCAGTTTAAACGGTTCTGATGAGAATGAATATATAAAATTATCTAAACCACGTATCCAGAATGCTTATGGCGAAGTAAAAAAGTTTATAAAAAACGCGTCAGAGGAAGGGTTTAGTGTTGTTGCAACGGTTGTAACGGGTTTTATCAGTAATACTCCAGATATAGAAAAATGTAAAAAGATTGCAGAAGATCTCGGAGCAAAATTCAGGGCAAGAGATTTTATACCAAACGGGTACTAATATTTGTGAGAGGAAATGATGCAAGTACAGAATGTTAAGAATTCAAATATGACACCTGCATTTAAGGGAAAAGTAGATATTATCCCGGGCGACTTGAGCTATAAGCCTGCTAAATATGTTAGAAAGGCCTATAATACAATAGAAAACATAGTGAAAGATAAGCCGTATAATCTTTATATCCGCCAAAATCATAAAGAAGATACCGTAAGTGTTATTGCACAAAAAGAGAGTGATTTTATAAAAAATAGAGGTTTACGTGTTGAGTATGCAGCGTCTTCATCTTTGGATGTATATGGTAAATTAGCAGCATTGGCTGCTGATACTTATGATTTGATGGCCAATGCTCAATCTAAATCATTAAAACAAAGATTTAAAAATATTTTTATGAAACAAGGTTTTAAATTTACAATAAAGAAAGGACAGAAATAAAATGAATGCATTAGACAAAATCATGAAACCAAAATCAATTGCGGTTATTGGTGCATCAACAAAAGAACACACTATCGGTTCTGACTTGATGAAGAGATTACAGGAGTACAAATTTAACGGTAAAATTTATCCGGTTAACCCTAAGGGTGGAGTTATTGAAGGGTTACAAGCCTATACTTCTGTTCTTGAAGTACCGGGTGAAGTTGACCTGGCAATTATTGTTGTTAACTCTAAATTTGTTTTATCAACCCTTGACCAGTGCCACGAAAAAGGTATCAAGGGTGTATGTATAATTACTGCAGGCTTCAAGGAAACCGGTGCTGAAGGTGCAGAACTTGAAAAACAACTGGTTGCAAAACTTAAAGAATACGGCATGAGATGTGTTGGACCTAACTGTCTTGGAGTTGTAAACACTCACCCTGACATAAGAATGGACGGATGTTTTGCAGAAAGCTTGCCGGAACGCGGTAACATTGGTTTTGTTTCTCAGTCAGGCGCACTCGGCGGCGGTATTTTGAATATCTTAAAGGACCTTAACCTTGGCTTTGCACAATTTATTTCTATCGGCAACCAGGCTGATGTTAACGCTGAAACGGCTATTGAATACTGGGAAAACGATGACGACGTTAAGCAAATTCTTCTTTATATGGAATCAATCCAAAATCCTTCTAACTTTAGAAAACTCGCGTCAAGAGTTTCTAAGAAGAAACCTATTCTGGCATTGAAATCCGGACGTTCAGCAGCAGGCGCTTCCGCTGCATCTTCTCACACCGGCTCACTTGCAGGTGCAGATAAAGCTGCCGCCGCATTATTGCAGCAATCAGGTGTAATCAGAGAATTCTCTCTCCAAAACCTTTTTGAAACAGCAAAAGTGTTTGCAAACTGTCCTATTCCAAAAGGTGACAGAGTAGCAATTATTACAAACTCCGGCGGTCCCGGAATTATGGCTACCGATGCTGTATGCGAATACGGTATGCAAATGGCTAAGATTACTGATGAAACAAAAGCAAAGTTAAGAAGTTTCTTACCTGCTGCAGCATCAGTTAAAAACCCGATTGATATGATTGCATCAGCACCGATTGAACACTATAAACAAACTCTTGAAACGGTTATTGCAGATGAAAATGTTGATATGATTATTACAATCTATCTTCCGTTCCTTGGCTTGAAAGATATTGACGTTGCACAGGCTTTAATGGAAATCAAAGCTAAGAACCCGCAAAAGCCGATTATCGGTGTATTTATGACTAAGAATGAATTCTTCACAAAGATTTCCGATATGGATGTTAATATGCCGTTCTTTATGTACGCTGAACAAGCTGCTGACGGTTTGAACAGACTTAATCAACAAAGATTGTGGATGGAAAGACCGGAAGGCAAAATCCCTTGCTATGATGTAGACAGAGCAAAAGTTGAAAAGATTATTGCAAAATCTGTTGCAGAAGGCAGAGCACAACTCACAACATTGGAATCAATCGACGTACTTCAAGCGTACGGTATCAGAGCTTGCAAATACGGTCTTGCAACTAATGAAGATGAAGTTGTGGAACTCGGCAACTCAATCGGGTATCCGGTTGTTATGAAAATGACTTCAAAGACTACATCACACAAAACAGATGTTGGCGGCGTAAGAGTAAATATCAAGTCAGAAGAACAATTGAGAGCCGAATACAAAGACCTTCTTGCAAAACTTGAAGAAAAAGGACTTCTTGACGGCTTGGAAGGGGTTATTATTCAGGAAATGGTAAAAGGCAACCGCGAAATGGTTTGCGGTATTGCAACCGATCCTCAATACGGTCCGATGATGATGTTCGGCTTAGGCGGTGTGTTTGTTGAAGTTATGAAGGACGTAACCTTCAGAGTTGCACCTTTGACTGATATTGATGCAATGGAAATGATTAAATCAGTTAAAGCGTACAAACTGCTTGAAGGCGCAAGAGGTACAAAACCTGCGCAAATCGACCAAATCCAGGAAACACTGTTAAGACTTTCACAGTTGGTGTCCGACTTCAAATACATTGATGAATTGGATATTAACCCACTCTTGATTTCTGAATCAACAGGCGAAGGTATTGCGGTAGACGGCCGTATAAAGGTAAGACTTGAAGAAGCACAAAAGGCATTGAATACTTCATGCTCTGCCTGCTCACTTTGCGGCTAGTTTTTTGATTAAATAAAAAGAAGACCACTGATGAAACTTCAGTGGTCTTTTTTATGTCTGTAAACGAGTAATTATATGATTTCCCGCATTATATACACTCTCACGCTGTTTGTTCGTAGCGAGTTAACGAGGTTCAAGTTGAGTTTAGAGACTGTATTTGATTGCGTAGTTTTTCTTTCTTTGTCTAAGTTTCTTTCTTTTTTCATCGCAATAAAAAAGAAAGAAACTTAGTGCGGGGTATGGGGGTGCATAGCCCCCGATAAAAATAAATATTTGCCCCCTCTCTAGCACCCGAGAATGTCGCTGTTTAGTTTCAGCTGGTCGGCGTTTACAAGCGCGGGGTAATTATTTATATCGTTATTTTTTACAAACTCTATTGCATCATACCGCGCGGTCTCTAAGATTTGCGCGTCGCGTACGAGGTCGGAAATAATCAAATCCGGCAGCCCGCTCTGTCTTATGCCTAGAAACTCTCCGGGCCCGCGGAGCTGTAAATCTTTTTCCGCGATTACAAACCCGTCGTTGGTTTCTGTCATAATGTTTAATCGCTCTTTTGTCTGCGGGTTTCTGGTGTTTGAAGAAAGTATACAGTAGGACTGAATTTCCGAACGCCCGACACGCCCCCTCAACTGGTGTAATTGCGACAGTCCGAACCGCTCTGCGTTTTCTATTACAATAACCGTCGCATTAGGAACATCAACCCCGACCTCTACAACTGTTGTGGACACAAGAATATCGTATTCTTTATTCTTAAACTTTTCCATTACGTCATCTTTTTCGGAGTTTTTGAGTTTCCCGTGCAGAAGTCCTATTTTTAAATCCGGAAATACTTCGTTCTGCCATCTTTCAGCCTCAATAGTTGCGGCTTTTGCAGACAGGGATTCGCTCTCTTCTATCAGAGGATAAACAATATATGCCTGATGCCCTTTTGAAACTTCATCGCGGATGAGTTTTGTAATAAGCGGTCTGGAGTTTACAAATTTGGTTATAATCGGTTTTCTGCCTTTGGGAAGTTCATCAATAATTGTTAAATCAAGGTCACCGTTTAAGGTAATAGCGAGTGTGCGCGGGATGGGGGTTGCCGTCATTGTAAGGATTTGCGGGAGCGCGCTTTTTTGTCTTAGAGAAAGCCGCTGTTTTACCCCGAACCTGTGCTGTTCGTCTATTACCACAGCCCCGAGGTTATGGAATTTTATATTATCCTGAATAAGTGCGTGCGTTCCGACCGCAATCTTTGTCTGTCCGTTTGCAAGGTTCTGTTCCTCTTCTCTCCTCATTTTTACACCTGACGAGCCGAGAAACAAGCCGATACTTATACCGAGCGGGGTAAGCCATTTTACAAGGTTGTTGTAGTGCTGCTGCGCAAGGATTTCCGTCGGCGCCATTAGTGCTGCCTGATACCCGTTTTCTATTGCGGCAAGCAGCATGACGCAGGCAACAACCGTTTTCCCGCTCCCTACGTCTCCTTGCAGAAGCCGCTGCATCGGTTTGTTTGAGTTCATATCGTTTAAAATTTCGTTAATGGCGCGTTTTTGGGCTTTTGTAAGTTCAAACGGCAGACTTTTTATAAATTTCATAACAAGCCCGTCATCTTTTACAACCAGCGGGTATGCGCTTAAGTTTGTTTCCGTGTTTTTTCTTGCAAGCGCAAGTTTTAATTGGATTAAGAAAAATTCTTCATATATAAGAGTATTACGCGCAACTTCAAGCGTTTCCATATCCTGCGGAAAATGGATTTGCTCTATTGCGTCCGCCTTGTGTATAAATCCGTATTTTGTAAGAAGATAGTCCGGCAGAACATCTTTTATTTCCGGTTTGTATATGGACAGAGCATTGTAGATAGCCCGTCTCAATACTTTAGGGCTCAGGTTTTCGCACAAAGGGTAAACCGGAACAATCCGCCCTAGATTTAGATTGGAGTTCTCAAAAATCTCTGCGGTCATAATGGAGTATGTGGGCTTATCTAGCGTAAGCAGATTATCATAACTGCTGCGCTTTACCACTCCCGAGAGCATAATATTTGCGTTCTTTGGAAACTGTGCTTTTGTGCGCTCAAGCATGTATTTGTTTGCTTTGCCGTAAAAAAAGTTTATCGAGAGTTTTCCCGTTTCGTCCGCAACAACCAGTTTGACTATCCCGAGTCCGTTTTTTGAGGTGTAAGCAGAAACCGATTTTATATACCCGAAAACCGTTGTACTCATGCCCTCTTTGAGCGCTTTTATCTTTGTCCTTGATGAGTAATCAATGTGTTTTGACGGAAAATAAAATAATAAGTCGTTTGCCGTATATATCCCGAGTTTATTAAACTGGTATGCAATTTTAGGTCCTACGCTTTTTATATACATTACATCCGTTTGTGAAGGCGGTTTCAATTTATCGTGATTTATCTCCGACTCCGGCGGGCTTAGTTCAGCGCGGATTGCTTTAACCAGTCTTTCAATACATCTTCTGCGTTCGGGGTAGCTGTCTGTAGAATAGTTTGTAAAATGTTCAAGCAGTACAATCCACTTAGGGTTTTTGCCGGAATCCTTTATAAGAGTTTTTAACTCCTGACATATAAATTTTGAAAAAGTTTTTGTCTTTCCCCTGACATCAATATATTTGTAAGCCGCCTCAACTTCTATGGCTTTTTTTATCAGGTCAAAATTATACACTTTTGTCCTCTATTATCCCGAGTACTTCATAAATATCTAATTTTTGGAGCTTACCGCGGATTTGTACGTCAGAAATTTTTATTACATTAACATAGTTTTTTACTTCTTCATACGTTGTAGGACCGATTAGAAAATTAGTTTTGTAGATTTTATTGTAACTTTCTATTCTGCTTGCAAGGTTAACGGTGTCACCGATTACGGTGTATTCCATTCTTCTTTCAGACCCGATATTCCCGACAAAAACTTCGCCTGTGTTAATTCCTATCCCGATTTCTATTTTGGGTTTTCCTTCTTCTATCCACTTGTGCTGGAGTTTACGTACTTTTTTAAGCATATCATTTGCGCATTTTACAGCGTTCAGGGCATGGTTTTTATCGTTAATCGGTTCCCCGAATATTGCCATAACAGCATCTCCGATGAATTTGTTTATAATTCCGTTGTGGCTTGATATTATCGGCTCCATCTCCGTAAAATATTCATTTAAAATATTGGAAACCTCTTCTGCGGACATTTTTTCACTCATTGATGTAAATCCTCTTATATCCGCAAAAAGAACAGTTACAACCGACCTTTTTCCGCCGAGTTTCAGTTCATCAATGTTTTTAACGACATTTTCCATAATATCATCGGAGATATATTTGCCCATTGCTTTTTTGATTTTTTCCTTGTTCTGACCTTCAATAAGAAATCTGTGAAGGTAGCCGAAAATCATTGTTACAACTCCGAGAATAACCGGCGTTATAACGTTTATAGCAAAGCCATTGTAAAAACAAAAACATGCCCCTAAAAAGAAAATAACAAAAGTAACAGAAATTATTGAAAGCGATACAAAGATTGTTCTTGTACTTATTAAAATATAAATAAATATAGCTGCTAAGATTGATAAGAGGGCATTTTGCCAGATGGTAAACGATTTAAGGAAGTCTTTATGTACAGCATTATCAAGTACTGTTGCGAGAATATCCGTTCCCGGATGCCGCGGGGATACAGATGAGTGCAGAATGTCAGAAAGTCCGGTCGAAGAGGCTTTTACATTTGCCCCGAGTACTATGTACTTGTTATTAAACAATTCTGGCGATAATTCCGGTTTTTGTCCTGCCTTTATGCGGTCATAATCATCCAGAATTTTGACAGCAGAAATTGTCCGGTGGGAATAGTTATTGCTGTATAATTTATAAAATTTAATCGGAGTTCTGTGCTGCCCGCTTAGGTATCTCCTGTATTTCGGGGCATATAAATTTGCTGATGCACATGTTACATCGTTTTGTGAAACAGTGCATTCAGGATTGTTATTGGCAAACAAAAATCCTCTGAATGCAAGATACGGATACAGATATTGTTTATAAGCCACAAATAGTGAAATATCCCTTGTAACCCCGTCGCTGTCCTGCGGACAGGTTACGGGTGCCGCGTATTTTAGTACATTGTAATATTCATCGGGAAACGGAAGAATATTTTTAAACCTGAAACCTTCAAAATATTCCCGGTTGTCCTCTACAGGTGTTGAAAATTTATTATAGTATTTTTCATCCTGCTCTATCCCTTTTAAGTGATTAGTATAATCTTTAAAAGTTAATTCCATGCCCGCAATAACATTATCCATTTTAGAAATAGAAGCAAAATATTTTTTATCGGATTCAGGATTTTCCTTGTCCAAAGTTCCTATTATTGCATCATGGATAATTAGTTTAGGCTTTGCCGTTTTATTCAGATACTCAAAGATATTTGAGTACATTTCACGTTTCCAGGGCCAGCGGTATTTTGCAATTGATTCGTCATCAATCACTATAATTAAAACGTCATTGGAGCCGTACCGGTGTGCGGTAAAGGATTTTGTCATAAAATCATAAAATTTGGGTTCAAAAAAATTGTTTGAAACCCAGAAAGCAACAAATAAAAAAATACAGGCTGCAATAAATGTTAAAAATGTTTTTATCCCGCGCATATTATTATGATATAATAAATTAAAGAAAAAGGATAGATGAAAAAATGAGCGAAACATTAATAGATTTATTAACAAAGGAAAAACTATATCCCATAATAAGATGTTCCGATCCTGATGAAGCAATTGAAATCGGTCATGCAATGATAAAGGGCGGAATAAAGATTCTGGAGGTAAATATTGAAACTCCGGATTTATATAGAGCGGTGCAGGAGCTTTCTAAAGATGCCTATATTTGTGCAGGCAGTATAATAACATCACTTCAGGCACAGATGGCAATAGATTGCGGGGCTGTAATGTTTTCAAGCCCGATATTTCAGATGAATCTTGTTAAAATCTCGAAAAATAAGAGAGTTCCTTTCATTGCAGGGGTTTCAACAGCAAATGAAGCTTATGCGGCATGGAAGGCAAGAGTTTTATTAACAAAATTATTTCCGACAACAGCACTCGGCGGTATAACTTATATCGGCGACCTGCTCCGTCAAATGCCTTTCTTGAGTCTTATGCCGACTGGAAATATAAAACTGGATGAAGTAATAGGCTATATAAGAGCAGGAGCAAAATGCGTCGGGGTCGGACGTGATTTATATGCTGATTTTACGCCTAACGAAATTACAGAGAGAGTAAAATCTACGTTGAATGATATAAAGGATTATACAAATTGGACAAACAATTAGATTTAGCGGTTATAGGCGAATGCCTTATTGAATTATCGTCGTGTGCAAAGCTTGAAAATGCTGTAGAATTTCGTAAAAGCTACGGCGGAGATAGTGTAATTTCTGCACTTATGGCATCAAAACTTGGTACAGAAACAGCTTTTATCACAAAACTCGGCAATGACGGTTTCGGACGGTACATTTATGAGCAGTTGCAAAAAGATAATATAGATACTTCCCATATTGAATTTGTGCAGGAACAAAACGGTGTTTATATTGCGGCGCGTCCGGAGGGGGATAAAAACGAATTTTACTATTACAAACGTAAATCCGCGGCAACAAAATTAAATGATGACGATATAACCGAAGATTTAATTTCGTCGTTTAAATGTCTTTATTCTACAGGGGTTACGCAGTCACTCTCACTGTCGGCAAGAAATGCCGTAAAAAAAAGTTTCAGAATAGCTAAAGAAAAAGAATTAATAACAGCTTATGACCCTAATTATACATCGTGCTTTATGTATTCAGACGAATCAAAGGAGTTTCTTGAAGAAATTCTGCCTTACACTGATGTAATTTTTATGAGTCTTAAAAATGATGCTCCGCACCTCTTTGAATCACCGTCCTACGAGCATATAGCAAAAAAACTCGGTGATTACGGGGTTGAAACAATTGTTATAAAATCGAGAATTGATGGCGGATATTACATTTTTTATAACGGAGAAAAGCGGTTTTGCGAATTCTTTAATAAACTCCCTGTTGTTGATTTAACAGCTTCCGGAGATGCGTTTAACGGTGCGTTTCTTCATTCATATATTTCAGGCTACAACCCGTTTGAATCTGCAAAATATGCTGCTGTTGCTGCCGGATTACAAGCTTCTAAAACAGGTGCAGTATCTGCCCTCCCGTCTAAGGAAGAAATAGCGGAGTATCTTTAATGAAAAAAGCTGTTTGTTCCGGGTATTACGGCTTTGACAACTTTGGTGATGATGCGGTTTTATATGTGCTTGTTAAATTATTCTCAAAAAAGTACGATTTAACTGTTTTTTCTGCAAATCCTGAAAAAACCTCAAAGGAATATAATGTAAAATCAGTGTATTCTTTTGATTATTTAAAGGTTTTGTCTGAAATAATGAAGTCGGATGTTCTAATTTCCGGCGGCGGAAGCCTTTTACAGGATGTAACGAGCAAAAAAAGCCTTATTTATTATCTTGGCTTAATCTTTGCCGCAACACTGCTAAAAAAAGATGTGATTATTTTTGCGCAGGGGCTGGGCCCATTCCGTTCAAAAATATCACAAATTCTTACTAAATTAGCTTTAAAAAGGTGTAAACTTATCACAGTAAGAGACACTGACAGCCAGAGACTTTTAAATGACTGGGGTATAGACTCAAAACTTGTATGCGATCCGGTATTTACATTTGATATTAAATCGGCAAACAAACAAAATACAATCGGGATACAACTTCGTTCTTTCATTGGAGTAAATGATGACTTTTTAAAAAGGCTTGCGGAGGCTGTTAACACAACATTTTATGATAAAGATGTTGTTATTTTTTCTTTGCAGCCGTCAATAGACATGGAAGTTTGCACAAGATTTAAAGAGTTTTTAGGGCGTGAAGCTGTTATTAAAAACGGACTTGGAGTTAAAGAGACAGCAGAAGAGATTTCAAAGTTGGACTATCTTATAGCAATGAGGTTTCATGCAATTCTTGCCGGACTTATGTCAGGGGTAAAAGTTCTCCCTGTATCTTATGACAAAAAAGTTTCGTTTCTTTCGCTGGAAGCTGGTGTAGACTATATTGAATTAAACCATCCGGATGGGCTGGAAGAAAAAATTAAAATATTAAAAGATACAAAGCCGCGTGATCTTTCAGGCTGGCTAAAGACAAAGAGACTGGATGTAAATATTTTTGATATATAACTTAACGTTTTGTTTACAATAGTAAAAATTTAAGATAGGATAAGAAAAAGGAGTTTAGTATGAGTTCCAAATACAAGAGAGTACTTTTAAAGATAAGCGGTGAAGCACTCTTAGGCGATCAGGAATTTGGTATATCACAGATACCGGTTGAGGATATTTGTAAAGAAATTAAATCCATATTAGATATGGGTGTTCAGGTTGCGGTTGTTGTAGGCGGGGGAAATATTTTTCGCGGTGTAAAAAACAGTGCCAAATTTGGTATGGACAGAGCATCAGGAGATTATATAGGGATGCTGGCTACTGTAATGAATGCAATTACGCTGCAAAGCTGCCTTAAAAATATGAATATTGATTGCAGAATACAAACTGCAATTTCAATGAATCAAATTGCGGAACCTTATATAAGATTTAAGGCAATAAGACACCTTGAAAAAGGAAGAGTTGTTATTTTTGCTGCAGGAACAGGGAATCCGTTCTTTACAACGGATACAGCATCTGCGCTTAGAGCTTCCGAAATCAATGCTGACGTTATGCTTATGGCTAAAAATGGTGTTGACGGAGTTTATACAGACGATCCCAAGCTTAATCCTGCCGCAAAAAAGATTGATAATATGACCTATGATGATATTATTAAACAGGATTTAAAAATAATGGATACATCAGCCTGCGCACTCTGCAAACAGAATCACATACCGATTGTTGTATTTGATTTTAATGCAAAAGGCGGGTTGGCAAAAATTATGAATGATGAAAAAATAGGCACGTATATAAGTTAAGGAGAAAATAATGTCTGAAGCAGTAGAAGAATTATTATTGTTATGCGAAGAAAAAATGGAAAAAGCAATTACCCAGATGAAACGGGAATTTGCCTCTGTAAGAACAGGTCGTGCAAATCCGGGAATCTTAGATAAGGTATCTGTTGATTATTACGGTGTGCCGACACCGCTCAGACAAATGTCTCAGGTTTCTGTAGCGGAAGGGACAACGCTTGTTATCACACCTTATGATAAGTCTATTATTAAGGAAATTGAAAAGGCTTTAATTAAGGCAGAATTAGGTATCACCCCGAATTCTGACGGTATTTGTATCAGGCTGCCTTTCCCGCCTTTAACGGAGGAGAGACGTAAAGCTACTGCAAAAGAAGTTAAAAAATACGGTGAAGATGCAAAGGTTGCAGTAAGAAACGTAAGACGCGATATTACTGATGACGTTAAGAAGATTGAAAAATCTGAAAATCTTTCTGAGGATACCGCTAAGGATTATCAGGATAAAATTCAAAAATTAACCGATAAATATACAGGAATCATTGATACACTGGTTGCAGAAAAAGAAAAAGAGGTTCTTACCGTATAATGAATGTAAAAAGAATTACAACAGGAGTGCTGTTAGGGCTGTTGGTTTTCCTGTCGCTGATATCTGGCGGGTGGATGCTTTCGGCGCTGGTATTTCTGTTTATTCTTATGGCTTCAAGAGAATATGTAAAAATACTAAAGAATAAAGGTTTTTTGCCAAGCTTTGGGATTATGGTGACAGCAACTGTTGCATTAACATTCCTTGCACACTTTAACAAATTTTCGCTTGTTGCGCCGGCATTTTCACTGCTGTCTATTCTTGCGCTTATGTGGGTGCTGTTTCGCGGAAGCCAGCCCTATATTGCTAATGCGGCTACAACTATTTTGGGCTTTGTTTATTGTGCGTGGTTCCCGCTGCATTTGTTATTCTTAAGAAGCCTTCCTGCATATAACTGCGGAAAAGGGATACTATCCTGTTTCCTCGGGTGCACCGGCCTAGGGTATGTTATATTACTCTTTTTTGTAGTACTTGTAACAGATGTAGGGTGTTATTATTTTGGCACAAGGTTTGGTAAACACAAACTTGCTCCGGTTATAAGTCCGAATAAAACATGGGAAGGTGCAATCGGCGGTTCAATTTCGGCTGTTCTTGTATCGTTTTTTATAGGCTGGCTGCTCGGGTTTGAGTGGTATCATTCATTGTTTACAGGTATTGTTATTACAGTATTTGCGCAGATTGGAGATTTATGCGAATCCATGTTTAAACGGGATGCAGGGGTAAAAGATTCCGGAGACACACTCCCGGGACATGGCGGCTTTCTTGATAGAGCAGACAGCTATATCTTAACTACGCCTATTTTGTTTTATTATTTCAAGTATGTTGTACTAACAGGAATTTTAAAGGTTAATTTATTCATATTTATCAGGAATTTCTTTAATGTATGATGAGCTTTTAGAACTTTGGGGAATAAGAACAGAGCGGATGGACTTAATCAGAACGGCATTTACTCACCCGTCATGTACAAGTGATGAAAGTATGTCTTGCCCTGAGAATTACGAGCGGCTTGAATTTTTAGGCGATGCCGTTTTAAAACTCGTTGTATCATCAATTCTTTATAATACATATCCTGATTTAAATGAAGGCAGACTTTCAAAAATACGTTCGTTCTTAGTTGCTGATAGTACACT
The DNA here is from genome assembly GCA_944326425.1 of Candidatus Gastranaerophilales bacterium. Taxonomy (GTDB): domain Bacteria; phylum Cyanobacteriota; class Vampirovibrionia; order Gastranaerophilales; family Gastranaerophilaceae; genus CALUTH01. The sequence continues at coordinate 145,813 of CALVDX010000003.1, forward strand.
TGCAAAACTGTCATTTAAACTGGGACTTGACAAGTTATTAATTCTTTCAAGGAGTGAAGAAAAATGCGGCGGACGGAAACGTGTTTCAAATAATGCCTGCGTATTTGAAGCGCTTTTAGGTGCATTTTATTTAGATGGAAAAATAGAAGAGACAGCGGCATTTCTAAAAAAAATATTAGCCCCTGAGATAGACGAAGTTGTAAAAAATCTTGATAAATATAACGCTAAAGAAGTGCTGCAGGAATACACACAGTCTAAGGACAAGACCTTACCAGAATATAATGTCGTCAAAATTTCAGGTCCGCCGCATAAACCATGCTTTGAAGTGGAAGTTCTTTATCAGGGAAAAGTTTTAGGCAGCGGTACAGGGGCATCTAAAAAAGAGGCACAACAGAATGCAGCATTTGAAGCATGTAAAAAATTGGGGATTTATGAATAGGTTTCAGCCGGGGTAAATTTTACCAGGTTTGCGGGTTGATTTTTCCCCTCGCAGTGGGTGAGGTTTCTGTTGTTTACCGTTCCCCCTCCGGGCAAAAAGCGCACCTTCTCCTCATATAGGAGAAGGCACCCCTCTACCAGCGGGAGAGGGATCGAAGGGACGTGGTTGCGGGGTTATACGATACTACCGGAGATGAAGTTGGAGTAATTAGATTTCATGTTGGAGTAGAGGAGTTCCATGTTGGAGAACTTGTTTTCGAGCATGGACTTGTAGAAATCGACCTTGGCAGAAGCTTTAGCTATTTGATTGTCATAATTTGCAATATCCCTGTTAATAGCATTGTTTTTGGTAGTGAAATACCCGCCTGTAGAAAGCATTTCCTCAACAAGATTTTCAACCCTTGTAAAAATACCCGGATTGTCAACAGTACCAACGAGAAGAAGCTTAACATCGTTTTCAGATTCATTAAGCGCGTTGGTGAATTTCTCTGTATCAAGATAGAGTGAGTAAATGTCAGCAGTCATAGCCGAACTTGCCCCCTCTGTTGAAATACCCACAGCAGCAAGATTTCTGAACTTGGTGGTGCCGTTAGTCCCCTTAGATGTAAGCATAGATGTAATCTGATTCTTGAGACCGTTAAGAGCCGTATCCCCGTGAAGATCACCGGAAATAGAAAGCGCAGAGGTTAACTCTGAAATAAGAGTGTTGTAAGCATCAAGCGTCTCTTGTACCGCATCTATAATCCCCTGCGTATCACGCTCTACCGTAATGGTAACATACTCACCCTCCGTTACATCTTTAATGTTAACAGTAAGTCCTTCAATACGTGAAACATCACTGGTGATAGTATTAGAAGTCGCAACAATCCTCGTACCGTTAATGGTAACAATAGCATTGTTACCCAGTGCCTGATTGTATGTAGCAAGCCTTTCAACACCGTTGTCATCAAAGGTAACAAGTCCGAATATTTCAGCGATATTGCTGGTACCGGATTGAATATTAACATAGGATGCACCTAAGGAGTTAGAAGTAATAACCATTTTGCCGTTGATATTATCCCAGTAAACGGTGGCATTAGCGGCTTCATTGCGGTTAATTTCATTAACGAGAGAAGCAATTGTTGTTTCAGATGTAATAGTAAATTCAGCGTTACCGATAGTAAATGTACCTTCAGTAACATCACCGAGGCGGAATATACCTGACTGGGTTATTTTAGATGCTGCAGATGCTTTATAAAGGGAGGTCTCGCCTGTAATTTTATTTGTACCGTTAGAGGTCAAATTAAAGATGGTAGCAATGTTGGTGGTATCTGTGGAGGTACCAATGAGGAGTTCAACGCCATCAGCGGCTTCGAGTGTAAATCTGCCGTCGGAAGTAAGTGAGGCAGTAACGGAACCATTGGTTGCGGAGGAGATTCTGGAGATAACATTTTGGAGCGTATCGGTTGAATCTACATATACATTAACGATAGCACCGTTAACACCTATTGAAAAGTCACCTGAAGTAACATCAAGTGTTTCCAGGGTAGTGGAATTATCTGCGTAGTTAACGATGGATAGGTATCGTATTTCATCGGAGACGACAGTAATCGGGTCATCGTTTTGCATCCACTGTTCAACACCGTTTGCTTGGATTTTGAGGTTATCAATAAGGTTAGAGGAACCGCCTGTAACTTCTACTTTACCGAGCCCATTGTGTATTGTAATAACGCCATCCTGCATGTAAGCGGTGACTCCTATATTTTGGAATTTTTCCAATACATCGCCTAAGGTATCATCTTCTTCAATATTAATAACAGAGTTGGACAAATTACCGTCCTGATCATAAACGGAAATATACAGAGATCCTTTTGCTTTAGAATCGGCTGTATCGAAGTATGATGCAAGAGTATCTTCCGTAGCAACGTAAACTTCATCTTCAAGGACTTCTGTAGTACCGTGGTAGGTAGCTTTAACGATATTATCATCAAGTCCCCAAGCTGAAACGAGGTTAGAGGTACCGTCTTTAAGAGTAATATCTCCTATACTTTGGATAGTTATTTCACCGTTAGAATTAATATTTGCAGCAACTCCGTACGGGGAGAGGGCACTAAAGAATTGGGAAATAGTAGTATTGTCCTCAATAGCAATAGAAGTAATAATTTCGCCGTCTTTCAGCAGGTTGATATAACCGGCGGATACACCAAGGTCAGTAATTTTAGTAGAGCCGTTGGCGATATATTTAACGTCATCAGTATGAGCCGGGGAGATGTATGAAACAACTTTTTCAGTAGTAATGTAAGTTGGGGCATTTCCGGTGATGTAGGAGGCAAGGGTTCCTGTGAGTTTAAATGTTGCATCTGTAGAGGTTGCGGATAGAGTGCCGTTATTAATTTCCGCATCAATACCAAGGGCTCCGAGGGCATCAATGATATCACCGACGTTTTCATCAGCGGAGAAACCTATAGTTTGGACAACGCCGTCGATTTCGACTCTGAGAGAAGCTCCTGAACCTAATCCTAAGTCTCTGAGTGTAGTAGTTTCGTCGGTTGTATGAGTTGTAACGACTGTGAGGGTTTTGGAGTTAGTTTGGTCGTAGAGTTTAGCGCTATCCTGAGTTCTTGTAGTTAAACCGAGTTTAGATACGAGGTTAGAAGATTCGTCGGTGATATATTTATCGGAATCAGAGGAAACGACGAGTTTTCCGTTCTCCAGTTTTGCATCAAGTCCGTATCCGGCGAGTGCATTAATCAAGTCGCCTATTGAGGTATTTTCGTTAATAGAGATAGCTGTATTAATCCAGGTACCGTTATCATACACTTTAATCGCGCCGGTGGAAACTTCGAGGTCTACAAGTTTTGTATCGTTATTAATAACTACGTCTGTAACGGACTCATTCATTTGTCCGTGGTAACCGGTGACTGTATCAAAGTTGGTATAGTTAGCGGAGTTGGAAGTAAGGATATTTCCTAATTCACCACCGAGTTTAAAATCGTGGAGGTCCGCATTAGCAGAGAGCTTACCGTTTGAATCAATAGAGGCATCAATACCGTAGACGGCGAGGGTATCGAGGACATTTTGTACTGTTTCGTTATTACCAAATGCAAGTGAATAAATAACTCCGTCAACGGTCAAGCGCAGTTCTGCGTTGTTATTAAAACCGAGGTCAGCCATGGTAGTAGATGAGGTAATAGTGTATACCGTATCATATTCAAGGGTCTTTGAGGTTGTAGAAGTAAACACGGTATTTATATCTTTATTGATAGTGAAGCCCAGTTTAGTAACCAGATCTGAGGTTTCATTCATAATGTACATGTCTGAGTCAGCGGAGAGGTATATTTGTCCATTTTTAAGTTCAGCTTGTATGCCATAGGAGTCGAGGGCGGTAAAGAGGTCATCGATGGTGGTATCCGCGTTTACGTTAAATACGCGTGAGATATAGTTCCCGTTGTCATATATTTTTATAGTACCTTCCGTGATTCCGAGGTAAACGAGTTTGGTTGTACCGTTAATAGGTACGGTATTAATTGATTCGGGGAGGGTAGCAGACCATGCGGAAGTTGCTGTAGTAGTGGTAAATGATGGATTTTCGCCCAGCAGGTATTCTGCCAGAGTACCTGACAGCGAGAATTCAAAGAGTTCAGCGGCAGCAGAGAATTTACCGTTACTGATAGAGGAATTAATACCTATAGAGTTTAAATAAGAGATTACGTCATCCAGGGTATCCGAGGCGGCAAAGGTATGCGACAGGTTTCCGTTAGTTGTATTAACGTTCAATATTCTATCGGAGAGAGTTGGGAGGAAGTCTTCCAACTTTGTAGTACCTGTAAGGGGTGTAGTTTTTCTATTATCGAATACATTGGAGGTACTATTTTGATAATAGGTAGCGGAGGCAGTAATTGTAGAGAGTCCGAGGGCAGAAACAAGGTTAGATGAGCCTCCTGAGATAGTACTGTCGTCGTTGGAGGTAATAACAAGGCGTCCATTAGTGAATTCAGCATTAAAGCCGTTTTTATTAAGGGCAACGATGAAATTGGAGAGAGTGCTGGTTGAAGTAACAGTAAATATTGCACTGCTTGAGCCTCCTGACACTTTATTAACGGTACCGTTAGATACACCAATTTGTGACAGCAGCGTATCCGGGGTACTGAATGTAGTTGAAGTAGTAGTATAAGTTTTCTGGTCGCTACGGTAAGCCATGGTTTCGGTATCGGTCAAAGTGACCTGTACAGTTATTTGTTCTATGTAGGTAGAGGTTGTTTTTTCTGTAGTAGTGCGGATAGAGGTCATTGTTGTTATATCCGTATCTGTTTTTACTACAGTTGTAGTAGCGGTTGTTGTGACAGTTTTAGACTGGATATTTGTATTTGTGGTTATCACCGTAACAGTTTTCGACTGGACATTTGTATTTGTTGTTATTGTAGTGACGGTTTTCGACTGGATATTAGTTTTTGTTGTTACAGTTGTGACGGTAGCCCGGACCGTTTGAGTACTGGTTACGGTTCGTACTGCGGTAGAGGAGCTTGTTGTAGTGATTGTTTTAGTTGCGGCTTCCGTGTTATGTTCAACAACTGTCTGCGTATTGACCAGCGTGCTTGTTGTTCGCATCGTTGTTGTAACACGGCTTGTCACGTCTGTATATATTGTTTGGATTTCGGTGGTTGAACCGTTGTGTGTTATTGTTTGCGTTGTCACGTTCGTTTGCGTATAGGTTGTCGTTGTATACAACGTTTGCGTACTCGATGTATTGTGCGTTATCGTCTGCGTCGTCACGTTCGTTTGTGTTGAGGTCGTTGTTATAGACTGGGTGATCGTACTCGATGTGTTGTGAGTTATTGTTGTAGTATCCGGTGTAAGAGTAATTTTTCCTGTGGTATTTGTATACATCGTTCTCATCATATGCAATGTAGTTTCTTCGGTTATTGTCTGTTTAAGAGTAGTAGTTGTAACTACCGGGTCATCCTTTTGATAGAGTAGCTCAACAAAAGAACTACCCGTAGAAGATAGCATTGTTACTGACTCGAGTCCGCTAATCATTAATGCGTTAGTTTGTGCTATTGATGCTACAACACCTGCATTATTTAAAAATACTGCAAAATTAGACAATGTACTGGTTGATCTAACTGTATAGGCCTTTATACCTGTTGATGAACTAACTCTTATAACATCACCTTCTTTGAACAAGAATCTCATAGTAAAGTCTGTTCCATTTGAGAGCCCTCCTACTAAATCTACCAGTTTACTACTACCATTAACATTTGTAGAGCCTGAATCTACTATCATACTATTTAAGTTTATAGTTACATGGTCCGCAACTGCCTCCCCAGTTGAAATAATCGTCATTGTATGAATAATGGTTTCTGTCGTGACAGTTGTTCTTACAATGTCTGTAGTTGTATAGAGAGTAGAAGCAGTACTAAGAGTAATTACAGTTTCTGTAGTCGGGGTTACTACTGTAGTAAAAGTTTGAGGACGGGCCATTGCCGCATAGGTTTGAGTTATTAGATATTTATCTGTTGCCGCTTGATAAAAACTAGATGTTGAGACTGGCTTGCCAAATGCAGCTTCTAATATATAATATCCTTCTGGAACAATTCCTCCTGTATCAGAGTTATAATGTACTTGTAAGCTGCCATCATCACTAATATCAAAGGATACTTCTAATCCGGTTAAAGAAGATAAGCCAATTCCATCCAAAGCATTTTGAAATTTATCAAAATAATCTTTTATAGTATCTGTCGAGCTAACTTCAAATGAAAACCCAGGAACCGTTACTCCAACGAGGGTAAAAGTAAAGTGTTCTACCGCACTGGAGAAAACATTTGATGATAGATCACCTCCGCTGCCAACGCTAACGCCCCCCCCTGATGTACCAGGATTGGTAAATGTAAATAATCTACTAAAATCTACCAATTCACCTAACTTAGTATCTTCTGTAATAGGTACAGCCTGTTGATAAGTAATAGTTTGAGAATTGTAAATAGTTTCAGTAGAGGAAGCGGAATTAGTTATCGTCTTAGTTGTCACGTTTGTTGTTGTAACATATGTCGTATTAAAAATAACCTCAGTAGAAGAAGCTGCATTAGTAATAGTTTGGGATGTAACGATAGTATTGGTAGTATAGGAAGTCTGGGTGAGGATTTCAGTAGAAGTAGTGGGATTAGTAAAAGTGACGACTTCAGTCTTAGTAGTAACGTTAGTAATAGTATTGGTAATAGTGTTAGTAATGATTTGAGTAGAGACGATAACGTTGGTCGTCGTGGATCCGGAAGTAACAGTAACGACGGCAGTAGCTGTCGCGATGGAAGTAACAGTAGCGACGGCGGTAGCCGTGACAATGGAAGTAACCGTAGCGATTGCCGTAGCCGTGGTAGTAACGGTGAGAGTTTGAGTGGAGATAGCAGTAGAAGTAGTAGTAACAGTGAGAGTTTGAGTGGAGATAGCAGTAGAAGTAGTAGTAACAGTGAGAGTTTGAGTAGAAACAGCGGTGGTCGTGGCAATGGAAGTAACTGTAATCATAGCGGTAGATGTAGTAATTGCCGTTGCAGTTGCCGTTGTAGTAATAGTATACGTGTGAACAGTAAAGTCGATTCTTTCGGTAACCTTTGTAACAATAGAGCCCTGATTGAGGTTGAGTCCGAGGTTAGAAGAAAGGGATCCGGAGAGAGCCACGCCGGAGATAGCGACGTACCCGTCCTGGAGAGTAAATTCACCACCTGCAGAAGTAACAGCGTCCTGAATATCAGCAAGAGTAGAATTGCCGGAGAAATTGAACCCTGTAACAGTTCCGTTGTGGTTGATTGTGAGGTACTGAGTACCGGAGATACCTAAATCAGAAAGCGTCGTTTCTAAAGAAGCAGTAGTAGAGACTTTAGCGGTAATAGATTTAGAGATAAGCGTTTGCGAGTTAACAACGGTCATATAAGCAGAGGTAGTAATACCAAGCGCATCAGCAAGAGATCCGTTAATAACCCCGTTGGAAATAGAAATTTGCCCGTCCGGTGAAATAGAAGCATCAAGCCCATAAGCTTTAAGCTGAGAAATAAGATCGGCAACTGTTGCGTTAGCTGCTAATGTTTGATTAGCCGCAATCGTATTACCGAAAGTATCAAGTACATTAAATATCTTGCCGGCAACATTAACGCCATAATCAGAGAATCTGGAGTTTTCATCGGCAATAGCACCGGATTCATACTGCAGATTAGCAGAATTTATTGTAGTACCGTTAACGGTTGTCGGGGTAAACCCAAGCGCAGTAAGCAGCGAGCCGGAGATACCTGTCCCTATAATATCAACCTCACCGCCTTCACCTAAATAAAACTCCCCGCCATTAGATGTAATATAGTTTTTAACATCATTAAGCGTAGAATTACCGTTAAGTGAATAATTCTTGCCATCAATAGTAAGTGAATATGAACCGTTAAATCCCATACTTGCAAGTGTGGAATCAAGCGTTGCAGATGTTACGGAGGAAGCATAAAGCTTAGAACTTGTCTGCTCAGTAACCATAACCTGTGTCCCGGATTGGACTTTCTTAATCCCTACAGCATCTGCAAATGAACCGGAAATAACGCCGTCTCCCTCAATAGATATAACCCCGTTGTTAATAGACATTGTAAGCCCGTAAGCCCCAAGAGTATTAGCAATATCACCAAGAGATGTAGTTGCCGATAGGTTTTGAGTAGCAAGCGCCTCACCATACTGGTTAGAAATAATGAGCGAAGAAGCCCCTAAACCTAAATCCGCCAGAGTAGTAGATTCAGTCGCGGTGTAGTGAATAGTGTATGTAAGATTGCCGGTAACAAGATTTGTCCCGTCAACAGTCTCTTCAGTTAGTTTAAGAGCAGATATAAGGGAGCCCGAGAGTTTTTCAACGCCGGATATTTCAACATATCCGGTATCCGAAATAGAGAAGGATCCGCCAGCGGCTTCGATAGCCGCTTGAAAATCTCCGAGTGTAGAATTAGCATTGAAATTTTTTGTAGTAGTAGCCCCACCCGCAGTAATAGAGAGTGAGTAGTTTCCGTTCAGTCCTAAGGAAGCAAGAGTGGAGGTAGCGGAAGCAATCTGTGTTTTGGTACCTTGCAGAATATTGGATTCAGCAACAGTGCCGGAAATTTCAGACCCGGATTCTACGTAAGAAAGACCGAGAGCAGTAGCAAGCTTACCGGAAATTAGACCGTCGCCATCGATGGAGATGACACCTTCGTCTGAGATGGAGCCTGTGATGCCGTATTGTTTGAGGGAGTTAAACCATTGCTCGATGGTGGTATTTTCAGAAACAGCGAGACCGTTCTGCACAACTTCAGCGCGCTTGTTGAGTACAGAGTAAGAGAGGTCGGAGCCTGAGATACCAAGCTCACCAAAGGTAGTACTGGTGGAAGCTGTAAGTGTAGAGGTATACTTGAGAGCGGAACTGGTCATATCGGTGCCGTTAACTTTTTCAGGGGTAAGCCCGAGTCCGTCGATGACACCTCCGGAGAGGTAGAGTTTATCAATATCTCCCGTTATAGAAATAATGCCGTCTGCGTCAATGGAGATATCGGCATTCATACCATTTTGAGCGGCATAGGCTTCAATTTGGTTAAAGACCTCGCCAAGGGTTGAAGAAGCAGAGGAATTGACTGTTTTAGACGAAGAGCCGTTATTTAAAACAAGGCTGTAGTTAGAGAATGAAGTATTAATGTCACCAAGTTTGCTGTTTTCTGTTATTACATCAGTTTTGATATATGATAATCCGCCGGTACTAGATGTAACAGAATCGACCTTCTCAACCAGTCCGAGGGCAGTAATGATATTAGAGCCGCCGTCGATTTCTTTGATATCGATACCTGAGATAGTGATAAAGCCGTCAGCGTCCATGGAAGCGGAGGCCCCTGAAGCGGCATAGTTGTCATTAATGTAATCCAGAAATGTTTGCACTGTGGCGCCAGCACCAAAGTTTAAATTAACCTGCTGTTGATTGATATTTATTGCACCGTTTTGTACTCCTATATCGCTCAATAATGTAGTCGGTTTAATCGTTACATAACCTTCCGTCATTAACCGGTCTGATTCGAATCCCTCTACTGTCTTGAATTCAAGCCCCAAAGAATCAAAAAGTTTTGTCGTTCCGTCATCTGCTTCAAATATGTTGGTCGCAATCGTAAACCGCCCGTTACTTTCATCATAATTTGCCGTTATACCTATATCCGACAACTTATTAACAAGTGTTTCTATCGTATCACTGTTACCTATTTCTATCTCTCTGTTGTTTAATGAAACATAGCCCGTCTCTACTCCCAAAACACTGAGTTTTGTAGTAGCAGCAGCTGTATTAGTTACTGTTACAGTCCTTCTTACTGCAGTATTTACCTTTGTATTGCTTGCGACCTGTGTTACACCTACTTCATAAGTATCACGCGCTGCAGACGGTGTCGCCGTTGCGGTTACTTTCCCCGGGTTCGATGAATTAGCCAGATTCTGTACAAATAAATCCATTGAATCCGTTCCAAATTTCGCATCCGTTAATCTCTCTAATGCACTCCTGAATGATGTGAAATAACTCTTTATCCCGCTTACCACATCCTTTAATGCAACAACAGCACTCTTCTCCTCTTCCAATTGTTCAACTTTTGCATTTCTGAGCGCGGTAAGTGCACTGACCCACGAGCCAGTGTCCAAACCTGTTACTAATCCACTAAACGATATTACGCTCAACTTAAAAGTCTCCTGTCGTTTAATTTGAATATTTCTAAGTACGTCCAAGCGTCCCTGAACTCATAAGTACTTAGTTCTGTCTATAATAATCTATTCCACTTTACTAAATTTTTATAACAATTATCTTAACAATTCTTAATGGTTTTGCAGGCGTCCCAGAGCCCCCTGAAAATAACCAGCCGCATAATCGTAATTACAAGGCTTTACAGGTACATCTGTTGACTGCCTTGTTGTCAGCCTTTGGCTTTGCCGGTGTATCCTTGCGGGTCAGTGTTGTTAACAACACTTGTCCGACTCATAAGAAAGCCGTTCTAATACTAAACCACCAATAGTATTTGTCTTTATTATGAATATGTTACTTATATAATTTGTATAGTGGATGTATATAACTATACTATTTTTTTTTGAGTTTGGCAAGATATTTTTGCGAAGAAATGGTAGAAACAGCCCCGATCCCGCTCTGTTTGGCTCTTCCAGAGAAAGTGCACAGAAAACCGCCAAACGACCAAAAAGCCTTACCATCGTACACTTTCTTCTTCCACTCCGGCAAGAAAAAAAAATTTCTCCCTAATTTCTCGCCCCGTTATAAAAATAACTAGTTAACTTGGAGAAAAAGTCGCGGCAGCGGGTGCCAAAAGTCCTTGGCGCCGGCTCAGCTTCCTCATAATCGCCGGATGCAAATATATTTACCGTTTTCTCCTCCTCCATTATATCCTGTTTTATAACTCTGGGCGGACGCTTTACACGCTTCTTCTTCCCGCGCGGACGGTACCACTTTGTATCGTCTTTATCTATTACATAAATAGCTTCCTGCTGGTATTTCTCCCGCACTGACGTATCTAAAAACGGCTTTTCTTCATTTACTCCGCTCTCCTCTGCGTCCTCATTCTCCGTGCGTTTAAATAATTTACCGAAGAAATTACCCTTTTTCTCCGCCGGCAGTGTATCAAAAGATGGTTCGGGCTGTGACTCTTTAAGTTCAGGCGCCGGTGTATTATCTATAGATTCTTCAAAATCGTCCGGCACCTCCTGCGGCTTAACCTTCACCCGCCGTTTTTCACGTTTTGGGTTATTTACATTTTTATCTTCTGTTTTCTTATAAAACTCATACCACTTACGGCCGCTAACATCAGACTTTGACTTACCCGCAGACGGAGGATTTGTAATCTGCCCCGAGGACTCTGAATTCTGTTTACCGGACACATATTTTACTACCCCTGCAGTAATCCCGTCTGCCGCATTAACCGCAAATTTATCACTCCTGTATATCACAGAATCAGACGGATTTACCATACTGCACAAGTCTATACTTACACCTAAATATTCACCCGGCTGCAGCACCTCTAACCCTGCACGCTTAACCCCGGCATCAGCCGTAGACAGCTTCGATATTAATCCGCTTTTTATACTTTCCGCCAAATTCTTTGCACTCTCATTGTAATAATATACTCCCGTTCCGTTATTTAACAACGGGTTTTCTCCCTGCGGCACCGAATTCATGTGTATACTTATAAAAATATTAGCATTGTTCGCCTTTGCCATCTTTACACGATCCGACTGCGGAATATCATAATCCGTATTCCTCGTCAAATATACTGATGCTCCCTTCTCCTCCAAGGCTTTTTTTAATTGAAGTGCTACCTGAAGGTTTATATCCTTCTCCTTATCCCTGAACATTCCGGATGCGCCTGTATCCGCTCCGCCATGCCCCGCATCGACTACTATACTGAAACCGCCAAGCGGTTTGCTTAAGTCACGCTTAACTCCCTTCATCAGCAACGTAAAATCACCATTTATAAATTCCGTACTGTATTTGACAAGTTCATGCTTTGCAACCTTCAGGATAAGTGTCTCGTCGTTCATCCCCGCTACGTTAAAGATATTAATGATTAACTCGTTAGGATTATCTATTACTTCGTAAGGAAGATTGTGCGAAAATGCCACCCTGTATAATGATAAATCAGGTATATTCTTGTCATCTATATTATAAAAATCAGCTAAATGCGGGGCCGCAGGATACCCAGCCCTATCATAAGCCATCCTTACATCTTTTTTATTAACCCACCCGTAACGGGTCGGAGTTAAGTAAACTTTGAAAAAATCCCCCTGACGACCGTCAACTATTAAATACGTGTTCTCCGACAGATGCGAAAGTATTTCCATATCATTACTCTCAGGAACATTATATAACGGAACATCTTCCCCAACTGTCACAAATGTCGTCTTGCCTAACTGGGTTAATACCGCCGGCTTCGGAGCTTCCGGTCTGCTCTTTTGCTTTATTATATAATACTGTTTTATCGTACAATTCCCGCCTTTACATACCTTCAAAAAAACCTGGTTTCGGCCGGCCGGTACAGGTATATTCACAACAAATGCCCCGTTAGATGCTGACTTGACTTCCTCATTCTGACAGTACAATGTCTCGCCGCTGTCCAATACTCCCATAAAATAAACATTGTCATGCTCTGTTCTGTTATATTTCCCCTGAGGATACACAAAATCAGCCGCACTCGCTACTCCGCATACAAATACAGTAATTCCCAATAAAGCCAATATCTTCTTCATACCGGAATTATATTATAAAACCAGACCTTCGGCAAGGGGGGAATTATTCTCTCTTTCTTCCCTGTTTATCGCTCTTGCAGGGTTATTGGCTGAAGAATCCGGCACATGCCGACAAGCAGTACAGCTTCCCGTGAATTAATACTATTTTTGAAAAATGTGAGAATAATGTGAGAATAGTAGAAAAAGCCCCGGATAATAAAATAATTCAGTTCCCGCAAAAACATTGCAGTAACTGAATTTAAACTGGAGCGGAAGACGGGACTCTCTTGCTCACTCGCGTTAAACGGCGTTTCGGGCAAAGACTCCCGCTTTGCCCTTCAGCCTCTGCTCGTTCGCGCCAAACCCGAAACAAGCGGGTTTTCGCCCGCCTCTTCCTTTATACAAAAAAAAAGCCCCAAAGGACTCTTTTAACTGGAGCGGAAGACGGGACTCTCTTGCTCACTCGCGTTAAACGGCGTTTCGGGCAAAGACTCCCGCTTTGCCCTT
>CALVDX010000004.1 GCA_944326425.1 Candidatus Gastranaerophilales bacterium
AATATTAAGAGTTCTAACGACTTATCAGGATATTTGTTCAATATTTTAATAGTCAAATTGATTGTTAAAAATAGTCATATAAACTGTTATTTCACATTGCGTATGACAGATGGTGCGATTATTTCGGGCAATCGGCTTATGTAGCAGATTTCAGGGGGAGGAAATAATCAAACCATTTGTACCATAAATACTCTTTTTACTCTTTTTCTACTCGGCACAGATGAAAATTCTTAATTATATGACACCCCGAAAATGTTTTTCAACTTCATAGTGTTGCGATTGCTTCTTGAATCCACCGCACTGTAAATGTTAAAAAATGTAAATATAAATTAAATTATTGTCAATTATTATTTTGTTCGGACTTGATATAAGTATTATGAAGGCTTAAGGAGGCATAAAGCAGTATGGAATTACAAAATAATAAAGTAAACTTTACGGCAAGAATGGATGTAAGTAATGTTTCAAATAATTTAAAGCGCTGGAGAAGTGTGGCAAATCTTTTTGAAACAAAGACAGCAAGAAGTCCGGAAGATGTTTTTACTCTGCTTCCGTCCCGTGAAGGTTCTTTAGATGTTGCATATCGTCTTGAGAATGTAGATATAAGTTTTTGCAAGCTTCAGATTCCGCAAATAAAGAAACTGTTAAAAGAAACGGATGATTCAATTGCGGCTTCTTTTGCAAAACTTCTGGTTATTTATCAGGCACAGGTCAAAAAAATCGGATATGCAAAAGAGTTTCTTGACAAAATGAGTAACAACGGCAGAAATGTTGATGCTGATTTTACGGCTAAGTTATGGCGGGTTGTTATGGAAAAATGTATGAAGGATGTCAATAAGTCTCTGGAGGCAAATACTTCACTCAATGTGTTTAGAAATGCTTAATATAGACTAATTCTTATACTCAAAACACATGCAGCCGCCTTTTTGCATCATGTATTCATTAACATTAACTTCTCCGGCATAGAGTATTCCTACATTCCGCTTATACCGCTTATCAATATCGGTAAATTGTACTGTGATATTGTTGTTTGTTCTCAGCAGATTGGTAAGGATTTCTTTAGAATCTTTACCTCTTTGCACAACTTCCTCGATTGTCATTTTATTCAGGTATGCCTGCTTATAAGCGCGGTCGCGTTTTGATGTTTCATAACAATCTATTCCCGTGAGCCGGATACTTATTTCTTTGCCGTTAACAATTCCTTTTACCGTGTCGCCATCAGTTACTTTTGTTATCCTGATGCTTTCGGTTTGTGCGGCAAAAATTGCCGGCATCAGTAAGATTACTATTAAAACAGCTGTGATAATTCTTTTTTCCATTATTATTATAATGAAAAAATTTTGTCCTGCTGTCTATTAGCCGCCATGGCAATTTTTAGGAGATATGGATTATTTTCTTATTATTGCTTTTACAATTTCGTTTTTATCGGAGAGGATTTTGAAAAAGTTTTCAGGTGCATTTTTAAGAAACTGCATCTTTGCCATCGTTTCGTACTGTTGTTTTATCCCTGCAAAAAACTCCCTGCCTACAAGTATAATCTTTTTTAACCCGCACTCATTAGAATGGACATTGTGGCGGATAAGTGTTGCTGCTTCCTGCATAGTGGTGGTGCCGCCCGGAAATATAACAAAGTTATCGGAAACTTTTGTAAACTTCATTATTCTTTCGGATTCCGAACCGGCTTTTCCGATTATAACGCAGTCATTAAGGTTCTCATCACCCCACAAAGGATTTACAATGATGGCAAGGTTTTGGATGGGCTTGCCTTCAAGATTTACGGCGGAACTCTCTTTTGCGGCATTATATGCTGCTCCCATTATTCCCTTTGTCCCGCATCCCGTTATTATATTGTATCCGTTTTGTACAAATTCTTTTGTTGTTTTTGCACACAAATCAAGATATTCCATAAGCGGTTCTGTTGTTTTTGAACTGCCGAGAATGACAACGGATTTTGCTCTCTTTTCCTGTGTTGTGTAACTTTTATCTAATGCCGGTACGTTTCTGAATGTATCGACGGCTAAATTGTTCATATCTTTATTAAATCACGAACAATGTGAATAAAAAAGCAGGGCTTTTATTTTTTTTATCGCGACAACTTTAAAGCCAACTGTATTATAGGTAATTCACAGGATATTGCTCTTGCGGAGTTTGCTATGACCCGGGTATAACATTGTACATACACTATAACGCTGAAAAAGAATAGTTGTTTTTAAATTGTATCGATTTTGTCTATCTTACAATCAGGGAGTTTGTTCCATTGCTGTCTGCCCCGCTCCCGTATTTCATCAACTGTCTCAAAAGAACACCGGGCAGGGACAGAAAGACCTTGCCCGGTTGCACCTAACTGTAATTACAAATTTTGCTGCAGAACTGTGTCTTTTGCAAAACTTTTCAGTCTCAGCTCTCTCGAACAATTCGCTCCGGTTTTTCTCCCGGATGTAAAAGAATACATGGTTTGATTATTTCCTGCCTCCTAAAATCCGCTACACAAGCCGATTGCCCAAAATAATCGCACCATCTGCCCTACGCAAACCACTCTCTTTATTACATTACACACAGTCTGAAGAATACTAAAAAAGATCTGCTTACGCAGACCTTTTTTAATGGCTGGGGCGAAAGGATTCGAACCTCTGAATGGCGGGACCAAAACCCGCTGCCTTACCGCTTGGCGACGCCCCAACGGGATTACTATTTTAGTTTATTATATCAACGCGGATTGTCAAGGGGGGATGTTATAAAAATTTCGGGTTACCCCTATATAAATTTCAACAGGTGTGTCGGTTTATTTTTTACTGCAATGCTGCTGCTTAAGCCTATTTGCGGCACCCATAGAATTTCATCCCCGCATGCCAGTACCGGAATGCTTTTTCTCTTGTGTGCGGCAATATTCCTGCCGCTTAAGTATTTTTTTAGTACCATTTTGCCGCTCATCCCGAAAGGCTTGATAATATCGCTGCTTTTGCCGTAACGCAGAGTTAGCGGAAAATTTATCTTTGATAAATCAACATACGCCATCCCGCTATTATCGTCCGGAAATTTGTCGGGTTCTGCATATGTTTTCTCAATAATCAGTGTATTTTTTACAAAATTATACTCCCCGCAGCCTGTAATGGTTACTTCTTGCCGGTTAGTCGTTTCCTCCATGTAGATTACACATTCTCTGTTATTTACCCCGAGCCACACACCTGTTGTAAGTGATTTTTTCTTTTCTTCTTTTTGGCTGCAATTTTCCAAAATAAATTCCAGACACTCTTTAATCCGCTTAAAGTCGTATTCCTCAAGGTATTTGGATAGCAATAAATAAATGAGTTTTTGTTTAACAGGATTAGAGAGTTTTAAAAATTCAGGAATGATTATTCTATTTTTTTCAATAGCTTTTCCTGCTGCAATTTCAATATATTCATTAATGATTTCGTCATCAAGTCTTGCAAGCTCTGACAGTTTATTAACAGCAGATTTTAACTCTGCATTGATTCCTTCCATTTTCGGGATAATTTCGTGTCTGATAAAATTGCGTTTATATTTTGTATCAAAGTTTGAGGAGTCAATATTTGGAATAATACCGTGAGTTTTGCAGTATTTTTCTATTTCTGCGCGAGAACAATCGATAACCGGGCGGTAAATATTTCCGCGAACCGGCTGAATCCCTTTTAATCCCGCAATGCCTGTCCCCTTTATAATCCTGTATATTACGGTTTCTACGTTGTCGTCGCTGTTATGGGCAGTAAAAATACCGTTCGCGCTGTATTTTTTCAATACCAGTTCAAAAAATTCGTACCTTGCTTCGCGTGCTGCGGTTTCCGTTTTTTTTAAATCTTTCGGGGCGCGTTCACTGTAAAATTCTATTCCGCGGGCATTGCAAAACTCTCTGCATCGACCTTCTTCCTCATCAGCTTCAACCCTCCAGCCGTGGTTATAATGTGCTGCAATCAGTTTTATATCAGATTTTGAGAGTACATCAAGCAAACACATGGAATCATAACCGCCGGAAAAACCAACAACAAAGGTTTTCCCGTACAGATTGTATTTTTCTAAAAAAGCTTTAACTTTTTCTTCTACCCGTTCTTGCTGCATTCATTTAGAATCCCGTATTTGATTTCAACGGCATCAACCCCGAGCTGTGCAAGTACTTTCATTGCAAGCGATGACGGCTCTTCTGTTATTGCAGAAAGTAAATCTTCTGACCCTATTTTAGTTTTGTTTTGCTTCTTTGCAAGCAGCCAGGCGCGTTCAAGAACACGTTTTGCGCGTTTTGTGTAAACTATTTCCTTATCAAAATACTCGTTTCCGAACCCTACAAGGTTTTCAACAACAAGTCTTGCGTCTTTTAGTGTGATTTCAAGTTCTTTGAGCACAGTTGCACCAATCCCTGTCCCTTCCGCAATAACACCGAGTAAAAACATCTCCGTGCCGACAATATTTCTGCCGATACGGCGTGCCTCTTCTTTTGCAAGTCTTAAAATCCGCAAAGTTTCCGGCATTTGTTTTTCTATAGGTTTTACAATGTCATGAATAAGCTGTTCCTCATTTACTTTTAAGTCTTTTAAGACATCGTACGCAAGTCCTTTTTTAGCGGAAAGAATACTTAAAACAACGTGTTCGGGACGTACAACCGATGATCCGTACTCTTTTGCGATTTGCAGCGCCAGATTCATTACGCCGAAAGCGTTCGGTGTAAAAATAATTTTTTTATCTTCAAACTCTGCCTGCCTGGATTGCTGTTTATTAAGCTCTTCTGTAAAAGTTTCCGGCGTAACTCCTTTTTCAGCCAGTATTTTACCAAGATCTGATGACGGGTCCTCTAAAATAGCGCTGAAAATCTGTTCTGTTCCTAAAATTTCGTAGTGCGATGCTGATAATTTTGCGGCTGCGTTTTCAAGAATATTTGAAAGTTCCGAGCCTTCATAAATTGATTCAAAGCAGGCTTTATTTTTATCCTCTTCGTCCTCAGCTTCCGGATGGACAAGTTTTTTAGTTTTTCTTTGTACAAGTTTGGTCAGGATTTCTCGCGCCTGATAAAAATCAAAACCGAAGCTTGATAAAAGTTTTTCAATATTAGGGTCTTTATCAGTAATAATTACCAGAAAAATATGTTCAAACAGGATGTTTTCATTACCCGTTTTTTTTGCGTAGTCGAGTGTACGTTTGAGGATTTCTTTGCACTCTTTGCCAAACGGAACTTCGCGGTTATGAGTGTTTGCAGAATATTCAACCTCCATTTTATCAAGCAGTGCTTGCTCTGTTATATTGTGCATTTTAAAAAGTTTTAGGGAAATACCCTTCGCTTCCTTTACGAGAGCCAGCAGAATATGCTCCGGCTTAACTTCGCTGCTGCCGAGTTCAGCTGCTGTATTCCGTGCTTCAATTATTACATTTACCGCTTTTTCCGTGAATTTTTCTAACACATTTACTCCTCATCATCCTGAATATTTTCAATATACTCTGAAACCCTTGCAAATTCATCATCTTCAAGGTTTATAAAGGCAATATCATCGTCCTCTTCCATTATTTTCATAACAACAAATTCTGCATCTTCTTTATCTTTTTCATCCTGCGGAAGTAACAGAGCGTATTCATTCCCTTCAAATTCAACAATGTTAAATAATTCGCAATAAATAGTTTTTCCGTTCTCGTCAACTATTTCTATAATATTTTCTGTATTTTCGCCCATTTAAGATCCTTTCCACCAATCATTTTAGTTTTGACAAATATTGTTCAAGAATAATACATGCACTTTCTATATCAACAAGACCTTTATTTTTTCTAAAATCAACTTTCCTTTCGCGGAGTCGTTCTTCTGCCAAATCGGATGTCAACCTTTCATCTTCAAATATTATATCAAAATCAGAAAAATATTTTGCAAATTCTTCACAATCATTAGCCTGGCTGCCTTTTGACCCGTCCATATTAAGCGGCAATCCTATGACTATTTGTTTAACATGGTTTTCTGATGCTATTTTTAAAATTTCTTCAGCAGCTTTCTTTTCCGGCTGGCGCTCAATGCAGGTATTGGGCACGGCTGTTATATGGAGAAAGTCGCTTAGGGCTATCCCAATACGTTTTGTTCCGATATCTAACCCCATGATTTTAAACATCTTGTACCCATTCCGCTTCAATGCCGGTAATGATTAAATCTAATTCCAGACGTTTAAACTCTTCTGCTTTTGATTTTGACCGTTTTGTAAATACGTCCAGTGTTTTACTTTCATTTTGAAGCTGCCAGCGTTTGCCTATATAATGTTCGTAAATACTTCTTTTCAGAATGAACATAAACAGTTCTTTGTTATTTACTGCAGAAGCTATTTTGTCTGCAAGTTCTTCATCTCCTTCAAGTTTTTTCAGGTATGCGGCAAGCAGAATTTTCCCGTTTTGTGCTTCAATTTCTTCCGTTGTAAAAATACTGTCATATTCCTCTGTTGCAAAGTTACTGAAATTGGTGCTGAATTGATTTGCGCGGAGTTTTGCGTTGAGTTTTTTAATTAATTCCGCAAACTCGTCAGATGTGTAGCAGTCAAAAAACCATCTTTCAACAAAATCCAAATTGGAAATTGTTTCAATATCATAATTATTTAATTCAACTGTTTTAAAATTCAAATCAGGTTCTGCTTCTTCAATATCGGATAAAATACTTCTCCAGCAAATGTATTCATAGGGGATAATTTCATTATTTTTGCGTGAAGTTTTTTCTGCGGTATTTAGCAGATATTTGACAAATTCCGGAGATATTTCAACGCATCTGCTTCCGTTTACAAACCGGTCTTTTATCATTAAATAATCTTCTTCGGAGATAGAATTAAAACCGAAACTGTCAAGCATACCGTACCGGTTGTTGATAACTATTGCAAGAAGCTGTATTGAATTGTCTTCAAAGCGTTTTCTTGTAAAGATGATAGCCATATTGCCATGCCCGTCGGGGTATGAAACAATTGACTTGTAAGGAGCTGAAACGGATAAAACTTCCCTGTAGAATTTAAGCGTTTCATCAACGCGAATACCTGAAAGTTTTAGTTTAGACATGTTTTTGTTAATGACAGATTTAAGTTCGTCGTTTACAAACTCAAGCGACTTTTCAAGTTCGTGATACGCAAGCTGTGACTTTGTATCGCCGAGAAGATTAAGCGCCGCAAGTCCTTCTCTGCTGTCAGGAGCGTATAAAAATACCGGGATAATAATATTGGCAAGCGCATCACCGTCGTAATCTTCTTTTAAAGAGTCAAGAAGAGTTACTTTGTCATCTTCGCTTAAAGCTTTTAAAAAGTCCATGAAGTCTATTTGCGCTTCCGGGTTCATCAGCGCAGAGGCAAGGACTTCTTTTGTTTCATCTTCAATAATATTTTCTATATCTGCAATGTAGTCTTTAACAGAAAGATAGTTACAGTCGGGGTTAAGCTGGCTCAGGAGATTAAAAGCTGCGATTTTCATACTGTCAGGGTATTCATTGTCTTTGATATATCCCCACAGATAGTCCTCCAGTGTATTTTTTTCTACAATTTGATTGAGTATGAAAAGAATGGCGGATAACTTTTTATCGTTACCGGAAAGGGCTTCTTTCAGTGCAATTTCTGTTATATATTTATCTTCCCCGGTATTTTTGAGTATTTCTATACTGTCCAAACAATCACTGCTGCCTAGTTCAAGCTTTGATAACAGCATCAGAAATTCAGCTTTTATTTGGATTTTATTCATATTAACTCCACGGGTTTAATTACTTAGCTTTACCCCAGAATGCGTCAAGTATCATTTGGGCTTCTGCAGACGGAAGTCTGTCGTTGAGGATAAGGTACTGTACGGCAATCATTGTACATTCAGCGCAAATATTTACCCCGGGGCCTTTGACCATTTTTATAACTTCTGCGGAAGAGCGTCCGCAAAAGCTGCAGTTAATCAGTTCTCTGGAGGGGATAAATTCACTTTGAGCGTGGTGATGCTCATGTTTTTTAGGTTCTTTTTTTTCACGTTTTGCACCGAGTTTTACAATTTTATCTTCTGACATAATTACCTGCTTACTTGTTAGCCTGAATAAACAAGCTTATTAAATCATTGAGTGCTGCATATTGTTTCTGGTAGTTCTGCGATTGTTTTTCCAGAGACACGATTTGTTTTTTATACTCTTGAATATAGGATTGGCATTCTCTGGCCGAGTTTTTCAGGTTTTCCTGAACTTGTTGTGCATCTTGAAGAACGCTTCTCATAGAAATACCCAGAGCTTCCATTGTCTGCTTTATAATTTGGGCGCCTGTATGTCTTGATACGCCGCTCGGGAGCTGGGATATAAGTTTTTTAAGAACAACGATATTTGACGGCATTTCAAATACTGTCGGTTCATTAAGGGCAGAAAATTGCTGCGGGGCCGTGTCTCCAAACCCTTGCAGGGAGTCAAACGAGTCATCAAGGATTGGTGAAGTTTTAGTTTGTGATATAGGAACAGTTGCACCTATCGGGTCATTATCCGTATCGGCAAAAATGTCGCCAAATGTGTTAGAACTTGATTGAGAGACATCTTCTGTCACAGTTTGAACGTCTTTTGCCTGTTCGGAGTCCTGCTGTCTTTTTTGTGTATAAAAAGAAGAAGCTTTTACGGGTGATGAAGACGACAAATCATTTTCAGCCTGTCGTTTTAATGCTTCTACTATCTTCTTACCAACGCTTTCATTCATATTATCCATAAACTTGTCCTACTTTTCTACCTCTAGTATACATTCATTATAAATAAAAATTATTTTTTTACAAAGTTTTTACATATTATGTGAACTTTCATTAACATTTCTCTGTTAAAAAATTGATTTACAAGTTTTTCTGATTTACAATACTGTGGTTATGTACTATCAAACCGGGTCGGAATTAAAAACCTTACCGGTACAATAAATTAAGGAGAAAAAAATGACATCAAAGAAATTTCTTTTCACTTCTGAATCAGTGACAGAAGGACACCCCGACAAAGTATGCGATCAGATTTCTGATGCAATACTTGATGAATTTTTGACCAAGTCGCCAAATTCCAGAGTTGCGGCTGAAACAACTGCAACAACGGGCATGGTGCTTGTGTGCGGAGAAATCACATCGGATTGTTATGTAGATATTCCGCAGATTGTGAGAAATACAATCCGCAATATCGGTTATCACGGGATACAGGGCGGCGGTTTTGACTGCGATACCTGCGCTGTGCTAACGAGTATAGATGAACAGTCTGTTGATATTGCAGGCGGGGTTAATAAAGCTTATGAAACCAGAACGGAAAACGCAGATACTTCTTCTTCTGAGACCCAAAATCTCGGTGCGGGCGATCAGGGGATTATGTTTGGTTTTGCGTGCAATGAAACACCTGAACTTATGCCGCTTCCTATAAGTCTTGCGCATAAACTTTCATACAGACTAGCACAGGTTAGAAAAGAAGGTATTTTAAACTATTTAAGACCGGACGGTAAGTCTCAGGTTACTGTAGAGTATGTTGACGGAAAGCCTTCAAGGATTGATACAATTCTTCTTTCTACCCAGCACAGTCCTGAGATTGAAGGAATAACAGATAATTCAAAAATACAGGAAATTATTTACAATGACCTGAAAAAATGTGTAATTGATTACGTATTTGAAACCCAGTCTGTAAAACCGGACTCATCAACAAAGATTTTAATCAATCCGTCAGGCCGTTTTGTAATCGGCGGGCCTCAGGGGGACAGCGGGCTTACCGGTCGAAAAATCATTGTTGATACTTACGGCGGGTATTCAAGACACGGCGGCGGTGCTTTCAGCGGAAAAGATCCGACGAAAGTTGACCGTTCTGCTGCTTATGCAGCAAGGTATGTTGCAAAGAATATTGTTGCCGCAGGACTTGCCGATAAATGCGAGGTTGAACTTGCTTATGCAATCGGGGTTGCAGAACCTGTATCAATATTTATTGATACATTCCAGACCGGCAAAATCTCCGATGATGATATAAGCGCTCTTGTTAAAAAGAACTTTGACTTAAGACCGGCATCTATTATCAGGGATTTTGATTTAAGAAACCTTCCGGCAAAGAACGGCGGTAAATTCTATCAACTCCTTGCATCATACGGACACCTCGGAAGAACGGATTTGAATATTCCGTGGGAAAAAACCGATAAAGCAGAGGTTTTGAAACTTCAGGCAAAACAAGCGTGTGCGTGTTAATTATTTTTAATAATCAAGGCGGGGCGGTGAAATATTTCACCGCCCCGCCCTTTGCTTTATATTTATTCTGTTCGGGTGGATTTTCTATTCCCCGAACGGCCTATAAAAGCTTAAGTTTTGTAAAATTTTACTCTGTCCCCCTTGTAATATTATCTTGAAGTGATATAACGATAGTGCAACTTGGTGGCATTAGCGTATATAAAGGAGTGAAATATGAATATATCACCAATCAGACCGGTAATAACAGGACAAAATGTTTATCGTGCAGGTAATAATGGCGGATTAAACAACAGGAACAAGAATGTAAATACTTCTTCTCCGGCATTTGGGGCAGTAATAGGGAATGCTTCGGATTTAAAAATCCGGCTGGATTTTTATGTCAAAATGGCAAAAGATATTACTCCGGATGAAATACGGAATCTGATTAAGATGACCGATGCGAGTATTATCAGTATATTAAACCAGAGAAACAGCAAACTGGCGGAAATAAGAGAGCTGCCCAAACTTATCCAAAAATTCAAGAAGGGCGCGGTAAATAAAATTGAAGAAGAATTTGTTTCCCGGTATATTGCCCTGAACAATGAGAAGAAAAAGCTGCTTGCTGAACTTGAAAAACGGCTGGAAGATATAAAACATATTGCGGATAATATGCAAACGGAGATTACCCAGAGCGGCAGGGGAACGGTATCTGTATCTAAGGCCCTGCGCGCCGGTGAACAGGCAAAATACGCGGCATACTCGCAGTACAAAGGTTTTGATTCAATTGCGGGTTATGAGTATGAAAAGGCTGTTCTGGACCGCTTTTTCATATCAGAGATAAAGAAAGAACGTGCGGGGCAGGAGGCTAATGTCCCCGGGTCTGTACTCTTCTTCGGACCTCAGGGCAACGGCAAAACCTCGTTTGCCAAGGCGTTTGCACAGGAGGCGGATGCGAGAGTAGAGTATATTGATACAAATAGTACGCGCGGTAAAGCAAAAAATCGTTTTGATGTTTTTCTTGATGAATTGCTTAACGAAGCGAAACTGGCTGAAGAACATTATCAAAAAGGGGGAAACAATCAGAGAACGATATTAATATTGGATGAGTTTGATAATGTTGCGGGTAAAAATTCACCTATCACAAAGGAGCTGGAAAAGTTCCTTCAGAAGTGTTCTGACAAGTATCATTGTACGGTGTTTGCAACCACAAATTATCCGGAAAGAATAGCAATGAATCTTAAGAAAGAAAATTCTGCTTTCCCCTACAGGGTTGCGCTCGACCCGCCGTCTGCGGCTGACAAAGCCGGAGTGCTGGAGTTCTATACGAGAGGACGGGAAGTAAAAGCGCTTGATATCCCGGCGGCGGTTAGAAAACTGGAGGAAAAAGAAACTGAGACAAATGCACTTTTTAATAATTCTTACATTAAAAAAATGGCATTAAAATCCGGCAGCCAGGAAGAACTTATCCGGTTAATTGAAAAGCTAAAACCGAGTATAACTAAGGATAAACTAGATGTATATCACGAGACGGTAAAACTCCTGACCGAAGGCAAAGTTCTTTTATAGAGGCTGTTATGACAGGTATTTATCACACCCATGACCCGATCAATTTTCATTCTGTTAACCCGCAGACGCAGGGCATGTCTGCTGTGTCCGGAGAGCGCCGGAGCAGCGGCGCAAAAGTGTACACCGCCGGTGCGCTTGCAGGCGGGGTAATCGGCACGGGAGCCGGATACCTGACGGGCAAGGTCAGGGGTGACAGCTTTATTAAGAGCAAAGACCTTGAGGGAAAGATATTAAAACTGTGTGAAGAGCTGGAGAAGAATAACGAAACCCTGAAAAACCTGAATGCCCGGAATGCCGGACTGGAGAAGGGTTATTATAAATCGGCGGAAGAATACTTTAGCCGTATGATAAAACTGGTAGAACCGAAACGGCAGGAGATAACGGAACTGATGATATCAAAAGTTATCAACGAAGTAGAGAAACCGAACTGTTTTCTTATTTACGGCAAGAACAAAGAGTATTGTGAAGCGGGGCTTGATTTTATAAAAATGAACTTATGCCTTGGCGAGAAGGTCTATGCAAATGAACAGGTGCTGAACTGTGATGATGATCTGGTAGGGGCATTGGAACGTCTGGAGTCAAACTATCAAAAAACAAAGCTGTATAATCTTCTTCATATCAGGGATTTTGATCTTTTAATCAATCCCCGAACCTCGGATGATGAAACAATCGGTGCAATGAAATCAATAATGGGCGACTGTGCGGAGGTGTTTCATACTACCATCCTGTTCACGACAACAAATCCTGAAGAGCTTGACAGGATAGCGATGGCATCTCATCGTGTAAGGAGTGTATCCTTTGAGGATATAGACGGGAGCAAACAGGAGCCGGGTTTTAGCGAAATGCGGAAACGTTATATAGAGACAAAAGAGAAGTATGACGTGTATGAAAAAGAGCGCAGCGTCCTGTCTGAGCGTCATGTTAAGTTATTGACGGAAGCAAGACAGCTGGAAGCAGAGTACGCGGAGGATATAAAGAAAGTAAAGGGCATGAAAAAAAGGGGCGGTCTGGCAGGCGCTGTTATCGGTCTGGCAGCGGGGTTAGGTCTGGCGGCACTGATAGTACGTGCAGGCAGAAAGGAGAAGTCGGCTAATGGTTAGTAATGTTTCTCCGGTAAGCTTTTCTTCTGTTAACCCGCAGACGCAGAGCGCGTCTGCCGCGTCCGGAGAGCGCCGGAGCAGCGGAGCAAAAGTGTACACCGCCGGTGCGCTTGCAGGCGGGGTACTCGGCACGGGAGCCGGATACCTGACGGGCAAGGTCAGGGGTGACAGCTTTATTAAGAGCAAAGACCTTGAGGGAAAGATATTAAAACTGTGTGAAGAGCTGGAGAAGAATAACGAAACCCTGAAAAACCTGAATGCCCGGAATGCCGGACTGGAGAAGGGTTATTATAAATCGGCGGAAGAATACTTTAGCCGTATGATAAAACTGGTAGAACCGAAACGGCAGGAGATAACGGAACTGATGATATCAAAAGTTATCAACGAAGTAGAGAAACCGAACTGTTTTCTTATCTACGGAAAGAACAAAGAGTACTGTGAAGCGGGACTTGATTTTATAAAAATGAGCTTATGCCTTGGCGAGAAGGTCTATGCAAATGAACAGGTGCTGAACTGTGATGATGATCTGGTAGGGGCATTAAAAGAGCTTAGGTCAAATTATCAAAAAACAAAGTTGTATAATCTTCTTCATATTAGGGATTTTGATCTTTTAATCAATCCCCGAACCTCGGATGATGAAACAATCGGCGCAATGAAATCAATAATGGGTGACTGTTCAAACCGGTATCATACCACCATCCTGTTCACGACAACAAATCCTGAAGAGCTTGATGATATAGCTATGGAGCCGCATCGTGTAGAGAGTGTATCCTTTGAGGATATAGACGGGAGCAAACAGGAGCCGGGGTTTAGCGGGGTGCGGAGGCGGTATATAGAGACAAAAGAGAAGTATGACGTGTATGAAAAAGAGCGCAGCGTCCTGTCTGAGCGTCATGTTAAGTTATTGACGGAAGCAAGGCAGCTGGAAGCGGAGTACTCGGAGGATATAAAGAAAGTAAAGGGCATGAAAAAAAGGGGCGGTCTGGCCGGCGCTGTTATCGGTCTGGCAGCGGGGTTAGGTCTGGCGGCACTTATGATAAAAAGGAATAAAAATAAACAAATAATAAACGGAATACAGGCAGGAAAAAAGAAAGAGGTAGAAAAATGATTACCAGAATCACAAGTCTTAATTTGAACCCAAAAACTATTCAAAAAAATGAAAACAAGCAGCAGGGCAGTATCGGCAGGCAGCCTGCTTTGAATCCGAAAAACGGATATGATAGTTTTGAACGCGGCGCGGCGCCGGCGTTTACCGGTAAAACCAGTATAAAAAATTATGAGCAGATATTGAGTTCTCTAAACAGCGACTTAAACACCGTCAAAAACAGTTTGACTAAATATGCTGAAAGTAAACTGCCGTCAACAACCTGGAAACGGGCCTCTCTTGCTATTGCTACACTGGGGCTCTCGGAAGGGATTGCACATCTGGCTGCCAAAAGACAGGTTAACAGAGAAACAGGTGCAATTCTGGATAATATGAGAGAAAATCAGGATGCGCAGAACGGGATTATTGCTTCCGATATTTTAGATACGGATTTGTCAACCCAGTGGATTCTTGAAAAGATTGAACTTGAAGCCAATCATGCACTTGCCGTGGATAAAATAAAACGCGAACAGATAGTTCCTTTATTTATTTCTACGGTACTAAACAAAACAGAAGTACCTAACTGTCTGATGATTTCCTGCGGGACTGAGAATATTAATAATGAACTCATTGAGTGGACCAAGGCGGAAACCCCATGCGAAGTTGTGACACTCAACGATGATGATGATATTGTCAGTGCTCTAAAGGCGGCAAAAAAACATTATCAGCAGACCGGAGAGCGGACGCTTATGCATATAAAGAACTTTGATACTCTGATTAACCCTAAAACCGCGGACGAGGAAACAATCGGGGCAATGAAAGGAATAATGGGGGATTGTGCAAACCGGTATTATACCACTATTCTCTTCTCTTCACAGAAGCCTGATGAGCTTGATGATATAGCTATGGAACCGCACAGGGTAGAGCGTATAGAAGGCAATCTCAAGACGATGGAGGAGCAGCTGAGAGATATTGCGTTTAATCAAATAAACGAGCTTGATTATACAAAAAGTGACATCTGGCTCTGTCATGACGGACACAGGATCAATCCGTCCGAATTGCAGGAGCTGATAAAAGAAACAGGACTCTATAACGAAATCCCCCCTATAGGCAAAGAGTTCTCCATGGAGGATATGCTCAAAATAAGAACAAGAATGGCAGAGGTTATTCCGGAAATTGTTAAAAACAACATCGCAAACGCTAAACTCCCGCGCGAAGTAAATACAACCCCCGCAAAATTCTATATAAAATCAAAAGACGGAACGATAAAAGAATATAACGGGTATAAGCATACAGTAAGATTCCTGTCGCCTATGGAATTGAAAGGAACTTTTGTCGGATGGGAGCCTATTCCATACAATAAGTTTACTGCAAGTATTATAAAAAAGCCATATCCGAGAACCCTGCTCAAAAAAGATTATTTTGATTTTCAACAATCTTACTTCACGATGTCCAAGGATTTTGACGCTCCGGATTTTGTATTATGGGCGAATATCCTGAAAAATTCAAAGCCTTTTAATGAAACATCTCCGGTTCCAGACTTTGCTTCTGATTATTATTCCCAAAAATGGCAAGTTGAGCGCAGAAAAGCTTATGACAGCAGCAATGCTGATAATTATATTTCTCCTGCAGCTGCGGATGTTTTACTGCAGATTACCGATAAAATTTTTAATGAAAACAAAGATAAGTATAAAACAGGAATTCCTGAAATAGATTTTAATACAGATGTTTATAATTCACCGTTCTCTCTCAGGTCAATGCTTGTCCCTGTCGAATATAACGAACGCGAAAGTGTTGAATATCCCAAAACGGATGATAAGTACAAAAAGTACGCTGATGAAGATTTGATGGGGTTTGCTAAAGACGACATACTGAAATTAAAATACTATGATATAACCTACGCTCTGAGCAAAGATGCCCTGCCGCAGGGAACGGAGCTTTTAGCTAAAGCGTTTTATTATAATATTTTCCCGGATAATCCGGATACCGGAAAATTCGTATACACTCCTGACAAACAAAAACATATTGAAAAAGAGAACGATATTTTACGTATTCTGCCGGCTGAATCCCGTGAAGAAGCAGAAAGAATTTTTGCACTCGAAAAACTAAAAGATAAAAAATGGTGTGCTGATAATCCTGTCCCGGCATTAAAAGAATTAATTTTTGCCGCAGGGCTTGATAAAGAAGGGATAGAATTAAGCGATAAACCGGATAGCGATGAAATGTCAGCAGCACTCAGGGCTGTACGCGATAATCTTATCAAAGTAGCAATGAATGATATGGAAAATATCAATTATTTGAAACGTTATCATGAGTTAAGGGATATCAAATGGAGTAATAGGGCTGTTCAGACTACACGTTTTCAGAACCTGCCCGCCCTTATGTTAATTGCCGATGAGCATATAGCAGATAAGGACGGAATACCGGAATCTCGAATTGGAAAAGGGAACTTTAGCACAGTGGCTAATACTTTTTCTGATAAAGACTGGTCTGCTACCTGGCTTGATGAAGAAAACATGCTCAGACTGTCACAAGATTTAGAGCACTACGAGTTCCTTAGTGTTTGTTCCGATGCACTGAGCTGTATAACAAGAAATCCCGCCTGGAAGTACAAATTCGGGTATTTATCGCCAACGTATAGTCACTTATAAAAATACGGAGTTTAACTCCGTATTTTTTTTATAACAGATATTCCCTTATTTATGATTAACAAATATTAACTTCTTTGAGATTAAACAAAGATTTGTTACCATGTTTGTAGTATTATAGCTAAGTAGTATTTAATGGGATATTTTTGATGAGTGAGTTAAACAATCTTTCGGATATAAAAGAGAACTTTGATACAATAAAATCGCTTTTGAATTCAATAAGAGCGCAGGATGTACTTAATGCCGGCGATATGAACAAGCTTCTTAATGTTATTAATAACAAGCTTGATAAAATTGATCAGGAAGATAATCTTGAATTGATGAATTCCGCAATCTCTGCTATGCGTCAGTCAATTGACGAGCGCCACAGTGTTCTTGTGTCAAAGTTTTCAACCATTGAATCACTATTTAGCAATATTTTAAAAAACAGTGTGGACTCGCTTAAGTCGTCCGAAATAAAAGAACTCTTTGATATTATTGCAACAAATTTGTCCGTTTTTTCAAGAGAAGTTGTTTCCCAAAAAGATACTCTTACTGATATCATACTTAGAATTGAGGCCCTGCGCTCAGATGACAGTTCTACGGGGGCTATAATTTCTAATCTTGATGTACTAAAAAAAGAGCTTGAACGTTTTAATAACGGGTTTGAAAGCATTATTGTCAACCTCGGCGATAATTTTGGAACAATTGTACGCGCTCTGGATGATATTAGAAACAGGTGCGCAGATAACCACTATGATAAAGATTTTGAAAATCTTTATATGACTTCAAACTCCATCCTTGCTTCCATTCAGGTGCTTGATAAAAAATCCGTTCAGCTGGAAGAAACCCTTGCTAATATTTTAGCAAAATGTGAAAGCAAGAGTTCGGATGAACGTTTATCAGAACTGCTTTTGCAAAATAAAGAAATTTATAACTCTATAGGTGAACTGGCTGTTAATTGCAATGTAGAGCCGCTGTATCAAAAAATCGATAATGCATCTGCACTTATCAGCGGATTGAAAGATATTCTGCAAAATGTTGATACTGATACAACTAACGAATATCTCTCTAAGCTCTCAAAAATTGAAACCGCCATAAATAAAGCGCTGGATGAAAGCGATTTTAATAAAATCCGTATAGATTTGGAAAGTGCGCTCAACCAGATTGCAAATACGGTAAGTCTTTCACAAAACGACTTGTACGTTATAAAAAATGATTTGGAAACAGTTTCATCAAGTATTAAGGCGCTCGATATTCACATCAATTTCCAAAATATTCAAAGCTCTTTAACTAAAAGTGAAGTTAATATCAAAACGTATATTAGTGATTTATCAAATAAGTTCTCACAGCTGTCAGAATTGACTTTTCAACGGACAATTGAAGATATCAAACAAAAAGTAGATGCTCTCGCTTCTGAAATGAAAACAACAGCAGGGGAAAATCTCGAAGCGTTATCCGGTTCATTGATTGGTTTGAAATCCAGTATTTCTGATATAGAATCGGCTGCAGGAACAGCAAATAACATACTGTTTAAAAATGTTACTGAAAGATTAGCCGCTCTTGAAAATACTCTGGCAGGACTTTTAAATAATCAGTCTATTGCATTAAACAGTACCGGTAAACAAATGACAGAGCTTTCCGGAAATGTTAATCTTAAACTCGATACTTTAAGTGCTGATATTACCGGTGCAAAAGAAGGGATGGAAAGTTTCCAAGGCAAGCTGGAGGCCCTTCTTAACCTTGATTTACAGGAAACGTTTGAACTTTTGAAAACAGGTATTATTAACGCGCAGACGGAACTGTCTAACGGAATAAAAGACTCTCTGGTTTCAGGGGCAAATGAGCAGTTTGAAAAAATAAATCTTGAATTTGAAAATACTAAAAAACAGCTTGAAAATTGTAATAATAATTTAACATCAATATACAAAGACGGGTTATCAGAGCTTAGAAGTCTTCTAAACGGAATTACTTCTTCATTAATTGATATTGTGTCTTATGTGAGTGTTACGGAGAATAAAAACAACAATATCGAGTTTGAAAAAAGATTTACTGATATTGAATACTCACTAAAGGATTATTCTGCCGATGCAGTTGAAAAAGTAAATGCTTACATAAAAGACTGTATCGACAAAATAAATACGAGGTTAACTAATTACGATGCTACATCTCAAAGCCATTTCCAAAATTTAGCGACAAAAATAGAAAATAATAGTACTTTTGTACGTGAAGATATTAAAAAATCTTATGAGGAGCTGGCTGCTCTTAGAAATGAAATTATTGAGTTTAAAGAATACGTAATCGAAGATTTGAACAATAATCCTATGAAAGCGGAGCTTATTGACAGATTTTCCGGGGTGAAAAATTCTATACTTGATAAATTGGCCGAGTTTGAATTGAAGTTTTCCAGACGTCATCAGGAAAGCTGGGAAGAGCTTCAGGATTTGAACAGTAGTATTCTGCAAAAAATAGAAGCCATACCGGAAGTTAACAGAAGTATATTAACAGATGTCCGTTCGGAATTGGTCAATGGAATAAATGAAGCTGTTGACAATTGTATGGGGAATGCAATTGAGGAAATCAAGCTTTTTGTCGAAAGAACTTCCGGAACAGGTAATACAGAATTAGATTTGTTTAAAGACGAAAGCCGTAAAATTTTTGAACAGCTGAAAAGCGATGTTTCCAGAATTACTGAAGCTATTAACCTTGACGATAAGCTTGATGCTGTTCAAGACAGGCTTATTACGACTTTAAGCAGTGAAATTGACAAGTCTTTCGCTTCTATGCTCTCTGCTGTGCAAAGTAAAATTAACTTCAACACGGAGCCTGAAGATAAAAATGAAATGATTGACATACTCTTTTCACAAGAGAAAAAAATCAAGTCAGATATTGCAACCCAAATAGAAACTCTTATTAAAGAGATGGAGAATTTGAACGGGCAGGCAAATACTAATAAAGCTGCAATCATAAACCGCCTTGAAGAATTGGAAGCAGGAATAAAACGGGCGCTTGAACGCAACGAATTAAGCCAGTCTGAAATTACTGAAAAATTAGAGTTGTTTGGTAATACCTTGTTTAAGCTGGCCGGTAACGGAGGAGTTTCAATTAAAGATGCAGTATCGCGTCTTGATGAGCTAGCTCAAAAGATTACAGCCGTTTCTTCCCAGGATAGAATGCCGCAGGATGCTTTAGTAGAAAAAATCGAAAAATTGGGTGTAGATATCACAAAACTATTGACTCAAGAGGCGGCTTTAAAAACGGAAGAAACTCTTGCAGAACTTCTAGAAAAGTCCGAAAAAAATTCTACTGCATTGTTTAGTGCATTGCAGCAATTAAGTGCTAATAATGCAAAATATGCAGCGGATATTAATGACTCTCTCTCTTTAATAACATCAGGGCTTGTTAATAATGATGACGATAAAATAATATCCGAAATTCAGTTTGTAAAGTCGATGTTGGACAACCAACTCAGAGCTATAGATGATATAAATATTATTTGTAATGATATTTCTGATAAAAATAATCACGAGGATATATCAACTTTGCTAAATAATTTCAAAACGGAAGTTATTACACAAATGTTGACAATATTTAATCAAATATCATTCTCTACTGAACAGGAAGAAATAATTAACTTTATAAAACTTCAGCAGGATGAGTTAAGAAATTATATTCATCAGCTTGTATCCTCTTTTGAAAATAAATCTGCAGGGGAAGATAAAGTTATATCAGAAATTAAGGACAGAACAGATAATCTATCTTCGCAAATTTTAAGTATAAAAGACAGTATAGACATAATTTCCGGTAGTGATAATAACGATAAATATACGTTATTAAATGTAGAAGCTGATTTGGCCAAGCTCCGTTTAGGATTAGGGCACTTAAAAGACAATTTAGCGTCATCTTCCAAGCAAAGTGAAATTGGTGAGGCTGTTTCTGTATTGAATAATTCTATCAATCTTTTACGTTCTGAGCTTCCAGGAGAAGCAATTGAATATTTACGTGCGCAAGTTGATAAGTTAATTGAAAATGTTAAGTTGAATGATGCTATTGCCGCAAATATTATTAATATAAAAGATAAATTGGAATCAATTGATAATGCACGAGAATTATTCAGAGCAGATGTTGAGCGGGCATTTAATAATGTTATAACAACAATAGAAAAAACTTCTGACTTTAAATCTTTAAGAGAAACCTTAAAATCAGGGTTAGATGGTTTATATAACAGTATTTCCGAAAAATTGGATAACAACACCCAAAATGCTGAACTTAACGCTATGCTTGCTGCTATTATGGCAAAACAGGATGCTAGTCTTGCCCATATAGTTGCTCATATTGGAGCAATTAATAATCTGGATGTTATAAATAAGCAAGATGAACTTACGCAAAAAATTCTTTCTCAAATAGCAGGCGTTAATAATTCTATTATGAATAAACAGGATGAGCAATTTGGTCAGCTTGTAGCACGCTTGAATTTGATTAATAGTATTGATGCTGTCACTGCGCAGGAGGAAAGCGCGGAACGGATTATTTCTAAAATAGAAGCTATTAATAATTCTGATGTTTTAGCAAAGCAGGATGAAAATTTACAACATATTATCTCCCGTTTAGACAGAATTGATATAAGTAATTCTGATAAATTGGACGGAAATATTGAACAAATAATATCACGTTTAAATCAGATAAATATAGATGAGCTTATAGATAAACAGGATAGAAATCTGTTGCAGATTATTTCACGCCTTGAGAATATAAATAATTCGGATATTCTTGATAAGCAAGACAGGAATTTTGAAGAAATTGTATCACGCATAGATAAACTCAACAATGCAGGGGAATTATTAAATTCTTTAAAATCGGATATAATAACCCAGCTAATAAATGCTTTTAATCAAATTTCTTTTGAGGCTGAAACAATTGAATTAAAAGCAGAAATAGAAGATGTCCATAACGATTTAAAAGAAGCAGTTAATTCCATTTCCGACAAAGTTGAGAAAATAGCTTCTACCCAGTCTGAATTTGTAGAAGATTATACAAATTCATTAAATCGTATTGAAGATAGTTTAGAAAATAATCATATATTCCAGCTTAAAGCAATTTCTGAAGTTGCTGTAAATACGAAGGAATTCGCTGAAAAATTTGTAACAGAAAATCAGGTAGATAAAGAACTTTTATCTGATATATTTGCAAACGGCAAAGCTGTTGCAGAAGCTGTTGATCTAGTCAAGGCTCAAATAAAATCAATTCAGGAATCAGATGAAAATTCTTCACAATATTCACTCTCTGATATAGAACAAGATTTAACTAAATTACGTCTGATTGTATCAGAAATCAAGTCTAATCAAAACAGACGTGAACTGGAAACAGTTATCGGGTCACTTGATAATGTTATTAATCAAATTCAGGAACTCAAAGAGTTTATCCCCGTAGAAGATATAAGCAACATAAATGAAAATACTTCGGAAGTTCTTGATATATTAGAAGGATTAGTTCTTGATATTAAAAATATTCATTCGACACAGGATGATATAATTGGTTATGTTCAAGATGAAAGTAAATCAGTTGTTTCGGAGTTAAGAGCCTCTGAGGGAAATATTAAATCCGATGTTCAAATGTCTCTGGATGATTTTGCTAATGAGATTAAAGAATTTAGCAATGATACATTCTCTTCTAAACTCAGCAGTGTAAAAAATGAAATTATAACCCAGTTATTAGGAGTTATAAGCCAAATTTCCTTTGTTGAAGAACAAGAAGAAATTATTTCTCATATTGAAGGTATTCAATCTCAAATAAATATTTTAAGTTCAGGTGAGCCTGATACAATAGGCACGTATAGTTTACAGGATATAGAAACAGATGTTGCGAAGCTAAGGTTGACACTTGAAGAAATCAAAAATCAGGGCCGAGGGGAAGAAATTGATGATTTGGTCCAAAGTTTAGCTTCTGCTTCACAGACATTAGAATTTTTAAAAACGGAACTGCCTAATCATGAAATAAGCGAGGTTCGTGATGAACTTGAAAAAATTGCTAATGATATTATTAGTATAAGTATAAGGACAAATAAGCTTTTAATATCATCAGATGAGTCTTATAAGAATTTAAAAGAAAATATAGATGACTTCCGCAATATAATGGACGGAGTGGACGAGCGGACTAAAAATCTCTATGAAGAAGTAGGGATGGACAAAATTGAATCACAGGTTACTTCTATCAGAAACATTGTAGGTCGTCAGGAAGTTACAAATCAAGCTTTTAATGAGGTATTTGCGTACCTTGCAGAATGGATTGATGCAACAGGTGAAAAACTGGGCTATATTACAGATAAACTTAATAATACGGATGATATTAATGAAATTAAGTTATCATTAGAGGACATCAAAAACGCTACTTCTGTAAAATTTGAAATAGATGCACAGTCTGACAAAATTGAAGCAATGGAATCAAAGCTTAATGTCATAATAGAGTCCTTAGAGCCTACTTTCCAGAATCAGCAAGAGAGGATGCAGGTTCTGGAAAGAAAAGTTAACAGGATAGTTGAATTTTTTGAACCTGCTTTTACAAAACAACAGGAAAGAATAAATAAGTTGGAAACATTGTTGGATAAAATCCTTGATGTGGTATCATCTGATAGTGGATATGGTGAAGCAGTCAATAAACTTGATAAAATATCGGATATAATTGCTGCTAAGGATGATACCCAGCTTGTTAAAAAGCTTGCAAGCTTTGAAAGACAAATAAACAAGTTGAACAAGAATGTTGAGAAACTAACAGCTTATGTTGACGAAAAGTAAAAATATAGACGGTTTAAAGAAAATTCTTGCTTCTGAAAATATTTTAACAGGTAAGGAAGAAAGATATATATATGCCCAGGATGCTACAAATACCAGAAAATCAAAAAAACTTCCTGATGCAGTGGTGTTCCCTGAGTCTATAGAAGAAGTGCAGGCAATAGTAAGGTATGCAAATAAGAACCGTATTCCTATAATTTGCCGCGGTGCCGGTACAAATCTTGTCGGGGCTTGTTTCTGCGATAACGGCGGGATTGTTATGTGCTTTTCTAAAATGAATAAGATTATTAATATCAATAAAATTGATATGACCGCTACAGTTCAGCCAGGAGTTGTAATTGGAGAACTGCAGTCTCAGGTGGAAGCAATGGGGCTGTTTTTCCCTCCGGATCCATCCAACTTACGTGTTTCTACTATTGGCGGTGCTATTGCGCAGTCTGCAGGCGGTCCGAGGACGTTTAAATATGGCGGAATAAAGGATTATATTCTTGACTTAAAGGTTGTTTTGTCAGACGGGTCTATAGTTCAAACCGGGTCAAATACTATTAAAAATGCTACAGGATATAATTTAGGGCAGTTATTTGTAGGCAGTGAAGGGACTCTCGGTATAGTTGTTGAAGCATTAGTAAAACTCATACCTAAACCGGAAGCTTCTCAGGTTATAATGGCATATTTTGATTCTGTTAAAGATGCGGCAAATTCTGTTAATACAATTTTACAAAACCGGTTTATGCCTTCAACGCTTGATTTTATGGACGGTAATGCTATTACTACGGTTGAGAAATTTTTTAATATCGGGTTGAATACGGAAAAAGATGCCTTGCTTATAATAGAAATTGATGGTTTTGCGTGTTCAATCGACTACCAGCGGGAAAACATAATAAAAATTTTAAACCAATCGGGAGCAAGCGGAATAAAATATTCTACTAATGAAGAAGAAGCAAAGAAAATCTGGCAGGGGCGCAGAGCGTCGTTTGCTGCGACGGCAAAGCTTAAACCGGATGTATTAACAGATGATGTAATTGTTTCCCGCTCAAATTTAGGGAAGTTGGTTAAAGGGATTAAAAATATATGTGATAAATATAATCTTCTTGTAAGCATTGTAGGTCATGTAGGAGATGGTAACGTACATCCGCAGATAGCGCTTAATCTTGATGACGAGCAGGAATATAAAAATTATAAAGAGGCTAAAAAAGAGATTTATAAGTTAACAGTTTCATTGGGCGGAATAATATCTGCCGAACATGGTATAGGCGTTGAAAAAAAAGAATACATGCCTAAGGTTGTAAATGGTTTATCTATTGACTATATGAAACATGTTAAAAGAGTATTTGACCCTAAAAATATACTAAATCCCGGAAAAATATTTGATTAACCGTAGTTGGAGGTATTTATGGATATTGTAGTTATGTATTGTACCGTACCAAATAAAAAACAGGCTGAAAAAATTGCTAAAACTCTTGTCAAGCATAAACTTGCTGCTTGTGTGAGCGTTGTAGGTGATGTAATATCTCATTTCTCCTGGGAGGGTGAGATGTGTAAGGAGAAAGAATTTCTGTTAATTATAAAAACTCGCAGAGAGTTTTATTCTAAAATAAAAGTGGTTATAGAAAAGCTGCATGATTACAATGTTCCTGAAATAATATCGCTTCCGATTGTAGATTGCAGTGAAGAGTATTTAAAATGGCTGATACGCGAAACAGAACATTCTCAAGGCTAGTTGAGTACTGTAAACAGTGCGGAATCGAGGTTAAAACATCAACTAAGGCTCGCGGACATCAGGGAGTGTTTCTTCATAACAATGCTGATTTAAGACGGATTGATATATCCCGAAACCTCCCGCCTGAAAAGGTAATACCGGTGGTAACTCATGAGTTTACGCATTTTTTTCACCATAATCTGGATCCTCAATTTGAGAATCTGGAAAAAATTTTTGGAGTAAAAGATGAGGTTCTTCTGGAGGAGCTTGCTGCTGTAACAGGGTTTGTTACAGGGAATACCGCCGAGTTGGCAGCAAGGGAAGAAATTAAGAGCATAAAACTAAAGATAAAAGAGCAGGAATGTTTAATAAAGCTTAAGTATCCTGAATTTAAAAGGAGTGCTAATTTTAGCGAGTTTGAACGCTATATAAAAAATTCTGCTGCAAAATATTTATTAAAATATGACAGGGTTAAAGTTATTTCTAACAGAAAACAAGTAGTTTATTCTCTTGATACAATTCAACAGGATTTTCCTGATATGCCCGATGCATACAGAGCTTATATTAACCTTCGTTCGCTGCAGCGTAAACAAGGACGATACAGCCGAAAGTTGAACGGTTTAAAAAAATATTATTCTAAGCCGGCAGAACTTTTTGCGAGGTTTGTTGAAGGGCTTGTTATTGACAGGGAAAGAGTTGCGGAGCTTGCTCCCGAAACCTATGCTGCATTTATTGAAAGACTTGAATTTAAGGCATTCAAAAGAATAAAAGATTTTTTAGATATTGTGTGGTCTGTTGATTTGTAATTTTTTTAATTTTTGCTTATAATAAAGACTCACTTGATGAAGGAGGTTTATATGCAGGTTTTTAGTATTAATCAGGCATCTTTTAACGGACGTTCTTGCAAGAATTTGCGGAAAGCTAAAAAACTACTGGAAAGACAAAAAGCTAACAATTTTAACAAGCAGCGGGAAATAAAAGCGTCTCAACCCAAAATACTAAAAAATGAAACCGTACCGGTATCAGAACAAATAAAACAGGAGCCGGCTAAGCCGCTGCAAGACAATGAAATAAAATTTGTCGGTATGTTACAGACTCTCGAAGAGTTTTCAAAGCGCTTAAATCTTAAAGGGTAATTAAGTTATAAAATAACCTTATTTATAATTGGGGCGATCTGCTTAATTTCCCGATAAAGTTTATCATATTCTTCGGGATAGAGTGATTGTGCACCGTCACATAGTGCATTATCAGCGTCATAATGTACTTCTATAATCAGTCCGTCACAGCCTGCGGCAACGGCGGCGCGTGACATAGGAGCTACTTTGTCTCTTAGGCCTGTACCGTGTGACGGGTCAATAATAATTGGCAGGTGGCTTAATTTTTTAATAACAGGAATAGCCGATAAATCAAGAGTATTTCTCGTGTAGCGTTCAAATGTTCTTATTCCCCGCTCGCATAATATAACCTGCCTGTTACCGCCGGACATTATATATTCTGCAGACATTAACCATTCTTCAAAAGTTGAAGAAAGTCCGCGCTTTAGTAATACAGGTTTATTAAGCATTCCTACTTCTTTCAGCAGGTTGTAGTTCTGCATATTTCTTGCGCCGATTTGGAGAATATCAACGTATTTGAGAAACATTGGAATTTGTGAAATCTCCATTATTTCGGAAGTTACAGCCATATTATGGTTATCGGCAACACTTCTTATTATTTTTAAACCTTCTTCGCCTAAACCTTGAAATGCGTAGGGTGATGTTCTTGGCTTAAAAGCGCCGCCTCTTAATATTTTCACATTGGACTTTTCAAGCGCTTCAGCTGTTTTATCCATTTGTTCATAAGTTTCAACGGTGCAGGGACCTGCAATAAGCCCGGTATAGTCTCCGCCGAATTTAACTCCGTTAACTTCTACAACGGTATCTTCTGCTTGAAAAACGCGGCTTGTAAGTTTAAATCCGGTAGAGATTCTTATAACTTCTTCTACCCCTTCTAAAAGTTCAATATCACGCTTATCAATAATTTTATTTCCGACAGCACCGATAACTGTATGTAATTCACCGTTAGATACATGTGCATCAAAACCGCGTTTTTTAATGTAGTCTATAACTTTATCAATACTTTCTTGTGCCGCTTTCTGTTTCATTATAATAAGCATAACTATTCTCCAATTCCTGCAGGGTAAATATATAGAAATCTTTTTAATACCCCTGCCCACTAGATTTTATCCTAAATATAAATAATTTACAAACATGGAAAAATATTGTACAATAGCAATACTGAGACTTTAGATTGTTTTGAGGAGGTTGTATGACCGATACTAATGACAGAGACACAAGACGCTGGTATGACCGGGATCCTGTATTATCACAGGCTATGAGAACTTTAAAAGAGACTGATGACGAGTCTCAAATTAAGATTGCGTTGAATTTAATTAAAATAATTACGGAACACAACCTTTCTGATAGTGAATTTTCTTCAGTAGATGAAATTATATCTGCGACAGAGGATGGTCTGAAACGTACAAAACACGAACGCTGGTACGATATTGATGCTACATTAAGAACGGCTATAGGCTTGCTTCAAAACTGTCCTGAAAATACACGTTCTATTATTGCTAAAGAAATGGCGCAAATGGTGCTTGAAAGTTTTGATGATAACAGCGAAGAGGATATTGATGATGAAGATATGGAACTTGATGAAAGTTCTATAATGGATGCACCGAATACGCTCTAATCAGGTATTATAGGCATAATTATTTCGATAAATTTGAAACTTGTAACTAGCTTTTTTTTACAGCCTCTTGAAGAAACAATATAAAGCTTCTTTTTCTCTTGCTCAGTACGAACGGCTCTATGTGGCTGAGTTTCAATGTCTTAACTATTCCACTGTCCGTTTGGTGTTAAACGTAACGTGTACTTGAGGCAATAGCTCCCGATAAAATTATTCCCAATTCCCGTATTTTTCAATAATATAGTCACTTGAACTTTTATACGCTTCAAGTTCTATAAAATTAGTGTTGTACAGAGGGGATGTAACGGGCGGATAGTTTTGAACTGCGTCAAGACATTTTGCAGCGTATTCTCCTTCAGGAGAGTGTTTTTTATATTTTATTATATCCGGTCTGTCTGCCCAGAAGGATTTTTGATAATATCCATTTATTAGTTGATCAATAATATATTTAGGTGTGCCGTTATTTGGAGGAAAGTGCTGCCATGCTTTGATTATAGCCTTAGCCCCTAGGCCTTCTGTCTGCCTCATAATCATGTGCTGTTTTGCATGTACCAGTTCATGACGAAGCTTCATAAGAAAAAGTTTGCGCTGTTCTTCATCAGTCACCGGTTCAGCAACAAGTTCATCATACCCTTTAAGTACCGCATTTTTAGGATTTTTAACAACAAGTCCTGCGAGAACCTTATCAATAAAGAGCGGTGTCATGGTTTTAGGGTCTACAAGAAGTTCTTTTTGACCGTCTTTAACCCCCATAAGTTTATAATCTGAGGTCAAAATATCCTGAATATTCAGGTTTATTCTATTGCTATGAAATGTATACCCTCCGCCTTTTTCTCCGGGCTTTCCTGTTTCAAATACAAGCTGTGGCGGATAATCAAGCTCCAATTCTTTGCACATCTCTGCATAAATATCATTAAGTTCCCCATACGGAAATAACTTGTCAATGCGTTCAAGGTATCTGGCAGAGTTGTCTGTTTTTACAAAGGTATCAGGCGTGCTCTGTTTTGCCGAAAGGGGTTGATTGTCGCTGTTTATATTAGCCGGACGTATAAATCTTACACCTGTATTTGGATTAAAACTAATTCCCATAATATAATAAAGTATTTTTATGAGGAAAAATTGCCCGGGTAAAGGGGTAAATATATTAGGGGGGGATGACAATATTACATAACCAATTTACCTTCCCCTTATAGCCCGAATTTTTTTAACAGGTTTTGGAAAAAGTATGTTATATCTCCTGCGTGTTCTGTTTTTTCTTTAAACTTATCAAGATTAAGTGCTACGTACTGATTTTTAGGGTCAATTTCTTTGAGACGTTCCATGTATTCTATTGCCCCTTCGTAATCTCCGATATAGTCTCTAAACCTTGCAAGTTTTTCAAGAGCCGTTTTATTCTTTGGTTCAAGTGACAGCAACTCTTCAAAAAACTCGCTTGCTTTGTTTTTGTCACCGACTTCTTCATTGAGAAATGCAAGGGCTTCAACTACCTGAATATTTTTGTCGTTTATCTGATAAGCGTTTAAATATTCATTTATTGCAACTTCTTTGTCTCCTCTTGCAAGATTGTATTTTGCCCAGTTAACGTGTTCCTGAAAATAGTTTTCTTTCTTCTCATAAATAAGTGCTCTCATCTGGTATACAAGGGGAGAATTATAATTTAGTTTTTCATATTCATTAACTGCTTCAAGCGCTTCATCCAACATATCTTTTTGAAAATAATATTGTGCAAGAAGTGCAAAATATTGCGGTGTGTTTTTAGCTTTTTCATCAAGTGATTGCAGTAATTCAAATGCTTTTTCGTTTTCTTCCATGTCCATGTAAGCTCTTATTTTTGTTAACGTGTCTTTGGTTATTTCAAGAGCTTTATCAGGCATGGAGGCTTTTATATAGTATCCGGCAAGTGGTTCATCAGCCCCTTCAATCCCTTTTGCACGGGCTTTTTCCAACGTATCAATAGCACCTGAAAGGTAATCTGTTTTTATATAAAGGCTTGCAAGTTTCAGATAGGTGTAAATATCATCCGCGCCATGGTCAATAACCTGAATATATTCATCAATTGCTTTGTCAGTTTTTTCAATTTGTTCATAAATGCTGCCTAATACTAATCTTGCTGTTATGATTTTATCTTCATCGCCGCCTGCCGCATCGACAGCTTTTTTATAATCATTTAATGCGTAAGTATAATGTCCTTGTAAGATATTGAGGTTCCCTCTGTACACATAATATTTAAACCTGTCAGTATGTTCATAAATACTCATTAATTGTTCATGAGCCATTGTGTTTGTTTTATCAAGTGTAATAATTTTTGTGTAGTAAGAAATTGCATCCTCTGTCTTATCAAGCATTAGTGCCAAATGACCGAGGTGTGACAATAAATCAACATTATTTGCGTTGTGTGACAGCTGCTTTTTATATTCTAAATAAGCTTCGGCATATTTTTCTTCTTCTTCGTATTGTTCTGCGATACCCATATATTCTCCCGTTTAATTGTATAAATTTTGTGTTTTAGAAATTCCGTTCTTAAAATAATAATCAATGGATTCCACGGATTTGTCAAGTACCGGTTTAAGCCGTTTTAGTTCATCTTCGGTAAATCTTTGTAAAACATACACTTCTGACGGCAGATTAGGCTGCGGTCCTATACCTATTTTAAGGCGTGCAAAATCTTTTGTTCCAAGGCTTTTGATTATTGACTTAATCCCGTTGTGTCCTCCGTCGCTTCCGTTAGCGCGGTAGCGGATTATACCGGTATCCAGAGATATGTCATCATAAATTATAAGAATATCGCTTACCGGTATTTTATAATAGTTCATAACCAGCTGAACGGCTTCTCCTGACAAGTTCATAAATGTTGTGGGTTTTATTACTATGTAATCTTCTTCCCGGGTCTTAATGCTTGCAATAAACGAGCGCAGTTTGGGAACTTCTTTAAAGTCTGCAGAATTATCAAGTACAAATTTATCAACTACCATAAAACCGGCATTGTGTCTTGTAAAAATATAATTGCTGCCTATATTCCCTAATCCTGCTACTAGTTTCATTTTGTTTCGTCCTTATACATATAATTTTACTACAAATAAATATTACCGCATTGGCTCTCCGGGTTGTGATTATAAAAAAAGCTGAATAATTTTATTTTATAGCAGGAGAGGTTAAAAAATGAAAGAAATTACTAAACAAAAAAGTTCACATAAAGTAGCTAAATTTTTAGAGGAAAAATCTCTGCATAAAAAGGATTTTGCAGAAATGATAGGGGTAACTCTATCGTACGTTTATAATTTGATAGATGAAACTATTCCGTTTTCAACTAGAAGTACAACCCTTGAAAGAATTGCGACTGTAATGGATGTCGCTCCTGAGGAATTTATAGAGTATAAAATTCCGCAGGAGCCTATACTTGTTGATGAAACAACAGAGTTTTTAAGAAATGCCATAAAAGAAAAGAAAATGGATACAGTTACATTTCTGAAATCTTTTCCTCGTAAAAAGAGAATTCAGGTTGTAGATATCTTGCGGGGGGCGCATCCTATTCCAATAGACTATAAAGAGCTTAAATTAATAGGAACAACTTTAGGGCTTGATGATGAAGATATTTATAATCTGTGGGAAAAGCGGCTTAAGCAGGTACTTGAAAGTTCCGGCATGAATATATATTCAAACGCGGAACTTATCAATGCAATGTTTAGCTGTGCTAAAAAATATTTATTATAAATCAT
The DNA here is from genome assembly GCA_944326425.1 of Candidatus Gastranaerophilales bacterium. GTDB lineage: Bacteria > Cyanobacteriota > Vampirovibrionia > Gastranaerophilales > Gastranaerophilaceae > CALUTH01. Next base: position 31,436 of record CALVDX010000004.1, read on the forward strand.
GAACCTGCGGGGTGAACTTGATATCGTGGTGATATCTGCCATTATCTTCCAATGCGGGATCAAGATAAATAAATACATTACGTATCGCTTTAACAACAGGCTTGTTGTAATAAGGTTTATCTTCAATATTAACTGCAGGAACTCCGTTAGAGCGTGATTGGAAAGTAAGTATATCCGCTGCTGCCGTAATTGAGTAACCGTTGTTCATAACGTAATTCGGATCAATCATTTCGTCAGGAGTAACTTCTGCTTTTACAAAGCCTGAACCTAATAACGCAAAAACTGCTAATAATACAAATTTTTTCATAACACCCATTCTATTTTTCAAAAACTATCTCTCACTTATATGTTTCCATTATAATATTTTCTAACGTATTAATCAAGTCTTTTTCATCTACGCGGGCAATAATTTCTCCTTTACGGAAAATGTATCCTTCACCTATTGCACCGGCAATGCCAAAATCCGCGTGTCTGGCTTCTCCGGGGCCATTTACCGGACAGCCCATAACAGCTATTGTAATAGGAGCTTTAATGTCCTTAAATCGTTCTTCCACCTGCTTTGCAAGTGATATTAAATCAATTTGTGTTCTGCCGCAGGTCGGGCAGGAAATGAAGTTAACTCCGCGTTGTCTCAATCCCAGTGATTTTAATATTCCCCACCCCGCGTCTACTTCTTCCGGAGGATTTTCTGTAAGAGAAACCCGTATAGTGTCGCCTATCCCGTCAAAAAGCAGCGACCCCAGTCCTATTGAGGATTTTATAAGTCCGGATTTAAGCGTTCCCGCCTCTGTAACGCCAAGGTGAAGCGGATAGCTGCACTTTTGAGCCATAAGCCTGTAAGCTCTTATTGTTGTCGGGACATCAGAGGATTTAAGAGATATTTTTATAAGGTCAAAATCCATGTCTTCCAGAATTTTTATATGGCCCAGTGCACTTTTAACCATTTTCTCTTCAAGCGGTATATCAAGTTCTCCGAGAGCTTTTTCTAAAGACCCGCCGTTAATCCCTATTCTGATTGGAATTTTATTAATTTTAGCAAGCTTAACAACTTTTTCGACGTTTTCTCGTTTACCAATGTTTCCCGGGTTTATTCTCAAGGCTGAAATACCCTGTTCAATGCATTGTATGGCAAGTCTGTAATCAAAGTGTATATCAGCGATAACAGGAATTTTACTTTTTTTGACTATTTCTCCGATGCAGCCGGCTGCATCTTTATTAAGAACGGCCAGACGTATAAGTTCACATCCGTGTTCTGTTAGTTCGTCAATTTGTTTTAAGGTGGCCTTAACGTCTCTTGTATCTGTATTGCACATGGATTGTACAGAGATTGGTGCATCAGAGCCGATTTTTACGTTTCCTATCGTTAATTGTTTTGTTTTTCGTCTTTTTATCATATAATTATTATATTACAAAATAAAAGAGAGATTGAAATATGAAACTTGCTGTTATATCAGATATCCACGGAAATATGCAGGCGCTTAAGGCGGTTATTAAGCATATAAAGCTTAATAAGTGTGATAAAGTTATTGGGTTAGGGGATTATGCAATGGCGGGACCGCAGCCTGTTGAAACAGTTGACTGGTTTATTAATGCTAAGGAAGAGCAGGAGTTTATTTTAATTCAGGGAAATACTGATAAATTGATTGCAGAGTATGATGAAGGTATTTATGATGCTCTGAAAGCAAAATATCCGGTTATGGCAAACGCCTTAAAAAATGATGTTGAACTTTTAAACTGGAGGCAAAAAGATTTTTTAAGATCTCTTCCAAACCAGTTAAATCTTCAGTTTGAAGGCCTGAAGCTTTTGTTGGTGCACGGATCGCCAAGAAAAAATAATGAAGATATTCTTCCGGATACACCGCTTGACAAGTTAGAAGAAATGATAAAAGATACGGATGCAGATATTATTTTATGCGGGCATACGCATATTCCATGCGGTTTTCAGACTGTTTCTAAAAAAACGGTTATTAATGCCGGATCAGTCGGACGGCCGTTTACAGAAAAGCCGCAGGCCTGTTATCTTGCTCTTACATTGGAAAACGGAAAATTTTTGATACAGCACCATTTTGTAAACTATGATAATGAAAAGGCGGCAGAGATAATGTGCACAAGAAGCTTTGAAGGGGCAGAAAGTATTGCAGAGATACTTTTACACCCGGACAAAAGGCATGTTTAGTATTTAGATGGTGTTTGGGTTGATTGAATTTTCCCGCGTTCTTTATAAAGTACTTCAAAGTTATACTGAGAACGTTTATAGTTAGCAATAGTTGCTTCCATACACTTATTAACAAGGGTGTATAAAAGCGGTATACAGACAACAAAAGTAATTATGCCGATAAGTAAATGAGCAATAAGTTTTTTCCTTCTTGCTTCTTCACGTTTTGCTATTCTTATGTCATCTTGTTCCCGCAATATACTGTTAATAATATCTTTGCGTTCCTGAATAGATAAGGACGATATATAATCGACATTTTCTTCATCTATATAGATAACAAATTTTTTGTATCTTTTATCCCCTTCAAGATAATCTAAGGTCTGCATGTATTCTGCATCAAAGTTGTTAACAGGATACTCACAGATTTGTTCTGTTACAATGGTTTTTTCGTTTTCCTGATTAATAGTTGCTTCTTCTGCCAGTTCTTCATTAGCTTCTATGTTGTTAATACTTTCTTCGCTTTCATCAGGCTGTTCGATTTCATTAATTTCGTCTTCAATCTCTTCTTCGCTTACAGTATTTTCAGGAAGTTCATTGTTTTCTTCTTTAGACCCCATTTCCGCGGTTATCCGGCTTGTAAGCTGTTCTAACAAATCAAGAGATACTTCGTTGTTACTCATATCCATAAATTCATTAACATCTAAGGAATCCTCTTTGCTGTTGGCGGCTGCTGATTGTTTTCTGGGAGTGCTGCCTTTTAATAACGGCGGAATAATCGTAGTTGTTGATGCTTCTTCTGTTGAAGTATCATTAGCATTATTTCCGGTTTTTGAAGCTTCGGTATCTTCCTGTTCTCCTTCTTCTTTTTCAGATTTTGCAGAAGTTTGTTTTTGCCCGCTGCCGGAAATTTGTGTCATGACATTAGTAATTTGACGTTGAATCAGCCGGATATCAACATCATCATTATCAATTGCGTATGACTCTCTCTTTTCGGGTTCGCTGTTTTGCACTAAAAAACTTCCATATAATAATTTTGTTTGTTATAAAATAATTATATAGTATATTTATATTTTAGGCAATGATGATGGAAATTTCTAGAGAGACACTTATTGAGAATATTAAAGCACTGAATACAAAAAGTGTGCTGGTAGCTGGCGATTTAGCTCTGGATGAAATGATTTACGGAGATACTGAAAGAATTTCAAGGGAAGCACCCGTACTTATATTAAGACATTCTTATACAAAGTATATTTTGGGAGGGGCCTCAAACGCTGCAAATAATGCAGCTTCTATAAATGAAGGAAAAGTTAGTGTTATAGGGGTTGTTGGCGATGATTATCATGCAGAAGATATCAAAAAAGCTTTTGCAGATGCCGGTATAAGCTGTAAATATCTGGTTGAAGCAAAAGGACGCAAAACCATTACCAAAACCAGAATTTCAGGCTCATGTTCCCATTCAATTACACAGCAGATTGTAAGAATTGATTCTCAGACTGATGAACCGCTTCCTGAGGATATAGAAAAACAAATTATTAGAAATTTAGAGGAAGCTGTTCCTGAACATGATGTGTTAATACTATCTGATTATCACATAGGAACACTTACACAAAAGGTTATTAATACTGCAATAAAGATTGCAAACCGACATAAAAAAATTATTGTAGTTGATGCTCAAAAAGATTTGGACAATTATAAGAATATTACGTCGATGACGCCAAACCTCCCTGATACGCAAAAGTATATAGGCAGAAAAATAGAGACAAGAGAGGATTTTATAATTGCCGGCAAGTATTTGATTTCGGATAGCAAAGCGAAATTTGTTTTAATAACCTGCGGCGGTGACGGTATGATGTTAATTACTCCTAAGGAAAACTATCATATCCCTGTATTTAATAAATCAAAAGTGTTTGATGTAACAGGCGCCGGTGATACGGTGACGGCTGTGTATGCTCTGGCTCTGGCTGCAGGGGCGGAACCGGTTTATGCTGCAATTATAGGCAATATAGCGGCAGGAATTGTAGTAAAAGAATTCGGGTGTGCTACAACTAATATCAATTCAATTATTAAGAGTATACCGGCGAAGATTAATATTGAATAATACGGAGAAGCAATAATGGAAAAAATTAAAAAAATAATAAAAAAGATAAGTCTGGTAGATGTGATTATTCTTTTAACAATTATTATCGCACTGCTTATCGGTTATATTACATTTAAGCAAATACGACAAACTTCTGATAAACAAATCATTTCTTCATCAGAAGTTATATTTCATGTATTTATACGCGGGGTATCTTATACGGGGCCGGAGTTCCCTGTTAAGCGTGGAGATAAAACTTTTATAACTATCAGAAATGTTCCTTATACAGAACTTGATGTACAGGATGTATTATTACAGCCCAGAAAAACTGCAGTGTATGACGGTAAAACAGTTTTGACAATTGATGATCCTGCATATCCAAACCTGTATGATCTCGTAGTAATAATTAAAGATAGTGCCAAAATCACAAAAGATGGTGCGGTCGTCGGCGGAAATAAACTTAAATCAGGTTTGCCGGTTACTCTTGAAGGCAGTTCTTATAAGTTTAACGGTACTGTGTCAGACGTAGTTATCCAAAACCCTGGGGAATAGTTCCGGATGATTATTAATAAAGTTCTTGAAATTGTCCAAAATTTTCTGTCACCTCTGGTAGAAAAAAGTATTATTTTGAAATTTATTGATAAGTTTATCTTTATTTCTATCTCTGCAGTAATTTTACTCTCGCTTTGTGCTCCGTCTGATACTATCGGGTATCTTGCTCTTGCCGCTATCTTTCTTACACTGATTAAAATTCTGGTAACTAAAGGGTTTAGGTTTGAGTACACAAAGTTTGAATTGTGTTTAATCATCTATCTTGCCTTTGTTATTATAAGTACTGCCGGGGCATCTTTGTTCTGGCTGAGTTTAAAAGGAATATTGAAAACCTTTATATATTTAGGTTATTACGTTACTTGTTCTATATATCTTAAAGACAATAAAAAAGATATTTATAAAATCTTTGGTCTATTTATATTTTGTTTATCTTATGAGAGTATTGTGGGACTGCTGCAAAATTCATCGCATGCGGGCGCTCTGGCCGGTTGGCAGGATACATCAAACCTTAATCCTGAAGAGGTAATGACAAGGGTATACGGAACATTAAAGCCGCTTAATCCTAATCTCTTTGGTGGTTATATGCTTGCCCTTGTTCCGGTTATTTATGGGATTACTGCGCTGCTGGCCGCAAATGGAAGCAGAGCAAGGTTTTCTATCGGGATTTTTATATCATTGCTTTCAACTGTTGTTATGCTTATGAGCGGGTGTAGAGGTGTATTTGCGGCTTATCCGTTTATGATGCTTGTTCCTGCAGTAATATTATTTATAAGATGTCCGGATAAATTGAAAGGGTTGTTATATAAACTTTACGGTGGAATTTGTGTGCTGGGGGTTTTACTTGTTATGTTTTCAACCTCTTTGAAGGCGCGCGTATTAAGTATCTTTGCGATGCGGGGAGACAGTTCAACATCATTTAGATTTAATGTTTATCAGGCGTCTATCCAAATGTTTCAGGATAATCCGTTTTTAGGTATCGGGGTTGGCAACCAGAATTTTCGCGAAACCTATGGGCTGTATATGAAAACAGGTTATGATGCATTAAGTGCTTATAACATCTACCTTGAGACAGCTGTTGAGAGCGGTATTTTCGCCCTGTTCGCATTTTTAGGGTTTATCGGATTTCTTATAACGGGCGCTGTAAGAACTATTTTAAATTCCAGAAATATTAATAAAGTTATAATTTTGACTGCAGCACTTACATCTGTTTGCGGAATACTTTTGCATGGTTTTGTTGATACAATATTTTTCCGGCCTCAGCTTCAGTTTGTGTTCTGGATGATGGTTGCGGTAATAAGAGTGCTTGCCGATTTTGATACGGTAAAAGAAAACTAGAACAGCGCAGCAATAGATGTTGTATAATCCGGTTTTATAATGCCTTTTTCAGTTATAATCCCTGTTATAAGTTCATTTGGGGTTACGTCAAATCCGGGGTTTATGATATTTACACCTTCTGCGCAAATTCTTTGTCCGTTAATGTGGGTTACTTCTTCAGCCGAACGTTCTTCAATCGGGATTTCATCGCCGGACTTAATTGAAGTATCAATTGTTGACAGCGGGGCTGCAATATAAAACGGGATGTTGTGGTATTTTGCTGCTATAGCAACAGTGTACGTTCCGATTTTATTTGCAGTATCACCGTTTGCTGCAATTCTGTCAGCACCTACTACAACAACATCTATCATTCCTTTTTTCATGAAATAAGAACACATTCCGTCTGTAATTAAAGTTACAGGGATATTGTCCATTACAAGTTCAAAGGTTGTAATCTTTGCCCCTTGCTGGCGCGGACGTGTTTCATCTGCAAAAACTTTAACTGTGTTATCGTTTGCATAAGCCGAGCGTACAACCCCCAGTGCTGTACCGTACCCTACGGTTGCAAGTGCGCCGGCATTGCAGTGTGTTAAAATGGTTCCGCCTTTGGGTACTATTTCAGCTCCATAGTCACCGATTTTTTTGTTGATTTCAATATCTTCATTTTCAAGTTTTATACTGTTTTCAATCAATTCTTTGATTATGTTGTTGATATCGGAAGTTGAGTTTTTAATAATTTCTTTTTGTTTTTCAACCGCCCACATAAGATTAACTGCGGTCGGGCGGGAGGTTTTCATATAATCTGCTTTTTGTAGAAGTTCTGTAATAAATTCTTCTCTTGAAAGGTTTTTCTTTGCAAGTTCCTGCGCATAAAGATTTATACCGTGCGCACCTGCAATTCCGATAGCCGGGGCTCCGCGTACAATCATTGTTTTGATTGCAGAGAACATTTCATCTCCGGTTGTTATATTTACAAAAGAATACTCATAGGGTATTTTGGTCTGGTCTACCATTTTTGAATACGTATCAACCCATTCTATAGTTTTTATTTTTGATTGAAATTCCATTTTCGGCTCCTTTTTAGTATAAAATCTATTTTATCTGAAAATCTATGTTTTCATTATCGGCTTTTTTTACACCTGTAATAAACTCATATAACCATACGGCAAAAAGTCCGCTAAAACTGTTTAGTAATGCGCTCATAAGTGCACTGAAAAAAATCATAAACAGTCCTATGACAAAAGCGCCGAACGAGGTAAAGAACATTGAGAAAAAATCACCGGTGTATTTAGAGAATATAAGCCCTATAAGAGAGCTTACGGGCAGGTATAATACACATAGCCCCAGAAAAGAAGCAAAACCTGCAATTGCGCCAACGACTGCGCCCTCTCTTATGTTAATTAGACCTATTAAATTAAATTTTTTAAGGAAAATAACCATTGCTCCGCCTATAACAAACATTGCAAAAAGGAATGCAATAAGATTAAGCACAGGTAATAAAGTTATAAATCCTAATATTAAGCCGAATATAAAACTCAATATGCTTACCTGTTTAACAATTAAAAAATTCATAACTTTCTCCCTTATGTCAATAATTGTGACATAATTTATTTAAAGTTACAATAGATTAAGTATTGTAAAATAATGGTGCTTAAATCTCTCCTGTGTTTGAATGATTTTTACAGAAATTATTATACTTATGGTTGATTTTTCCGTTATAATGAATTGACAAATAATATATAATAATTAATAAAATACAAACGCAATCAACAATCATAAGGAGATAGAACTATGGGAATGGCCGCATCACAAGCCCGTTATATCCAATTAACAGCACGTAAATCAAACTGTGAATATGAAGGACAACAGATAAACCAGGCGAGAACAAATCTTGCAAATGAAGTTGCAGGACTGTTCAACAGAATGTTAGATTTAGAGCTTCCTGAAGTTCCCAGTACGTCAGATTATACAACCGAACAATATTCATATACAGACGGAAATACAGATTACTATATAGACAGTTGGTCACAGACTTCTTCTTATGATGACAATTACAATTATGTAGTTACGAGTCATTATATAAGAGATATTTTTAAGGGTGCTGAAAAAACACTTTCTGATCCTCAGGTTCAGGTTGCAAATACATACAGCGGGTACGTAAATGAATCAGCCAGTGTTCAGGTTAATCCTGATAATTCTTATACCGTAACAAACTCCGATGGTACGACTGTTAATTATAATCGTGTTTCCGGGGTTGAAGATGAAGCACTGACTGCACAGCTGCAAAGGTTTAAAGAAGCCATAGGTAATACGGACTTATCAAATGATAATATTGTTGGTTATCAGGAAGGCGATACCTGGCATTTTGCCTTAACGCAGGAACTTGACAATGTCGCAGGAGGAATGAGTACCGCCTACAGCGATTATGCAGAGACGGGATTCCCTACCTATGTCGGCAACAGCAGAGTTACAGAATTGACAAACCTTACGGAGGAACAAGCCGCAGAACTTTCACAAATAGTTCAGGATATTGCTGATTCAAATATTTCTAATTATTTTACTCTTAACGCAGATGGCAGTTATACATATACAGGCTCCGGCATTTATACATTTAGTCTGAACGGAGAAGACTATTTTACTACGTATGATGATTTAATGAACAGTTATAATAGCGCGTATATGTCGGATTCCCCGATTGATAATCAATCCTCCTTGTATTATTACAGTGCATCTTATGTACCAACAAAAATAACCAGTACGGGAAATGCTTTGCTTGAAACTGATGAAAGCGGCAGATTCTCCTCTGTAAGATTTGATAATGACTCAAATGTATATGCTCTTAATTATGAAACTGTAACAGATGATGCTGCTTATGAGGATGCAATGAATGAGTACAGGCATGCGGTAGAAGTTTATCAAAAGACAATTAATGATATTAATGCTCTTACTTCTACAATCCAAAAAGAGGATCAGCAGCTTGAATTGAAGCTGGAGCAGCTAGATACAGAGCAGGCTGCAATATCAACGGAAATGGAATCTGTGAAGAAAGTTATTGACGATTCTGTTGAAAAAATCTTCAATACGTTCCAAAGCTAGGATGAATAAATATAAGCCTGTTGTAGTCCTTAACCTTTTATTATGATTAAGCCTGCTGCAGGTTTTCCTATATCCAAAATAGTGGTATAATTCTCTTATGACTAAACAGGAAGATTTTGTTTCTACGGTATCCCATGAATTAAGAACGCCTTTGACCAGTATAAGAGGGTTCGCTCAAACGCTGCTTGCCTCATGGGATAGAATTGGTGATGATGATAAAAAAAAGTTTCTTAAAATTATCGAAGAACAGTCAAACAGGTTGATAGGGCTTGTAGAAAATATTTTATCAGTATCCTCAGGCGCCGAGGATAAACCTGTGCTTAAAAAAGCAGATATAAAGCAGGTTTTGGAACCGGTGCTGAAAGTTATCGGGCAAAAATATCAGAAACATAATATAGTTACAAACTATAATTTGAAACTTCCTGACGGGATGATTGATATAGAGCGTTTTCAGCAGGTAATGACAAATCTTATTGAAAATGCGTGTAAATATTCATCAGAAGGTACAACAGTGCTGGTTAGTACGGATTTTGCAGATAAAGAAGGGTATTTTTCTGTAAAAGTTACTGATGAAGGTGTCGGGATTGCGGATAAAGATAAGGCTAAGATATTTGAAAAATTTGCAAGAATTGATAATCCGCTGACACGCAGTGTTCAGGGGAACGGGCTTGGACTTTATATTACAAAACATCTTGTTGAAATGATGAATGGTACAATAGAGTTAACAAATAATTATCCTAAAGGTACTGTATTTGAGGTGAAATTACCGTTATATAATCCGGAGGAACAAATTTGTTCTGCAACATATTAATAATAGATAAACGGAAAGAGCTTCCGTTCAAATATAAAAAGAGTCTTGAAACTCCTGTAATTACTGTTCATGTAGCCCGTGATATCCCTTCAGGGTTTGAATATCTGGAAGCGTATGAACCTGATTTAATTATAATATCAGACAGTTTAAACGGTAATATTCCTGAATTATGCGAGCGGCTGAGAATTTTAACGTATAATATGCGTCCGGTGATTATAGTAATGTCAAAATCCTCAGATGTTAATGACCGTGTTGAATTCTTGAAATGCGGGGCGGATGATTTCATAAGTGAACCTGTTAATATTGAAGAGTTTAAAATGCGTATAAAAGCGCATTTGCGCAGAGATATAGAACTTAATCTTGATACTAAAACTCTTTTGCCTGATAAACGCCATATTTTACGTTCGCTTAAAAGAATTATATATGATAAAACAGAACGTGCGCTGCTTCTTGTGAGTATTGAGAATTATTATATTTACAAATCTATTTACAGTGAGCTTGCCGCTGATAAACTTATACAGTCGTTTGTGACAATTATTAAATCGGCATTCAGTGAGAATGACTATCTTGGACGTTTGTCCGAAAACGAATTTTTAATAATAACAACTCCCGGGATTGTAGAAAAGCTTGCAGGCTTTTTAACTTTTGCTTTTGATACTGTTGCGCCTAAATTTTACTCGGAAGAGGATATGAAACGCGGGTTTTCTCTTGTAAAAGGGGAACGTTATGCCGAAAGAAGGGTTGAACTTGTTTATATTCTTGCGGGCGGTTTGGAGGTCGATTATAGTAAATCAGAAACTCCGGAGGAGCTGATAGAACACTTACGCAGAATAAAATCAATGGCAAAATTACCTACAGGGTCTAACTATGCAATAGAAAGGCTTCAGCTTACGGGACTCGGTTCGGTGGTGACAAAGGAGTTTAATAAAAAAATATATATATGCGAGGAGGATGCCGCGTTGAGCTTGCTTCTGCAGACATCTCTTGAACTTCAGGGGTATGATATTTCCTGTGATTTAGAGCAGGACGTTCCGGCGGTTGTGATAATTGATGCAGGTGATAAGTTAGAAAACCTTGGTTTTATACAAAAACTAAAACAGAACAGGAATTTTGTAAATACGCGTTTAATAGTAACCTCTTCAAAACACAACAAATCCGCTATACTTAATACAAAAGCAGATTTATACCTGCCTAAACCTTATGAAATAGCGGATTTACTATATTGGGTTGATACTTTTATGAAAGAAGTAAATTATTAATCATCAAGCAAAGATGAAAGAACTTCAGCATTTTCTTCAGCATTCTTCATATTGCTCATTTTATTCTTTCTAAGATAGGAGCGCAAGGCTTCTCTAATTAATTCACTTCTTGTTCTTTGTTCAGAATTAGCGATACTGTCTACTCTGTTAAGAAATTCGTCTGACATAGATATAAGAACTCTGGCCATATTTCCCTCCTTCAACCATACTATTATAGCATATAAAAAGTATATTTCAATCTCATAATGGCTTTTTTCTGTTAATTTTTGTAAACCGGAGACTGCTGATAGCTTTTCTTAAGGTTTGACGGCAAAATTTAATAGTTTATTCTCCGTAAAGCATTTTATTGAGATCAGATATTAAATCATTGAAATTTGTACGCATGCCCGGATTGGCATTCCTGTTAATCAGGTATTCGTTTACCGCGGTAAGAATTTCTACAAAAGTATCTTTAGAAATACTCCCATCCTTATAATCCTCAAAAATTTCAAGAAGATATGCATAAGTATCATTTCCTTTATTGAGCTTTATCTCAACAAATTTATTTTTAATATCTTCATCCGGAATATCAACATTTAAGATAGCATTATAAGTAATAGCTGCTTCATGCATTGTCTCTACCGCCTGTGCTGCGCTTTTATATTTTATAATTTCGTTAATATAATCTTTTAGTACTAAATAATAACTGTTATAAGGTATTTTTTTAATTTTATACTTAGTTATTAAGAAGTCTCTCAGGAACATTATAAGATAGTCTTTATTGTTAAAGAAAAGTTGTTCTATTTCAGACCATTCATATCCTGCATTTTGTTCGCGCAAGAAATCCCGTATCAGTGCAATTTGGTTAAGTTTTTGGTTATCAATATTTATAGAGTAATAAAAATCCCGTATCTGAGCTGTACTCATGTCAGTCAGATTAATATTGTATAAATAGAGTTGATCAAGTTTATCCATTATGTTTTTTAGATCATAATTGCCTAATTTTAATCTTGTCCAATATTCATGATAAGTACAAAAGATTACTGTTTTTTTATTTTTACCGGAAATTCTTTCGCCTAAAAGCAGAGGTTCGTAAATATCATTATTAGTTCCTTTAAGTATTATTTTAGGGCGGTCGTTGCGCAGCAAGTAACTGGCTTTAATTTTTCTGATTAGCAGCTCATTTCGTTCTGTAGTATTTTTCCAACACTCACAGACTGCATAAAGGAACAGCGATAATCCGACCAGCCTGCTTATTCCGTCAACAATATACTGCTCTCCGATTTTTATCGGCTGAGAGTAGACTACCCCCATATTTACCTTTTCAGAGATATCAAACATGTCAAACATATAATTTGACAACTTAGCACTATACAAACATTTCTTTGCATAGTCTAAAGCGTATAAATGTCCGGTGTTTTCCAGAAATTCAAGTGATTTGTATAAATCCATGCTCATGCCAATCTAGGCTGTTAGTATAAAACCGCCTCCCCGGCAGTTTTGTAATTTATCGCCCTCTATTTTCGCTCTCAAATTTTTAATATACTTATATACATAATCTCTCGGCAAACCTAATAGTTCTGCCAAGTCTTTTGCATAAACAGTTTTATTAACGTTAGCCAGCAGATAATCTAAAACAGCCTGCTCTCTGTCTGTTAATGATTTTTTTAATTCAATATTTACATCAATTTTAATTGCATCGTTAACTACCGGTGCCTTTTCACTATTATTTTGTTGTTTAGGCTTGCTGATAGAAAACGGTGTATGAGAAATCTGGCGTTCTCTTTCAAAGGCTCTCTGGGCGATTGCCGCAAATTTATCCTGTTTATCTGTTTGAGGATGGCTGTCTGTTGTCATTTTTTGTTCGTTCATAACCATATCAACTACATCGTTGGTTGGTTTAGCTTCTTCAATTAATTTACCCAGCCTTGCAGCATACTCCTCTAAAGTTATTTTTTCCAATGAGCTTCTCCACTGTTTAATTTCCTCTTTGGTCAAATACTCCGCCATCATTATCTCCTATAATTCCCATGTGATAATCAGATAAAATTTCTGTTACTTTTTAATTTATCATAAAATTCTTGTTTTGAATCAAAATGTTTCACGATGTAAATTTTTTCGTTAAAAGTTTACAAAGTTTACAATAAATTTTGTTTTCCAGATTATTGATAATTTGGTGAAAATGTTTAAAATTTTAGGCTTAACTATCACTGCCGGTTCAACAAAATAAAGCCTTTCACCCCTAAAGGGTTGATTTTTTAAATACTTTGTTTTATAATACGGGTGACAATCACATAATTTGCGTTGAGGTTTTTTAATATCTTAATTTTATGAGGATTTTGATATTTTTGTTGCAGAGCTTCAAGCAAACTCCAACTGAACAAACGGAGAGAGGATTATGATTAAAAAATTATCACTTGTATTAGCAGTAATTACTATATGCAGTACTAATTGTGTATTTGCATCGGATATTAGTGCTGATACGGTAAAGGAAAGTATTATCAAACATTCTCTTGAAATGAATGTTGATCCTGCGCTGGCATTGAGTCTTGCAAAGAAGGAGTCGAACTACAATCATTCTTTAAAGAGCCGCCACGGTGCTGTCGGGGTTTATCAGCTGATGCCTTCTACTGCTAAAAAATTGGGTGTTAATCCGTATTACTTAAATGAAAACATTAAAGGCGGATTGATGTATTACAAAATGATGTATGATATGTTCGGCTCAACAGAACTTGCTCTTGCTGCTTATAATGCAGGTCCGGGTAATGTAAAAAAATATAATTCTATTCCGCCGTTTGCAGAAACAAAACATTTTGTGTCGAAAATAATGTCGGATTATCATGCCCTTAAAAAACAACCGGATCCGATATTATTGAAAATATTAGATGAACAAAAAAAGAAGCTTGAACTGGATGAAATTCCCGTGACGGAATTGACCGCAAAGGAGGATATTCCGGAATTGCCTAAGATTAATGAGATTCCGGAAGTCAGGGAACCGACCGTTGAAATGCAGGCTTTATAAAAAATACTATATGTTTTAAAATACTCCGTTGAATTATCAACGGAGTATTTATTTTTATTTAGTGCTAACCGGTTAATAAATCTTAAAACTTCTCAATGTTGAAAAAAAAATATAAGAATGATACACTTGAAAAAGAGAAGGAGGGTATTTATGACAAGCGGGATTTTGGTTAAATCAGACAGCAAACTTGTAAAAGAGGCTTTAAAAGTCCTTGGAAAAGATAACTTTGCACTTATTATTCATGGCGGAAGTTTTCCTTCAATCAAGGGTGAAGATACCGGATTTGGTTCTTACAACTCAGAGGCCGGACATAAATTAATAAGTTATGCTGAGAATTATTTTAACGCTATCCAGCTTGGTCCTAACGGAAAGACAAAATCAACAGATGCATCTCCGTATTGCGGTACGATATTTTCCGGCAATCCTTTATTCATTGATCTTAAACAACTGATCGGGAAGGATTGGGATAATATTCTCCCTGCTGCTGAATACGAAAAAATTGTTGAAAATAATCCTAATGCCGATAAGGGTAAAACGGCTTATTCTTATATTTCTAAAGCTCAAAACGAAGCTTTAAAAATTGCTTGGACTAATTTTAAGAAATCATCAAAATTTACAAAAGATTTTGATAAATTTAAAAAAGAAAACGATTTCTGGCTGTCTAAAGATGCACTGTATGAAGCACTTTCATTGGAAAACGGCAGCGATTACTGGTATGGCTGGAAAAATAAAGATGACAGAAATCTTTTAAATCCGGCTAATGAAGAAGAAGCAAAGAAGTTTGAAACCAGAATAAGTGAGATTTCTAAAAAGTATGCTGATGAAATTGATTTCTACAAATTCTGTCAGTTTGTTCTTGAAGAACAATCGTTAAAAACAAAAGAATTTGCGCTTAAGCATAATATTAAAATGATTGCTGACCGTCAGGTTGCTTTTTCTGACCGGGACGCGTGGGCGTATCAGTCATTGTTTTTGGAAGGTTATTCTCTCGGTTGTCCGCCGGATTACTTCTCTAAAGACGGGCAGGCATGGGGCTTCCCCGCAATGAATCCGGAAAAACTTTTTGACAGAGATGGCAATCTCGGAGAAGGCGGCGAATTAATGAAACGCCTTTATAAAAAAATGTTTACTGAAAACCCCGGCGGGGTGAGAATTGACCATATTGTAGGTCTTATTGACCCGTGGGTATACCGTTCTGATAAAACTCCTAAGTGCGAAGATGGTGCAGGACGTTTATTCTCATCTCCTGAACATCCGTTCTTGTCAAAGTTTGCGGTTGCAACGCTTGATGATCTAGATTATACGTTAGAGCCTGATAAAGAAAAAAGGGTAAAAACTCTTAATGATGAGCAAGTCAGACTTTACGGCCGTTTTGTAGAAAAAATCGTTATAGCCGCGGCTAAGGAATGCGGTTTGGATAAAAACGCAATTGTTTGCGAGGACTTGGGAACTTTAACCAATCCGGTTGTTGCTGTTATGGAAAAATACCAGCTTCAGGGTATGCGTTTAACCCAGTTCGTTGTACCTGAAAAACCCGAGCACCCTTACAGATGTAAAAATATCGGCGAACATGTCTGGAATATGGTAGGTACACACGATAACCTTCCTGTTTCCTTCTGGGCTAAATCAATGATTAATACTCATGAAGGATATTTGCACGCGAAGAATCTTGTTGAAGATTTGTTTACAGAGTCTGATAATAAGGATGATATAATTGTAAAACTTACTACGGATGCAAATTACCTGAAGTTTGTAAAACTTGTTGAAATATTTGCTTCAAAAGCACGCAATGTTCAAATTTTCTTCACTGATTTCTTCCAGATAGAAGATGTTTACAACCGTCCGGGAACATCAGGCGATGCTAATTGGTCGCTCCGGCTTCCAAATGATTTTGAAAATAAAGAAACTATTAATTTGCAAGAAATACTAAAAGCCGCCATTATTGCGCGGGGACATGAGTTTGCAGATAGACATAAAGATTTGTTGGCTAAATTAGGATAATAATATTGAAAAAACTACTTTTAATACTGGTTTTGTTAACCGGATTAACATTTGTACCACAGGGGATTGCTGAAGAAGGCGGCATTCCTCTGGATGCAAAACTTGAATATAATCAGGGGGTAGACTATTATAAACTTGGATTATATGACAAAGCAATTAAGTCTTTTAGAGAGGCAATAAAGGTTTATCCTGATTATATTGACGCATATTATAATCTTGCAACAATACTTGATTATACAAACCAGCATTCAGAGGCGCTTTCTGTTTTTAAACAAATACTTTTAAGAAATCCAAACGATTATGAATCGGTTTATAAGGCTGCTCAAATATGCGCAAAACTCGGGGATTATAATAATGTAAAATCGTACGTAAATATAATACCGCCTGTAAGTGAGTATTATAAACCGGCTCAGGCATTGGTTGAAAAGCTTACTATAAAAACAGATTCGCCCGCACCGGCGGCTAATCCGCAGTCAAATGTTGCTAAGACAGTTGGTATTTATGAAAATATTGTAAGCCCTACAGGTATAACATCTGATTTTACCGGCAATATTTATGTTGCAACTTTTACTGATAATACTATTTTAAAGATTACACCTGACGGGAAGCGTATAGTTTATGTTAAAAACCCGAAAATCAGCGGTCCCATAAGCCTTGCCAGCGACAGTGTAGGTAATATTTACGTAGCAAACTATAATGCGAATAATGTTCTTAAAATTACTCCCGAGGGTAATGTCTCTGTTTTATTAGACGGTGTAAGTAAGCCATACGGGCTGCATGTCAACAATAACCTTTTATTTATTTCATCTCAGGGCAGTAATTCCGTTCTTCGTCATAAAATTGTACGCTAGAGCTGTTTATGTTTTACTCTTGAACCATAGTTCGGGATTGTAGTCTTTTTGCAGTGTAAATAGCATCCCGGGATAATATGCAAGCAAGTATGTCATAACTGGTATCCCTGCAATACTTTTCAGGTTTCCAATGTCTTTTATCCGTGAATTATAATAAGAAATATCCTTTTCCCCGTGAAGCATCTCATATACATTTGAGAAATCTATAAATTCATCCATAATAGTGTCAAAAAGACGGAGCGGGGGTAAAGACCCGTCAAAAATAGCACATCCTCCAATTTCTTCCAGTTTGGCAAGAGTTTTGATTTTTGAAGCCGCAAAGCTGGCTTTGCCTCCTATTTTTGTAAGGCATCCTAAATCTTCTACGGTTGTCTCTGTAAAATCCGCATCCCCGCCGATAGTTTTTAGATTTTTTAGTGTTTTTACTTTACAATTCCAGAGGACAGCATTTCCGCCAATGTATTTTAAATTTCTTAAATCCTCAACATTAGTAGTATCTAAACATAAATTACCGCCGACGTATTCAAGTTCGCCAAGTGTTGTTATACTCATAACTTCGTAAAAATCGGCATTCCCGCCTACATATTTGAGTTTCCCCAAATCTTCCAACGGTGTTTTTTCAAAGTCCGCATTCCCCCCGATATACTTAAGCTTCTCCAGACTTTTAATTTTTGAGTATTCAAAATTAGCGTCGCCCCCTATATATTCAAGATTTCCAAGTGATGTAATATTAGAGTCCTGAATATCAAGAAATCCGCCGACATGTTTCAGTGCGCCGGGAGTCGTCATCTCTGATTGTCTAAAGACGACATTACCTTTTATACTGGTAATTCTGCTGAATAAATCACTTTCTTTTAATCCAAACTCCTTAAGTGTAAAACCTTCAGGCAATATATAATGAGAAAGTGTAATGTTTCCGTCTTTGTCCTGCTCGGGATTGAAATCCAGACAATCCAATACTTTTATAATATCGCATTTACCGGTTTTTGCTATATCTTCTTTTATTTCTTTTATTATTTTTCGGGCTTTTTCCGCCGCATCAATTTCATGCTGTGCATTTTTGTTTAAGCTGTATCCGCCCAGCGTTATATATTCTTTTACATTATCCAGATAAGTAACAGGTATTGTACTGTTGTTGTATTCGCCCTGTATTTCTTGAATGGCATCATCTTTAAACCTGATTCCGATTTTTGGTTTTCCGTTTACCATATAAATATGAAAATCTCCCTGTGACAGGTATGGAGCAGCATTGAGTGATTTAGTACACCAGTTTTTATGTGACAAGATTTTTAACTTTTCCACATTAGATTCAAAGTTCTCAGAATCATTTTGCTTAGATGGGATAATAACCCATTCTGTTTGTGTTCGTGCAGCGTTAATGTTTTTATTATTGCAGGATGCTTTTAAAAATGCTTCGTATTCTTTATTAAAATTAATATTTGATCTTTGCACTCCTTGGAGCCGGTTTTCTATATCGCTTATTGTATCTGCAAGAACTCCTTTATTTAATAAGGGTAACAATTTGTCATTTTTTGATGAAAGCTCTGCCGTAATTGAGGAGAGAATAAATAGAGCAATCGGTGCGGTATAAACTTCGTTTTCTTTTAGAATGTAATCAGACCACTCTTTAAGCTGTCTTTGTCTTAAGTCTCCTGTCACTAATCTGCGTCCGCTGTAATCTTTCCCTAATATAATCTCAATTTCTTTTTTAGCCCATTTCTGAAAATCTGATATAGTTCTGAATTTCTCAATCGGTGCTTTGAATTTTTCTACCACAACAAAATCAATCCCCTTAAAATCAAGTTTTTTCATTGCAGAAAAATTGACTGTATCGGCAGGATGTATGTTATAAGAATGTAAATTGTCCTTATATTGGTTTTTACAGGTTTTCTGTTTGTTATAAAACGGATTATATATACAGGGATTGATTTTCATGACATTAGTTTTAAATTCAAAAAGAAAAAATTTTGCTACTGTATATTTCAAAATTTACAAATCTTAAAGTTGATTAATAATTAAATTCTTAATTTTTCATTAAGAAAATTAATTATTTGATTTTTCGGATGTATAAATAAATTATGAAAGAAAAAGGAGGATATTAATCATGGCAATTAAACCATTAGCAGACAGAATTGTAATCAAAGTTATTGAAGATACAGAACAAACATCAGGCGGTATTTTTATTCCTGATAGCGCTAAAGAAAAACCTCAAAAAGGTGAAGTTGTAGCTGTTGGTGCCGGTAAGGTTAACGATAACGGCGAAAGAGAACCGATGGATGTTAAAGTCGGCGATGTAATTTTGTACGCGAAGTACTCAGGTACGGATGTAAAAGTTGATGGTACTGAATACAAAATTCTTTCCGTAAAAGATGCATTAGCTATTATTGAATAATTATTGTTATAAAGGAGATATAAAAATGGCAAAACGTATAGTTTTTCAAGAAGAGGCAAGAAAATCCCTTCTTAAAGGTATTGATGCAGTTGCCGAAGCTGTAAAGGTCACATTAGGGCCAAAAGGAAGAAATGTTATTCTTCAAAAGAAATTCGGCGCACCGCAAATCGTTAATGACGGTGTAACTATCGCAAAAGAAATTGAATTACAGGACGGGCTTGAAAATGCAGGTGCTCAATTGTTAAAAGAAGTTTCTTCAAAAACAAATGATGTTGCGGGTGACGGTACAACAACCGCTTCAGTTCTTGCTCAGGCAATTGTTAAAGAAGGTTTAAAAAACCTTACAGCAGGCGCAAACCCGATTTCTATTAAAAGAGGTATTGACAGAGCTGTAGAAATTTCTATTAACAAAATTAAAGATTTGTCAAAACCTGTTAATACAAAAGAAGAAATCGCACAGGTTGCAGGAATTTCTGCCGGCAACAACTCTGAAATTGGTGAATTGATTGCTGAAGCGATGGAAAAAGTCGGTAACGACGGTGTTATCACTGTTGAAGAATCAAAATCTTTCGGTACTAACTTAAAGGTTGTTGAAGGTATGCAGTTTGATAAAGGTTATATTTCACCTTACTTTGTAACTGATGCAGAAAGAATGGAAGCAGTACTTGAAGATGCTTATGTTCTTTGTATCAACAAGAAAATCAATCTTATTGCAGACTTAGTTCCTATCTTAGAACAAGTTGCACGTGACGGTCGTTCGTTACTTCTTATTGCTGAAGATGTTGAAGGCGAAGCTCTTGCAACACTTGTTGTTAACACAATGAGAAAAGTTTTAAGAGCAGTTGCAGTTAAGGCTCCCGGATTTGGCGACAGAAGAAAAGCAATGCTTGAAGACATTGCAATCTTAACCGGCGGTCAAATGTTCACTGAAGAACTCGGTATTAAACTTGAAAATGTTACAACTGATATGATGGGACTTGCAAAACGTGTTACCGTTACTAAAGACGAAACAACAATCGTTGTAGGCAACGAAACTAAAGAAGCTGTCAGAGAAAGAGTTAACCTGATTAAAAAACAAATTGAGGCATCTGACAGTGAATACGATAAAGAAAAACTCCAGGAACGTATGGCCAAACTTTCAGGCGGTGTTGCCGTTATCGAAGTTGGTGCAGCGTCAGAAGTTGAACTTAAAGAAAGAAAATTGAGAATTGAAGATGCTTTGAATGCTACAAGAGCAGCTAATGAAGAAGGTATTGTACCGGGCGGCGGTGTTGCGCTTGTAAGAGTACAACAAGAACTTGAAAATAAACTTTCAACTCTTGCTTTTGAATCTGATGATGAAAAGAGCGGTTTCAAAATACTTACAGCAGCATTGGATATTCCTTTGAGAGCAATTGCAAATAACGCAGGTGCTAAATCAGACGTAGTTATTGAAAACGTACGTGCAGAAAAAGGTGCTTACGGTTATGATGCATTACTTGACAGATATACCGATATGTTTGCAGCAGGTATCGTAGACCCTGCAAAGGTTACACGTTCTGCTCTTGAAAATGCGGCATCAGTTGCATCTATGTTGTTAACGACGGAAGCAGCAGTTGTTGATATTCCGGAAGAAAACAAAGCTCCTGATATGCCGATGGGCGGAATGGGCGGCATGGGCGGTATGATGTAATCAAGGATTGCCGATGCAGTTGTTTATATGATAAATGATAAAGAGGACGGATAAAAATCCGTCCTCTTTTTGTATTTTAATGAGTACTCAAATCCCCTTTTTGTCTACCTTTTGTCTAATATGAATTTGTATTTTTTTCAACTATATTTGGGTGATTACTAAAGTTGGAGAAAATTATGCGAGTAGAAAATATATCTGTAAATACACCCCCGGTTTTTAAAAGCAATATTGAAGAATACGATTATGAGATAATGTTGGCGCGGCGGGCTAACCGGACAGCAATGGTTTTACTTTCATTATCGGGGCTTGCAACTCTCGGGCTTGCGGTCGCAAGTGTTACACATGATAAAAAATTCGGTTTAAAAAACTTTGCTGAAACTATCAAAAATAGGGGAATTATTTTTAATAAAGGTATAGCAATGTTAAACGGAGAAAAATTTTCTGGTAAACTCAAATATTCAACCAGGAATAATCTTGTAAAAACAAGATTTTACAAAGACGGATTATTATCAGGGGTTGATACAAATCGTGATTATTCAGTTTCTACGCGTTTGCAAATTAAAAGGAATAATGATGGTAAAATAACATCATTTGTTCTAAAACGTTTAAGCTTGTGGAAAAAGCCTGAAACAATAGCAGAAAGAAAAAACAATAAGTAGAGATTTCTTTTTCTATACAATATTTTTTTAGAATGTGCTGATGTCAATATAAATATTAAATTATTAGGTGCAGAGTATATGCGAGCTTTTTTTCGCTGCCCCCCTACACAAATTGCGGCTTAATCAGAAATTTGACTGCTTTTCCATCAATATGCTGCTGCATTGCATATTCAAGTTTGTTCAAAGGAAGTGTTCCGGTTATTAGTTTTTCTACCTCAACATCGCCTGACGCTATTAAATCAAGTGCCATTCTGAAATATTTAGGTGTATGGTGAAATACGCTCATAAGCTTAATATCACTGTAATGCAGACGTGTAGTATCAAAAGTCACCGTTGAGCCAGATTTGCATCCGCCAAAGAAGTGTACAGTTCCGCCGGGGCGAACGCATTCAAAAATCCGTTCCCATATTTCAGGGAGTCCAACGCATTCTACTGCTACATCAAGCCCTTTGCCCTCTTCTGTAAATGATTTAAAGATTTTTTCAGGGTTTGGATATTTTTTTAGATCTACAATTTCATCGGCCTGTGCAAACTCTTCTGCTAATTTAAGTTTTATCGGATTTCTGCCGGCAGTAATGACCTTTGCACCTTTTAGTTTTGCAAGTCGTGCAAACATAAGCCCTATAGGTCCGATTCCTATTATTCCGACAGTATCTCCTGGTTTAATATTGGTACGTTCTACTCCGTGTACGACATTTGCTAAAGGCTCACAGAAGGCGGCTTTATCAAATGAAAGACTTTCCGGAAGGATTAGTGTGTTTTTTTCAACAATTCGTTTTGGGATAACAATATATTCTGCATAAGCACCGTTTAACAAATCGAGGTTTTCGCAGAGATTATATTCTTGCCGCCTGCAGAAAAAACATTTTCCGCACGGGGCTGAATTTGCTGCAACAACTCTATCACCGACTTTAAATTTAGTAACACCTTTGCCGGTTTTTGATACAATACCGGCAAACTCATGACCGAATCCTGAGGGAACTGATTTGATTAATACCGGATGCCCGCGCCTGTATGTTTTAACATCGGTACCGCAGGTCAGGGCTGATTCTACTTTTACAAGTATTTCTCCTTCAGAGAGCGGTTTTATCATTGTATCTTCGTACTTTATATTTTGCGGTCCGTAATATAATACAGCTTTCATACCTGCTCCGAAATTTTAATAAATGCTTTCATAATTCTATTTGCTATAGTATCATTAAACGCATCCTGTATTTTATCAAGCGGGTATTCTGTGACTAAGTCTCTTACAATGATTTTCCCGGAAGCAATCATATTAAAGGAGTCTTGCAAATCTTCGGGCGAGGGTGAATAACTGCCGAGGATGGTTAGTTCTCTGTAGTAAATATCGTTATTTTTGTAGCCGTTATTCTGGGGAGTACTTGAGAATACATTAATTTTTCCGCCGTTTCTAACGAGAGCAATTCCTGCATCAATGGCTTTGTCTGCTCCGGAAGTCATAAATACAGCATCAACGCCAAGTCCGTCTGTGTTAGAAAGAATAAATTCTTTTGCCTTAGCAATGTCTGCTGAATTAAACCCTATAATTCCCAAACTTTCTGCAAGTTCGACCCGTTCGTCAAGTATATCACACCCGAAAACGCTCATCCCGTAGTTCGCGAGAGCCTGCCCCATAAGAAGTCCGATTGAACCGAGACCGACAACAAGAACATTGGCGTTCTTAGTTAATTGCGTACGTTTTATCGCGCGAATACAGCATCCTAACGGTTCATAAAAAGATATTACTTCATCCGGAATATTTTCGGGAACTTTGTGTGCTACATTTTTCAAATGTTCTTCTGTTAAATAAATCCGTTCAGAAAAACCTCCGGGGACAAAGTTTGTTTCTTTAAAGTGCCTGCACATTGAATAATTTCCGGCCTTGCAATATGTACATTCAAAACAAGGGATATGGTGCGATGAGACTATTCTGTCCATAAACTGGAAGTTTGTATCGGAATTAATTTCAACTATTTCTCCCACTATTTCATGTCCAAGAACTGTTCCATTAGGCACGAGTCCTTGCTTATATTTAACGATATCGGAGCCGCAAAGCCCGCATCCGCGAACCTTAACTATAGCACCCTTATTTACACCGAGTGTAAGGTTTTCAATATCTTTTACTACAATTTTCCCATTTTGTAATTCTGCGCATTTCATAACAAATTGATTTTACCACAAAATAAAAATCCATATAATCCTGAGTAATAGAGTTAAAAAGGGAGAATTGTTAATTTTTGTTAAGTGGTGATAATATAGTTCAGAACTGTACTTTAGCTGTTTTTACAAAAAAACATGTCTGGGATAATTAAAGTTTTTTTTAAAACTGCCGTAATACATGTAAACGGGAATAGTATTACTAAAATAAGGAGTAAAAAATGGATGTCAGATTTGGAAATTTAACAACCCAAGCAAGTCAGCAAATCAAGTTTGAGGATATGGACAAGAATAGTGACGGAACTATCACGGAACAAGAATACAACGCTGCCCTTCAAGAATACGGGCTTGATTCTGTTGAATTATCTACCGTAGATACAAACGGAGATAAAGAAGTATCCAATGAAGAATTTCAACTATGGGAACAAAAAATAAAAATGGAAGAAGCTTTAGCCCCGTATATTCAAAAGGTGACAACAGATTTTATCGGAGCAAACAGTGCGTATGCAGGAGATATGACAACTGCATTAAGAGAATTAATAGATAAATTTAGTGAAGAATATACATCTGAGGGCAAAAATGTATCAGAAATGGCATCAGCATTTGAAGCGATACTTCCGACAAGGTATGAAGAAATAAAAGAAGAGATATTATACAATACCCCGGAGGCTCAGGCAGAACGGGAAGCGCAGGAAAAAGCAGACGCAAAATCAAATGTAATAGACGAGCTTTTAGCAGAAGCCAAACAAGAGGCAACAACACGGGTCTCGGGAAATGAGGCTCTGATGGATGATGCGGCGGCGAGTACGTACATAAAAAATCTGGGTCCGATATTAGAAAAAGAAGCAGATACGTTTATTGCTGCATATACCGGAGATAATCTTGAAGCTGATTTAAGAGCTCATTTAGAAGCATTTCTCGCGACATCAGACAGGGAAAAGATAAGTGATGAAATTGCAGACTGGGAGAGCAAGACATCAGGCTCAAAATGGGATTATATAGATTCAAATGAGTTAGAAACTTTAAAGGGATATGCTAAGGAACTGTTAAACGCAGCAGTTGAACAAGGCTTAACTGTTACCATTGACGGTTACAGTTATACAAATGCGGCATCTCTTGAACGGAAAATAGATGCGTATACAGACGGAGAAGCGTTAAAAACAGCAGTTGACAAATTTTTAGATTCACTTAGTACAGAAACAGTCAAAGAAACAACACGAACAAAATCAATCACGGAAGCTGAAGCGGCAGAGCAAGCTGCGTTTACGGCTGTAAAAGGTGAAGAATATGCGGTGGATGCAGCAACGATTGATTTTAGCAGTATAGATGGTTATTATGATGACGAGAAAATTACAGTTAAAGGCAAGAGCGGTCATGATGATAGAATACAGGACGAGGTCAGGAGCCGTATAGAAGAAAGCAACTTAAAAGATCAAATGAGAGAACAAATTAAGACAATGTTGGAGTCTAAAGGGATTTCATTTGATATGGTAGAAACAGTATTTGAAAATGTTTGGAACACAACATTAAACGATACAATTGACAATATAACTTCTTATAAATCAAAGCATAGAGTGTTAAATAAGAAAAAAGAATATACATCAAATGAAGGTATGCAAACAATTGTACAGAACTTTATTTCAAGTTTTAACACGAACATTGCAACCGCAATTAATGAAATGAATGCATCTTCTACAGATATGGATATTCAAGATATTGATTATACCCAGGCAGCTGAAGATGCGGGAGTTAGCGACGATATCAAAGAAGCGCTTGATGATAATGAAAATGTAACTACAAGAATACCATTCTTTAGAGACTCGGACAAACAAGCAGAAAGTTTAATAGACTCTTTAGAATCTCAAATGCGCAGAAAAGCAGTAAGTATGTGTAATGCTAATAATATTGAATTTAATGAGGAAATATTTAACACCATATTTACAAATTCAAAAGGTAAGGCAATAAGTGAAAATGTTTCAATAAGTCAAGTTTTGTTCATCAAAAATAGTACGTTTAATCCAAGAACCTTGATGACTGCATTTGTTGATTCTTTTAAAACCGATTATACATCCTGGGTTGAAAAGCAAAAATAAGAAGATTATTATGGCGGCGGTTTTAAAAACCGCCGTTTAACGGTTGAGTTAGTTATAAAGTTGTTTAGTGTGATTAGAAAAATATTAACTTTTGTAAAGCGGTAATAATCAAGGTAAATTAAGCTTTTAAACTAATTTATGAAAAATATGTCTGAAAAAATTAAAGTTTTTCTAAAAATAGCCGTAATAGATATAACAGGGAATATTGTAATTAGTAAGGAGCATAGAAATGGATATTAGATTCGGAAATTTAACAACCCAAACAGGCCAGCAAATCAAGTTTGAGGACATGGGCAAAGACAGTGACGGTACTATCACGGAACAAGAATACAACGCTGCCCTTCAAGAATACGGGCTTGATTCTGTTGAATTATCTACCGTAGATACAAACGGAGATAAAGAAGTATCCAATGAAGAATTTCAACTATGGGAACAAAAAATAAAAATGGAAGAAGCTTTAGCCCCGTATATTCAAAAGGTGACAACAGATTTTATCGGAGCAAACAGTGCGTATGCAGGAGATATGACAACTGCATTAAGAGAATTAATAGATAAATTTAGTGAAGAATATACATCTGAGGGCAAAAATGTATCAGAAATGGCATCAGCATTTGAAGCGATACTTCCGACAAGGTATGAAGAAATAAAAGAAGAGATATTATACAATACCCCGGAGGCTCAGGCAGAACGGGAAGCGCAGGAAAAAGCAGACGCAAAATCAAATGTAATAGACGAGCTTTTAGCAGAAGCCAAACAAGAGGCAACAACACGGGTCTCGGGAAATGAGGCTCTGATGGATGATGCGGCGGCGAGTACGTACATAAAAAATCTGGGTCCGATATTAGAAAAAGAAGCAGATACGTTTATTGCTGCATATACCGGAGATAATCTTGAAGCTGATTTAAGAGCTCATTTAGAAGCATTTCTCGCGACATCAGACAGGGAAAAGATAAGTGATGAAATTGCAGACTGGGAGAGCAAGACATCAGGCTCAAAATGGGATTATATAGATTCAAATGAGTTAGAAACTTTAAAGGGATATGCTAAGGAACTGTTAAACGCAGCAGTTGAACAAGGCTTAACTGTTACCATTGACGGTTACAGTTATACAAATGCGGCATCTCTTGAACGGAAAATAGATGCGTATACAGACGGAGAAGCGTTAAAAACAGCAGTTGACAAATTTTTAGATTCACTTAGTACAGAAACAGTCAAAGAAACAACACGAACAAAATCAATCACGGAAGCTGAAGCGGCAGAGCAAGCTGCGTTTACGGCTGTAAAAGGTGAAGAATATGCGGTGGATGCAGCAACGATTGATTTTAGCAGTATAGATGGTTATTATGATGACGAGAAAATTACAGTTAAAGGCAAGAGCGGTCATGATGATAGAATACAGGACGAGGTCAGGAGCCGTATAGAAGAAAGCAACTTAAAAGATCAAATGAGAGAACAAATTAAGACAATGTTGGAGTCTAAAGGGATTTCATTTGATATGGTAGAAACAGTATTTGAAAATGTTTGGAACACAACATTAAACGATACAATTGACAATATAACTTCTTATAAATCAAAGCATAGAGTGTTAAATAAGAAAAAAGAATATACATCAAATGAAGGTATACAAACAATTGTTCAGAACTTTATTTCAAGTTTCAATACAAACATTGCAACAGCAATCAATGAAATGAACGCATCTTCTACGGACATGGATATAATAGATTTAGATTATTCGGCAGCCGGCGAGGATGAAAATGGTAATCCGATTATTCAGGATGGGTATGATATAAGTACATTGTATGCTACAGGTGAAGTTATTACTACTAAGAAAAAAGGCGCGGATTATTATGTATCATTAGCTGAGAGAATGATAGATAATATGAAATCCCAAATGCTTAATAAGGCTCAAACGTTATGTGAGGCAAACGGAGTAGAGTTTGATGAACAAATATTTAATACGATGTTCACAAATGCAAAATACACAGCTATTAGTGCGGGAGTAACCGGAGTGGACGCCAAGGGTGCTACTGTCGGAATTGTAGGCGTAGCTTCCGGAACGGCTGCGGGTATAGTCGGCGGAGTCGGACAGGCTGCAATTTCTGTTGCTGCAGCTAAAGCCGGAGGACTTGCCGGATCTTTCGGCGGACCTATAGGTATAGCTATAGGTGCCGGAATAGGGGCTGTGGTTGGAGGCTTGTTATCACTATTTGGAAAAGGTAATAAATCCTCTTCTACCCTTGATGCAAGAACTCTGCTTGATACTTTTACCAGTGAGTTTAAAACAAATTACACTGATTGGGTTGAAAAACAAAAAGAAGAAGTTACATCTGAATAATTAAATGGCGGTATTTATACCGCCATTTTTGTGTGTCTTAATGCATAAATATTAATTTTTGTAACAAGTATTTTATAAACAGTCAATTTTGTTAATGAAAAAGACTTTATATATGCACGAAGGATAAAAATAAGATTTATTATTCATACTACACTTCACACAAAAGATATTAGAGCCTGTCGGCTCTTTTTTTTATTATTTTTATTAATATATAGGTGTGAGGAGTAAAAAAGAAGAGAAAAATATATTTTCCGGATAATAAAATAAGGGATTTATATCACAGTTTACACTAAAAAAGTTAAAATTGTCACCCTGAACTTGTTTCTTGCTCACTCGCATTAAACGAGTCTGCGCCCGAAAAATCACCGTTTCCGGGCTCCGCTCTCTGCTCGTTCGCGCTTCAGGGGCTTACTACCGGTAAGATCCCGAAACAAGTTCGGAATGACATTATACCTGTATTTTGAATGTATTTGGTGTAAAGTTGTATATAAGTCCCTAAAATAAAATCTTGAACAGAAAAAATGTTTATGTTACGATTATCTGGCGACGTTTCCAGTGCGCAGGTACGTGGATGCGCAGGGCTGCCGCCGGTTAGGCAGTGTAAAAACTTGAAAATTGAAAAAATAAACGATGTGTCGATGTAGGACTCCGGCTTTAAAGGCAACTAAATGTTGCGTTTAAAGATGGAGCAGGCGAGTCAGAATTATATTCTGCGAGCCGTATATAAAATATCCGGTTCCGCCACTATGGTGGGAAAGGTATTTGAAGATTAAGCGAATTAAACTTGAAAATTGAATAATAGATGATGTGTCGATGTGGCGGAATCGGTATACGCGCACGTTTGAGGGGCGTGTGGAGAAATCCTTGCGGGTTCAAGTCCCGCCATCGACACCATAAAAGAGATGATAATTTTTGTTATCATCTCTTTTATTATTGAATGGTGCGGGCTTAAATGTATGTATATTGTTGACTCTGCGCGGGGGGGGGTAAAGATAGAATATTCTTGTCAAAAGGTTTTGAAATTAAAGCTTATGAATAAAACACCTGTTATAATTATCTCTGCAAAATTAATTGTTGCAGTTTTTATTACTTTTTCAATTGCTTTTAAAGGGGATGCAGGAAGTTTAGTTTGTGCGATTGGCAATTTTTTAGTAAATAGCAATTATATATTTGGTTTAGCCTTTATAATAAATCTTATATTGTTGTATACCATTTTATTTTATAATATAGTTGCGGATTGTAAATCATTAGCGATAAATGTTTGAAATTAATAATACAAGAAGGATAAGTATGAAAATAGACGCTGTTAAACAAAATATTGTAAATAATTACAAACAATTGTCTAAAATGGCAAAAGTGCCGCAAAAAGATAATCAATCATTTCCCCTGTGGGGGTTGAACTATAAAAAAGGCAGAGTTTCGGGTTTTGTCGGGCAGACCGGCGATGTAAGCAGAAATTCCGCGGTAATTAAAATAAAAGATGATGAAATAGAAATGATTAAAAAGCCATTCTTATCCACATGGAAAAGCACATTAAATAATATTAATAAAATGCTTGAGGATACAAAAGCTAATTTTGAAAATAAGAAAGTTGTGTCTAAGAGAGTGGTTTCACTTTTATGTTTTCCAAAGGGTAGTATACTAAAATAATCACTGTTTTTTAATTTCTGATACCCTAAATTTGTCGGAATATTTTTATAATACCTATAGTATCCCGTTTGCATTCACTGTCCGTTTGTAGTAGTATAGATGAATAATGAGGTGGGCATATGGAATTCTTTAGAGAAAATAAAAAAATTATTATCGGGATTATTATAATATCGTTTTTGTTGTGGACTTTCGGGGTTGGAATTTTGATGTTATTTAGTGTAGGGAAATAACTGATGAAAAAAATCTGGTTGTTTCTTATAGTTATAGCTGTGTTTTGTTTTGCCGGCGGGTTTCAGGATTCTGCTTTGGCAAGTCAGGATATTACGCAGAAACATCGCCAGACAAAAGAGAAAATCCGAAAATTAAAATGGCTTGAAAATGTTGAAACCAGTAAGCTCTATAAAAATCAACAAAAGCTTGAAAATGCTAAAAATACATTGCAATCTTCAAAATCTCAGCTTGCCACAACTCAGAATGAACTTGCAAGTATGGAAGTTAAGTTATTTAAGGCAGTAAATGAATATAAAGAATTAAATGATACTTTGCAAATACATATAAGAAACGTTTATAAAGTTAAACGCCGCGCCATTTGCGAGTTATTATTAAATGCCGGTAATATAAATGTACTTGTTGACAGGTTATATTTCCAAAAAATAATTTTGAAAAAAGATTTTGAACAAATGTCCGCAGCAAAGCAAAAGGCTCATGAAATCGCAGTTTTAAAAGCTACAATTGAATTGAGAAAACGGAATTTAGAACGTCAAAAAAGAACTGCAGAGAGCCAGCAAGTATATATTCAAAATGCAATTGATAAAAATGAAGCAATGATTAATAAGCTGCGTACGGACAGAGCTTATTATGAGAAGTCAGAGCGGGAACTTGCCAGACAATCTGCAAGTATCGGGTCATATATTAACAGAACTGGCAGTTCGGATGTAAAAGTGGCCTCCGGATTTATTAAGCCGATTGGCGGACCAATTACTTCTCCGTTTGGAACGCGTATCCACCCGATATTTAAAAGTAAATCCTTCCATTCCGGTATTGATATCGGCGGACCGAATCTCGGAGCTATACATGCTTCAAATGCAGGGAAAGTTATATTTTCTGGCTGGTACGGCGGATACGGAAAAGTTGTTATACTTGAACATGGTATAGTTAACGGTAAACCAATGACTACACTATACGCACACATGAATACAATAAAAGTTAGTAACGGACAGTATGTACAAAAAGGGCAGGTAATCGGGCTGGAGGGTACTACCGGTTATAGTACGGGACCACATTGCCACTTTGAAGTTCGTGTCAACGGTCAGCCTAATAACCCGGTTAATTATATAGGACGGTAAATAATTGAAAAAGAAATATACAATACTCTTAATAGCATTATTAGCAGGCGCAAATTTTGCGCAGGCTGCTTTCATGGGACTTACTACTCCTGAAGATTATACAGGAGACAGTATTATCGGTCCGCCGCTTAAGAGTGTTGAACAAGCGTACAGACCGCCGAAGGAAGAAAAGGAATCGGGAACAATTCCGCCCCTTAAAAAGCTGCGCTTAAAATACCAGCATAAATATAAAAAGTTTTTTGGAGAACAGCCGCCTAACCAGTTTTTAGACCCCGAGTCTGTTTCAGAAACAGAGTTATCTGATAAAATTGACCGGCAGATTGAAAGTGATAATAACGACAATGTAACAAAGGTTAAAGAAAAGAAAAGGTGGTTTAAACGTAAGAAAAAAATTGAAAAACAAAACGCGGATAGTGCAGAGAAAAATGTTTCTAATATAACACCAGAGTCAGGTACCGAAAAAAAATTAACTGTTCAGAAGGATAATAAAGAAGTAACTGACAGAATTATAATGAATTGCCAGACTATGGACTATGATAACAACAATGCTGTTGTTACCGCGCACGGGAATGTTGTAATAACATTTGTAGACCAGGGGGTTACACTGTATGCGGATGATGTCGTCTTTGATAAAGTTGCCAATACTATTACTGCTACTGATAAGGTGTTAATAAGAAAGAAAAATATGGAAGTTACGGGCGACTATATTTTTATTGATTTAAATGAAGAAAATGCTCTTCTTGATAAGCCGGTAAGCAGTATAAGTGCATTGGAAATAAACGCTGAGCAGGCTGTGCTGCAGGAAAATGTTGTAACCCAGACTAACGGATCAATTCTTTTTAAAAAGAGTGTTCCTTTCTTATTCCGCTCAGGTAAACGCGGTCCGCGAATGGAGCAAATGCTTACTAAAAAGGAAGATACACTTAGTGATGATTTACAAGAAGGGCGATATAAAGTAAAAGTAACCAAGATGGTTATAAATAGCGAAAAAGAACACGATACATTTCTGGTACAAAAGGCAACAATATACAAGGATGGCAAGAAGTTAATAACGCTTCCGCGGACTAAATTTTATACCAATAAAAATCACGATTACGCAGAAGGCGATTTTATTGAAATCGGGTCTAAACGTGATGCCGGTATTTTCTTAGGCCCCGGTGTTGTATTTAAGCTGCCAAAGGGAGCCGCATTGAAAGCTGTTCCTTTTGTTAGTTACAAGGATGAAATCGGCTTCGGCGGTATGTTGAGATTTAACAGCGGTACCAACGAAACTTACTTATTATATGGCTCACAGCGTGATAAATTTATCGGACGCGGTATTCAGGATCTTGATGACAATTTAAAAATAGAGTATGCAACAAATGACTATATGAATGAATGGTTTTTGGGGCGTGCAAGACCGGAATACGGTATAAGTTTGGTGTATGATAAATCCTATTTTAATAGGAGTTTCCTTGGTGCAGAGCGTAATATGACATTTAGGCACCGTATATCAGGCGGCTGGTACAAAGATATTGGTGAGGATCGTTATTACAGACAATTAAAAGGAGCAGGACGCGAGACAACCAGATTTAAATATATGGCGGAAATCGATCAGACCTTGTGGGACAGAAAAAATGAGGATGATCTCACTTGGTTAAGGTTAAGTTTGGTCGGTCAATTATCAGCCGCATTGTATGGTACCGGAGATACACAAACAGTAGCCCGTATTGGTCCGCGGATACATACCCAATATAAACGCTGGATGCAGGATATAGGGTATTTCCAGTCTGCATTTCAGGATGATTCACCGATGCCTGTATATGATGCATACAGATATGGTGCTTCCAATGCTTATATCAGAGAAACTATTAAGTTAAGTAAAATGCTTGCTGTATCGTGGTTTGGGTCAGTAACACTGTCTGATGATACCTACACAAATAAGATGTTCCAAGAGTGTGCGTTTTACGTATCATTGGGACCGGATGACTTAAGATTAAATATAGGATACGACGTTGTAAGAGAAAACGTGTACTTTATGGTTGATGTAGCATTGGATCCTAAAGGTACGGAAGTAAAATACGATAAACTGGAGATAAAAAATCCTGATAACTTAGGTAAAAAGAAGGAAGATAATACTCCGCGTCCGGAGCCTGTTTATGGTCGTCCTAAAAAAGCACCTGTTTTAAGAAATGCAATAGTGGAGCCTGCATAATGGAAATAAGACATGAACTTGAAGAATTGATTATTGCTTATGGCAAGCGTATGGGTGAGAAGAATTATACTCCCGGATATTCAGGTAATATTTCCTGCCGGTATGATGACGGTATGCTGATTACTACATCAGGTTCTTCTAATGGCTATTTAAAGTCAGAGCATATTGTTTTTACAGGTTTTGACGGACGTTCACGGGAAGAGGGAAAAAAACCTTCCTCGGAAAAACTTTTACATATAGAATTTTATAAAAAACGTCCTGATATTAATTTCATTATTCATGTGCATTCACCTTATTTGAGTGCATTTGCTTCATCCGGAAAATCTTTGGAAGAACCCATTATGGCAGAAAATGTTTTTTATTTCGGTGCTATTCCGCTCGCTGAATACGGTATGCCATCATCACAAGACCTTGTTGATAAAACCGCAAAATATTTTGATAAATATGACGCAGTTCTTATGGCTAATCATGGATTTATTATCGGAAGCAAAACAATGGATGATGCATATATGAAACTTGAACTGGCGGAATCTTATGCTCAGGTTGTTCTCTTAACGAATATGCTTGGCGGCCCAAAACCTTTAACGGATAAAGACGCGCAGGCCGTACTTGCGCTCAGGGGGTAAATCAGGGGGTAAATAGGGGTAAATTAGAATGCCGGGTGAGTTATTTGATTTTGACCGCAAGTATAATGTTCAGGTAATAGGCACAGATGAAGCCGGACGCGGACCTGCCTCCGGCGGAGTTTTTGCGGCGGCTGCTGCCTTTAAAGACTGCGGGGCTGATATTGAAAAAGAACTGGTTAAACTTAATGATTCTAAAAAACTATCAAAAAAGAATAGAGAAGAACTCTATAAAGTTATAAAGGAAAATACGGTTAATTCTGTTGTTTGTATTGAGGTTAACGAGATTGAAAAATTTAATATTCTTAATTCTTCATTAAAGGCTATGAAACTGGCATGTGAAAATGTTATTTCACAGCTAAACGGGGTTGAAACGGTTACCCTTGTTGATGGAAACAAATTGATAAAAAACTATAACTATCCTCAAAAGTATATTATCAAAGGGGATTCAAAATCGGCATCTATTGCTGCGGCCAGTATTCTTGCCAAAGTGGAACGCGATTGGTATATGGAAAAACTTGATATAGAGTTTCCTGAATACAATTGGCGTCAAAACGCCGGCTATTTGACCAAACAGCATATCGAAGCAATTCATAAATTCGGGATTACAAAATATCATCGCAGGTCTTTTTTAAAAAATATTTTAGGAGAGGATAAGCAGCTATCATTATGGGGCGGGTAATTTGCCTCTTCTCTTAGATGCGGCCGGTATGTTTTATACTGTTTGGCATTTTGAAAGATATTCAAATCCTTTTATCATTGATATGATAAGGCAGGCTAAGGATGCCCCCAAAAGAGCCCCGCCTATTGTATCTGTCGGAAAGTGTACGCCTAACCATATACGGGTAAACGGAATTGTAATCATCCAGATTATGATTATAGTAAATAGTATTCGTTTTATAATTATATTTTTTACATAAGTTGTTGTAAGGTATAAAAGAATTATACCCATAAAAAAGGCTGTAGTTGAGTGCCCCGAAGGGTAGGAAAATTCGGTTTCTGCAATTCTCTGGAGATGAACGTCAGGCCTGTCCCGCATTATAATATTTTTAACAACCTGAATAAACGGAACGACAAGCAAATAACTGCCGGTTATCAAAATAAATGTAATATACCTTTTTAAATACAAGCAGACGATAAACAGCGGGATTAAAAACTGAATAAAGTATGATGAAAATCCAAAATCCGTAATCGCAACAATTAACGGCAGCGGTAAAAAATCACAGTATTTTTTTACTGCAAGAATACATTTTATATCAATATTTGTAATTGGATTTATAAATAGTATCACAATAGCGCTATATACAATAAATGCAAAAAATAAAATTAAAAAAGCTATAAAACTTTTACTTTTAAAAATCTCTCTCATATTTTGTTTATCACATAAAAACCGGAAAATTACAACGCTAAGATTTGTAAAATAGTTTTAATAAGGGTATAATTAGTGGTATGGACACAAACAGCTTTTTATCCGACTATACAATAGTTGATATAGAGACAACAGGCTTGTCGCCTTTAAGAGATGAAATTATAGAGCTTTCAGCGTTAAAGGTGCGCCAAAATAGAATTGTTGATAAGTTTTCATCATTAGTTAAACCTTCAGGGATTATAAATTCTTTTATTTCCTCATTAACCGGAATAACAAATGATATGGTTAAAGAGGCTCCGGATTTGAAGAATACATTATTAAGTTTCAGACAATTCCTTGCTGATGATTGTATTGTCGGGCATAATGTAAATTTTGATTACCGCTTCCTGCAGCATAACATAGAAAAACATTTAGGTGAAAGTTTAAGAAACGGAAAACAGGATACGGTTAAACTTGCAAGGAAATTCTGTCCGAATCTTCCGAGTTACAAACTTTCAAACCTTGCTAAACACTTTAATATTGATATAGAAGGGCATCACAGGGCATTAAAGGATTGTGAAATAACTTACGACGTATACTACAAAATACAGGAACAACAAGAACGTCCGCAGCAGTTATCTTTTGTAGTATCATAAATAAGGAAACAGAAGAGATGGATAAAATATATAGTCAGGAACATTTAGACTATTTAAAAAAAATTAATTTTGAAAAAAGGTTAAAACAGCTGGAGAAAAAATTAAAGAATAAGAAAGTTTTATTATACGGAGCCGGTACATTTTTGCATGATATACTAACGTCTTATGACTTAAGCCGGCTGAATATTATCGGAATTGCCGACCGTTCGTTTGAACGCGGACAGGATGGCAGTATCTGCTTCGGCTTTATAAAATACACCCCTGATGAGATACCGGCATTGGCTCCCGATTATGTTCTGGTGAGTACCCTGAATTCTGTTAATATTATAGAAAATTTAGAACAATCGCTTAATAAAAAAATAAAAGTCCGTCCGCTGATTAGAAAACCTGTAAAAGATTTGTGGATGGAGGTTTGGAAGTAGGTATTGCCGCATGTTTATTAGAAAAGCATATACAGATAATATTTCTAAAGAGCTGCTTGGATACGTAAGCAAAGGGTTAATGAGACGTCAGGAGCAGTTTTTCATATCCGGTATTATTCGTGAATATAACCCGGGAAAAATTCTTGAAGTTGGTGTCGCTTCCGGGGCTTCTTCTATAGTAATATTAGATGCTCTTGGCGCTGGCGGTAAGCTGTACTCTCACGATTATTCTAATACTGATTTTTCTACAGGAAAACCTGCAGGATACCTTCTTGATTTTTTGCCGGAGATGAAAAAAAATAGAATTTTAAGAACCGGCGGTATGTGTTGTAATTATCTTGATGAATTTTGTTCTGACGGCGAAAAATTTGATCTGTGTTTTCTTGATACTGCCCACAGAAATCCCGGGGAATTTCTTGATTTCTTACAAATTCTTCCTTATATGAAGAAAGGCGGTATTCTAATCCTGCATGATATATCACTGCATGCTCTTAAGGCGGACAGAAGTCCTACCTGCTGTATTTTGTACAGCGCTGTTAAGGGGCAAAAAATTCTGCCTGCAGGTGATTTTTCAGTTAATATTGGCGCCGTAGTTCTTGACGATGATATTATGGATAATATTTTTGATATTTTTAACTGTCTGCGCCTGCCATGGGAATATAAGATTACCAAAGAAGATATGATTGCGGTTAAGAAATGTTTTGCTAAACACTATTCTAAAGAACTGCTCCAATTATTTGAGGAATTTTGCAACAGGCAGACTATAACGGAACAATCCTCAAATCATCAATTATTCAGATTTATAAAAGCGGTAAAAAATAATTTATGGGTGTAAAACTTGTTTACATAACTGATAAAAATTATGCAATGCCTACACTGGTAAGCATTGTATCTGCAATACAAAATAAATCTTCAAATTATAAAATATATGTGATTACAACTTTTGAAGATGCTGAGATTATCGACAAATTCCGTTTATTAAATAACGGTACTACAGAAATAAGTATTATACCGGTTAATATAAAAGAGTTTATTCCGCAAAGTATAAGCAGCGTAAATCATGTGACAAAAACTGCGCTTATTAAGTTTTTTCTGCCTGATATTCTGAGTAATGAAGATAAAATTCTTTATATTGACGGAGATACAATAATTCAAAAACCGCTTGATGAGTTATATAATATGGCACTTGGCAATAATTATGCAGGAGTCGTGTTTGATAATGCTCTCTTCATCATGCCGCAGCATGCTGCACGGTTACAAATTCCTGTTGAAAAATACTTTAACTCCGGAGTAATGCTGCTTGATCTAAAAAAAATGAGAACTGATAATATTTCAGGCAGGCTTCTTGAATACAGGATGACACAGTACAACTACTTTATGGACCAAGATGCCTTTAATAAAATCTTGTATGGCAGTGTTTTATTTATACCTGACAAATATAATATGGTACCTGTATCACACTACCACAGCAAAAACAAAATAAAAGAGGCTGTTATTCTCCATTTTGCAGCAAGATTTAAACCCTGGATTTATAATCTTGGCGAGAGTTCCGCCCTCTTTAAAAAATACAGCAAACTCTCCCCTTACAAAGATACTAAATTGAAACTAAAAAATAATAATTTTGTAATAAAGTTTTTAAAGGCATTAATAAAGCAAAATTTATAAAAATATGAGCGGTATTAATTATAAATTACCACTTTAATTTTCGGCATGGAAAATCAGTTTAAATCATATTTATGCATATAAAATTTCTGTATCGGATTTAAAAAGTAAATACGCTATATGTCCGTTGTTACAAAATATTACAGCTAATATTTGACTGTAAAAAATATAAATCCTTACAGAAAGGTACTTAGAGAATTGTTAGGAAAATATTTGTAACAAAATGTAAATAATAGGGCAAAAATATTTTTGTTTTGTTTTAGAATAATTGTGTAGACAGATTAGCTTATATAAAAAGAGGCAAACATGAAAATTGATTTTTTACAATCAGAGAACAGACTAAGGTCTAAGTCGCCTATGCAGAATATGTGTGCGGAGTGCAATATTCACCGAAAGAGTACGGCATTGTGTGACGAGAGATACAGTATAAATAATAATAGTAATGGCAGCGACATGAGGAATAATAATGTAGCTGCCATTAATTTTAAAGGCAAAGAAGTCGGCAAAATCAGTAAAGGTATTTTTAATTCCAAGTTGTTCAACAGAATGCTTATGTTTTTTGAAAATAAAACAGCGCTTGCGCAAAACGTTGTAGCACTTATTGTTGCCGGCGGTTTTCGTCCGGCTACAAACATATTGATGGCCGGAAAAAATGATAAAGAAGATTCTTATCACGCAGCGGCACACGCGTTTTCATCAGCGGGTGTTGGTTTTGGTGTAACCTGCGCTGTGATGAAACCTGTTACAGACGGAGTTAAACGTTTTAAAGATAATCCCGCTAAATACCTTAAACCCCAGATGGCATCATTCTACGGTATTGATTCTCTTGGCGCAAGAAAAGTTCAAACATCAAAGATATTTAAAAATACATGTAAACTTATTGAAATGATACCGGAAATTTCAATAGGTATCCCAAAGGCTATACTTACAATAGCGCTTATTCCCCCGATATTAAAATACGCATTTGGTATTGAGAAAGGCGGCAGTAAAAATAAAACACCAGAAGCTGCCCCGAAAGCAGAACCGCAAAATGTGTCTGCTCCCGGAAAGGAGGTGGCATAATGAATCTTACTATCCAGCCTAAATTAGTTAATAATAACCCATATTTAAAAAATAACAGCAAGAGTTTTACTGATAACAACAATTATGAAGAACCGTTGTCTCTTCAAAAATTGCCCAAGACTCAGTCCTTCAAAGGCGGTACTTATGACAGAGTAGTTGAAGGAATTGCTAAAAATTATTACGGCAGTTTAATGCAGTCAGGTTTTATCAAATGGTTTGGTAAAAAGACCGAAAACATGAATATCGTAAATCTTTGTTCCGCTGTTAACTCGTTTATTATTTCATTTATGTATGTAATTAAAACGCTTGAAAATGATAACCTTGACCCGGAAAGAAGAAATACTCTCGCAATCAATGACGGTATGACTTATATCGGCTCCACTGTTCTTGCTTATGCAATTGATAATAAACTTGCAGCAAAATGGAACAAGGTAACGCATAACTATGCGGCAACACAATTGGGGGCAACGCCGGATGAATTGCAGAAACTTATAAATGATGCTAATGAAAGACTCTTCTTCAAACAAATACAAATAGATGCAATTCAAAAGGCGAATGCAGCATTGCCTAAAGAAGCAAAAATCCCGTTAAAGCATGATATTGATATATTGATAGAAAATGCAGACGGTACACTAGATGATGCTGTTAAAACAACATTAAAAGATGATGTTAATAATGCGATTGCTAAGGCTAATAAAAACCTTCCTAAAGATAAGCAGATTGCATTATTTGATGATGAAATTAAGAAAATAGTTGATAAATCGTATGAATTGTTGAATGCTCCGGAAGGCAACAAAGGACTTCAAGACGATATCAACGCAGCATTGAAAAAAGTAAATTCAAAATTGCCGGAAGGGAAGAAAATACCGCTCACGGAAGATATTGAAAACGCTATTAAAAAAGCAAATGAAATCCTTTCTAAAGATAATAAGATTCCGTTTATAGACGAAATTAAAAAGGCATTTAAGAAAGCAAACGAACTGCTTCCTGCATCTGCTAAGATAAAGCCGGAAAAAATTATTGCCAACGCGGAAGATTATACCCGTGATGTTATTAAAAACAGGGATCTCAACTTCAAAATCAAAGGTATGGGTATAGTAAAATCACTCTTTATCTTCGGTATGATTTACAGGTATGTAGTTCCTGTACTGATTATGAAACCGGCAAATAAACTGGGCGCCAAGTATAACGCAAGACATAAAAAACAAATGGAAGAACATAACAAAAAAATTGAAATGCTCAGGGAATTTGAGGCAAAAGAAGCTGCAATAAAAGAACTTG
This sequence comes from Candidatus Gastranaerophilales bacterium, assembly GCA_944326425.1. Classification (GTDB taxonomy): domain Bacteria; phylum Cyanobacteriota; class Vampirovibrionia; order Gastranaerophilales; family Gastranaerophilaceae; genus CALUTH01. Next base: position 72,105 of record CALVDX010000004.1, read on the forward strand.
AAGCAAAATTCAAAAAACTGAATAACGTAAATGCAGAAACGGGAAGTTCTAAATATATTAAACTTGACCCTAAAGTTCAAACTGCAGGAGCAAGCCCTGTTGTTGATAATTCCAAATACATTAAACTTGAGCCGGAAGGTTCAGAACAATTAGCGAATGCATCATAATATATATAATATATTCTTAGATAATGACAGGAGAAACTAAAATTTCTCCTTTTTTTTATATGTAATCGGACGGTTTGTATAATCCGTGGCATAAGAACATGTAAAGAAAATATTAATTGTAATAAAAACACTTGCAAAAATATTTTGTTCGGGCTATAATTAAATCGTGAATAAAATCACGAAATAGGAGAATAGAAGATATGACTACAAAAACGAAGAAAACAGTTGAAAAGCTTGAAGAAGCTTTAAACCAACCTACTGTTGTTGAAACTGTTGAGCAGCTCGAAGGATTAATTTCCAGAGTAAAAAGGGCTCAAAAGATTTTTTCTACTTTCTCTCAAGAAAAAGTAGATGCAATATTTAAAGCCGCAGCAACAGCTGCAGACAAAGCACGTATTCCTCTTGCAAGAATGGCTGTTGAAGAAACAGGCATGGGTGTTATGGAAGATAAAATCATTAAGAACCACTTTGCATCAGAATACATTTACAACAAACACAAAGAAGCAAAAACCTGCGGTATCATTAGAGAAGATAAGACCAACGGTATTAAGATTGTTGCTGAACCTCTCGGCGTTCTTGCAGGTATTGTTCCTACAACAAACCCGACTTCTACAGCAATATTCAAGTCTTTAATTTCATTAAAAACAAGAAACGGAATTATTTTCTCACCCCACCCGAGAGCAAAAAAATCTACAATTGCAGCAGCAAAATTAGTTCTTGATGCAGCAGTTGCAGCAGGTGCTCCGGCTGACATTATCGGCTGGATTGATGTTCCGTCTGTTGAACTTTCAGCAGCATTAATGAAACACCCTTCTGTTGATTGTATTTTAGCAACCGGCGGTCCGGGTATGGTTATGGCTGCGTACTCATCAGGCAAGCCGGCATTAGGTGTAGGTCCCGGCAACGTTCCTGCAATAATTGATGAAACCGCTGATATCCAAACAGCAGTATCTTCAATTATTTTGTCAAAAACATTTGATAACGGTATGATTTGTGCATCAGAACAATCTGTTATAATCGTTTCCGATGTATACGAACAAGTTAAGAAAGAGTTCCAATACAGAGGTGCTTATGTATTAAGCAAGGAAGAAGCAGACAAAGTTGCATCAATCATTCTTACACCGGCAGGCAGTGTTAACCCGAAAATCGTAGGTCAGCCTGCTCACACAATTGCAGAACTTGCAGGTATCAAGGTTCCTGAAAATACAAAAGTTCTTATTGGTGAAGAAAAAGAAGTTGCGGTTGAAAACCCGTTTGCACACGAAAAACTTTCTCCGCTTCTTGCAATGTATAAGGCTAAGAACTTTGAGGATGCTGTAGAAAAAGCGCATGACCTTGTAATGCTTGGCGGCGCAGGCCACTCAGCAGCTCTTTACACTGATGCAAGAGTTCAAGACAGAATTGATTACTTTGCGGAAAGAATTCCTACTTGCAGATTGTTAATCAACTCTCCATCTTCTCAAGGCGGTATCGGTGACTTATACAACTTCAAACTTGAACCGTCACTTACATTAGGCTGTGGGTCCTGGGGCGGCAACTCTGTAAGCGGTAACGTAGGAGTTGAAAACTTATTGAACTATAAAACAGTAGCTGAAAGGAGAGAAAATATGCTTTGGTTTAAAGTTCCGCCGAAAGTTTACTTCAAGAGAGGCGCTGTTGATTTAGCCCTTAAAGAACTTCAAGGCAGAAAACGTGCATTTATTGTTACAGACCGTTTCTTATTCAATTCAGGTGCTGTATATAATATTACTAACGTACTTGATTCAATCGGTATTGATTATCAAATCTTCTTTGATGTAAAACCGGATCCAACCCTTTCTACTATCAATGAAGCAATGGCTATGATTAAACCGTATGAACCTGATATCTTTATTGCACTTGGCGGCGGTTCTCCGATGGATGCGGCTAAGATTATGTGGTTAATGTATGAACAGCCTGACACGGTATTTGAAGATATCTCTATGAGATTTATGGATATCAGAAAGAGAATCTGTCAAATCCCTGAACTTGGCAAGAAAGCAACAATGGTTGCAATTCCTACAACATCAGGTACCGGTTCGGAAGTTACACCGTTTGCAATTATTACAGATGATGAAACCCACGTTAAGTATGCAATTGCTGATTACGCGCTTACACCTAACATGGCAATCATTGACCCGAACTTTGTTGACGGTATGCCCAAAGGCTTAACTTCAGCATCAGGTATTGACGCATTAGTTCACGCAATTGAAGCTTATGTTTCATCAATGGCTACAAACTTTACAAATTCTAACGCTTTAGAAGCTTGTAAGTTAGTATTCAAATACCTTGAACGTTCATATAATGACGGTGCTAAGGATCCTATCGCAAGAGAAAAGATGCACTATGCTGCAACTATTGCAGGTATGGCATTTGCAAACGCATTCTTAGGACTTTGCCACTCTATGGCACACAAACTCGGTGCTATGTTTAACGTTCCTCACGGGGTTGCAAACGCATTGTTAATCAGACAGGTAATCAAATACAACTCTACTGATTGCCCGCATAAACAATGTATCTTCCCGCAATACAAGTTCCCGTCGGCTAAATTAAGATACAGTCAAATTGCTGATGAATTAGGACTTGGCGGTAAGAATGAAGATGAAAAAGTTCAACTTCTTATCAATGCGGTTGATAACCTGATGGGCAACATCGGACTGCCGAAATCTATCAAAGACTTTGGTGTATCAGAAGCAGACTTCTATGCTAAGTTGGATGAAATGGTTGAATTGGCATTTGACGATCAATGTACAGGTGCTAACCCGGCTTATCCTTTGATGGAAGATATCAAGAAAATCTACATCGATGCGTTCAACGGTGTTGTGTAGAAAGCAGCAAATTAAATGCGGCGGGGAAATTTCCCCGCCCTTTTTAATTTATATATGCGCGGAGATGGTACTTTTTTGAAGCGGGTTGTAAATTTTGTTTCAGAGTAATAACTTTATTGAAAGCTTACAATATTAAAATATTAAAGGTGAGAGATGGCAAAAAAAATTTCTGATAAAACAATAAACAGGTTAACTTTGTATCATTGTATCTTGACTGATTGTATACGAAAGGGGATTGACAGCATATCATCTACAACAATAGCCGGCTTACTGCGTATAGATGACTCTCAGGTGAGAAAAGATATTGCAATGCTTGATAATACCGGTAAGTCACGTGTCGGGTATGATGTTAAAGACTTGAAATCGGCTATTGAACATAATTTAGCGTTTAGTAAAGTTAAAAATGTATTTATTGTAGGAGCTGGTAATTTAGGTTTTGCACTTGCTAAATATAATAATTTTTCAAATTACGGCTTAAATATTCTTGCATTGTTTGATAATAATCCGCTGAAACACGATGTGGAAGTAGGCGGCAAAAAGGTTTATCCTATTGAAGATTTGAAAGGACAGGCGCGCAAAATGGATGTTGATATAGCAATCCTTACTGTCCCTTATAATGCTGCGCAGCAAGTTACTGATTACATGGTAGAGGCAGGAATAAAATATATCTGGAACTTTACGCCGGTTGTGCTTGCCGTTCCGGATGATGTTCAGGTTTGGAATGAAAATTTAATGGGAAATTTCCTGCAATTTACATACAGCAAATAATAAATAACCATAATTCTTTATGTGCTATGATGTAAATATAAACGGAGGGACACAGAGTATTATGTATAATCCTAAATCTGCTAAAGCAGAAGAATTTATTTCGCACGAAGAAATCTTAGATACTTTAGAGTGGGCGGATAAAAATAAAAATAATGAAGAATTAATTAATAAAGTTCTTGATAAAGCAAGACTGAGAAAGGGGCTGGACCATAGAGAAGCGTCTTTACTTCTTGCATGTGAAATAGAGCCTAAAAATCAGGAGCTTTACGCTCTTGCCCGTGAAATAAAAGAGGATTATTATGGAAACAGGATAGTTTTGTTTGCGCCGCTTTATCTTTCAAACTATTGTGTAAACGGATGTATTTACTGTCCTTACCACAAGAAGAATACCCATATCCCGCGAAAAAAAATGACTCAGGAGGAAATAAGACGCGAAGTTATTGCACTTCAGGATATGGGGCATAAAAGGCTTGCAATAGAAGCCGGCGAAGATCCTGTTAATAATCCTATTGAATATATTCTTGAATCAATAAAAACTATTTACGAAACAAAACATAAAAACGGAAGTATTAGACGTATAAATGTAAACATTGCCGCTACGACCGTGGAAAATTACAGACGTTTAAAAGAGGCACAAATCGGTACTTATGTTTTGTTTCAGGAAACGTATCATAAAGAAAGCTATGAGCGCCTGCACCCGACAGGGCCGAAACACAATTATGCGTATCACACAGAGGCAATGGACAGGGCAATGCAGGGCGGAATTGATGATGTTAGCCTCGGGGTTTTGTTTGGTTTAGAGCGTTATAAATACGAATTTGCCGGACTTTTAATGCACGCTGAGCACTTAGAAGCTGTTTACGGTGTAGGACCGCATGCGATAAGCGTACCTAGAATTAAGAAGGCGGATGATATCGATCCTTCTGCATTTGAAAATGGTATTGATGACGATACTTTTGCTAAAATTGTTGCTTGTATCAGAGTTTCTACCCCGTATACCGGTATGATAATTTCAACCAGAGAAAGTCAAAAAAGCCGTGAAAGAGTACTTGAATTGGGTGTTTCCCAAATAAGCGGCGGTTCAAGAACGAGTGTCGGCGGATATACTGAACAGGTGTATGAGGAAGATACAGCACAGTTTGATATAAGTGACAGGCGTTCGCTTGATGAGGTTGTTGCTTGGCTGCTTAAACTCGGGCATATTCCCAGTTTTTGTACAGCTTGCTATTCTTCTCACAGGACAGGTGAAAGTTTTATGGCTGTTTGTAAGAATGAGCAAATCCATAATTTTTGTACACCAAACGGCTTGATGACTTTAAAAGAATACCTGCTTGATTATGCATCTCCTGAAACTAAAAAACTAGGATTTGAAGCTATTGACCGTGAATTGAAAAAATTTCCGGAGGGGGCTATGAAAGATGCTCTTTTGAAAAATCTTGACTTGATTTCAAGCGGCGGAAGAAATTATAAATTTTAGATATTAATTATTCAGACCTTTTTCATTCTGTTTAATATATTCGCATTCAGCCTCAAGCCGTTTATCTTCCATAGCATCAATGAATTGCTGGATATTTTTGAGGCTGCCGAGTTCAAAACCTGTTTCCGCAAGGAGTACACAGTCGTTGCATAATCTGTATTCATTATACTGTATAGATCCTGCAAGGCATTTGTAACCGCCGCAGGCATCACATACAAAAAACTCATTTACTATATCGGGATTTTCTTCTATATCATCCAGACGCATTTGTTCTGCAACCTGCTGCATTTCTTCAACAATTTCTTCTTTTGATTTTGTCATTATATAACCAGCTCCTTCATTTCCATAACTGCCTGTTTTAAACCTACAAATACAGCTCTTGAAATTATACTGTGCCCGATATTTAGTTCGTGAAGGTTTGGAATTTCTTTCATTCTTTTAACATTCTGGTAATTGAGTCCGTGTCCTGCATTTACTTTGAGCCCGAGGTTTTGGGCAAAAACAGCAGCACCCTTTAAATCATCAAATATTTGTTGTTCTTTTTCTCCGCCAAATTCTTCCGAATATCTGCCGGTGTGTAGTTCTATAAACTGTGCACCTGTTTTTGCGGCCGCAGAAACCTGGGAAATATCCGGATCAATAAAAAAACTTACTTCTATACCGGCATTAAGGAGCGGTTTTACGAAACAGCAGGCCCGTTCTAACTGTCCGTAGACATCAAGTCCGCCTTCTGTTGTAAGTTCCTGTCTTTTTTCCGGTACAATGCATATGGAATGCGGAAGTATACGTAGGGCAATTTCTTGCATTTCATCAGTCATAGCCATTTCTAAATTCAAAACAGTTCTTGGAAGTTTACTTATAAGCTCAACATCCATATCATTTATATGACGTCTGTCCTCTCTTAAGTGGGTGGTAATACTGTTAGCCCCTGCATCGTTACAAATTCTGGCTGCCTTTATAACATCCGGTTCTATTCCTCCCCTTGCATTTCTTAATGTTGCAACGTGGTCTATATTAACACCTAAAAGCATATTATTATACCTCCTATAGTTTCTTCCATAACTTATTTAATTCCAATAGTGCGGTATAAGTTGGAAGTATTGTAATATTATTTTCTGAAATAGTTGTTATGTAGTCAATAGCATTTTTAATGTCCGGTATAACATTAATTTTACTATCAGGAAAACCCGTGTACTTAAGTCTTACAGCCATATCATCGGCTCGCTTGCCTGAAACAACAATAGGGTTTTGTGCTTCCTTAAACCTCTCAAAATCAGCATCCCATAACCAGGACACGTCGCGGCCGTCTGCATAATTATCATTTATTATAATAAGCAGGTTAGATGCCAAATCTACACTTTTAATTACTTCACTTGCACCTGCGGGATTTTTAATCAATTGGATGAGAGTCTTATGTCCGCGTACTTCACGTATTTCGCTTCGGCCAAACTCTGTTTTAAAATTAATAAGCGGGGCTTTAATATTTTGGATTCCTGTTGTTTTTAAGAGTGCAATGGCTGCAAGCGCGTTATAAGCATTAAACAAGCCGACAAGCGGTACTTTAAATTCTTCGTTGTTTAATTTTATAACAGAGTAGTTTTTTTCTAAGATAATATCTGCTTCAAAATCCGGCTGCGGACGCTTATAGCCGCACTCGCAGTAGTAATGCCCCTGCTGGGCATAAAATTTTTTTGAATATTTTAAGGTTTTACCGCAGGGACAGTTAAATATTTCTTCCGGTGCAGAAATTGTTTTTTTACCGCTGTTATCTGTGATGTTGCTAATGCCATAGAATACGGGCGGTTTAGTCTTGCTCTTAAGGCTTGCCGCAAGCGGATCATCTGCATTCAAAACCAGTTGTACCTCCGGTATTTGATCAATCCCTTCCTGTATTTTTCTTTTTGTTGTATCCAGTTCGCCGTATCTGTCAAGCTGGTCGCGAAACAGGTTCGTTACTAAAATGTAATCCGCAGGAATAAATTTTGCAGTTTTTGCAAGATAGGCTTCGTCTGCTTCAATAACACAATTGTCGTAGTATTTATTAGGTTCAAGCGAGAGCGCAAAGGCATTGGCTATACCTGTAAGCATGTTTGCGCCTTTTGAGTTTGCAATAACACTTTTTCCGTTTTCTCTTAAGATATGGCTTATAATACCGCAGGTTGTAGTTTTCCCGTTTGTACCGGTAACCATAATCTTGTCTGATTTAATGAAACCGGCTGCTTTACTAAGAAAGCCGGGATAATTTTTTAATACAAGCGACCCGATAAAAGAGGTACCTTCTCCTGCGTTTGTTAATTTGATTAATTTGTACACGCTTTTGGCTAAACCTAGTGTGATTATGAGTTTAATATCCTGCATTAAAATATTCTCCCAAATGGTATTTATTTTTTTTGAAAAATAAAATATAATAGCATGGTAATACAAAGAAGGACAACATGATACTGTTTTTATTCACAATCGTTTTTATTGCTGAATTAATTATAACCGGCTTTATCATAATTAAGCTGGTAGATATCGACCTTGCAATAATAGAACTGGATGAAAAACTGCAGGCGGAAAGAAGTATAGTAAAGTATTCAATGTATTATTTTAAAGAGGTATCAGCCGCTTATAAAGAACTTGTAGATGTTACATTTCAGAATATGGATAAAAAATACCGCAAACTTGGTTTTGGAACGATAAAATCTACGTTATTATCCCTGGTTATGCTTCTTATTCCAAAGACCTATCGTAAATTTATTGACTCTACAAAGCTGGGTTATAAGGTTGTAAGGTATTTATCAAAAGCTTAATATATGTTATAATTGAGGAAAGAAAAGAGGAATAAAGATTATGTGCAAAGAAAAATCATCAATCGGATTTGGCATGGGGCTTATTGCCGGAGTAATCGGCGGTATTATTGCCGGCATCCTTTATGCGCCTAAACCCGGAGCTGAATCCCGCAGAATTCTTAAAGAATCTATTTGTGAATTTGTTGAAAAGAATTCTCCGGCTGTTTCAGAAGCCAAAAAGAATGCTATTGAATCCGTTGATTTGCTTCGTTATAAACTTGAAAGACAGTATAAAAAAATTAATGATAAGCTGAAGTCTATGAGAATGCAAAAAGCCAAACAGTTAGAAACAACAGATTACGATTTTAACTAGAAAGGATTATTATGGATTTACAGCTAACACACGGTTTAGTATTTTTGACCTGGTCAAGTGCAATAATGATTATCCTGATAGGGATTTTTGTTATAAAAGTTTTGTTTGACTTATCCAGACTTACAAATACTATGAATGATACAGCAAACATCGTAAAAACAGAACTTGAACCGACACTCAAAAATGTAAGCGAGACAGTAGAAATAGTTTCTACAAGAGTAAAAGAAGCTAATAATATTGTGACTAATGTTGAAGGTAAAGTAAAAGAGGCCGCCAGACAAGGTAAAAAATTCCTTTATGCGGTAGGCGGAGGAATTTTTGCTGTTTCTAAAATGGCCTTTAATGGCATATCAGCCTATATCAAGTCAAAATTAAAATAGTAAACATTTTGATTAGTCTTTTTGTTGAATTTATTTCTACAACGGGTCATTTATACTTTAGTAAAGAAAAGGAGAAAATATTATGTCAGTTATGAAATTTTTTGCAGGATTTGCAGTAGGCGCAGCGCTTGGTGCGTTAGCAGGTATTTTGCTTGCCCCTCAGTCAGGTGCTGAAACCCGTGAAATGATTGGTGATGTTGCCTCTGATGTTGCAAAACGTACGGAAGATACGGTTAAGGATATTCAAAGGAAAGCAGATGACATTGTTTCCGATATGCAGGCTAAAGGCGAAGAAATGATTAATAAAATCCAGGACCTTATCAAAAAACAAAAAGAAGAAATTGCTCAAAATTAGAGTAAAAAACAAATTTAACCTGTTAAAGGTACACAAATCGTTTTGTGTGCCTTTTTTCATGCACAAATAGTATTCCCTTTTACCTTAAAATAATATATAATTTAAAAATAAGAGGGAATTTATGGTTAATTTAATTATAATATTGGCAGCAGTGGTATTGGCAGGAGGTGCTATATATGTACTGTATTCTCTGCTGCTTTATACCGGTTCAAAAGACCCTCATGAAGAATTACAATTAACTACAAAAAATATTATTGAACAAGTTGATGTACTGTACAAGAAAAAAGAGTATGCGCTTTTAGAACTATTTGCAACGAAATATTTGGATAGAGTCCCCGGTAATTATACAGTTAGAGAGTACCTTGCAAAATCCTATTTTGAAACTAAAAAAATTAATAAAGCAATAAATGAGTGTATATTACTTATAAAACATTCACCGCAAAACCTTGAAGTTCGTAAACTCCTCGGGGAATGTTATGTGAAAAAAGAAATGTATATGGATGCACTTACCCAGTTTGAAATTTGTTATCAACAGGATGAGCAGCAAGCTGATGTTGTAAAGCGCCTGGCAGAACTATATAAACAAACTGATCAGATTTATTCTGCAATTAACGCATATAAGCTTTATACTGAAATGATTGAAGAATCTCCGGAACAGGCCGATATATATTCAATACTTGCTGAGTTAAATGAAGCTGCAGGGTATTATCCTGCTGCATTTGAAGCTTATAAGCAGCGGCTGACCATTTATCCTACAGATTTTGACACAAATAGAAAGCTTGCAAATCTTTATATAAAAATTAAAAATCTGCCTAAAGCCTTGGAAATACTTGAATATATGCTGACCTTTACGACGGATAACCGCCAGAAAATAGGTCTGTTGGATAATATAATTGAAATAAAAACGGAGCTGGAGGATTATGACGGGGCTTTGGATGCCGCTAACAGGCTTCTTGAAGCACCGGGTGCAGATACTTTTAAAACAAGAAATATAATTGCATCTCTGCTTGTTAAACAAGGCAGGCTTGATGAAGGAATTCATATTCTTGAGGATCTGGTTATGCTTTCACAAAGCGCTTTTGATGTCACGATGGAACTGGCAATGGCCTACCGGCGTAATAAAAACTTTAAAGAAGCGCTGGAACGGTATAAAACTCTTTTAGATAATGCTGACCAGAAAGAAGCTAAAGAAATACGGTCAAAAATTTGCGAACTTTATATTGATTGGGCTATGTATAAAGAAAGAGGGAAGAAATTTGATGATACTGAGGCCTTAAAATACCTTACTAACGCCATGCAGTATGATGCGCTTAATCCTAAAGTCTATTATAATTTTGCTATGGTTAGTATGAAGAATGCTAACTATAATGATGCTGTAATGTATCTTTTAAAAGCCTTAGAATTTGAAAAAGACGAAGCTGAAATGTGTCAGGATTATATTAAACTTTCGGAGTGCCATCACCAGCTTGGCAATGTATTTGAGGAGAAAAAAGCTTTGGCTGACCTGTTGAGTATTGATGAAGAAAACGCTGTAGGTCACATGAAGATGGGAATTTTATATCATTCGCAGCAGGATATTAAAAATGCCGAGGAATCATTGCTAAAAGCTATTTCTCTTGATGATACGCTTGTTGATGCAAAGTATTATCTGGCGCTTATTTATGAAACCCATGATAAAGAGAAAGCAAATAAACTCTATCAGGAAATTCTTGAACAGGATCCAACTTACCAGAATGCAAGACTTGCCCTTACGGAAATTAATGTTCAGGATAATTAACAATTACATAAACGGGGTTGTAAGTTAGTTTTATTTTCCCAAATCGTTCTATATATTTTCTTTCAAACTCCTGTAAGCGGCCCTTCGTAAAGGTGTAATTTGTTATCGCGTTAACTCCTGTCTGCTTGATATGTTTTAAAAGTTCGATTATAGAAGTAAATTCAATCTCAACTATATCTTCTTTTACCTTGTTTGAATATTCAAAATAGTCCAGTCCGATACCAAGTAATTCTTTTATTTCATAAAAGTTTCTGTGTCCAAAGCTGGAAAAGGCAAAAGTGCCGCCTGGTGTAAGGTGTGTCTTTAGTTGTTCTATGGTCTTATAAGGGTTTTTGAACCATTGAAAAACCGCATTTGAAATAATAAGGTTGTATATCTTGTTTTCAAGTTTAATATTTTCAATATTTCCGGACAGGAATTGAATGTTTTTATCATATTTGGTTATCATACTATAACACTCATTTACAATATCATTAGCTGTATATTTTTGATAGTTAAGCTTTTGGCTGCACTGTTGTGTTAAAAATCCGCTTCCGCATCCTATTTCCAGAATTGCGTCATAATCTTTTCCCGGAAGAATATTTACAAGCGTTTCTGCCATTGATTTTTGTATAAATGCGTTTTCGTTATAGCTGACAATGCTTTTTTGAAAACGTTTTTTTAGCAGCATTTCATTCATAATAGTTCTTCCCATTTTGTATATTCAAAAAACGGGCAATGTCCGCTGTTTATAATTTCCGGAGTTTTCCAATAATTAATTTGAGATTTTGACGGTATAATTTTATCATTATTGCTTACAATTACTCTGGTGTAATGATAATCTTCGTTGGATTTGTAGTCCCTCAAAGCGCTAAGTTCTGCTTTTTGGTTGTTTATGCTTCGTTTGGGAAATACAAAATTCCCCGGGATTTCGTCAAACATGTTGGTTATAAATTTTTTAGCAGACAATTCATCAAAGTTCATTTCCATGAGTTTGTAAATTCTCGGATTAATCCCATATTCGGCATTAATAGGAAATAATGTTCCGTTTATTGCTGTGGCGCTTTTCTGGCTGCAATTATACAGAGTTGCAATCATAACTCCCATAGACCAGGCGATTACATGTATTTCTTTATACTCTGAAATATCCGGAAGCGGTGAAAGCTCATTGTAATCGCAAATAGTCAAGACATCATAATTCTCCGGATTAAGATGCCTTACCACGCTGTCATCCATGCCCCAGCCGTTAAAAAATATTATAAGATTAGTGTTTTCTTTTTTATTTAGCCAGTTGAAGTTCATCAGATATATTATCCAACAATGGTTTTATATCTTCAAGGGTGGTTTCAGCGGTAAGAGAAATCCGTATTCTGGAACTTCCTTCAGGTACCGTAGGCGGGCGTATAGGCAGGACAAAATATCCAAGATTTTGGAGTTGTTCGCAAATTCTTTCTGTACGTTCGGATTCCCCAAGTATTAACGGGATTATTTGTGTTACAGACGGGGTTTCAATGCCCAGATCCTTTAAGTATTTTTGAACAGTCGTTACATTCTTAAATAGTTTTGCTTTCTGTGCCATTATTAAATCAGCCTGCTGTGTTAGCAGCCAGTATGTCCAGGCAATATTAATAGGAGGGATTGCTGTTGAAAAAATAAATGATCGTGATTTGTTTATCAATGTTGTAATAATTTCTTCTGTTGAAACAACAAAGGCCCCGAATGATGCTAATGCTTTGCCAAATGTAGCGGTTACAATATCAACATCATAGCCTTTGCTTATTCCTCCGCCAAAATCATCGTCTACGGCCATAAAAGCATGAGCTTCATCTATCATTAATGTACAGTTGTATTTTTTCTTTAGTTCTACAAGCCGTTTTATATCGGCGCAGTCTCCATCCATTGAAAATACGCTTTCTGAAACAATTATTGCATTCTTGAAGTTATTACGATGCTTAATTAATAATTCTTCTAAGTTGTCATAGTCCAGATGTTTGTATCTGAAAAAATTTCCGTCGGATAAACGCATTCCGTCAATTATGCTGGCATGGTTTAACTTGTCCGAAAAAACAACATCGCCTTTACCGTTTAAAGCTGATATAACTCCAAGATTACATTGATACCCTGTATTGTATAAAAGAGCTTTTTCTTTGTTAAATATTTGTGCGGCTAAAAGTTCTAAATCTTTATATATAGTTTCACTTCCGCTTAAAAGCCTTGCAGATGCAGATGAAAAGAAGTAATTTTTACCTGTTTCTAAAAATTCGTCAACAAGTTCTTTTTTTGTACTAAGCCCCAAATAATCGTTTGATGAAAGGTTTAGCAGGTTTTTGTTATTTATATTTATATATTTATCAAACCGGTAATTAATATCCTTGATAAACCTGAAATTTTTACTCATATACACTCCTGTTCTGATAACTTATTGACTTATTCAGTCTAAAATCATCTCATCTTTAACATTTTACATCATAAAATCTGAAATTCAATTCTTTTATGATAAATTTTATTTATTAGAAAAATAGGTTTTGTTTTGCTAAAATAATTCTATGAGGATTTGTTTTATACCTATAGATAATCGTCCTGTATGTACTTATCTTCCTAAAGATATTATTTCTTGTGATGAGAGTATAGAGTTTTATTCTCCTCCTGTTGAATTGTTGGGCGGGCTTGATAAAAACGCAGATGCTGCTAAAATCTATGATTGGCTCCAGCAAATACCTTTTGTGGATTATGCTGTTATATCCCTCGATACAATTGCTTACGGCGGATTAATACCTTCAAGACGCAGCAGGCGTTCTTATGATGATATTAGAATACATTTAGAAAAATTCAAAACGGTCTTAAAACAAAAAGCAGGAAAAATTTTTGCCTTTTCAAGTATAATGCGGATTTCTAATAACGATATTAATACTGAAGAAAAAGAGTACTGGGCTGATTACGGACAAAAAATATTTGAATACTCTTTTAATCATTCTAAATATGGCGAAGATTCCAAAGAATGCCAGAAAGCAAAGAGCCGGATACCTGATATAATCCTTAATGATTATCTGGACGGGCGTAAAAGAAACTTTGAAATTAACAAGCTTTATCTTGACTGGAAAAAAGAAGGATTTTTTGACCTTTTGATTTTTTCAAAAGACGATTGTGCGCAATTCGGGTTGAATACAGATGAGGGGTATGAACTCTATAAGCTTGGTGCTGACGTAATGACCGGAGCGGACGAAATCCCGCTTACTCTCCTTGCACGTACGATAGAAAAAGATGTTTCTATATGTCCGGTATTTCTGGAGGAAAATTCTAAATCTTTAATTTCAAATTATGAAGATATATCTGTTGAAAAATCTGTTATCAGACAAGTTGAACTTGCAGGATTTAAAATAAAACCATACAAAGATGCAGATATCATTCTGATAGTTAATAATTTTAAGGAACATCAGGGTGAGATTGTTATGAAAATAGAGACAGACCCGTTCAATGGGAATTTTATTCCCCCTGATAAACCCTATATTATTGCAGATGTAAGATATACAAACGGTGCAGATAATTCTTTTGTGAAGGCACTCTTTAAAAACGGCAGAGATAAAAATTTTCTCGCCTATTCTGCGTGGAATACAACCGCAAATACTACCGGCAGTCTTTTATGTCTGGCTAAAGTTGTTTATCATTCGGCTATATTGAACCGCACGGCTTACGAAAAATTGCTCATGATAAGATTTCTTGATGATTGGGCTTATCAGGCTAATGTCCGCCGCTTAATTGATAAGCCGCAAAATATTGAAAATCTTATGATGCCCTTTCTTCAAAAGGCCGGTAAGTTCCTTGGATGGTATCCTGCATCTGTTCAGTTTACTTATCCCTGGGCAAGGGTATTTGAAATAAATGTTAATTTGAATATGGAAGAAAAAGATGAGTTTAGTAGAAGTTATACTTTTGGCGATAGCATTATCGATTGATGCGTGTGTCGTATCATTTACTTACGGGCTGGTTATAGAAAAAAGGAAACGGCTTAGTTCCTTGCTGCTTGCTTTTTTTACAGGTTTTTTCCAGTTCCTTATGCCGATTTTTGGATTTTATTTTGCAAATATTCTTCAATCGTATATTCAGAGTTTTGCTAATATAATTGTATTTCTAATATTTGCTTATCTTGGTGTAAGATTTATTCGCGAAGCTTTTCAAAAAGAAAAAAAAGAACCCAAATGCCTTTGTCTCTCCTGTCTTTTTATGATTGCAGTTGCAACCAGTATTGATGCCTTTTCTGCCGGAATTTCCCTGATGCTCTGCGGTAATACAATCATACTGCCTGCTATACTTATCGGAGTAATAACCTTTTTTAATTCGCTTTTTGGGTTCTGGGGCGGATTTATCCTCAAAAAGTTTCCGGCATTTTATCTTGAAATTGCCGGTGGTATAATACTTATAGGGTTGGGACTTAAAGCCTTAATATTTGGTTAATGAAGGAGTCAATTTTGCCGCAGAAAAAATTATCCTCAAGTCTTGAAGATTACATTGAAGCGATTTACAACCTTTCAAACAGTGAAGGAAAAGTTCGTTCGATAGATATTGCAAGAAAACTCGGCGTGAGCCGCGCCTCTGTTTCCGAAGCTGTACAAAAGCTCGCTAAAGACGGGTTGGTCGATTATACAAAATACGATGATGTTGCAATTACAAGCAAAGGTAAGAAAGCAGCAGAAGAAGTTATTTCCAGGCACAAGATTTTTACTGAATTTTTTGCGAAAGTCCTTGGGGTGGAGCAAAAAGAAGCAGAAGAAAATGCCTGCCGGATTGAGCACGTTATTTCTCCAGCAGTCTATATAAACTTAAAAGCATACATTGATTTTTTAAACCAAAATCCTGAGTTAATTCAGAAATTCAAGAGTAAAGATTAACTTTTGTATCAAATAAATAAAAATACATCTATTCCCTAAAACAAAACATTGACATCCCTCTGTGTGTGATGTTTAATCATATTAGCACCTTAGTCGAAATTTTCTTGCCGGATTTGACGGCTCAAGGGGGGCAGATAAGCGGCTCCAAAAGGGCAAAGGCTCTAAAGCTGGTTCCGATTGCGGGGCTCGGTGGAGTCAGGAAGCTCCAAAGGGGCGGAAGGCTCTGAAGCTGGTTCCGGTTGCGGGACTCGGTGGAGTCAGGAAGCTCCAAAGGGGCGGAAGGCTCTAAAGCTGGTTCCGGTTGCGGGACTCGGCGGAGACAGGAAGCTCCAAAGGGGCGGAAGGCTCTAAAGCTGGTTCCGATTGCGGGGCTCGGTGGAGTCAGGAAGCTCCAAAGGGGCGGAAGGCTCTAAAGCTGGTTCCGGTTGCGGGACTCGGCGGAGACAGGCTCCAGACAGTTTGAAGCTGTTTAAGTATGAAATCCTTTTAATAAACTTTTCGGCACAGTATAATAACTATCCCGATATTTTACAAAGGAAAGCATAACTATCTGCCAAAATGTACATTATAAAGGTAAAAAGGAGAAATTATGCCTACAATTAACCAACTTGTGCGCTCTGAACGTAAGAAGCTCACAGACAAAACCAAATCGCCGGCTCTTATGGAATGTCCACAAAGACGCGGCGTTTGTACAAGGGTATACACTACTACCCCTAAAAAACCTAACTCAGCTTTGAGAAAGGTTGCCAGAGTCAGATTAACCAACGGATTTGAAGTTACATCATACATCCCCGGTATCGGACACAATCTTCAGGAACACAGTGTTGTACTGATTAGAGGCGGCAGGGTCAAAGACCTTCCGGGTGTAAGATATCACATTGTTAGAGGTACACTTGATACAGCCGGTGTTGCTAACAGAGCACAAAGCCGTTCTAAATACGGTGCTAAAAAGGGAGGTAAGAAATAATGTCAAGACGTTCTAAACCTGAAAGAAGAATCCCCGCAGCGGATCCAATCTACAATAATATCGATGTTTCTAAATTTATTAACAGAATCATGAGACGCGGTAAAAAGTCATTAGCAGAAAAAATCTTCTATGCTACACTTCAAAAAATTGAAGAAAGAACTAACGAAAAAGCCTTGGAAGTATTCCAAAAAGCAGTTACTAACGCTACACCGTTATTGGAAGTAAAGGCAAGACGTATCGGCGGTTCTACTTATCAAGTACCTATTGAAGTTAAAGCTGACAGAGGTTTTGCTCTTGCTTCTTCATGGTTAATTACTGCTGCAAAAGCAAGAAGCGGTAAATCATTTATTGATAAGCTTACTCTTGAACTTATCGATGCTTCTAACGGTATCGGTGCAGCCTGCAAAAAACGTGAAGATACCCATAAAATGGCTGAAGCAAACAAAGCATTTGCTCATTACAGATACTAATTTCAGGTATATAATAAGGAGTATAAAGGGACTGGTTTTTATAACCGGTTCCTTTTTGTTTTTAGTTAATGCCGGTAATAACAGAGAGTTCATTTTTCTATTTTTTCTCCTGTTATTACTTTTTTTCAAGAGATTATGAATTTTTTGTAACAAAACTATTGTAAAAATTTCATGGGGTAAGTTTAATTGGGTAAAACACTCGCTATTATTGTATTTGCTCGAATATCTAAAAAATATTTGTAAATATTTAGGCATGTATACACATTTCTGCTATACATTCAAATGGTTTTGGAGTATACTTTATTTATAAATTTTTGGAAATGAATATATAAGTATTCCAATTAAGAGGAGATTTTGAGCGGTAGTGGGTTATTCTATTACCGTTTTCTTTTTGTGAGAAAGAGAGAAAGGAAGAAAATTAAAAGCGCACATTGATAAATATCAACATGCGCCCTGTAAATACTTTTTATTGCTCTATTCTTGTTCGTTATCAAGTAAAGATCCCTGTACAGAGGTTTCTTCTTCTCCTGTTACAGCACTTTCTTCCGGTATTGCAGGTGCAGAAGCAGAAGTATCTTCCTCGCTGTCAGTGTTTACTATTTTGTTGCAAGATACTACAGTATCATTATCCGAGAGGTTTTGAGCCTTAACACCGGTTGCCGGTCTGCCCTGGCATGAAATGTCCTGTGCCTTAATCCTTGATACAACCCCATTTGCGGTTACTATCATGATTTCATCTTTTTCGTCAACAATAGTTAAGGCCACGAGTCTTGATGCGCTTGATTTAAACTTTGTTGCAATTAGGCCGATGCCGCCTCTGTTTTGTGTTCTAAACTCGGATATTTTTGTTCTCTTGCCAAATCCGTCAGAAGTTACAACCAACAAATCGCCATCCTTATCTCTCGGAACAATATCACATCCGATAATAGTATCGCCGACCCTGAGTTTCATTGAATTAACTCCTCTTGCACTTCTGCCGAGCGGTCTTAAGTCCTCAATCGGGAATCTAATGGCCATACCGCAAGATGTTCCGATTATAATCTCGTCATTGGCTTTAGATAGTTTAACCCAGTTGAGTTTATCATCCTCCTCCAGTCCGATTGCAATAATACCGCTTCTTCTGATATTTGCAAAATTATCTAATTCAATTCTCTTAATATAACCTTTTTGTGTAAGCATAATAAGGTTCATATCATGTGAGAAGTTACTTACAGGTACAACCGCAGTGATTTTTTCGTCCTGCGAAATTGGCAGAACATTAACAATCGGTAAACCTTTAGCCTGTCTGCCGCCTTCAGGGAAGTCATAAACGTTCAGGCTGTAGCATATACCTTTCGTACTGAAGAATAATACTTTATCGTGCATCATTGCTGTGAAGAAATGCTGTATATCATCATCTTCTTTCGTTTTGATACCGCTCTTTCCTCTTGTTGCCCGATTTTGACGTTCAAATGTATCAAGAGAAATTCTCTTTAAGTATCCTTGGTGTGTAATAAAGACAGCCATCGGAATATTAGGAGTAAGATCCTCTATTGTTACTTCGTCAAGTTCCGGCACGATTTGGGTTTTTCTGTCATCTCCGTATTTTTCTTTATCTTCAAGAAGTTCTGCTTTAATAATATTCAGAACTTTTTGTCTGCTTGCCAGAATATCTTCATATTCTGCAATCTTTTTGATTAATTCATCATATTCATTTTTAATCTTGTCTTGTTCCAATCCGGTTAAACGTCTTAATTGCATTTCGAGGATTGCGTTTGCCTGATCCGCATCAAGCCCGAATCTGCTCATCAAACCGTTGCGTGCATCATCGGTGGTTTTGGATTTTTTGATAAGTTCAATGACTTCATCCAATGAGCCTAAAGCAATTAATAAGCCGGCTAAGATATGCGCTCTGATTTTTGCTTTCTTTAAGAAATAAATTGTACGTCGTGTAACAATTTCTACACGGTGTTCAACAAACTCGTTAAGAACGTCATATAAGTTCATTAAACGCGGTTGTTTTCCGCACAGAGCCAGCATGTTAACCCCGAAGGTTGTTGATAATTGTGTAAATTTGAACAAATTATTTTTTACTACATCAGGCTTTGCATCACGTTTAAGTTCAATCACTATACGCATGCCTTCGCGGTCTGATTCATCGCGGAGGTCTGAAATTCCGTTTATTTTTCCTTCTTTTACAAGTTCTGCAATTTTTTCTATAAGCTGCGCTTTGTTAACCTGATAAGGAATTTCTGTAACAATAATTGCAGTTCTTGCCTGACGTCCGCCGCCGCCTGGAATTTCTTCTATTGTTGCAACTGCTCTCATTTTAATAGAGCCGCGGCCTGTTTCGTAAGCCTGTTTAATGTCGCCCAGACCTACAATCGTTGCAGCAGTCGGGAAATCGGGTCCTTTTATGTATTCCATTAATTCAGAAACTGTGATGTTTGGGTTGTCAATTAAAGCAATTGTACCGTCAACAATTTCACACAGGTTATGCGGAGGAATATTTGTTGCCATGCCGACAGCGATACCGGAGACCCCGTTTAAAAGAAGCATAGGAAGCCTTACAGGAAGGACAGAAGGTTCTTCCAGCGAGCCGTCAAAGTTTGGGATAAAGTCAACAGTTTCACAGTCGATATCTGCAAGCATAGATGTTGTTATTTTATGCATCCTTGCCTCTGTATAACGCATTGCTGCGGCGCCGTCGCCATCAACAGAACCAAAGTTTCCGTGTCCGTCAACTGTTAAATATCTTGTTGAAAAATCCTGAGCCATACGGACAAGAGATTCATAAACCGCCGTATCCCCGTGTGGGTGGTATTTACCGAGAACTTCACCAACAATACGCGCACACTTTTTAAACGGTTTATCCGGCGTCATGCCAAGTTCGTTCATCGCAAACAATATCCGTCTGTGAACAGGTTTTAGCCCGTCTCTGACATCCGGTAGTGCACGTCCAACAATTACACTCATCGCATAATCTATATATGAACGTTTCATCTCTTCTCTTATATTAACAGGAACGATTTTCCCGTCTGAAAACATATTTTGCTGGCTCAAAACTTCCTCCTTATATCCCAAATAATATAACTATTTTAACACAAAAAAACTAGCTGTAAAGCAAATATAATGCCTATAATACATAAATAAAACTTAATATTTCCTTCCTGTTGTAATGAATATATTAAGAAAATTGCTCAGCTGTTCAGAAATATTGTATAGGTGTAAAAGTCCTTAATAATATCTTTAAGTATTCTTTTTGTGCCTCAAGTACCATTTCCGATATAAAATTAATAAATCTTTATTACTGTCATTACGTGGCAAAAAATATTATTCAGGACTTTTATATAAGTATGTTAGTTTCATCATGCAAAAACAATCATACTTTTCAGAGGAAAAATGTTCAAATTAAAAATTGTCAATCACTATTGGGCAGCTCTTTACAAATGCAGTCTGAAAATTTTACCAAAATATCGCCGGTTAAAAAATTTTTAATCAGTAAATTTTCCCCGAAACGTTTAAAAGAACTTGCAAGGGTAAATTGTGATGTTGCTGAAAAAGTTAAAAATTATCTTGATAATTTATACGGCAGGGATAATTATACATTAATAGCAGTCGGGCGCTC
Organism: Candidatus Gastranaerophilales bacterium; assembly: GCA_944326425.1. Taxonomy (GTDB): domain Bacteria; phylum Cyanobacteriota; class Vampirovibrionia; order Gastranaerophilales; family Gastranaerophilaceae; genus CALUTH01. The sequence goes on from CALVDX010000004.1 coordinate 92,928, forward strand.
TCTTGCTACTGTAGCTGAAACCGTAAAGCTTCTGGGCGGGGATGTAAAAATAATTCCGCTCTCTCAAATGCGGCATTCACTGCCTAAAGAAATAAAAGACACGGATGTTTATAAAAAGTATTTAGAGCATATAGGTTTGAGCCGCAAAAATTTAACTGATAATGCAAAAAGACAATATATATTGATGGATTTTGCTGTTAGCGGTGCTTCTTTGGAGCATACCGAACAGCTGCTTAAAAGTGAAAGTTTTTTAGGCGAGCTTCAAAATTTGACAAGGTTAGAACTAAGTACAGTTCCCGGGGTAGAGAAAATAAAAAATTTATTTCATTTCCAACGTTTTAAGCCGTTTTCTCCTGTAGGAAAACTTACTGTTGACGAATTTAAAAACGCTTTTATTCAGTCCAGGCCGGAAACCTGCCAGGAGCTTAAAGGGAATATTTCAGGTTTTTTAAGAAAACTGTTTTGTTTTAATGTAGCCGAAACACTATCTAAAGGAAGTTATAAAGACTTCTATCCTCAAAAAGAGTTACATGCTGTTGAACGTTTAACAACACAAACAGCATTAAAAAACAGTGTTAAAAGGGCAATGAAACATTTAGAAACGGTAATTAATTTAATTCTCAAAATTAACGATATAAAACCCGGCGGCAACGGGATTTGAACCCGTGTCAACAGAATGAGAATCTGCTATCCTGACCCCTAGACGATACCGCTGCAGGCTAAGTTTATTGTAGAACAATAATATTTTTTTTCAAGTACTAAAATGTGAAACTCTATATAGCAACCGGCAAACGCTGCCGCAACACAAAATCTGCCTGCAGTCACCGGCACACAATCACACATATTATAAAAACTATTATTGATTTGCTTCAGCAGTATATCTGGACATTGCTTCTGCCGAAATTTCAGCAACATCTTCAATTAAGTTGCCTGCAATTTGCATTGTTTGCTGCTGTGCTTTAATTCCTTGCACCGCATAAGCTAATTCTACTGCATTTGCAGTCATATCACTGCTAATTTGACTAAGATCCATGTTTACTTCCTATTGTTAAATGGGGACATTATCATTATAACACTTTTTATATCCTTTTCAATATAAATAAGATAGCGAAAATATCATTTTACAATCATTTATTTTTTAAAAGTCCTGCAAATACTACATTTAAGATTAAAAGTAGCTTTATAAAATCTGTTTTAAAATTTGTTTACAAAAGGGGGGGATGATGTATGAAATACACATATTGACAAGAGTGAATAAACTCTATAGTATTAAGACATGTTAAGTAATCAATTCAGACCGGGAGAGTTATGGGTATAAATCTAAATAGAAAACAAGCGGCAATTATTGTGCTGTTAGTTATAATAGTGCCGATTGTGTATAACAAGGTATCAGGGGCAATACTCGGGATAATCCAAAAGCAGGCTTTACTGGCCCCCAAAGAGGTAATTGTAGATAATCCGCATATAGAGGAAGTAAATGTTTCGGCAGAAGCTACAGGACGGGTCGAGGCAAAATATTCAGTCGATTTAGTTGCCAGGGTTCCGGGGTTCCTTTTTAAAAAGTATTTCAAAGAAGGTGATTTTGTAGAAAAAGGTCAGTTGTTATTTAAGATTGATCCAAGAGAATATGAACTTGAAGTAAATAATGCACGTGCCTCGGTGAAACAGTATGAAGCATTACTTACAAATGCACAGCAGGAATTAGACCGCGCTAACGCATTAGTTAAGGAGGATTTAATAAGCCGTTCCGACGTTGATCAGACTCTTGCGGTTAGAAACCAGAACAGGGCGCTTCTTGAGGCCGCAAGGCAGCAATATGAACTTGCGAAAGTAAACTTAGGCTACACAAATATAAAATCACCTATTGACGGGAGAATAGGCAAGGTTAATATTACGGAAGGAAACTATGTCACTGCAACTTCCGGATCGCTTGTTAATGTGGCAAGTCTTGATCCTGTATATGTTTCATTCAGTCTTAAGAGCAATGATTTTGTAAAGCTTTTAAAAGCAAGCAATCAGTTTAAAGATGTTCAGGTAAAAGTTCAGTTTAGCGGAGGTCAATGGTATGACAAAACAGGCACGGTTGATTTTGTTGATAACAAAATTGATAAGGATTCCGGTTCGGTAAGTATGCGTGCTGTATTTGATAATTCAAAATACTGGCTTGTTCCGGGCGACTATATGAAGGTTGAACTTATTGCGCCGGAAAAAATTCAATATATAACTGTTCCGCAGGCATGTACCAAAGGTGATGCAATGAGCGGATACTATGTCTGGGCAGTTGAAGATGGCAAGGCCGTAAAGAAAAATATTGAAGTTTCAGACGATATAAACACAAACTGGATTGTAGAGGACGGCGTAACGCTTAAGGATACAATTGTAGTTTCCGGTATACAAAATATATCAGCGGAAGGGCAAAAGTTAAAAACCATTGAACAAACAACTGATACATCCAACACTGATACTGAAGCACAACCGACAGGTAGCAACTAATGAAAAAAATATTTGATAAAAATAAGTTATTCTTTTTTATACAAAAACCGCGTTTTGCACTTGTAATTTCTGTATGTATAGTAATTCTCGGGATAATTTCAATACTCGGCTTAAAGCAGGAAAGTTATCCTGACGTAACACCGCCGCAGGTTAGAGTTTCTGCCTCATATCAGGGCGCAAGTGCTGAAGTAATAGAATCCTCCGTTGCAACTGTTCTTGAAAATAAACTCAATGGTGTTGAGGATTTAACGTATATGTCCTCAACCTCTTATGACGGGAGTTATTCACTTACTCTATACTTCAAAGTTGGTTCTGATAAAGATATTAATCTGATGAATGTACAGAACAGAATACAGCAGGTTTTATCACAACTGCCTGAAGACGTACAGCGTACGGGGGTTACGGCAATCAGCCGCTCTTCCGGCTCCGGCGCAATTATTCTTACACTGTATCCTGAATCCGGCAACTGGTCGCAATTAGACCTTACAAACTACGGTTCTATATATATTAAAGATGAATTAAAACGGGTTGAAGGGGTTGCTGATGTAAGCGTATTCGGGGCCGGCGATTATTCAATGAGAATCTGGCTTGATCCCCAGAAAATGGCAGGTTTAAACGTTTCTACAAGCGAAATTAAAACGGCAATATCTAACCAGAATACACAGGTTACGGCCGGCGCGTTAGGGGCTCTCCCTACTGATGAAAAAAGCGCCCTGCAATTAACACTGAAAACTCAGGGACGCTTGGACGAAGTTGAGCAGTTTGAAAATATAATTATACGTTCAAACATGGACGGTTCTAACGTAAGGCTTAAAGATGTTGCACGGGTTGAGTTAGGAGCTGCGTCATACTCCAATCTGGGGCTTGTAAACGGGAAACCTGCTGCAGTTGTTGTAATATCACAGCTTCCGGATGCAAATATTATTAATTTGTCTAAGGCGGTTGGTGCAAAAGTTGACGAATTAAACGCAACTCTTAATAACGGGATAAAAATTCTGTACGTTAAAGACGATGCGACATTTATCCATGAATCGATGAAAGAAGTAGAATTAACTATTCTCTTAACGGCTTTGATTGTTGTTATTATCATATTTCTGTTTCTCGGAGATCCGATGGCAACACTTGTACCTTGTGTTACTATTCCGGTTTCGCTGATTGGTACATTTTTTGCACTGAACGTTATGGGGATGTCAATAAACCTGCTTACCCTGTTTGCCCTCGTTCTTGCGGTCGGGGTTGTTGTTGACGATGCTATTGTTGTAATAGAAAACGTTAAACGGCACATTGAAGAGGGAAAATCTGCCGTAATTGCTACCCAGCTTACGATGGAAGAAGTAGGCTCATCACTTGTTGCTATGGCAATGGTGCTGATGGCGGTATTTGTACCGATTATATTTATGGGCGGAATGACGGGTGTTATGTATAAGCAGTTTGCGGTATGTATCGCTGTTTCTATTGCCATTTCTGCAATATGCGCACTTTCTCTCTCTCCTGCTATGTGTTCTCACTTTCTCAAAGATAACAGGAGTAATAATAAACCCAAAGAAGAAAAACACAGTTTATTCAATATAATAAAAAATAAAATAAATAATGAAGCGCAAATCATTGTTAAAAAGTTCAACGACTTCTTTGCAAAAGTTGAAGACTTTTATATGGAATATGTTGAAAAATTTGTTTATAACAAAAAACTTGTAGTAATTTTCTACGTAGCAATTGTAGCGTTAACCCTTCTGTCCTTCAAAATGATTTCTACAGGTTTTATCCCGGATGAAGATCAAGGTGTTCTTCTTGCAAGTATAACCTTGCCTGACGGTGCGTCATTATCAAGAACAGAAGATGTTTCAACAAAGTTTGTTAACGAAATCCGTGATATTGACGGCATTGATGAAGCAAAACTTACGGTATTCGGCGGCGACGGGTCGACAAACCAGTCTACTGTTATTATTCAGTTAGATGATTATGCTGACAGAAAAGTTGGTGCGGTTGACTGGGTTAAACGTAAAATAAAAGGTCAGGCAACAAATCTTTCCCACGTTGCAATTTTGAATAAAGTCAGAGCCGTAGCGGCAAATACAAAAGAGGCCTCTATTGTTGCCTTTTCTCCGCCGGCAATCAGCGGTATGAGTATGATGGGCGGGTTTGAATTCCAAATGCTTTCAAAAGGCGAATACACGCCGCAAGAACTTGAAACCTGGGCTAATAAGCTTATTGCCGCAGCAAATCAGAATCCATCGTTATCAAGTGTTTATACATCATTTCAGGCAAATGTACCGCAGTACATAGTTGAAATTGATTATGAAAAAGCGCTTGCGCAAAAAGTGGATTTACAGGAACTTTATTCAACTCTCTCATCAATGCTCGGAACTTATTATGTAAATGACTTTAATAAATATGACCGTGTGTTTAAAGTCCAATTACAGGCTGAAAGCCAGTTCAGAAATAAAGCAACAGACCTCTCCGGCATCTATGTTAAAAACACAAACGGTGTAATGGTGCCTATTTTGTCTATCATTAAATTAAAACAAACCGTTGGTACAGCTTCAATTTCAAGATACAACCAGTACAAATCTGTTCAAATACAAGGGCAGCAGGCAGCAGGTAAGAGTTCGGGCGATGCAATGAATGCAATGGAGGATGTTGCAAACAGTGTTCTGCCGGATGATATGGGGTTTGACTGGTCTGGAACCTCCGCACAGGAACGTGAGGCCTCCGGACAAACGGCTATGATTGTAGGTTTGGCATTATTATTTGTATACCTTTTCCTTGTTGCTCTGTATGAAAGTTATACAATTCCTATTGCCGTTCTGCTTATTTCACCGATTGCAGTATTAGGGGCGCTGTTGTTCCAGATGATGATTAATCAGGCGTTCGATATTTATTCACAGGTCGGTATGATTACACTTGTGGGGCTTGCTGCTAAACAATCAATATTGATTGTAGAGTTTGCCAAAGAGGAACACGAAAAGCACGGTCTGCCGGTTAAAGAGGCTGCTATTAAAGCTGCAAAACTCAGATTTAGAGCTATTATGATGACGGAATTAGCTTTCATCATCGGCGTTATGCCTATGCTTTTTGCAGTCGGCGCCGGCGCTAATTCAAGAATATCCGTAGGTTCTACGGTAATAGGCGGTATGATTGCGGCTTGTACACTGGGTGCTGTTCTTACTCCTGCGTTTTACGTTATTGTTCAGGATATTGTTGACAAGTTTCCGACAAAAGAAATTACTGAAGAAGATTTGGAGATGTAGGTTTAATAATGAAAAGATTTATAAGTTTAGTTCTAATGTTTTCAATCTTTGCTCTAAATACAGGGGCGGCATTTGCGTTCTGGGGAAAAAATAAGGATGATAAAAACGAAAAACCTGTTCATATTGTAAAACCGGAAAAGAAAATAAAGATTAACAAACGAAAAGAGCGCAAGCAGAAAGAAGAAAACCAGAAAACCAAGGAAGAAACTTCAAGAGAGGCAGAGGGAATGTATGAAACTAAATTCCCCGTAATAAACAGCCAGATTGAATACGAAGATTTTAACGGTGAAGTAACTCTTGAAGATTGTATTAAACTTGCAATTACCCACCACCCGTCAATAATGTCAGCAATAAGCAACGCCGAAATTTATAAAACCCAAATCGGTCAGGCATGGGCTAATTATTTCCCAACGCTTAGCGCCGGTACCAGTTATTCAAGAAACGATATGCTGATGACGATGGGCGGCGGTGCTTATTCAAGTATGATGAACAGGAAGTACGACTTGTTTTATGTTCCGACTCTTTCTGCAGACATGCTTTTGTTTGACTTCGGAAAAACAAAAGCAAATGCCGATATGGCAAAACGTACTTATGAATCATCAAGGTATGATGCAGAAGCAAGTATTGAAACGGTTATTTATAATGTAAAAGTTGCATATTATAATGTCCTTTTTGCCGAAGAACAACAGCTTGTGTATGAGGATACTGTTAAAGACTTTGAACTCCAGTTAAAACAGGCCAAGGCATATTATGAAATTGGTAAAAAGGCAAAAATAGATGTAACAACAGCAGAGTATAACCTTGGAAATGCTAAGGTAAACCTTATTAAAGCAAAAAATACACATGAACTCGCAGCTGCGCAGCTTGCTAATGCAGTGGGGATTCCGGAACTGGAAAATGTAGTTTTAAAAAGTAAACTAAATACAAAAGTATATGATGTACAATTTGATAAACTTTTAAGTACTGCAGAAGCCGCAAGACCGTCGCTCCTTTCTGCAAAAAAACGTATGGATGCTGCCGAACTTAACGTTCGTGCCGCAAAAAGAGCATTTGCTCCTGACATAAGCGGGTTTGCATCGTATAACAGGGGCGGGCAGCGGATTGATAGTGATAACGGATACCAATTTGGTGTACAGCTTAATTATACGGCTTTAAATATATATTTGTTAAAGAAACAGGTTGATCAGGCAAAAGCTAATTACAAAAAACTCGTAGCTGATTATGAACTCGAAAAACAGAGTGTGTATTTGGAAGTTAAGAGTGCATATATAAATCTTATGAATTCTTTTGACAGCCTCGGGGTTTCTAAACTTGCGCTGCAGCAGGCAAAAGAACAACAGTATCAGGCATTCAGACGTTATCAGGTCGGGCTTGGTAATGCTATTGAGTTTAAAGATGCTGAAAATACATATTTAAATGCGCAATTAAGCTATTATTCCAACCTTCTTGATTATAACGTGAATGCGGCTGAACTTGAAAGAGTAATAGGGGCGCCAATAAAAGAAACAGAAGAGGAATTGTAAATTAACGGTATTTGTATTACAATTATTGAACACAGTTGAGGAGAAAAACATGAAAATACCTAAAGTTTACCCTGCTGCCCGCAAACGTCTCTTATGTTTAACAAAGTCTTATGTCGGCCAGCGGCCTGACGGCAGTAAATTTAACGGCTATAAGGCAGTTATAAGACAGACTCCTGAAGAAATGATGGGCATAACTCCTAACGGTACAAAAGTCTATAAAGAAAAATTCAGTGATAATTCAATGGATTTATATATGCGGACAAGGGATAATGTAGAGATAATCGCGCACAAGCGTCCGGCAAAAGTTAGTGTTGTAAAATGTCGTGATAAACAGATTATTTCAAATACAGATGCTATTGCGCATTCTTTAGATTATAGCGCGGGCGGTGATGAGAAAGTTTTGTTAAAGGCGGTTAACCGTGGCGATAAAGTAGGAGAAAAAACAAAAGGGCTGCCCAAGTTTGTAAAAAAGCTTTTTGAATTAATGTAATAAAAAGCGGCTTGTTAACAAGCCGCTTTTATATGTTAAAGTTTATAAAATTAATCGTTTCTTTCCAGATTTTTGCTGTTATCAAGTAATGTTTTTAACTCCTTTTTTGCGACGCGCGGAATGTTTATAGTCGCATTTCCTCCTATGCATCCGCCTTCACAGCACATTACTTCTACAAGGTTACATCCCGGACAGCTTTTATTTTTTGCAAAAGTTTTTAACTCTTTGGCTGTATCCTTGGTAAGTCCGCTAATTATATACGGTTTAACCTCTTCCGGATTTTTACATACTGATTTAACAGCCTCCGCAACTCCGGTAGTTACTCCGAAATTTCTGCCTTGTTTAGAGCTTTCTGTATCAAATTTTTCTTCTTCACATTCGGCAATTTCAATTCTTTTTGCAATAAAAAGTGCACCGAGTTCTTCATAAGTCATAACGTAGTCAACATTAGGATTTTCCATTGACTCTTTACGTTTTGCCACACACGGGCTTATAAATACAGTAATCGCATCAGGGTATTTTTTCTTAACGATTTCTGCAATGTAATAAAGCGGTGTTTCAGTTGTAGATTTAAACTCCTGAATTTCCGGAAGATGTTTTTTTACAAACTGGTTATATCCGGCACAGCACGAAGTTGTCATAAAAGGTGCGCCGTGTTCCATTCTTTCTTCAAATTCTTTGGCTTCATTCAGTGTAGTTACATCAGCACCTTGCGCTACTTCAAATACTTCGTAAAACCCTGCTTTTTTCATTGCCGTTTTTAACTGATAAATACTGCCGGGAAGTTGTCCTATAATAGAAGGTGCAACCATTGCAATAACTTTTTTAGAGCCGGACTTGATGTATTTCAGGATATCAATAATCTGGCTTTTTTCGTGCACTGCGCCGAACGGACAGGCTGCAACGCACTTGCCGCAAGTAATACACTGTTCAAAGTCAATTCTTGTAATACCGTTTGCATCTTTTTGGATGGCGCCTACAGGGCAGGCATCTTCGCAAGGAACTGCAAGTTTTACAATAGCGTTGTAAGGGCAGGCATTCATACACATTTTACAGCTTTTGCACTTACTGCCGTCAATTTTTGATTTGCCGTCAACCATTTCTATTGCGCCAAATTTACAAGCTGCCTGACAAGGGCGGGCGACGCAGCCTTTGCATAAATCGGTTACATAAATACGGCTTGGAACACAGCCTGCACAGGCTGCATCGAGGACTGTTAACGGGTTTTCATCAACTTTTTCCCTCTCAACAGCTTCTCTTGCATAATCTGATAAAAGCTTGTATTCAATATCATCTTCTAGTGCAAACCCTAAACCTGCTTTTACCCTCTCTTTTAATATGGCTCTTTCTTTGTAAATACAGCATCTGTATGGTACATCGGCACCCTTTGGCCTCATATCATAAGGTATAAGTCGGGTATTTTCTTCGTAATTATCTGAAAAAAATGCTTCTATTATTCTTGCTAAAATCTCTTTCTTTAAATGTATTGATTGACTATTATTGTTTCCCATCTTCTTTTAACTTCCTATCTATTTCCTGTAAAACCTTATCAATTGTAGCTTCCTGAATGATAACATCATCAACTTTAACGTATGGTGCTTTAGAATATTCGGAATTATCGGTGCAGTAGTTAAGGCAGGTGCTGCCAACTACTACCACATCTTCTCCATATCTTTTGTTAACAATATCTACCAGATCCTGAAGCTGTGATGAGCCCATTACAAAACAAGTTGTTCCCATACAGATTTTTACATTAACTTTTGCCATATTCTATTCCTTTATAATTTTGTTTATAACTCATTATACCATATTTTATTTACATACATATCTTCCGGAGATTTTAAGGGAAGATTGTTTATGTAATGTGCCTTACTTCATTTTGCACTAAGCAAAGTAATAATACAACGATTTATAGAGAAAATGTTACAAAATTATTTTGAATTATTAATTTGATAATAATTTTAATCCTGTAATACCGCAGAGAATAAGCCCGATACAAATCAGGCGCATAGCAGTTGCCGGTTCTTTAAAAAGTATTATTCCAAGGATAACAGTTCCTAACGTCCCTATACCTGTCCAAATTGCGTATGCTGTTCCAAGAGGCAGGCTTTTTAATGCAAGAGCCAGAAAGTAAAAACTTGCAATCATACAAACTACAGTTATGACTGAAATAACCGGCTGCGTAAATCCGTGAGAATATTTAAGCCCTATAGCCCAGCTTATTTCAAATAATCCGGCAATTAATAAGTGAATCCATTCCATGTTTAGTTCCTTTCTTTTTTTATAAAAAAGCCCGGGAGATGTTAAATCTCCCGGGCTTTTGTCCCTCCGTGTCCGTAAATTTACGGGTTTTCTCTCGGTCCAGTCCGGAATTGCTCCGCGGAACCCTAGAAAAACTATAATTTATTATAGCAAAAAATATTATGGATTATATGAATTTACTTCGCATAATTTTTTTAAGTCATACAAAAAAGAGGCGATGTACGCCTCTTAATTTTTTGATTAGATTGTCTTTCCAAGTTCATAGGCTTTTTGCGGGAATGTAGTGCTTTTAATATCACCGGCATTCCATACTCCGGGAACAATAATTTGTCCGGCATCACTCCAGCCCAGATATGATATAAGTCTTTCATAATGCTTAATAATTGGTTCTGCTTCAATTTTAGCAGTATCAGCATAAGTCATAAACAGGACTGCCTTTTTCGGGCGGTGTATTTGCCCGTTAATTGCATAGAAACGGTCAATTACAGCTTTGATTTGTGCAGAAATCCCAAAATAGTACATCGGGCTTGCCAGAACGACTGCATCTGCGTCAATAATATTTTCTTTTATAAACTCAAAATCGTCTTTAAACACGCATTCTCCGTTCATACCGCATTTGTTACAGGCAATACAAGGATGAACGTTCTTTTGTGCGGAATCAAAACGTACAACTTTATGCCCTGCTTCTTCGGCTCCTTTTATAAAATTATCAACAAGCGTATTTGAATTTCCGTTCATTCTCGGGCTGCCTGTTATAACAAGTATTTTCATCTTTTTCCCTCCTGTATTTTCGCTGCTCTGTGTTACAGAAACTCCGACAATTCCTGCCCCTGCTGCTGCAGCAGCTGTGAGTAAAGTGTTTTTTATAAAATCTCTTCTGTCCATTTTATCAACTCCTGAATATTAGTGTAATGCATTAGAGCTGCTCTAAGTCAAGGGGGATGGTGTTAAGTGAATTTAATCGGATACGATAATATTATTTTATACAAAAAAAAGCGGAGAATAATCCTCCGCTTTTCATAAAGGTTTTTTTAAGCTTAACCAAGAAGTTCTTTTACTTCGCTTGCAAGGTTTTTAGTATCAAGTTTAAGCCCCGGTCCCATTGTTGTTGTAAGGTAAGCGGACTTAACATAAGTACCTTTTGCAGAAGCCGGTTTTGCTCTTAAAACTGCATCTGCAAGAGTTGCAAAGTTTTTAATAAGGTCTTCTTGAGAGAATTGAATTTTACCGATAGGACAGTGAATCATACCTTGTTTGTCAGCACGGAATTCAACTTTACCTGCTTTTGCATCTTTAACAGCTTTTGCAATATCAAGAGTAACTGTTCCGGTTTTCGGGTTTGGCATCAAGCCTTTAGGGCCTAATACTTTACCTAATTTACCGAGCATACCCATACAATCAGGAGTAGCTATAAGAGTATCAAACTCAAACCAGCCATTGCTGATTTTGTCGATAATGTCTTCAGTGCCTGCAAATTCTGCGCCTGCTTCTTTTGCTTCGGTAACTTTAGCCCCTTTAGCAATAACACAAACGCGGACTTCTTTTCCTAATCCTGCGGGAAGTACAACTGTAGAACGCACTTGTTGATCGGCGTGTTTTACTTCAATACCTAATCTCATGTGACATTCAACAGTTTCATTGAACTTTGAAAGTTCCTTTGATATTTCTTGTAATTTAGCTATGGCTTGCGTGGAAGTTGTCGGTTGTTCAAACCCTTCTAACATTTCCATAACCTTTTTTTGTTTTTTAGTTAATTTTGACATTTTAAAATTCCTTTCATGGTATTAGCGGACAAAAGTCCTTCCATAATTTACTTACGCTTCTTCTTTAACTGTAACACCCATAGCTCTGCAAGAACCTTTAATCATTTTAACGGCTGCTTCCATAGATGTAGCGTTCAAATCGTTCATTTTGATTTTAGCGATTTCTTCCAGTTGAGCGCGGGTAATTTCACCGACTTTTTGTTTGTTAGGTGCAGCAGAACCTTTTGCAAGGTTGATTGCTTTCTTAATCAAAACAGGAGCCGGAGGTGATTTTGTAACAAAAGTGAAACTTCTGTCTTCGTAAACATCAATAACAACAGGGATAATGTAACCTGCTTGTGATTCTGTTTTAGCGTTGAACTGCTTACAGAAATCCATGATGTTAACACCGTGCTGACCGAGCGCCGGACCTACCGGAGGTGACGGGTTAGCTTTACCTGCTTCTATTTGCAGTTTAATTTTACCTACTACTTTTTTTGCCATTTTATTTCTCCTTTCGTGGTACGAACGGGGGGCAGCCCCTTCCACGTACTATTCATTATATTTTTTGAATTTGTTTGTATTCTAACTCAACAGGGGTTTCACGACCGAATACCGAAACGTTAACTCTGAGTTTAGCTTTATCCGGATAAACTTCCGTAATATCACCGACAAAGTCTGCAAACGGTCCGGATATAATTCTGATTTTGTCGCCTGCTTTAACGTCAAGTTCAATCTTTTGAACCTGTGAAGTAGAGCGGTGGATAATCTTTTTAATTTCGCTTTCTTTTGCCGGAATTGGCTTTTTAGCGGAACCGACAAATTTGGTAACACCTGCCGTGTGGCGGACAACGTACCAGCTGTCCTCGTCCATAATCATTTCGACCAGAACATAGCCAGGGAAGATTTTTTCATCTTTTTCGTGCTTTTTGCCGTTTTTAATCTGGGTAACGGTTTTTTGCGGAACTTCTACGCGGAAAATTTTATCAGACATATTCATGTATTCAATACGTTTTTCAAGGTTGCTTTTAACCTTGTTTTCGTAGCCTGAATATGTGTGTACAATATACCAGCGTTTTTCATTTTTGCGGCGGCTTTTGTGTTCTTCTTCCGGCTGTTCTTCCGCTAAAACTTCATCATTCTCTTCTGTTTCAGCTATATTCATTTCTTGGTCTTTTTCACTCATTACCATTCACCTTATATTTTGGATAATACGAAATCAAATAAAATATCTACAATGTAGATAAATACGGTAAATACAAAAACGATACCTACAACAAATACGGTTTCAACGACAACCTGCTGTCTTTCAGGCCAGGTAATTTTGCCCCATTCGGATCTTACGCCTTTAAAATAATTAACAATTCCGTTTGCGGCATTTGTCATTTTCACATTTTCGTTAGTTTCAGTGCTCATTTTTGTTCCTTTTTATAAAATCACGCCCTGAAGGACTCGAACCTCCGACATCCGGTTTTGGAGACCGACGTTCTACCAGCTGAACTAAGGACGCTTATAGCAGACGAGCCGATTCGCCTGCTTTATTGCTACTTAGTTTCTTTATGGTTAGTGTGTTTTTTACATGTCGGACAATACTTGCTTAATTCAAGTCTGTCTTTTATGTTTTTTTTGTTCTTAACGGTTGTGTAGTTTCTTTCTTTGCAGTCTTCGCAAGCAAGAACTACCATTCTGTCATTTTTTCCTTTAATGCCCATTGTTTTATTCCTTTATATAATTTGTTTTCTATCTAAAACAGAATGTGGCTCCCACATTCTGTTTTTATCGGCGTACTGTTCTATGATATTACAAACATATTTTAATTGCAAATAATTGCAAAGATTTGTTAAGTGGCGGGAAAGTTTACACATTTTCCATTTCTTGTTTAACTTTATTGCTTATTATTGCACGCTTAATTATACCGGCGGTTGCGCCTATTGCTCCAAGCATAATAAGCCCGTATCCTATATTACTTAATCCGGCTCCTTTTTGCGGGCGTACGCCGCCCATAAGAATGCCTGCTAACAAACAAATATCGGCAGCATCATCATAACTCTTGTTTTATCTGCAATGCAGCATCATATTTTGGGCTGTGTATTTGTATTCGCTGCTTGTAAATTTATGCAGCAAAATAATAAATGCATAAATGATATTATTTGTATAGTAAAAGCGGGTGGAATAAAATCCACACGCTTTTACTATATCTATTTATTTGCCCCTTTACCCCCTTATCCAAGCCAGTGGAGGAAACGTATTCCGATATAAAGAGTTGACAGTACTAAAGAAACAAATGTTACGAGAACACCATATTTCAGATAGTACATAAACTTAATCGGATGACCTTTACCTGCAGCCGTTTCAGAAACAATAACATTTGCGGCTGCACCGATAATTGTCATATTTCCGCCAAGACATGCACCAAGGGATAAGCACCACCATAGCGGGTGTGCATAAGCTGCGCCCATCTGGTTTTGAATTTCAAGAAGCATCGGTGCCATTGTGGCCGTGTAAGGGATATTGTCAATAACTCCGGAGAGGATACCTGAACACCAGATAACAATCATTGAAGCCGCGGTTTGTGAACCATGAGTTACATGTAAAATCCAGTCTGCCATAAGTTTAATACCGCCCGCTGCATCCAGTGCGCCGATTATAATGAATAAACCGATAAAGAAGAAAATAGTACTCCATTCAACTTCTTCAAATATTTTAGCGGGTTTTTCAAATAAAAGCAGAACACTTGCGCCGAGCATTGCTGTAATTGAAGTTTGAATGTGTGTTACATCATGCAGAACAAATCCTATTATTACAAGAACAAGCACGATTGCTGAACGCCATAATAAGAACTTATCTGTTATTGTATTTGAGTTATCAAGGTTTGCTACTTTTTCCATTTTATCAGCAGTAGTAACCAGTTGTTTTTTGAATATAAAAGCGAGAATAATAACATTTACTATAAGTATCAATGCTACAATACCTGTTAATTCCTTTAAGAAGTCCAGGAAGGAAAGCCCTGCAACACTTCCGATGATAATATTCGGCGGGTCGCCTATTAAAGTAGCTGTACCGCCAATATTGGATGCCATAATTTCTGTTATAAGAAAAGGTATTGGATTAATATCCAATTCTTTAGCAATAACAAAAGTTACAGGCATAATAAGAATTACTGTTGTAACATTATCTAAAAATGCTGAAGCAATAGCAGTGAAAATAGCAAGGGCAAAGAATATTTTTACCGGATGCCCTTTCGTTTTTTTCAGCATTGCATTTGCAATCCAGTTAAACATTCCGCTGCGGGCGCAGATACTTACTATAATCATCATTGATACAAGTAAGAATATTACGTTAAAATCAATAAAGTTGATAAAGTAGCGCGGATCAAAAGCGCCGTCACCTGTTGTTTGATATTGGCTTAAAAGCCCCAGAATCAAAGTAATACTACCGCAAAGCAGTGCAATTGTAGTTTTGGGGATTTTTTCAATTGCAATAAATATATATGCAATTATCAAAATCGCAGCAGATACAGCTATTGCGTTACTTTGAATAAATGCTGTAACAAATTCCATGGCATCTCCTTTTCATTTTTCCTCTAACGTGAAAATTCTATCATAAAATAATTCAAATTTGAATTGACTTAAAGACTCCGGTTTTATTATAATTTTAATATGGCACAGATAATTAAGGTACAAAAGGGTACAAAGGATATATTACCGCAGGATATGGCGGTTTGGCATAAAATGGAGACGGCTGCGCTTGAAATATTTACAAGGGCAGGTTATAAGGAAATCCGCACTCCTATATTTGAGGCAACCGAACTGTTTCAACGCGGTGTTGGTGATACAACCGATATTGTAAATAAAGAAATGTACACGTTTGAAAAGTCAGAGCGCTCATTGACTTTAAGACCGGAAAATACAGCAGGAGTTGTTCGTTCATATATTGAAAACGGAATGCACAGACTTTCAGCGCCTGTAAAATTGTGGTACAAAGGTCCTATGTTCAGGTATGAGCGCCCGCAGGCAGGGCGCCAGCGCCAGTTCCATCAGGTCGGGGTCGAAATGTTCGGTATCGAAGACCCGTCTGCTGATGCAGAAGTTATACTGCTTGCGCTTAATTACCTGAAAAAACTCGGGCTGCCTAATCTCTCTGTAGAGTTAAATACCCTCGGGTGTACAAACTGCAGAAAAGAATTCAGGGCTCTGTTAATTGAAACGCTGCGTCCTCACTATGATAAACTCTGTGATGACTGTAAAGAACGCTTTGAAAAAAATCCATTGAGACTTTTAGATTGTAAGGTTGAATCTTGTAAGGAAATTTTTGCACTTCCTGAAGTGCAGCAGGTTATCCAATCTGACTATACCTGTCCTGATTGTACGCTGCACTTTGAGCAGTTAAAAAATTACCTTGATAATCTGGGGGTAAATTATACTGTAAATAAACTCTTA
Organism: Candidatus Gastranaerophilales bacterium; assembly: GCA_944326425.1. Lineage (GTDB taxonomy): Bacteria > Cyanobacteriota > Vampirovibrionia > Gastranaerophilales > Gastranaerophilaceae > CALUTH01. Next base: position 109,125 of record CALVDX010000004.1, read on the forward strand.
GTAAGAGGGTTGGATTATTATAACAGAACTGTTTTTGAAATAAAATCAGAAAACCTCGGGTCGCAAAATGCCGTTTGCGGCGGCGGTCGTTACGATACTCTTGTTTCTAACTTAGGCGGAGAGCCTGCTCCCGCAATCGGCTGGGCAATGGGGATGGAACGGCTGGCGGTGCTTTTACCTGTATTGGAGGACGAAAAGCTCGATATTTATGTTGTTTCAGATAATAAACTGGAGGCCATTAAATTAACCGAACGTCTTAGAGCTTTAAGTTATAACGTAGATTTTGATATGGCCGGCAAAAAGTTTTCAAAGCAACTTGAGAAAGCTGCAAAGACAGCCTGTTTTGCTATAATTCTGGGCGAAGATGAAATAAACGGCGAATATTTAACACTTAAAAATCTGGAAACCTCTGTTCAGATACAATTCCCGTTGGCTAATTTGTCTGATTTTGAAAAACATACTTATAAATTCATTAGTACAAACACCTCAGAGTGGCTTAAGTCCAAGCTTTCAATGCTGGCATCGGGTTTTGTGATGTAGATAGAGATTTGTTTATTTAATTGGCGGTTGCATTTTTCAACCGCCAATTTTTTGTTTTTTGAAAAAGCTCTTAAAACCCTGTCGATACATTATTTACAACTGATTGTTTTTATAATTATTGTAAACTTTTGTAACAAATATGAATTAGTTTTGTTATAGAAAAATTAAAAACAGGAATATATATTTTGTGGGAACCACGCAAGGATGCATGTAAAAAAATACAAGACAAAATGAAAGGAGTCTCAAAATGTCTTTATCTATTGTTACCAACGTTCAGTCACTCAAAGTGCAACAAAACCTCACTGCGGCAACCGACACATTAAATTCCGCAATTGAAAGAATGACCACAGGTTACAAAATCAACAGTGCAAAGGATGACGCTGCAGGTTATAGTATTGCAGCACAAATGGAGGCGAAATTAAGTTCTTATGACGTTGCTTCAAACAACGCCCAAATCGGTCTGGATATGTTAACAACAACCGAAGAAAACTATTCATTGATTGTTGACCACTTACAACGTATCAGAGACCTGACCGAGCAAGCAGCAAACGGTACTTATTCCGATGATTCAAGAGCTGCGATTGAAGCTGAAATTAAGGCTCGTCTTGATGAAATTGATCGTGTAGCTGGATCAGCAGAATATAACGGTATGAACTTAATGGATGGTTCATTAGTAGATGATGTTAATATTCAGGTTGGTATTGACGGTTCTGCTAACAGCCGTGTAACACTTGCCAGTACTTTATTTGAAGCAGCTGATGCTCAAACTCTTTTAAAAACTGATAATGCGACTTTTGCTTCGGATTGTTCCGGAACAGATGCTTTTGATCAGCTGTCAACAATTGATGCGGCTATTAATAATATAAGCACACGTGTTACAAACTTAGGTGCTTCTCAAAACAGACTTGAGTCTGCAATCGATTCAATCAATGTTACTACTGAAAACTTAACTTCTTCACTTTCAACCGTCAAGGATGCAGATATAGCTGAAGAATCTACAAGATATCTTCAAGCTCAAATTTTGCAGTCAGCAGCAACGACATTGCTTTCAACTGCAAACCAAACCCCATCAATAGCATTACAGTTACTATAATAGCTTTTGATTTGGTATATGTGTTATACGGGCAGGGATTAATTCCTGCCCTTTTATTTAAACTTAATGCAGTTTTTGAAAGTACTTTATATTCCTGCTTTGCCATTTTAGTATTATGTATGACTTGACAATTTTATATGTGTAACATAACATAATCTAGTGGGGCGACATGGCCAAGTGGTAAGGCAGGAGCCTGCAAAGCTCTTATCCCCCAGTTCGAATCTGGGTGTCGCCTTTTTTTGTTAAATGCTGTATCCTTTTCTGAAATACTTAATTTCAGAGCATTTTGTGCACTATTGTAAACTTTTGTAAATAAATGAAATAGTTTTTGTTATTAAATATCAAAAATCAGGAATATATACCATGTAGGATTTGCGCAAGGCTGCGCAGAACAACATGGAGAACCTGAATATGCCATTATCTATCGTTACAAATGTACAATCCCTAAAAGTTCAACAGAACCTAACGTCAGCAACAGACAAATTGAATACTGCAATTGAAAGGATGACGACAGGTTACAAAATCAACAGCGCAAAGGATGATGCGGCAGGATATAGTATTGCGGCTCAGATGAGTGCAAAACTTAGTTCTTATGACGTAGCGTCTAATAATGCTCAGATTGGTTTGGACATGTTGACAACAACTGAAGAAAACTACAGCTTAATTAATGAGCACCTTCAACGTATCAGGGATTTGACCGAACAGGCTGCAAACGGTACTTATTCAGATGATTCAAGAGCGGCAATACAGGCTGAAATTACCTCCCGCCTTGAGGAAATTGATCGTATCGCTGCAAGTGCAGAATATAATGGTATGTTATTAATGGATGGTTCTACTGGCCCTGTTAATATTCAGGTTGGTATTGATGGTTCTGCTAACAGCCGTGTAACGCTTACTGCAGATTTGTTTGCGGATGCTTCTGCACAGTCATTAACAGGTGTGGCTAATGCTACATTTGCTCAGGATTGTTCTGCTGCTGATACTGCAGCTGATCAGCTGGAAAAACTGGATGATGCAATTTCTGATATTAGTACGCGTGTTACTAACCTTGGTGCTTCGCAAAACCGTCTGGAGTCAGCTATTGATTCTATTTCTGTTACTACTGAAAATCTGACATCATCACTGTCAACCGTTCGTGATGCAGATATTGCTGAAGAATCAACACAGTACTTGCAAGCTCAAATCCTTCAGTCTGCGGCTACTACGCTGTTATCAACAGCTAACCAAACTCCTTCAATTGCTTTACAATTGATTTAGCCGCATTTATAACAGTTTTATACAAACCGGTCAGAGGATTGGCAATTCGGTTTCTCTGTCCGGTTTTTCCTGTTTGTATGTCTTTAATAGGTTATTTATTTTGTCTCTTGTATAATCATAGTTTGCCGGGTATTTTATTGGAATTGCGTTTTCTGCCAGAGTTATAAATAGTTTTGAATTTTGAGGCGGCGGAGCATAAAATATGTTGCTGTTAGCGCAGTTTTTTCTCGCCGGAACAATTATACCTGTTGAAGTCATTTTATTTAAGGCTTTTTCTGAGGAAAGATAATTTACAAATTCAGCAGACTCTTTTAAATGTTTTGTACGCTTTGAAATCCCCCATCCTGTGGCATCGCAGGGTGCTAAGCTTCCTGCCTTACCGGCGGGGAAAGGTAATATATCCCAATCAAATTGAGCATACTCTCTTAGTTTAGGAGTTACCCAGCGTCCGGATAACAGGAATGCACTTTTACCGTTTAGAAAAAATTCACATCCCGTTGCTGCTCCCAGTTCATAATTCTGCGGTGCATAGTGATGTTTTAAACTTAAACTTTTATAGAAATCAATGCTTGAGTAGTTTTTTAAATTTTCTATATTTATAGTTTCAGGGGATTCTCCATTACTCATTATGAAAGGGTAGGTATAAAATAAATCATCTTCTAATGGTATTGTAAATATATTTTTATTTTTTAATCTTTTTGCAATTGTGAGAAAATCGTTCATATTCCACTCCCGGGGCGGAAGGGGAATGTAATTATTATTTAATAAAGTTTTATTATAATATATAACAAGAATTGAAATATCCCTTGGTATAGCCTTTAGTTCATTATTGAGCGAAAGACCTTTTATTGCATTATGGAAAAAAACGTTTTTAAACTCTTTATCATCAAATGTTATTAAAAATTTCCCGTATCTTTCAATATTCTGGTTATTTATTAGTATAATATCGGGTTCAGTTTTTGAGGCAAATTGCAGGTGTAATTTTTTAAAGTAGTTCTGCGGAGTATGAATTAGTGTTATTTTTATTTCAGGGTGCTGCGCTTCGTAATCCTTTATAAGTTCTTTAATTATATTAATTTCCGAAGCTGTTCCCCATGTGGAAAATTTAAGTGTTACCTGCTCATTATCAGAATTTCTGTTGCAGCCGCACATAATTAGTGGCAGAAACAGCATAGCAAGTATCTTTTTTATCATAATGCAAGAACCATTTTTATATCATTGTCAGAGATATCTATAACAAATTTTTCCTTATCTGCACGGACAATATATCTGATACTGCCGTTTTCTGTTTCTTCCGCTTTTCTTGCTGTTAATTTTTTGGGAATTTCACCATTATTAAAATCGTACAGTTTTGTTATTGTACCATTTTTCATACCGATTAGGGATATGTGATTTTCGTAAGATGTAATATAAAGTTCTGTTGAAAAATCGATATTACATGATGCGTAAATCTGTTCATCTGACTGCATTTTTTCGTCTGTGGTATCTGTGGTGATGGTAGAAAGTTCTTGTTGTTGCATATTATTTTCTTCAGATGGTTCTACTATTTCTGCAGCAGGATTTGTTTGGTTTAACATGGCAGGTTCTTCTGTTTCGTCAGAACTGAATTCCACTCCCAGAGCTTTAAATTGTGCTTCAATATCATCCATAGAAGTGAAAATTGTTGTAGAAAAATGTTCATCCGATCTTGGAACTTCAATTTCCGGTTTTATTAGTTTGAATTCAGATAAAATAGGATCATTATCTGAGGGGGCTTGTTCCTGTTGTTTATTTTCTTCAAATTGCTTTTGTTTGTTTATCATTTCCATTTCATGCGCAATTGCATTATCTATATCTTCAGTTGTTGGAGCGGTATCACTATTAGGCATATCGGGAAAATCGGGTTTAGCAAATGAAAATTCTTTGAAAATATCGTCATTTGAAAAATCAACATTTTCTAAATCAGGATAAACATTATTATCCAGGACAACGAGTTCATCAGGATTTTGTACATCTTGTGTTTTTATTAATGTAAATGCAAAATCTTGTTCATTCTCATAATATTGTATATTTTCTTCATCTACTCTTTCTTTTCTTAGTTTTGCTTCCAGAATAGCGTCTTCAGACATTTCATAAGATGTTATTGGTGAAAAAATAACATTAATATCAATATCGTTAAATTTAATATTTTTATTGTTAATTATATTGTTAATTTCATTATCACTGAGCAGCGGATATTTTTTATCAAATTCTTCAACTGTTAGTTTTTGATGTGGTGTTTCGTTAGCCCTTTCCGGCAATGTTTGCATGATTTCAGAAGACATATCTGCTTGTAATTTTGTAGTTATGGCATCAATATCAGAATCTGTAAATGACATATTTTGGGTAGTGATTACATCATCAATTAAATTATCAATAGGATTATCTTCATTATTAATAGTGGTATCTGCTGCAAGTTGGGTTTTAAGATTGTCCTCCGGAATATCTGTTTGTAGATTAATATTTTCAGGGTTATCATCGTTTGGCTTAGTAGTGCTGTTAGAGGTTGCTGTTTGATTATCAACGTACTCTTCATCTTCTTCATCAACAAAAGCCGAAAGAAAATCGTCAATGTCTTCATCTTCTGTGTCAGGACTTATGTTATTATTTCCCGAGTTGTTTGTACCGGTATTAGTTTGTTCTGTATTGTCAGGTTCTATTTTAGACGTCAATACAGGGGTTTTAGGTCCTGCATATATTTCATCAAGGTCGATAACAGTTTCTTCTGTCTCTTCATTTTGGGAAATAGTAGAAGTTCTAGCAGTTTCTTTTTTAGAACTATTGTAACTGTAATCCAGATCAATCATACCGATAGGAGATTCTTGCTTAGCTTTTGGTTTGGTTTGTTTATTTTTTTGTGTTTTATTTTCCTTAGCTTTTTTATTATCGTCGATATTTATATTCATATCGCCGCATAGTTCCTGAATTTTATCTTTTCCTTTGATATAGAGTAGTATAACAACAAGCAATATAGCTGCTGTTCCGATAAGAATATATAGAATTTCACTTGTATGGCCTGTTGAAAGAGGACGGGTTTGTTTTACCGGGGGAGCGGCTTGGGGGGGCGGTGGCGATGGTTCATTAGCTTCTGTTTTTGTTTCCGGCTGTGGTTGGGGAGTCTCGGGTTCTTCTATATATTCATCTTCTTCAATGTTTTCTTCTTCTTCATATATTGTATCATTTTCTGTTTCAAAATCGGACTGTTGTTCCCTATTTCGTTGTTCTTCTAATAAACGCTGTTGTTCTTCATTCTTTTGCTGATTTTGTTGTTCAATGTTAGCTAAATCCTCAGGGTTTGCCGCTCTGGCTTCCGCAAAAACAATAACTCCGGGCGCTGCTTTTATAGAAACACGTGTATATGAGCCGCTGCCTGTTGATGATGGAAGAGTTGTTACCTTAATAAAATCTACATTAGGGGTTGTTGGCTTATAAGCTTCATTTATTCCGTTACCTAAATTTGGCAGTATAACATTATAGTATTCTCCTGATTTTACTGCTTTTACAGTCCCTGTATATGTTTTTTCCGTTATTATTACAATTCTTACCAGTGAGTTGTTTTCAAATAACTTCAGGTTGATAATTTTATTGTCGGTAGTTGCAGCGTAAATTGATGATATACTCATTACTACAGCTGATAATAATACCCAGATTCTCTTCTTTATTCCACCACTATTCATACTTTATATTTTATCACAACCATTGTTTATTGTGTATATTTGTAACGAAATTTTTGCTTGATGAAATTTGTAAAAAAATATATACTTATAATATATATAACAACGATGGAGGATTTATATGTCATCAGTTAACAGCAATCAATTTGCGCAAATGTTTAAGGAAGTTTTTGGTGCTGCTAAAATTACCAAAACAGAAGCAAATGCTCAGGGCCTTGATGTTTCTAATGTAGAGTCAAACATGATTAGCGCTCAAGTTGCTTTTGAAGACAAAGATATGCAAGAGTATGTGATTGCGCAATACAATGCAGACCTTGAGACTTTAGATGAAATTCCGGAAGAAGAGGAGGATATTGCTCCTGCTGAAGGCGGTACTAAAGCTGATGCGTAGTTTTGTTTTCTTATTTTAAATCCGTACTTTTTTTAGTACGGATTTTTAGGATATTATCTTACGGTAAACTCTCCAAAGGCTAGAGGTATATTAAGATTTTGCGGGTTATAAACCTGTAAAATATATCTGCCTGGCTGATGAATAATGAAGTAATCCGTTTGATAGTAAACTTCATCTTTCATCAATCGGTATTCTTTAACACGCACCATTTCATATCCGCCTCGTGAAATGTTGTCTGCTGTTTTAAATACCTGTACACGAATGTAGTCATTTTCTAAAGGTTTTTTAGAAAAAAACAAGTAATAAATTTTGGCGCCGGTTTGAAACTCAGAAACAGGATGAAGGACGGTTTCTTTTGTTATCGGCCGGTCGTTAAAACATACAAAAGCTTTTTGCTTTGTATAACCGCAGAGTAATATTACTGATATTGCTGATAGAAGAATAAGATTAATTAATTTGAGTTTCATTATTCTTCCAGTCTTTTTATTTTTTCGTCGATAGTATTGAGCATGTGTTCATCGTCCTCAAATCCTTTATATAAGGTATAATTTTCTATTGCATTAAATTTATCTCCGAGTTTTTCATACGCCTGACCAAGTGCATAGTATGAATAAGGGTAGTCCGGAGTTAATTTTATAACAGTATCAAAACATTTTATACTATCCTTATGCCTGTTAAGTTTTACATAAACCAAACCCAGATTAAACCACCCGTTTGCATAAGACGGATTCGCTTCTACTGAATGTTCATAAAATAGTGCTGCTTTTTCTTCATCGCCCAATAAATTGTAAATATTACCTATTTTCAGCATTGTTGTACAATCAGAAGGTTTCATTATTGTTGCTTTGGTATAATACTCAACGGCTTCATTATATTTTCCTGATTGATAGTACTCATTACCTTTTTTTACTAAATCATCATAAGTCAAGGGAACGTTAGCAGAGTCGGCTGTTTTTACTGACTCTTGGACTTTATCAGGAACAGCAATTTCTTCTTTTTTATCTCCTAACGGTGTTGTTTGTATTGCATCTTCTGTAATTTCTTTTGATGTATTATCAGAAGCGGTTTCTTGCGGCAGAGCTGCTGTAAATTCCTGATATGCCTTATAATACTCTGTATTGTCCGGTTCTTTTTCAAGTGCAAGTTTATAGTTTTCTTTTGCAAGTTCTGTCAATCCCATAGCTTTAGAAGCTTCCGCAATTCCAAAATATGCAGACCCTTCTTCAGGACTGTCCCTTAGTGCATCTTTAAAATACAAGGTTGCCTGGGCATAGTCCATACGTTCTAATAGATAATAACCATAAGCAATTTGTGCAGATACAAGATTTTGTGCAATTCTGTCATTTTCTTTTACCAGTAACAAATCCTTATATAAATCAATTGCTGCCGGATAGTTCTTTTGTGCATGCAAAACAAGTGCTTTGTTTGCCTTTATATCGAAGTCATCAGGGTTGGTTTGAAGTACCAGATCATAGTATTTTAGCGCGTTTGAATAATCTTTATTTTCGTGGTAGTACCGTGCTAAAAGTTTTTGGGTTTCAATGTTTGCCGGATCTTTCAAGTATGACTTTTCAAGATTGAGTAGTGCAAGGGCGTCTTTTCCGCTCTCTTTATAAACGACGCCAAGGTTTTTATATGCAGCTGCATCCTCCGGAAACGCTTCAATATACTCTTTATAAGCTGTTATTGCATCTTCGTATTTATCCATATTTCCGAGTAGATTTGCATAATCAAATTTTAGTCCGGTTAGTTTAGGGTTTAATTCAAAGGTCTTATTAAAGGCATTAAGTGCAAGTTCTTTTTCATCCAGATTTTGATATGATAATGCCAAATCTGCCCACGCTAAAGTATTTGACTCATCTGCTTCAATTGCTTTTTGAAGCATTGGTACAGCACTTTCATATTTTTTTGTATTAAAAAGAGCAACCCCGTATCTAAAATAGTCTTTAAAATTTGAAGGGTACTCTTTATATAATTTATTATAAATATCGCAGGCCTTTTCATAATCTTTAACCGCAAGGTAAGAGTTTGCAAGATTTTCATTTGCTTCTATGTGTTCGGGGTATGCGGAAAGAAATGTATTGTAATAATCAATTGCTGATTTATAATCTTTTGAGATGTATTTAACATTTGCCATATTTAAATAGTTATACTTATAGCTCGGGAAAATTTCGGTCCCTTTTGCATAGGCTTCAAATGCAGCATCATAGTTTTGCATACTTTGCTGCAGGCTTCCTATGCTTATATAAATGAAGGCATCATTTGGCTGGAGTTTTAATGCTTTTTTATACGCTTCAAGAGCTGCATTATAATCCCCGGTTTCTGCGTATAATCCTGCAATTTTGGTATAGAGCATTGCATCATCACCATTAATTTCAAGAGCTTTATTAATGATATTTATTGCCTGCGGGTAATTACGTTTATATTCATATCCGCAAGCTTCCTGATACAATTCATGCGCTTCTTTACTCATTTTGGCCTCAACTCCTTGAGTGACAGTTCCAAATAGTAATAGTAATGCAATGGCGCAATTTATATATTTCATAATTATCCTCTTAATTAAAAACTATTGCTTTTTAAAAAATCCTTTTATTCCTTTGAGTATATTTTTGCTTGTATCAACAATTTCTTGTATTGCTCCGGCCTTTTCTTCATCAATATTTGAGAAGTTTTTTGTATTTTGGGCTGCTTCCTCTATTGCTCTTTGTTGGATATAGGAATTAGCATTATCTATATCGCTTTGAAGTACAAGCCATTTGAATGATTTTACAAGAGAAAGAGGTTTCGCAACATCCCCTCTTGCTATGACCTGGAATTTTGTAGCATTGTAATCCGAGTATTCTTCACTGAAATGCGGGATTGCATCCATTTCTTCCTGCGAAATTGTTTCACAGAAGAGAGTGTAAAGTCCGAGTGTTGCAAGGCTCATTATTGACGAGCCTGTTTTCGTTTGAATCATATTTACAGGGTTGAGCATTGCTATAGGCCCCAGCATATCAGATACCGTTGAGGCAAGACGCCCTCTTATTCTCAAATCTGCAAGGTTTGCAAGTATATCAAAGTTACCTTCAATATTGAGACACATGATTTCACCTAAAGATGTAATCGGTTCTATTTCTGCTACTCCGTTATTTAAAGTTATATGTCCTTTTAATTCATCGAAATGTGAAGTATTAACGGAAAGCAAGTCGTTAATTATTCCGCCGATAGCAGTTTGGAAGAACTCTGATTCCCTGATATTCGGAGCTAAAATAAGGTTCTCTAATCTTCCGAACGGCCCTAATTGACCGTTGATAATAGTGAAATCTACTGTACCGTTCAGAGATTTCATTTGTTCTTCGTAAGTGCTGCCCTGTAAAGACACGTTTGTATCAAAGCTTGCTGTACCTGTTAATGTATCTTTCATATTGGCGAGCCCGAGCAGAGATTTCTCAACATTAAATCCGCTTCCGTTTACATTAACTCTAAGCAAAGAACTTAAAAGGTTCATAGAAGCATTGCCTCTCAGACTTCCTTCAAATGCGTTTGCAAGTATATCACTTACATACAAAATATTGTTTTTCATTAAAAGATTGCAGGTAATATTACTTGCATCGATGCCTCCGGTTTTAGCGCGTTTGATATTTACTTTCCCGTTGCGCAGTTCTACAGGTATATCTGCATTGACTGTATTACTTCCTGCCGGTACTGCTGATACTCCGGATTGAGGAAGAAGTTTCATTGCAGCATCGGAAACTTTCATCATCTTGTCTAAATCAATATAATCAGAATTAAGATTAAGACTGTCAATAATGATGTTAGCTGCTGGCAGTAAGCTTATATTGGTATTTATTTGCATAACTGAATCATTTAAATTCAAATCGGAAACCCGTGTTTCCAGAGTATTTCCTTTAAAATCAAGTATAATAGTTTTTACAGTTGTATAAAGCGTTGGGATATTGATATTTTTTATTGTAAATTTTCCCTTAAATCTTGGGGCAGGCAGTGCGCCATAACTGAACAAATGTCCGCCGAATGTAAAACTGGAATTATCAAGGCCTTGAATAGACCCGTTTAAATCTCCCTGTGTTTTAATTTTCAGTACATTTATGTGCGGTGTAGAGTTTAGTCCTGTAACGGTGCCTGAAAGCCCTATTACTTCATTATATTTTGTAATTATTTTATCCGGATTTTTTTCATCCGGAATTTGTGTTTTTATGTAGACACCTGAATCATGAATTTTTATTCTGTCTTGTTTAAAATCTATCGTTGATTTTATTGCCGTATTTTTACCGGCGAGAAGGTTTAAATGAACAGGAGTAAGATAATTACTTCTGTCAGTATCTATTGTTATATCAAGGGTTTGTTTCTTTTTATCCCCGTTAATCTTTGCAATAAACGGTATAATACCTTTTGCATCAATGAATGGTGCAGCCATACTTCCGCCAAGCTGTTTTATGCCTTCGGAAACAAGTTTTCCGTCTGCAGTTATATCGAAATGAGGGTTAGAATTGTAATTAGCTATTTTACCATTAAGTGTTATTGTTGAAGTATTGTTTATTTTTAACACTGATGGATTTATAGTTATGTCATTTTTATCAATATTAATAACAGTATCATCGCTTGTTATTATTGATGTTGATTGAGGTATTGTAACCTTAAATCCTTTATTTGTTATGTTTCCGGTTATATTCTTTAAATCGCTTGTAAAATTACCTTCAAACGAGTTGTTTGCAAGTTTAATTTTACTTGCCTTTTCATACATTGAAAAATCTTTTAATCCGACTTTAATATTGCTTATGGCTTTTTTTAGTTCTCCTGTCAGGTTAACATCTGCGTAAATATTTCCGGAAGTTATTTCGTACGCATTTTTAAGTTCAGCCGGAGCAAATGATTTAAACAAAGGTGCTAAAGGCAGTTTTTCAAGGTATACATTTATATCGGCAATAGATTTTTCATTGATAGAACCGTTTATTTTGATGTCGGTGCCATTTATTGTTGCACCGGTATCTTTTATTTGCAGAAGGTTGTTATTTAGATCGATTAATGAATTAAAATTCATAAAGTTTAAGTTATATTTTTTATTAACAATACCCGCATCTTTTATTTTTATATCACCTGCAGACTTAAGAGTTTTAAAGTTAGTTTTAAATTGGGTATCAGCAACAACATATCCGTAACCGGCAAAGAGATTTAAATCATTCTTAATTCTCAGAGTGTCAAGAAGAGCTTTAGTCAGGATAATTACGTCGTTAAAATAGATTTTATCGCTTTTAATTTTTAAATCGGCGAGTTTATATCTGCCGTAGTTAATTAATCCGAGAATATTAACAGCCTGTCCTTCTTTTATAACGAGGTTTGTATCTATGTTTGCACGTGTTCCGCGTGTGTTTAAGTGTATATAAGACGGCGGAAGTGTAACATTAGAGAGTGACATTGTTAAATTATCAAGGTTAAGAGTTCCGTAGGTCAGGATGGTATTTTTTCTCTGGCGTATTTTCATATCCATATTGATGTTGCCTTTAGGATCATAATCTCTGTAAATAAGAACAGGATTTACGAAAGGAATATCAATAATTTCCTGCGGATCATCTTCTTTATCAAGTTTTGCAGCTTTCGGGATAAAACAGTTGAGGTTAATATTTGCTGTAATATTTGTATTTTGATCGCTCATTAATTGTGAATTGGTTTTAACTTTGAAGCTTTTCCCGTTATAGCCGAGAACAAAAGTTTCACCTTTCAAAGTCAGAGAATGTGAGGTTTTAAGATCATTAATTACTGCTTTATAATTATTGATTTTAATTGAAGGAATATTAATTCTTATTGGCAGCGGCATTTTGGCAGCCTGGCTTTCTGCCTGTGCATCTGCTTGCAGGAGCTTTTGTTCAATGGTATCATCACCGTCGTTTAGAATTGATTCAACAAGAGTGATTATTTTGAACTGCTTTCCGTTTTGAATTTCGAGGTTAATAACAGGAGAGTCAATTTCTGCGCAGGAAACTTTCACACAGAGAACTAACAGATGAGGCAGAGAGAGTCTTGTTTTAATTTTATTTGCGCTTGTAAGCAGTGAACCGTCAGGAAGCTTAACCGATAAGTCCTCTGCCTGTATACCTATAGCAAGCAGCGGAGTTGTAATTATTTGTGCATTTTCAAAGTTGACATCAAGTTTTGAATATTCTTGTGCTAATTGCTGGATTTTGGGTTTAAACTGGTTTAGGTCTACAGCCCGCGGCAGTACAAAAATAAATGCCAGATACAAAAGAACAACGACCACTCCCAGAGTAATTCCCAGCCACTTAAAAAATGTTTTCATAATTACCTCTCCTAACCTCTTTTTATACATGGGATGATAGCACAAAAAAAAGTTGTCCGCAAGCGTTAAAATTTAATAGAAATACACTTTTGAGGTTTTGTTTCCTGGTTCTATGGAGGAGTGAAAGTTAATAATAAATTAAAGAAAATAAATTTTATAATTCAAGGTATAATGCCTTGTTTAAAACCCGGTCATTTCTGAAATAGCTTTCATAAAAAATAGCTTTTTTAATACGGTCATACCAGTCATCGTAAGTATCGCGGTATTCTGTAATGTTTTTATTTATATAATGTATTGTAATGACCCCTTTGTGTCCTTTTGCGGCCCTGAGAATTTCGCACTGGGGGGCAAGGTTTTTGTAAATATTTGTACAACGGACAGCGATAGCATCGTTGGTTGTGTTTTTCACTAATGTATAACGGGATGTCGGATTTTGCCTTTGGTTTAGTTCCATTACGGATCCAAGAAGAGCTCTCGCTGTATTTATGTAATTATTGTAAGCGTGGATAATAACGGTTTTTTGCCAATTTCTTGAGGTGTCGCCTTTTAGAACGTATTGTGCGATTCCTTCATTTACGGTTTGTCTGTAATAAACCGGTTCCCATAATTCTCCGTCAGGATACTTTACAATGACAGTTTCATAAGCAAATACATGTAAGCCGCTTAATAAAAAAGCAAGGATACTAAATAAAAGGAGTTTTTTCATCAGCCAAAAATCCTTCTATTCCTGTTATTTCTCTTAGTTTTTCTTTTATTAGGACTTCACTTTCAAAGTGTCCTATGTCAAAGACAACTTTATTTGTTTCGCATGCAGTGTGGTATTTTAAATCTCCCGTAACAAAACATTCTACATTTGTAGTTTCTATAAACTCACTTCCCGAACCGGCGCAAAACCCTATTGTCCGGATAGTTTCAGTGTGATTATTATTTATATATCTCAGTTTCGGCGAGATTTTTCGTAGTTTTTCTGCTAGTTTTTCTACACTCAAAGGTGTATTTAATTCAACTATACGTACAAAATCATTTTCTGTTTTTGGATTTTTAAATCCAAGTTTTTCAATGAGCGTGTCGGTTGTTCCTCCCTTTGCTTTATCAAGGTTTGTATGCGCGCAGTACATTTGTATATCACGGTACTTAACCGACACGGAAAAAAGCGGGTGATGTGAAATAATTAAATCACAGTTTTTGTTTTTTGCCTGACGGTAGACATCTTCTGTGATAGTAAGTGCGTACATCAGGTTTCTTATATTATTCTCCGGATGTTCTATAATCCAGCCGCTGCAGTCCCAGGGCTCCTGGGTCTCAGGCGGTGCAAACGCTTCCAGTTTTGATATTATCTCCTGCTTGTTCAAATATGCTCTCCAAAATTATTTTTGCAACTTCATTTTTAGTTGTTTTTTCTACAAATTTAGTATTGAGTTTTTTGTCGATTATATAGACCTCATTGTAGTCGCTTGAAAATCCGGAATCCTTTTTAGATATATCATTTGCTATTATATAATCGCATCCTTTTGCTTTGATTTTTTTTACGGCATTCTCAAGAATGTTTTCGCTTTCTGCTGAAAATCCGGCAATTACAGGTACAGCCCCTTTCCTTTTACTGCAAATTGTTTTTAAAATATCTGGATTCTTAATCAGTTCTATATTCCAACTATCAGTGTTACCTGTCTTTTTTACTTTTTGCTGGTTATAATTTTTTACTTTCCAGTCGGCAACGGCTGCGGCCATAATTATACAATCTTGTTCTAAAAATAAATTCTCAACTTCTGCAAGCATTTCATCTGCAGATGACGTAACTATATTATTAAAATTCCCTTCTGCTTTAAATGTTGAAATAAGTGTAACCTTTGCTCCAAGATTGGCGGCGCTGTTCGCAAGAGCCAGTCCCATTTTACCCGATGAAAAATTGGAAATATATCTTACCGGGTCTATTTTTTCTACTGTACCTCCTGCGGTAATTAATATTTTTTTGCCTTCTAACGGTTTTAACGGGTTTAACAGTTCGGCTGTTCTCAGATAAATACTGTTTAAATCAGCCAATCGTCCTGTTCCGTTTGTGCCGCAGGCTAAGAAGCCTGTTGCGGGGCTTACAAAATTATAGTCAAGAGAAATCAGTTTGGTAATGTTCTCTTGTGTAATCGGGTTATTATACATATTACAATTCATTGCGGGGGCAATTAAGAAGGGTTTATTATAAGCAGCGGCAAGTGAAGTCAGAAGGTTATCGCAAATTCCGTTCGCAATTTTTGCAATGGTATTTGCTGTTGCAGGTGCGATTACAAATATATCACTCCATTCGCAAAGGGAAATATGTTCCGGACTGTAACATGAAGTGTCAAAGTTGTTTATATAAACCTTATTGTTGGTGAGTGTCTGAACAGTCAACGGTGTTACAAATTCAAGTGCATTGTTTGTTAAAACGGCTTTAACCTCTGCTCCTGCACGTTTATACATACGTATTAGTTCAAGTGCTTTATATGCTGCAATTCCACCCGTTATTCCAATTAATATTTTTTTGCCTTCTAAGTTCATCAAATCGCATCCCTGCGTAATTATAACATGTTAAAAATCTTTATACAATTGTGCATATATTCGTTCGGGGAAAGGATTAATAATTCTTAATAAAATATTTCTTGCCTGTTAATTAAGTGGCATACTTGAATATATGAAAGTTAATTATATTACTCCATATACAACAGTATTAGAGCAAAAAAGAAAGTACACAGGCTTTAAGGCAATGAAACCGTCTATGTTTAAGGGGACAGACTATGCTTGTGTTAGAAAATTTAAGGCTCCTGTTGAAAAATTTAATTCGCCGGCGGATCTTCAATGCTGGGCGTTAAACCGTATAAAAGAATTACTTGGACGGGAATTTACAGGAAGACGTGAAACAACAGAAATTCAAAGAAGAGCTATGGTTGCGGAGTGGAGCAGTTATCTGTTGAACGGAAATAATATTGTTCCCCCGGCTCTTTCGCTTATTATTTTGTCTGCAATATTAAAAGAGCTGAAGCCAAATAACGATAATGTTCCTCCTGTTTTAAACAAATATGCTTTTGAAGGTGCACTGTCAGATTTAAACTCTATTCTGGTTAATGACAAAGACAGACAGTTTGATTTCAATAAAATTTACCGGCAGAATATGGATCGGATAGATGCATTGGATGATGCTTTGATTAAAAATTCTTCAGGCTGGCTGGTTATTCCTTCTGAGGGGAAGGACAAAAATAATTTTGATGAAAATGTTAACAGACTTAAACGATTCTCGGCCCTGTCGTGGTGTACAAAATCTTTTAATGCGGAATATTATTTATCAAAAGGTGATTTCCACATTTATTTTGAAAACGGGAAACCAAAAATTGCTTTAAGGTTTGATAACGATATTCTGGTTGAAATTCAAAATGAGCAGAATAATAATCATATTTCTCTTAAATTTTTTGATATTCTCAAAAAATATATCGAAAATAATTCTTTTAATTTATCGGGAATACTCGAAAAATGTATACAGGATTCTGAAAGTAAAAAAGCAGTTATTGCCGATATTTGGAAAAATGTTGATGACAGATTATCTAATGCTCCCCGTATATATAAATTAATGGATTATCTCGGGTATAAACCGGTTATACAGGAGGATGGTTTGTTAAGTATAGGTTCTTATTCGCCTCCTGACTTAGGAAATAATATTACAATGGAAGATATAGGTATTGATGAAAACCGGCTTTTTGAGAGCATTGCCGAAATTCGCGGAGATGCAGTTTTTGCAGGTACAGAGGTTACCAACCTTCATAAAGTAAAGCGGATTGGTGGAAATTCTGATTTTGAAGACTCTCTTGTGATGTCATTAGGCGAGCTTGAACAGATTGACGGGTATGCAAACTTTGCAAACTCACTTGTGAATTCTGCTCCAAAGCTGAAAAGGATAAATAAATGGGCAGATTTCGACGGTGCTGTTTTTGAAAATTTACCCTCTCTTGAGTATATTGGCGGAAATGCATACTTTAATAATTCACGAATAAAAAAACTGGATAAATTAAAATATGTAGGCCAATTTGCAGATTTTTCCAATACAGAGATTCAATCCTTACCCTCAATCAAGTATATTGGCAATGGTTATAATTGCTCAAATTCAAACCTCCGTTTAAAAGATTTTGCCAATATAAAAGAGGGCAACTATATTTAGTTTCCCCCTCTTTTAAGTATTATTTTTCAAATTCTGCTAACTGTTTATATAATTCTTTTTCTTTGTTAGAAAGATTTTCAGGTACTACAATTTTGATTTTTACGTTTAAATCGCCGTAACCTCCGTCTTTCGGAAGCCCGAGTTTCTTTAACCGGAGAGTTTTACCGGAGGATACACCGGCAGGAATTTTTATATTTATTTTACCGTGCAATGTATCAATTTCCCTTTGACCTCCCAGGACTGCAACCGGCGGAGTTATTTCAATTTCTTTAGTAAGGTCAGCACCGTCTATCTGGTAATTACGGTCTTTGAAATGGACAATAAGATATAAGTCTCCGCTTCGTCCGTAGTCATCTTTGCGCCCTTCACCTTTTAGTCTTATCTTTTGTCCTTCTTTGACACCTTTAGGGATTTTAACTTTTACTGATTTGGGGGAAGAAACAATTCCTGTACCGCCGCAATATGAACAATATCCGGCTCCGCTACAGTGGGAGCATTTATCCATTTGTGTGAAGGAAATGTTAACAGCACCTCCGTCAAATATTTCTTTTGCTGTAAGGTTGATATTTTTAGTTATATCAAGATCTTCAGATTGTGTTTTTTTTGTTTGCCGGGTACCTCTTGGGCTGCCTGTATTATAGGCACTTTCAAAGTCTCCACCGTTAAAACCGGCCCCGCCGAAATCAAAGCCGGAGAATCCGCCCCTCGAACGTCCGCGGGTTGAAGATGTTTGTGTTGCGCCCATCATATCGCCGAATAATGAGCTGAAAAAGTCCGAGAAGCCGCCGGCATTCCCAAATTCAAATGTTTGTGCGCCCCCGTTATTAAAATTGAAGCTAAAGTTTTCAAATCCCGGGGGAGGTGTGTATTCAGCACCACCCTGCCAGTTTGAGCCAAGGCTGTCATACCTGTTTCGTTTATTAGTATCTGAAAGCACTTCGTAAGCTTCGTTTATATCTTTAAACTTTGCTTCGGCTTCTTTTGTTTTATTAACATCCGGGTGGTATTTTCTTGCAAGTTTTCTGTACGCGGATTTTATTTCCTGCGCACTTGCATCACGTTTAACACCCAATATTTCATAATAATCTTTGTATTTCATAATTATCTCCAATATTCATGTTAATACAAAAAATAGTTAGAGAGCTTAGAATTAATATTTTTTTAACTATCCGCAAGATTTGGGTGTAAGAATTTTTCAATCAGTACTTTAAATGTAAATTTTTGTAACGATTTTAAGAAAAGAACCAAAAAAGATTAAAGAAAGTAGGGAGAAATGCCGATAAGGAAAGTATAAGGAAAAAGGACGGGACGCGACAAAAATGGGAATGGCATCGACACAGGCGAGATTGTTGACGTTAACCAATCGTAAAAATACGATAGGTTATAACCTGTCGATGTTGTCCGCGCAAAAGATGTCGCTTGCGCGTGAAGCGGATGCGATATCAACGCGCTATGCGGATGCCCTGAATGAAAAGACATTGAAGTGGTCAAATGATGGAGGCGGAACGTATTA